>NZ_QMEZ01000003.1:0-897206 GCF_003315815.1 Micromonospora sp. LHW51205 | reverse complement strand
GGACGATGGCGTCGGTGGACCTGTCGGCGGAGGCGGTGGCTGAGCGGCTGTCGGCGTTCCCGGGTGTCGGGGTGGCGGCGGTGAACGGTCCGTCGACGGTGGTGGTGTCGGGTCCGCCGCAGCCGGTCGCCGACCTGGTGGAGGCGTGTCAGGCCGACGGGGTGCGGGCGCGGTTGATCCCGGTGGACTACGCGTCGCACTCCGTGGCGGTGCAGGAGGTGGCGGAGCGGTTGCGCGCCGACCTGGCCGACGTGACGCCGCGACAGGGCAACGTCCGGCTCGTCTCCACCCTCACCGGGGAGTGGGTGGACCCGTCCTCGATGTCGGCGGACTACTGGTACGACAACCTGCGGCAGACCGTCCAGTTCGAGGCCGCCGTCCGGGTGGCCGTCGAGGCGGGTCACACGACGTTCGTCGAGATCTCACCGCATCCGGTGCTGACGATGCCGGTCACGGCGATCCTGGACGACGCCGGCGTGACCGGGCACACGCTGGGCAGCCTGCGGCGCGGTGACGACGACGCGACGCGGCTGCTGACCAACCTGGCTACCGCCCACGCGATCGGCCTGCCCGTCGACCTGACGGCCGTCCTCGCCGAGACCGACGTGGTGGCACTGCCCACCTACGCCTTCGACCGCAGCCGCTTCTGGCCCACCGCCGTGACCGGGCAGGACGGCGCCGAGGAGACCCCGAGCGGCGTCGACGCCGCGTTCTGGGCGGCCGTCGAACGCGAGGACCTGGCCGCGCTCGCGGAACTCACCGAGCAGGACGCGACGGAATCCCTGGAACGGCTGGGCGGGGCCCTGCCCGTGCTCGCCTCCTGGCGACGCCGGCAGCGCAGCCGGTCCGCCCTGGACGACCTGCGCTACCGCAGCGTCTGGCAGCCGTACACCGGCACGCCCGTCAGCTTCCTCCCCGGCGCCTGGTGGGTGATCGCCGACGCGCGGCACCGGGAGGAGGGCGAGGCCGCCGTCGCCGAACTGTCCCGCCGGGGCGCCGACGTCCGGCTGGTGTCGCTGCCGGAGAACCTGACCGACCGGGCCGCCCTCACCGCGCACCTGAGCGGTGTCACCCGTACCTCCGACGGCGGAACGGCCCCGGTCGACGGGGTGCTGTCCCTGCTCGCCCTCGCCGACGGCGCGGTCGACGACACCCAGCCGGTGCCGCCGTTCCTCGCCCGGTCGCTGGCGCTGATCCAGGCGCTCGGGGACCTCGACGTCGCCGCGCCGCTGTGGTGCGTCACCCGGGGCGCCGCCGGCACCACCCGGGGCGGCACCGCCGGCCGCCCGGAGCAGTCGCTGCTCTGGGGCCTCGGCCGGGTCGTTGCCCTCGAACACCCCGAGCGGTGGGGCGGCCTGGTCGACGTACCGGCCACCCTGGACGACCACGGCTGGGACCTGCTCTGCGCCGCCCTCGCCGGCCTCGACGGCGAGGACCAGCTCGCGGTCGACGGCGCCACCATCCTGGTACGCCGGCTGGTGCGGGCACCGGGCGGCGAGGCGCCCACCGACGAGGCCGGCTACCCGGGCACGACGCTGGTCACCGGCGGCACCGGCGCGCTCGGCGCGGAGGTGGCCCGCTGGCTGGCCGCCCGGGGCGCCGAGCACCTGATGCTCGTCAGCCGCCGCGGCGCGGACGCCCCCGGCGCCACGGCACTCGTCCGTGAGCTGACCGGGGCGGGCACCCGGGTGACCGTCGCGGCCTGCGACGTGGCCGACCGGGCCGCGCTGGCCAAGCTGCTCGACGAGGTGCCCGCCGACGCGCCGCTGACCACCGTCGTGCACGCCGCCGGCGTGCTGGAGGACGGGGTGCTCGACGGGCTCACCCCCGACCGGCTCGCCACCGTCCTGCGACCCAAGGTGCTCGGCGCCCTGCACCTGCACGAGCTCACCCTCGGGCGGGAACTGCGCGCGTTCGTGCTGTTCTCCGCGATGGCCGGCCAGCTCGGCGCCGCCGGTCAGGGCAGCTACGCCGCCGCCAACGCCTACCTCGACGCGCTCGCCGAGCAGCGGCACCGCCAGGGCCTGCCGGCCACCTCGGTCGCCTGGGGCCCCTGGGCGGCCGGCGGGATGGCCGCCACCGACCAGGCCGTCGAGGAGCGCCGCCGGCGTACCGGCGTGGCCCGCCTCGACACCGCGCTCGCGCTCACGGCGCTCGCCCAGTGCGTCGCGCGGGGCGAGCCGACGACGATGGTGACCGAGATCGACTGGGCCCGCTACGTGCCCGGCTTCGTGGCCGTGCGGCCCAGCCCGCTCATCGCGGGTGTGGCCGAGGCACGGCGGGCCGTCGCCGAGCGGGCCGAGGACACCGGCGTCTCCGCGGAGTCCCTCGCCGCCCTGCTCGCCGGGCAGACCGACGCCGAACGACGCAAGACCCTGCTGGAGCTGGTACGCGGGCAGGCCGCCGCGGTGCTCGGGCACGCCTCGATGGACGCCGTCGAGCCGGACCGGGCGTTCCGCGAACTCGGCTTCGACTCGCTGACCGCCGTGGAGCTGCGTAACCGGCTCGCCGCGGCGACCGGCGTGCGGCTGCCCGCCACCGTGGTCTTCGACTACCCGACCGCCGCCGGGCTGGCCGAATACGTGCGGGCCGCGATCGTCGACGGCGGCGTGGCCGGGGTCGCACCGGTCTTCGGTGAGCTGGACAGGTTGGAAGCGGCACTCTCCGGCTCGGCGCCGGACCGCAGCGCCCGAATTCGGATCACCGAACGGCTGCGGGCGCTGCTGGCCTCCCTCAACGAGGCCGACGCCCCGGCGGACGGCGACACCGTCGCCGAGAAGCTCCAGGACGCGACGCCGGACGAGGTCTTCGACTTCATCGACCGCGAGCTGGGGATGTCCTGACGTGATCGCTGCTGCGACGACGGGTCAACACAAGGAGTGCGCGGTCCATGGCTGACGAGGCGAAGCTTCTCGACTACCTCAAGCGGGTCACCGCTGACCTGCACCAGGTGCGCCAGCGCCTGCGCGAGGTGGAGGCCGGTGAACAGGAACCGGTCGCCATCGTCTCCATGAGCTGCCGCTTCCCCGGCGGGGTGCGCTCTCCCGAGGACCTGTGGGAGGTGGTCGCGTCCGGCCGGGACGTGGTCACCGACTTCCCCGAGGACCGCGGCTGGGACCTCGGGTCGCTCTACGACAGCGACCCTGAACAGAGCGGCACGTCGTACACGCGGCAGGGCGGCTTCGTCCACGACCTGGCCGACTTCGACCCGGGCTTCTTCGCGATCTCCCCCCGCGAGGCGCTGGCGATGGACCCGCAGCAGCGCTGGCTGCTGGAGACATCGTGGGAGGCCCTGGAGCGGGCCGGCATCGACCCGCACTCGCTGCGCGGCAGCCGCACCGGCGTCTTCGCCGGCAGCACCGGCCAGGACTACGGCACCGTGCTGATGGGCGCCGCGCAGGGCCTGGAGGGGCACCTGATGACCGGCAACGCCGGCAGCGTGGTCTCCGGCCGGATCGCCTACACCTTCGGGCTGGAGGGCCCGGCGGTCACCATCGACACGGCCTGCTCGTCCTCGCTGGTCGCCCTGCACCTGGCGGGGCAGGCGCTGCGGCAGCGGGAGTGCACCCTGGCGATCGTCGCCGGGGTCACCGCCATGTGCACCCCGGCCGCCTTCGTCGAGTTCTCCCGGCAGCGCGGCCTCGCCGCCGACGGCCGCTGCAAGGCGTTCGCCGCCGCCGCCGACGGGACCGGCTGGTCCGAGGGCGTCGGCGTCCTGGTGCTGGAGCGGCTGTCGGACGCGCAGCGCAACGGCCACCCCGTCCTCGCCGTGGTGCGGGGCAGCGCCGTCAACCAGGACGGCGCCTCCAACGGCCTGAGCGCCCCGAACGGGCCGTCGCAGCAGCGGGTGATCCAGCAGGCGCTGGCCAACGCCGGCCTCGCCACCGGCGGCGTGGACGTGGTGGAGGCGCACGGCACCGGCACCCGGCTCGGCGACCCGATCGAGGCGCAGGCGCTGCTCGCCACGTACGGGCAGGACCGGGGGGACTCGGCGCCGCTGCTGCTCGGGTCGGTCAAGTCGAACATCGGTCACGCCCAGGCCGCCGCCGGTGTCGCCGGTGTGATCAAGATGGTGATGGCGATGCGGCACGGCGTCGTACCGCCCACCCTGCACGTGGACGAGCCGACGCCCGAGGTCGACTGGTCGGCCGGCGAGGTGTCGCTGGTGACCGAGGCGACGCCGTGGCCGGCGGTGAGCCGGCCGCGCCGCTCGGCCGTCTCCTCGTTCGGGGTGTCCGGCACGAACGCCCACACCATCCTGGAGCAGGCTCCGGAGCCCCAGCAGTCCCCGTCGGCCGCCGCCGCGTTGCCGGTCGAGCGGCCGGTCGTGCCGGTGCCGGTGTCGGCCCGGGACGCGGCCGGCCTCGCCGCGCAGGCGGGCCGCTGGGCGGCCCGGATCGCCGCCGACGAGACCCTGCGGCCCCTGGACGTGGCCTTCTCGTCGGTCACCTCACGCTCCACCCTGGAGCACCGGGCCGTGGTCTCCGCGACCGGCCGCGACGACCTGCTGGCCGGGTTGCGTGCCCTGGCCGCCGGGCAGCCGTCGGGTGCGGTTGTCGTGGGCCAGGCCGGCGGCCGGGGTCCGTTGGCGGTGCTGTTCTCCGGCCAGGGTGCGCAGCGCGCCGGCATGGGCCGGGAGTTGTACGCCGAGTTCCCGGTGTTCGCCGCCGCGTTCGACGAGGCGTGCGGGCACCTGGACAGGGCCCTGCCGCGCCCGCTGCGCGAGGTGCTCTTCGCCGAGCCGGGTTCGGCTGAGGCGGAGCTGCTGGATCAGACGGTGTTCACGCAGGCGGGGTTGTTCGCCGTCGAGGTGGCGCTGTTCCGTCTCGTCGAGTCCTTCGGCGTCGCCCCCGACCTGGTCGGCGGCCACTCGATCGGTGAGGTCACGGCTGCGTACGTGGCGGGGGTGCTGTCGCTGGAGCACGCCTGTGCGTTGGTGGCGGCGCGGGGCCGGTTGATGCAGGCGCTGCCGACGGGTGGCGGGATGCTGGCGGTCGCGGCGGCCGAGGCCGATGTGGCGGCGGCGCTGGACGGGTTGGCCGGTGTGGGGGTCGCGGCGGTCAACGGTCCGCAGGCTGTTGTGGTCTCCGGTGCCGTTGAGGCCCTCGACGAGGTGGAGCGGGTCTGGAAGGACCGGGGTGTGCGGACGCGTCGGCTCGCGGTCAGCCACGCGTTCCACAGTCCGTTGATGGAGCCGATGCTCGCTGATTTCCGGGCCGTTCTCGACGGGTTGGAGTTCGCCGCGCCGGTGCTGCCGGTCGTGTCGAACGTGACCGGTGCCCTGGCCGGCGATGAGATCCGCACGCCGGAGTACTGGGTGCGGCACGTGCGCGAGGCGGTGCGGTTCGCCGATGGGGTGACGGCGCTGCGGGCGGCGGGTGTGGATACGTTCCTGGAGGTCGGCCCGCGTAGCGTGCTGACCGCGATGGCGGCCGACATCCTGCCCGCCGACGACGCCGTGCTCGCCGTGCCGGCGCAGCGCGCGGACCGGCCCGAGGTGCACGGGCTGCTGGCCGGGCTGGCCGAGTTGCACGTGCACGGGGTGGCGGTCGACTGGCGGCAGTGGTTCGCCGACACCGGCGCGCGGCGCGTGGACCTGCCCACGTACGCCTTCCAGCACCAGCGCTACTGGCCCGAGGCGGGCGCCGGGTGGACCGGCGACGTCACCGCCGTCGGCCTGCGCCCCGCGCAACACCCCCTGCTCGGGGCCGCCGTCGGCGTCGCGCACGCCGAGGGATTCCTGTTCACCGGCCGGCTGGCCCGGCGTACCCACCCGTGGATCTGTGACCACGTCGTCTTCGACACCGTGCTGCTGCCCGGCACGGGCTTCGTCGAACTCGCCCTCCAGGCCGGCGCGCACGTCGGCGCGGACCACGTCCGCGAACTCACCCTGGAGTCGCCGCTGATCCTGCCGGAGACCGGGGGCGTCGACATCCAGCTCTGGATCGGCCCGGCCGACGAGACCGGCTGCCGGTCCGTGTCGCTGCACTCCGCCCAGGACGGCGAGCCGGCCGAGGGCGCGGGCGAGCGGACCTGGACCCGCAACGCCAGCGGCGTGCTGGCCAGCGGCCCCGCCGCCCCGAGCGGCCCCGCCGGCTGGTCCGACCTGACCACCTGGCCGCCGCCGGGCGCCACCGAGGTCGGCACCGACGACCTCTACCTGAACCTCTCCGCCCAGGGCTACGACTACGGTCCGTCCTTCATCGCCCTGCGCTCCGCGTGGCGGCGCGGCGACGACCTCTTCGCCGAGCTGGCGCTGCCCGAGGCCCCCGCCGCCGAGGCCGGCGGATACGGCCTGCACCCGGCCCTGCTCGACGCGGCGCTGCACACCCTCGGCCTGACCACGCCGGCCGGAGAGCCTTCAGGGGCGGGCATGCCCCCGGGGTACGGCCGGCTGCCGTTCTCCTGGAACGACGTCGCCCTGCACGGCGCCGGGGCCGCGGCGGCCCGCGTCCGGGTCTCGCACACCGGCCCCGACAGCATCTCGCTGCTGCTCACCGACGTCACCGGTGCGCCCGTCATCTCCGTCGGCTCCCTGGTCCTGCGGCCGGTCTCCGCCGACCAGCTCCGCACCGCCTCCGGCGGCGGCACCGAGTCGCTCTTCCAGGTCGATTGGGCGCCGCTCGCGCTGCCCGCCGGCCCGTCCACTGTCGACTGGGCGGTCATCGGCGACGCCGCGGCGCTCACCGACGCGGTCGCGGCCACCGGCACGGCCGTGGCGGCGTACCCCGACCTGACGGCCCTGGCCACGGCGATGGACGACGGGACGGACGCGCCCGGCGTGCTGGTCCTGCCGTTGCTCGACCCGCCCGCGTCGGCGGACGTGCCGCGCGCCGTCGCCGAGGCGACCCACCGGGTGCTTGCCGTGCTCCAGCAGTTCCTCGCCGAGGAGCGCTACGCGGTGTCCCGGCTGGTGGTGCTGACCTCGGGCGCGGTCGCCACCGACCGGGACGCCGACCTGACCGACCTGGCCGGCGCCGCCGTGATCGGCCTGCTCCGTTCCGCCCAGTCGGAGAACCCCGACCGGTTCGTGCTTGTCGACGTCGACGACGTGGCCGGCTGTGCCGCCGTGCTCGTCCCGGCCGTCGCGACCGACGAACCGCAGGTCGTGATCCGCGCGGGTGTCGCCGCCGGCGCCCGGCTCACCCGGGTTCCCGCCCCGGCCGAGCCGCCGGCCGCCCCGTTCGACTCCGACGGCACCGTCCTGATCACCGGCGCCACCGGCACCCTCGGCCAGCTGATGAGCCGGCACCTGGTCAGCACGTACGGCGTCCGGCACCTCATCCTCACCAGCCGGCGCGGCCGCGCCGCCGGGGGCGTCGCGGAGCTCTGCGCCGAGCTGGAGGCGCTCGGCGTGAGCGTCACCGTCGCCGCCTGCGACGTCGCCGACCGCGCCGCCGTGGCCGAGCTGCTGGCCGGCATCCCGGCGGAGCACCCCCTCACCGCTGTCGTCCACGCCGCCGGCGTCCGCGACGACGGCGTCATCTCCTCGCTCACCCCCGAGCGGATGGACGGCGTGCTGCGGCCCAAGGTCGACGCCGCGTGGCACCTGCACGAGCTGACCGCCGACCTCGGCCTGAAGGCGTTCGTCTCGTACTCCTCGCTGGCCGCCACCGCAGGCGGCCCGGGCCAGGGCAACTACGCCGCCGCCAACGCGTTCCTCGACGGGCTGGCCCACCACCGCAAGGCGCGCGGCCTCGCCGCGCTCACCCTCGCCTGGGGCCTCTGGGCCGACCGCAGCGGCATGACCACCGAGCTGGACGACGTCCACCTCAACCGGATCTCCCGCTCCGGGGTCGCCGCCATGGAGGCCGAGGAGGGGCTCGCGCTCTTCGACGTGGCCTGCCGCACCACCGACGCCGCGCTCGTCCCGGCCCGGCTGGACCTCGCCGCGATGAAGGTGCAGTTCGCCGGCGGGAGCATCCCGCCGCTGTACCGGGCGCTGATCCGCACGCCCGCGCGCGCCGCCGCGGCCACCACCGGCGCGTCACTGGTGCAGCAGCTCGCCGGGCTGGGCGACGCCGAGCGGGCCGCCGCGCTGGTCGAGATCGTCCGCGGGCAGGCCGCCGCCGTGCTCGGCTACCCCGACCCGGCGGCCATCGAGCCGCGCCGGGCGTTCAGCGAGTTCGGCTTCGACTCGCTGACCGCCGTCGAGATGCGCAACCGGCTCAACAACGCCTTCGGGATGCGGCTGCCGGCCACCCTCGTCTTCGACTATCCGACCCCGCACGACCTGGCGGGCTTCCTGGGTACGGAGATCGCCGGCACCCCGGTCCCCGTGCGACACGCGACGACCACCGTGCCGGTCGGCGACGACGAGCCCCTCGCGATCATCGGCATGGCCTGCCGGCTGCCCGGCGGCGTGTGGTCGCCCGACGACCTGTGGCGGCTGGTGGTCGACGGCGTCGACGCGATCAGCGACCTGCCGACCGACCGTGGCTGGGACCTCGACAGCCTCTACAGCCCCGACCCCGACGCCCCCGGCACCTTCTACGCCCGCGGCGGCGGCTTCCTCAGCGGCGTGGACCGGTTCGACCCCGGCTTCTTCGGCATCTCGCCCCGCGAGGCCCTGGCCATGGACCCGCAGCAGCGGCTGCTGCTGGAAACCACCTGGGAGTCCTTCGAGTCCGCCGGCATCGACCCGGCCGACGTACGGGGCAGCAGCACCGGCGTCTTCGTCGGCACCAGCGGCCAGGACTACGGCTCGCTGCTCGCGTACTCGCCGGAGGCCGCCGAGGGCTACATGCTGACCGGGATGACCAGCAGCGTCATCTCCGGCCGGGTGGCGTACACGTTCGGGCTGGAGGGGCCGGCGGTGTCGCTGGACACGGCCTGCTCCTCGTCGCTGGTGGCCCTGCACTGGGCCGGTCAGGCGCTGCGGCGCGGCGAGTGCGACATGGCCCTCGCCGGTGGCGTGATGGTGATGGCCACCCCGACCGCCTTCGTCGAGTTCTCCCGGCAGCGCGGCCTGGCCGCCGACGGCCGGTGCAAGTCGTTCGCCGCGTCGGCCGACGGCACCGGCTGGTCCGAGGGCGTGGGCATGCTGCTCGTGCAGCGGCTCTCCGACGCGCGCCGACAGGGCCGCACCGTGTACGCGGTGGTGCGCGGCTCGGCGATCAACCAGGACGGCGCCTCCAACGGGCTGACCGCCCCGAACGGTCCGTCGCAGCAGCGGGTGATCCGCCAGGCGCTGGCGTCGGCCCGCCTTACCACGGCCGACGTGGACGTGGTCGAGGCGCACGGCACCGGCACCACGCTCGGTGACCCGATCGAGGCGCAGGCCCTGCTGGCCACGTACGGGCGGGAGCGGCCCGCCGACCGGCCGCTGCTGCTCGGCTCGATCAAGTCGAACATCGGCCACGCCCAGGCCGCCGCCGGGGTGGCCGGTGTGATCAAGATGGTGCAGGCCATCCGGCACGGCCTCGTCCCGGCGACGCTGCACGTGGACGAGCCGTCCCCGCACATCGACTGGACCTCCGGCGCCGTCGAGCTGGCCACGGAGTCGCGGCCGTGGCCGGTGGTGGACCGGCCGCGCCGGGCGGCGGTGTCGTCGTTCGGCATCTCCGGCACGAACGCCCACGTGATCATCGAGCAGGGTGACGAGCCGGTCGACGCCGCACGCGTGGACACCCGGCCCGGCCTCGTGGATTCCGGCGTCGTGGCATGGCCGCTGTCGGGGCGGTCGAGGGAAGCCCTGACCGGCCAGGCGGCCCGGCTGGCCCGGCACGTACGCGAGCACGGCGAGGTCGATGCGGCGGCGGTGGGCTGGTCCCTGACGACGACCCGGTCGACGTTCGACCACCGGGCGGCAGTGGTCGGGTCGAGCACGGAGGAGTTGCTGGCGGGGCTGGACGCTCTGGCGTCGGGGTCGCCGGCCGGCAACGTGGTCGCGGCGACGTCGTCGTCGCACGGTGCGGGCCCGGTGTTCGTGTTCCCGGGTCAGGGTGCGCAGTCGGCGCGGATGGCGGCCGGTCTGGTGGGTCGTACGCCGGTCTTCGACGCGCGGTTGGCGGAGTGCCAGCGGGCGTTGGCGCCGTATCTGGACGTGGACCTCGTGTCGGTGCTCACCGGTGACGACGAGTCGTGGCTGGCGCGGGTCGAGGTCGTGCAGCCGGTGCTGTGGGCCGTCGGCGTCGCCCTCGCCGCCGTGTGGCAGCACGCGGGTGTGGTTCCGGCGGCGGTGATCGGCCACTCGCAGGGCGAGATCGGCGCGGCGTGCGTGGCCGGGATCCTCTCCCTGGAGGACGCGGCGAAGGCGGTGGCGTTGCGCTCCCGGGCCCTGACCGCGCTGCGCGGCACCGGGACGATGGCGTCGGTCGACCTCCGCGCGGACGCGGTGACGGAGCGGCTGCCGGGCTTCCCCGGGGTGGGCGTCGCGGCGGTGAACGGCCCGTCGACGGTGGTGGTGTCGGGTCCGCCGCAGCCGGTTGCCGACCTGGTGGAGGCGTGTCAGGCCGACGGAGTGCGGGCGCGGTTGATCCCGGTGGACTACGCGTCGCACTCGGCGGCGGTGCAGGACGTCGCGGAGCGGTTGCGCGCGGACCTGGCCGACGTGAGCCCGCAGCCGGGGCACACTCGGCTCGTCTCGACGTTGACGGGGGACTGGGTCGATCCGTCCTCGATGAACGCCGGCTACTGGTACGACAACCTGCGGCAGACCGTGCAGTTCGACGCCGCCGTGCGCGTCGCTGTCGCCGCCGGGCACACCACGTTCGTCGAGATCAGCCCCCACCCGGTGCTGACGATGCCGGTGACGGCGATCCTGGACGACGCCGGCGTCACCGGGCACACGCTGGGCAGCCTGCGCCGCGGTGACGACGATCCGACGCGGCTGCTGACCAACCTGGCTACCGCCCACGCGATCGGCCTGCCCGTCGACCTGACGGCCGTCCTGGCCGGGACCGACCCTGTCGCCCTGCCCACGTACGCCTTCGACCACCAGCGGTACTGGGTCGAGCCGCCGGCGCACCGGGCGCAGGACGTCAGCTCCGCCGGTCTCCAGGACGCCGGGCACCCGCTGCTCAGCGCCACGCTGACGTTCCCCGACAGCGAGCGGATGGTCTTCACCGGGCGGCTGTCGGTGCGTACCCACCCGTGGCTCGGCGAGCACCGGGTGATGGACAACATCCTGCTGCCCGGCACCGCCTTCGTGGAACTCGCCACATACGCCGGTGCGCAGGCCGGCTGCCCGACGGTGGAGGAGCTGACGCTGCTCGCCCCGCTCGTCCTGCCCGAACTCGGCGCGCTCCAGGTGCAGCTGACGGTCGGCGACCGCGACGACGACGGGCGGCGCACCGTCCAGCTCCACTCCCGGCCCTACCGGGACGGCTCCGACGAGATCCTCGCCGACGTCGCCTGGACCTGCCACGCCACCGGCCTGCTCGGCCCGCAGCCGGCCGACGCCGCGCCCGCCTTCGACCTGGGGGTGTGGCCGCCGCCCGGCGCGACGCGCGTCGAGTCCGACGACTTCTACTCCGGCATCGAGGCGACCGTCTTCGGATACGGGCCGGCGTTCCGGGGTCTGCGTGCCGCGTGGATCCGCGACGACGAGGTCTTCGCCGAGGTCGAGCTGCCCGCCGGCCACCACGCCGAGGCCGGCCGCTTCGGCGTGCACCCGGCGCTGCTCGACGGCGCGCTGCAGGCCATGTCGATCGGCGGCTTCCTCGGCCGGATGGGCGACGGCGCCGACGCCGGCGTGCCCCGCCTGCCGTTCGCCTGGACCGGGGTCTCCCTGCTCGCCGCCGGGGCCACCGCCCTGCGCGTGCGCGTCGCCGCGGCCGGCGAGGTCGGCGTCTCCTTCCAGGTGGCCGACGCCACCGGCGCCCCGGTGCTGCACGTCGACTCGCTGATCATGCGCCGTGTCTCCGGGGACTCCCTCGGCGCGGCCCGCTCCGGCCGGCACGAGTCGCTGTTCCAGGTGGACTGGCCCGTGCTGCCGGTGCCCACCGGCCCCGTGCCGGCGGCCATCCGCTGGGTGGCGCTCGGCGACGACCTGGTGCTCAGCGCGGCCTGCGAGGCGGCCGGTGCCCGGGTGCGTACCGACGTCGGGCTCGACACCCTCGGCGACCTGCTCGCCGGGGGTGAGCCGGCGCCCGAGCTGGTGATCGTCCCGGTCGGCGACGCCGGGAACCCGTCGGACCCGGAGCTCGCCGCGCAGGCGCGCGCCGCCACGCACCGTACGCTCGCCGCGTTGCGGACCTGGCTCGCCGACGACCGGTTCGCCGACTCGCGGCTGGTGCTCGTCACCCGGGACGCGGTCGCGGCGGGGGAGCAGGAGCAGGTGAACCTGTGCCAGGCCCCGGTCTGGGGCCTGCTGCGTGCCGCCCAGCTCGAACACCCGGGCCGGTGCCAGCTCGTCGACCTCGACGACGCCCCGGACAGCGCCGCCGCGCTGGCCGCCGCCATCGCCTCCGGCGAGCCGCAGCTCGCCGTGCGCGACGGGCAGGTCCGCACCCCACGGCTCGGCCGGGTTCCGGCCGGTGTCGAGCCGCTGCCCGGCGGGATCGACCCGGCCGGCACCGTGCTGATCACCGGCGGCACGGGCGTGCTGGGCCGCATCCTGGCCCGCCACCTCGCCACCAGCCACGGCGTACGGCACCTGCTGCTGGCCGGGCGGCGCGGCGCGGCGGCCGAGGGGATCGGCGACCTGGTCGACGAACTCGCCGGCACCGGTACGGAGGTGACCGTCGCGGCCTGCGACGCCGCCGACCCCGAGGCCCTGTCGGCGCTGCTGGCCGGGGTGCCTGCAGCGCACCCGCTCACCGCCGTGGTGCACGCCGCCGGCGTCCTCGACGACGGCGTGCTGGAGTCGATGACCCCCGAACGGGTGGACGCGGTCGCCGTGCCGAAGATCGACGCCGCCTGGCACCTGCACCGCCTCACGGCCGACGCGAACCTTGCGGCCTTCGTCCTGTTCTCGTCGGCGGCGGCCACGCTGGGCAGCGCCGGCCAGTCCAACTACGCGGCGTCGAACGCCTTCCTCGACGCCCTCGCGGCGCACCGCCGGGCACGCGGGCTCGCCGGCATCTCGCTCGCCTGGGGCCTGTGGGCGCAGGCCAGCGGCATGACGGGCCACCTCGGCGGCGACGACGTGCGGCGGATGGCCGAGCAGGGCGCCACCGGCCTGGCCACCGAGCAGGCGCTGGATCTCTTCGACGCCGCGTGGCGGCTCGACGCGGCAACCGTCCTGCCGATGCGCCTGGACGTCGGGACGCTGCGCGGGCAGGCGGAGACCGGCACCCTCGCGCCCATGCTCCGGGCCCTGGTCCGGGTGCCGCTGCGACGCTCCATGGACGCCACCGGTGCCCGCTCCGGCGGGGTGCAACTCGGTCGGCGGCTCGCCGGACTGGCCGCCCCGGAGCGGCTCAAGGTGGTGCTCGACGTGGTACGCGCGAACATCGCCGCCGTCCTCGGCCACGCCGGCTCGGACGCGGTCGACCCGAACCGGCTCTTCACCGACCTGGGCTTCGACTCGCTCACCGCCGTCGATCTGCGCAACCGGCTCAACAGCCTGTCCGGCCTGCGGCTGCCGGCGACGCTCGTGTTCGACTACCCGACGCCGACGGCGCTCGCCGAGAAGCTGACGAGCGAGATCGCCGCCGACGCGGCGCCCTCCACCCAGCCGCTCTTCCAGGGCATCGACACGGTGGAGAGCCTGCTCACCGCCATCCCGCTCGACCCGGCGGCCCGCGCCCGGTTCACCGCCCGGATGCAGGACCTGCTCGCCAAGGCGTCCGACCTGGCGGCCGGGCCCACCGTCGAACCGGACCGGCCAGACCTCGACTCGGCCAGCGACGACGAGATCTTCGACTTCATCAGCAAAGAGTTTGGAATCTCCTGAGATGACCAACCTTCGGACCGAGGCAGGGGCCACCCGATGAGCGACGACAAGCTGCGGTACTTCCTGAAGCGGGTGACAGCCGACCTGCACGACACCAAGCGCAAGCTGCAGACCGTCGAGGCCCGCGACCAGGAGCCGCTGGCCATCGTCTCGATGAGCTGCCGCTTCCCGGGTGGCGTGCGGTCGCCGGAGGACCTGTGGGAGCTTGTCGCCGACGGCCGGGACGCGCTCACCGAGTTCCCGGACGACCGGGGCTGGGACCTGGAGGCGCTCTACGACCCCGACCCGAACAAGCCGGGCAAGAGCTACACCCGCATCGGCGGGTTCCTCGACGGCGCCGGTGACTTCGACCCGTCCCTGTTCGGGATCTCGCCGCGTGAGGCCCTCGCCATGGACCCACAGCAGCGGCTGCTGCTGGAGACGTCCTGGGAGGCAGTCGAGCGGGCCGGCATCGACCCGCTGTCGCTGCGCGGCAGCTCCACCGGTGTCTTCGTCGGGCTGAGCACCTCGAACTACGGCATGGGTCTGCCGAACGTGCCCGAGGGCGTCGACATGTACATCGGCACCGGCAACACCACAAGCGTGGCGTCCGGCCGGATCTCGTTCACCCTCGGCCTCAACGGCCCGGCCGTCACCGTGGACACCGCCTGCTCCTCCTCGCTGGTGGCCCTGCACCTCGCCGTGAACGCCCTGCGCCGCGGCGAGTGCGACCTGGCCATCGCCGGTGGCGTCACCGTCATGGTCACCCCCGGCGTGTTCGTCGTCTTCTCCCGGCAGCGCGGCATGTCCGTCGACGGCCGGTGCCGGGCCTTCGCGGCCGGCGCGGACGGCACCGGCTGGGGCGAGGGCGGCGGCGTGCTCGTCGTGGAGCGGCTGGCCGACGCCGAACGCAACGGCCACCCGGTCCTCGCCGTGATCCGGGGCAGCGCCCTCAACCAGGACGGCGCCTCCAACGGGCTCACCGCCCCCAACGGCCCCTCTCAGCAGCGGGTCATCCGCCAGGCCCTCGCCAACGCCCGGCTCGGCTCCGCCGACGTCGACATGGTCGAGGCGCACGGCACCGGCACCACCCTCGGCGACCCGATCGAGGCGCAGGCGCTCATCGCCACGTACGGGCAGGACCGCCCGGCCGACCGTCCGCTGTGGCTGGGCTCGGTGAAGTCGAACATCGGCCACACCCAGAGCGCCGCCGGCGTCGCCGGGCTGGTCAAGATGGTGATGGCGCTGCGTAACGGCGTCATGCCGGAGACCCTGCACATCGACGAGCCGTCCCCGCACGTGGACTGGACGGCCGGGGCGGTTTCCCTGCTCACCGAGTCCAAGCCGTGGCCGGAACTGGACCGCCCCCGCCGCGGCGGCGTCTCCTCCTTCGGGGTCAGCGGCACCAACGCCCACGTCATCCTGGAGGAGTACCGCCCGCGCGTCGCCGAGGCGGCGACCGTCGACGGCGGGCAGGCGGACGGGACCGGCGCCGTCGAGCCCGCGCGCCGGCCGGGCCTGGTCGCGTCGGACGTGACCCTCTGGCCGGTGTCGGCCCGGTCGAGGACCGCCCTGGGCGGGCAGGCGGCCCGGCTCGCGGACTTCCTGCGCAGGCGCGGCGAGATCGATCCGGCGGCGGTCGGCTGGTCGCTGGCCACCACCCGCTCGACGTTCGACCACCGTGCCGCCGTCGTCGGGTCGACCGCCGACGAGCTGCTGGCCGGGCTGGACGCCCTCGCCGCCGGCCAGCCGGCGGGGAACCTCGTCACCGGTACGGTCACCAGCGCCGGCGCAGGTCCCGTGTTCGTGTTCCCGGGTCAGGGGGCGCAGTCGGCGCGGATGGCGGCCGGGCTCGTCGGTCGTACGCCGGTGTTCGACGCGAAGCTGGCCGAGTGCCAGCGGGCCCTGGCGCCGTACCTCGACGTGGACCTCGTCGCGGTGTTGACCGGTGACGACGAGTCGTGGCTGGAGCGGGTCGAGGTCGTGCAGCCGGTGCTGTGGGCCGTCGGCATCGCCCTGGCGGCCGTGTGGCGCGCGGCGGGCGTCGTCCCGGACGCGGTGATCGGTCACTCCCAGGGCGAGATCGGCGCGGCCTGTGTCGCCGGGATCCTGAGCCTGGAGGACGCCGCGAAGGCAGTGGCGTTGCGGTCGCGGGCGCTGACGGTGCTGCGGGGGACCGGGACGATGGCGTCGATCGACCTGTCCGCCGACGCGGTCACCGAGCGCCTGGGGGAGTTCCCGGGCGTCGGAGTCGCGGCCGTCAACGGGCCGTCCACCGTCGTGGTGTCCGGCCCGCCGCAGCCCGTGGCCGACCTCGTGCAGGCGTGCCAGGCGCAGGGCGTCCGCGCCCGGCTGATCCCCGTGGACTACGCGTCGCACTCCGAGGCCGTGCGGCAGGTGGCCGAGCAGCTCCGCGCGGACCTGGCCGGCGTCACCCCGCGGGCCGGCCACACCCGGCTGGTCTCCACCCTCACGGGCGAGTGGGCCGACCCGCTCACCATGGGCGCGGAGCACTGGTACGACAACCTGCGGCAGACCGTGCAGTTCGACGCCGCGGTCCGTACGGCGGTCGCCGCCGGGCACACCACGTTCGTCGAGATCAGCCCGCACCCGGTGCTGACGATGCCGGTCACCGCGATCCTCGACGACACCGGCGCGAGCGGGCACACCCTGGGCAGCCTGCGCCGGGGCGACGACGACGCGACCCGGCTGCTGACCAACCTCGCCACCGCGTACGCCGTCGGCCTGCCCGTCGACCTGGCGGGCGTCCTCGCCGAGACCGAGGTCGCGCCGCTGCCCACGTACGCCTTCGACCACCAGCGGTTCTGGCTCGACGGCAGCGGCGGGCCCGACCTGGAGACCCTGCTGTCGGGCATGAGCGGCGACCCGGGCGACGCGGGCTTCTGGGCCGCCGTCGAGAGCGGGGACGTCACGGCGCTCGCCGAGACCATCGCCACCGAGGAGACCCCGGCACACGAGGTTCTCGACGCGCTGCTGCCGGCCCTGCCGATGCTCACCTCCTGGCGCCGGCAGCGGCGCCGGCAGGCCGACATCGACAGTTGGCGCTACCAGGACACCTGGAAGCCCCTGACCGGCGTCGCCAACCGGGGCATGGACGGCACCTGGGTCGTGGTCATGCCGACCGGCGACATCATCGAGCCCTGGCAGGACGCCTGCGTCGAGGCGATCGCGGCGGCCGGCGCGACGCTCGTGCCGGTGGCCGTCTCCACGCCCGACGTCGACCGCGACCAGTTCGGCAAGCTGCTGCAGGAGGCGCTCGCCGCCGGACCGGGCGGCGACGCCACCGCCGACGTCGCCGGCGTGGTCTCGCTGCTCGCCTTCGACGAGCTGGCCCACCCGCTGTACCCCTCCGTGCCCGGCGGCTTCGCCGCCACCGTCGCGCTCTTCCAGGCCCTCGGCGACATCGGCCTGCGCGCGCCGATGTGGAGCGTCACCTCCGGCGCCGCGTCGGTAGGCATGGCCGACCTGCTGCGCGCCCCGGCGCAGTCGCTGGTCTGGGGCTTCGGCCGGGTCGCCGCGCTGGAGCACCCGCAGCGCTGGGGCGGCCTCGTGGACCTGCCCGAGGCCGTGGAGGACCGCTGTGCCGACCTGCTGGTCGCGGCCCTCACCACCGCCGGGGACGAGGACCAGATCGCGGTACGCCCGAGCGGCCTGCTCGCCCGCCGGCTCACCCGCGTCCCGCTCGGCGACAGTCAGCCCGCCAACCCGTGGCAGCCGTACGGCACGGGGCTCGTCACCGGCGGCACCGGCGCGCTCGGTGGGCACGCCGCCCGCTGGCTGGCCCGCAGCGGTGTGGAGAACATCGTCGTCGTCAGCCGGCGGGGCATGGCCGCGCCCGGCGCGCAGCAGCTCGTCGACGACCTCACCGCGCTGGGCGCCCAGGCCACAGTGGTCGAGTGCGACGCCTCCGACCGCGACGCCCTGGCCGAGCTGATCGAGGCGATCCCCGCCGAGTACCCGCTCACCGCGGTCGTGCACGCCTCCGCGGTCCTCGACGACGCCATGATCAACGACATCCGGCCCGAGCAGATCGAACGGGTGCTGCGGGCCAAGGTCGACGTCGCGTACAACCTGCACGAGCTGACCCTCGACCACGAGCTGTCCGCGTTCGTCATGTTCTCGTCCTTCGCCGGCAGCGTGGCCAGCTCCGGCGTCGGCAACTACGCCCCGAGCAACGCGTTCCTCGACGCGCTCGCCCAGCACCGCCGGGGCCTCGGCCTCACCGCCACCTCCGTCGCCTGGGGGGCGTGGGCCGGCGGCGGCATGGCCGACGGGCCGCTCGGCGAGCTGCTGCACCGCCACGGCGTACCCGAGATGACCCCGGAGGCGGCGATCACCGCGCTGCACCAGGCCGTGGACCACGGCGAGGCGTTCCTCACCATCGCCGACATCGCCTGGGAACGGTTCTCCGTCGCGTTCACCGCCACCCGGCCCGGTCCGCTGATCAGCGACCTGCCGGACGTGCGGCGGCTCGCCGCCGCCGAGGCGATGGACAGCGTGGAGGTCGGCGACGGCCCGGAGTCGTTGCGGGAGCGGCTCGCCGGGCTGCCCGCCGCCGAGCGGTTCGCCGTGCTGCTCGGCCTGGTCCGTGGCCAGGTCGCCGCCGTGCTCAACTACCCGTCCGCCGACTCCGTGGACGAGCATCGGGCGTTCCGGGAGCTGGGCTTCGACTCCGTCACCGCCGTCGAGCTGCGTAACCGGCTCGGCGCGGCCACCGCCGTGGCCCTCCCGGTCACCCTGGTCTTCGACTACCCGACCCCGACGACCCTGGCGGAGTACCTCTACGCCGAGGTCGCCCACGACGACGTGGTCACCCCGAACGCGCTCCTCGACGATCTGGACCGGATCGCCGAGGGCCTCGACGTGGTCGCCCGGGACGAGGCGGCCCGGGTGCGGGCCACCGTACGCCTGCAGGCGATGCTCTCCCGGCTCGGCCAGGACAGCGGTGGCGCCGACATCGGCCGGCACCTCGACGACGCCACCGACGACGAACTGTTCGCGATGGTGGACAAGGACCTCGGCATCTCCTGACCCAGCTCCAGCTCTCTCCCGTCTCTTTCGAGGAAGCGGCACTCCGATGGCCAACGAAGACAAGCTCCGCGACTACCTCAAGCGGGTCATGGCTGATCTCCACGACACCCGCCGCCGACTCAGCGAGGCCCAGTCCCAGGAACTGGAGCCGGTGGCGATCGTGGCGATGAGCTGCCGGTTGCCGGGCGGGGTGCGCAACCCCGACGACCTGTGGGAGCTGTTGCGGGACGGCCGGGACGCCGTCGCGCCCTTCCCCGACGACCGGGGCTGGGACCTGGAGCGCCTCTACCACCCCGACCCCGACCACCCGGGCACCTCGTACGCCCGGGAGGGCGGGTTCGTCGACGGGGCCGGCGACTTCGACTCCGCCTTCTTCGGCATCTCGCCGCGCGAGGCGCTGACCATGGACCCCCAGCAGCGGCTGCTGCTGGAGACCTCCTGGGAGGCGGTCGAGGCCGCCGGCATCGACCCCGCCTCGCTGCGCGGCAGCCGGACCGGGGTGTTCGTCGGCACCAACGGGCAGGACTACGGCACCCTGCTGATGATGTCGCCCGACGGCGACGAAGGGCACTCGATGACCGGGGGCGCGGCGGCCGTCGCGTCGGGCCGGGTGTCGTACGCCCTCGGGCTCGAAGGACCGGCCGTATCCATCGACACGGCCTGCTCGTCGTCGCTGGTGGCGCTGCACCTCGCCGTACAGGCGCTGCGGGCGGGGGAGTGCGACCTGGCGCTGGCCGGCGGGGTGACCGTGATGGCCACCCCGGGCCTCTACATCGGATCCAGCCGGCAGCGCGCACTCTCCACCGACGGGCGCTGCCGGTCGTTCGCCGCCGCCGCCGACGGCGCCGGGTTCTCCGAGGGGGTCGGCTGGCTGCTGGTCGAGCGGCTGTCGGACGCCCGCCGCAACGGCCACCGCGTCCTGGCTGTGGTCCGCGGCACCGCCGTCAACCAGGACGGCGCGTCGAACGGGCTGACCGCGCCCAACGGGCCGGCCCAGCAGCGGGTCATCAGCCAGGCCCTCACCTCCGCCCGGCTCTCCACCGCCGACGTCGACGTGGTGGAGGCGCACGGCACCGGCACCAGGCTGGGCGACCCGATCGAGGCGCAGGCGCTCATCGCCACGTACGGGCAGGACCGTGACGAGGCACCGCCACTGCTGCTCGGCTCGGTGAAGTCGAACATCGGCCATGCCCAGGCCGCCGCGGGCGTGGCCGGCGTGATCAAGCTGGTGCTCGCCATCCGGCACGGCCTCGTGCCGGCGACGCTGCACGTCGACGCGCCGTCGCCGCACGTCGACTGGACGGCCGGCGCGGTGGAACTGGTGACGCAGGCCCGCCCGTGGCCCGAGACGGGCCGGGTACGCCGGGGCGCCGTCTCCTCGTTCGGCATCTCCGGCACCAACGCTCACGTGATCATCGAGCAGTCGGCTGAGCCGGTCGAGTCGGATGCGGGTGGGCGTGGGGCGGGGTTGGTCGCTTCGGATGTGGTGGCCTGGCCGGTGTCGGCGCGGTCGGGGACGGCGTTGGCCGGTCAGGTTGCCCGGCTTGCGCGGCACGTGCGTGAGCGGGGTGGGATCGATCCGGTGGAGGTGGGCTGGTCGTTGGCGGCTACCCGGTCGGCGTTCGACCATCGCGTCGTTGTCGTCGGGTCGTCCGTCGAGGGGTTGCTTGCCGGGCTGGATGCCTTCGCTGCCGGTCAGCCGGCGGGGAACGTGGTCACGGGGGTGGCGTCGAGTCCGGGTGCGGGTCCGGTCTTCGTGTTTCCGGGTCAGGGCGCGCAGTCGGCGCGGATGGCGGCGGGGCTGGTGGGTCGTACGCCGGTGTTCGACGAGTGTCTGGCGGAGTGCCGGCGGGCGTTGGCGCCGTATCTCGATGTGGATCTCGTGTCGGTGCTCACGGGCGAGGACGAGTCGTGGCTGGACCGGGTCGAGGTGGTGCAGCCGGTGCTGTGGGCCGTCGGTGTCGCTCTGGCGGCGGTGTGGCGTGCGGCGGGTGTGGTTCCGGACGCGGT
This sequence comes from Micromonospora sp. LHW51205, assembly GCF_003315815.1. Classification (NCBI taxonomy): domain Bacteria; kingdom Bacillati; phylum Actinomycetota; class Actinomycetes; order Micromonosporales; family Micromonosporaceae; genus Micromonospora; species Micromonospora sp. LHW51205. Next base: position 876,325 of record NZ_QMEZ01000003.1, on the reverse strand, counting down.
GATCGGTCACTCGCAGGGTGAGATCGGCGCGGCGTGTGTGGCGGGCATTCTGAGCCTGGAGGACGCGGCGCGGACGGTGGCGTTGCGGTCGCGTGCGCTGGCGGTGCTGCGGGGTACCGGGACGATGGCGTCGGTGGACCTGTCGGCCGAGGCGGTGGCCGAGCGGCTGCCGGCGTTTCCGGGTGTCGGGGTCGCGGCGGTCAACGGCCCGTCCACCGTCGTGGTGTCGGGTCCGCCGGAGCACGTCGCCGGCCTTGTCCAGGCGTGCGGGGCCGAGGGTGTTCGTGCCCGGCTGATCCCCGTGGACTACGCGTCGCATTCGCCCGCGGTGCAGGAGGTCGCCGAGCAGCTTCGGGCGGACCTGGCCGGTGTCGGTCCGCGGGCCGGTCACACCCGGCTCGTGTCCACTCTCACCGGGGACTGGGTGGATCCGGCGGTGATGACCGCTGACTACTGGTACGACAACCTGCGGCAGACTGTGCTCTTCGACGCGGCCGTGCGGACGGCTGTTGCTGCCGGGCACACCACGTTCGTCGAGATCAGCCCGCACCCGGTGCTGACGATGCCGGTCACCGCGATCCTCGACGACGCCGGTGTGAGCGGGCACACCATCGGCAGTCTGCGTCGTGGTGACGACGACGCGACCCGGCTGCTGACCAACCTCGCCACCGCGTACGCCGTCGGCCTGCCCGTCGACCTGACGAGGGTGCTGCCCGCCGCGGCCACCGTCGACCTGCCCACGTACGCCTTCGACCACCACCGGTACTGGCCCGCGCCGCCGCTCTTCCTCACCGCGGCCGACGCCGCCCCGGACATCGACCGCTGGCGCTACCGGGTCACCTGGCGGGCCCTGCCCGACCTGCCGCTGACCTGGCTCGCCGGCACCTGGCTCGTGCCGGTGCCCGCGGCGCTGGGCGACGACCCGCTGGTCACCGACGTGCTGTCGGCCCTCGGCAACTTCGGCGCGGACGTCGTCCCGGTGGAGCTGGACGTCACACACGACCCGGCGGCGCTGGCCGAGCGGCTGAGCGCCGCGCTCACCGGCCCGGACGGACCCGTCGCCGTGCTCTCGCTGCTGGGTCTGGACGAGCGGGCGCACCCGGAGCACCCGGCCACCTCGCTGGCCGTCTCGGGCACCGCCCTGCTGGTGCAGGCGCTCGGGCTGCTCGGCGTCGAGGCGCCGCTGTGGTGCGCCACCCGGGGAGCCGTCGTGGCCTGCGCCGACGACCCGGCGCCGCGCCCCGCCGCCGCCTCCGTCTGGGGGCTCGGCCGCGCCGTCGCCCTGGAACACCCCGCCCGCTGGGGCGGCCTGCTCGACCTGCCCGACGTGCTCGACGCGCAGGCCGGCGCGCTGCTCTGCGCGGCGCTCGGCGCCAGCGGTGGCGAAGACGCCTTCGGCGACGACGGCGCGGAGCAGTCCGGCCGGGGCGAGGACCAGCTCGCCGTCCGCGCCTCCGGCGTCTTCGTCCGCCGCCTCACCCGGATCACCGAACCCGAGCCGGTCGACTCCGGCGACGCGGACGACACCCGGCGGATGCGCGGCACCGTGCTGATCACCGGTGGCACCGGCGGACTGGGCGGGCATCTGGCCCGCTGGGCGGGCCGCTCCGGCGCCGCGCACGTCCTGCTGGCCAGCCGGCGCGGCCCGGACGCCCCGGGCGCCGCCGAGCTGGAGGCGGAGCTGACCGGTCTCGGCGTACGGGTCACAGTGGCCCGCTGCGACGTCGCCGACCGGGCACAGGTGGCCGACCTGCTCGCCGCCGTCCCCGCCGACGCCCCGCTGAGCGCCGTGCTGCACACCGCCGCCGTCCTCGACGACGGCATCGTCGACACCGTCACCGCGCAGCGCCTGCACACCGTCGCCGCGTCGAAGTGCGTCGCCGCGCTGCACCTGGACGAGCTGACCCGCGACCTCGACCTGGACGCCTTCGTGCTCTTCTCCTCGGTGGCCGGAACCACCGGCAACGCCGGGCAGGGCGCGTACGGGGCGGCCAACGCCTTCCTCGACGCCCTCGCCGAGCGGCGCCGGGCCGAGGGACTGCCGGCCCTCTCGGTGGCCTGGGGCGCCTGGCGCGGGGCCGGCCTGCCCGCCGAGAACGAACGCGCCCAGGAACGGCTGCGCCGGGGCGGCATGATCGGCATGGACCCGGAACTGGCCGTCGAGGCCCTCGCCCGGGCCCTGCGCCGCGACGAGCCCACCACAGTCGTCGCCGACATCGACTGGGCCCGTTTCGCCCCCGCGTTCACCCTGGTACGGCCCAGCCCGCTGATCGGCGACCTCGCCGAGGCCCAGGAGGCGACGCAGCCGGCCGGGCAGCAGGAGGCCGCCGAGGAGGAGACGGGCGTACCGTCGGCCCTCGCCCGGCGGCTCGCCGCGCTCGCGCCGGGGGAGCGCACCGCGACACTGCTGGAGCTGGTGCGGCAGTGCGCGGCGACGGCCCTCGGCTACGGCGCCGCCGACGACATCCCGGCCACCCAGCCCTTCCGCGACCTCGGCCTGGATTCGCTGACGGCAGTCGACATGCGCAACTTCCTGGCCGCCGCCACCGACCTGCGGCTGCCCGCGACGCTCGCCTTCGACTATCCGAACCCGACGGTGCTCGCCGCGCACCTCGGCGAACTGCTCACCGGGATCGTCCCCGACGCGACCACCCCCGCCCCGGCCGCCGCGGCCGAGGACGACGACCCGATCGCCATCGTGGCGATGAGCTGCCGCCTGCCCGGTGGGGCGGACACCCCGGAGCAACTGTGGCAGCTCCTCGCCGCCGGCGGCGACGCCATCGGGGAGTTCCCCACCGACCGGGGCTGGGACCTGGACCGGCTCTTCGACTCCGACCCGGAGAAGGAGGGCACCAGCTACGCCCGTGAGGGCGGCTTCGTCACCGGCGCCACCGACTTCGACGCCGGCTTCTTCGGCATCAGCCCCCGCGAGGCCCTCGCCATGGACCCGCAGCAGCGGCTGCTGCTGGAGGCGTCCTGGGAGGCGGTCGAGCGGGCCGGGATCGACCCGCACACGCTGCGTGGCAGCGCCACCGGCGTATTCGTCGGCACCAACTACCAGGACTACCGCAACCTGATGTTCAGCGCCGAGGGCGCCGAGGGGCACCTGATGACCGGCAACGCCGGCAGCGTCCTGTCGGGCCGGGTGTCGTACACCCTCGGGCTGGAGGGGCCCGCCGTCTCGGTCGACACCGCCTGCTCGTCGTCGCTGGTCGCGCTGCACTGGGCCTGCCAGGCGCTGCGCCGCTCGGAGTGCTCACTCGCCCTGGTCGGCGGCGTCACCGTCATGTCCACCCCCGGGGTGTTCGTCGGCTTCAGCCGGCAGCGGGGCCTCGCCCCGGACAGCCGGGTCAAGGCGTTCGCCTCCGCCGCCGACGGCACCGGCTGGGGCGAGGGCCTCGGCCTGCTGCTCGTCGAGCGGCTCTCCGACGCCCGCCGCAACGGTCACCCGGTGCTCGCGGTCATCCGGGGCAGCGCCGTCAACCAGGACGGCGCTTCCAACGGCCTCACCGCCCCGAACGGGCCGTCGCAGCAGCGGGTGATCCGGCAGGCGCTCGCCAACGCCGGCCTCGCCCCGGCCGACGTGGACGCCGTCGAGGCGCACGGCACCGGCACGAAGCTCGGCGACCCGATCGAGGCGCAGGCCCTGCTCGCCACGTACGGCCGGGAGCGGCCCGCCGAGCAGCCGCTCTGGCTCGGCTCGATCAAGTCGAACATCGGTCACACCCAGGCCGCCGCCGGTGTCGCCGGGATCATCAAGATGGTGCTGGCGCTGCGGCACGGCTACCTGCCGCAGACCCTGCACGTGGACGAGCCGACCGACCAGGTGGACTGGAGCGTCGGTGCGGTCGAACTGCTCCGCGAGGGCCGCCCCTGGCCGGTCACCGACCACCCGCGCCGCGCCGCCGTCTCCTCGTTCGGCATCAGCGGCACCAACGCGCACACCATCCTGGAGCAGGCCCCGGAGCCGGTCGAAGCCGAGCAGCCGACCGGTGACCCGGCGCGGCTGCCGGTGGTGCCGGTGCTGCTGTCGGGCCGTTCGGGGCTCGCGCTGGCCGCCCAGGCGCAGCGCTGGTCCGAGCAGCTCACCGGGCTGGAGGCGCCACGTACGGTCGACGTCGGCTGGTCGTCGGCCGTCGCCCGGGCCGCCCTGGAACACCGGGCCGTCGTGCTGGCCACCGACCGGATCGCGCTGGGCGCCGGGCTGCGCGCCCTCGGCGCCGGCGAGGACGCGCCGCTGGTGGTCACCGGCGTGGCGGTGCCCCGGCCGAAGGTGGCGTACCTGTTCTCGGGGCAGGGCGCCCAGCGGGCCGGGATGGGTCGCGAGCTGGCCGAGGCGTTCCCCGTCTTCGCCGCCGCCCTGGACGAGGCCTGCGCCGCCCTCGACGCGCACCTGCCCCGCCCGCTCAGGCCACTGCTCTTCGCCGAGCCCGGCACGCATGAGGCCGAGGCGCTGGACCGCACCGAATTCACCCAGCCGGCGCTGTTCGCCGTGGAGGTGGCGCTGTTCCGGCTGTTCGAGGCGTGGGGGGTCCGCCCCGACGCCGTCGCCGGGCACTCGATCGGCGAGATCGCGGCCGCCCACGCCGCCGGTGTGCTCTCCCTGGCCGACGCCGCCGAGCTGGTCGCCGCCCGGGGCCGGCTGATGCAGGCGCTGCCGGCCGGGGGCGCGATGCTCGCCGTCGCCGCCACCGAGGCCGAGGTGACCGCCACGCTCGGTGAGCGGGCCGACCGGGTCTCCGTCGCGGCCGTCAACGGCCCCGCCGCGGTCGTGGTCTCCGGGGCCGGCGACGCCGTCGAGGAACTGGCCGCCCAGTGGGCCGCCCGGGGTGTCCGGGTCCGGCGCCTGGCGGTCAGCCACGCGTTCCACAGTCCGCTGATGGATCCGGTGCTCGACGACCTCGCCGCCGTCGCCGGACGGCTACGGTACGCGGCTCCGAGCATCCCGATGGTCTCCACCGTCACCGGCGCGCCGGTCGACGCGGCGGAGATCGGCGCGCCCGGCTACTGGGTGCGCCACGCCCGCGAGGCGGTACGCTTCGCCGACGCCGTCGTGGCACTGCGCGAGCGCAACGTCACCGGCTACGTCGAGATCGGCCCGGACGGGGTGCTCACCGCCCTCGCCCAGGCCGTCCTGGCCGAGGCCCCGGCCGGCGGCCGGGCCCCACTGGTGGTGCCCGCCCTGCGCCGGGACCGCGCCGAGCCGAGCACCCTGCTGCGCGCGCTCGCCGCGCTGCACACCCACGGCGTCTCCCCGGACTGGTCCGCCGTCTACGCCGGTACCGGCGCCCAGCGGGTCGAGCTGCCCACCTACGCGTTCGACCGGCAGCGCTACTGGCCGGAGCCGCCGCCGTGGGCCGCCCTGGTGGCCGCCGACGAGGCCACCGAGGTCGAGCGCCGCTTCTGGGCCGCGGTCGAGGCCGAGGACCTGGAGTCGCTGGCCCGCGACCTCGACGTGCACCGCGACCAGCCGTTCGGCACCGTGCTGCCCGCCCTGTCGGCGTGGCGCCGGCGCGGCCGGGAGCAGGCCCTGGTCGACGGCACCCGCTACCGGGCGGTCTGGGAGCCCATCGCGGAGACCTCGCAGGAGCAGGACCCCGGCCGGTGGCTGGTGCTGCTGCCCGCCGACCGGGCCGACGACCCCGACCTGCACTCCTGCACCTGGGCCCTGGGTGCCGAGGTGAGCATCGTGCCCGTGGACACCGCCGCCGACTCCGAGGAGCTGTGCGGCGGGTTCGCCGACGTGCTCACCGAGGCGCTCGGCGCGGGCGACGGGCCGCTGTCGGTCCTGTCCTTCCTCGGCCTGGACGACGCCCCGCACGCCGAGCACCCGGCGCTGCCGCGCGGCCTCGCCGCGACCGTGCACCTGCTCCAGCAGCTCGTCGACCTCGACGCCTCGGTCCGGCTCTGGTGCGTCACCCAGGGCGCCGTCGGCCTCGGCGACGGCGACGCCCCGGCCAACCCGCGGCAGGCGATGCTGTGGGGCCTGGGCCGGGTGGCCGCGCTGGAGCAGCCCGCCCGCTGGGCCGGCCTGGTCGACCTGCCCACTGACCTGGAGCCGTGGACGGCGATGCGTCTCGGCGGCATCCTCACCGGCGGCGGCGTGGAGGACCAGCTCGCCGTCCGCGAGTCCGGGGTGCTGGTGCGGCGGCTCGTACCGGCCACCACCACCGACGGGGAACTCACGCCGTGGCAGCCCCGGGGCACGGTGCTGATCACCGGCGGCGCCGGTGCGCTCGGTGGGCACGTGGCCCGCTGGGTGGCCGCCGAGGGCGCGCAACGGGTGGTGCTGACCAGCCGGCGGGGGACCGGCACCCCGGGCGCCGCCGAGCTGATCTCCGAGCTGGCCGGGCTCGGCGTGGACTGCCGGGTGGTCCGCTGCGACGCCGCCGACCGCGCCGCCGTGACCGACCTCCTGGCCGATCTCCGGCGGGAGGGGCCGCCGCTGCGCGCGGTGGTGCACGCCGCGGGGGTCAGCGAGGTGGTGCCGCTGGCCGACACCACCCTGGAGGACCTGGCGTACGTCATCGCCCCGAAGGTCTGCGGCGCCGAACACCTCGACGAGCTGCTCGGCGACGCCGAACTGGACGCGTTCGTGCTCTTCTCGTCCATCTCGGCGGTGTGGGGCAGCGGCGGACAGGGCGCGTACGCGGCCGGTAACGCCTACCTGGACGCGCTCGCCGAGCGGCGACGCGGCCAGGGCCGGGCGGCCACCTCCATCGCCTGGGGACCGTGGACCGAGTCGGGCATGTACACCGAGGGTGCGGCGGAGCAACTGCGCCGCCGCGGCCTCCAGGTGATGCCGCCCGGCGTGGCGATGGCCGGGCTGCGGCACGCCCTGGCGGTCGGCGACAGCTGCGTCACCGTCGCCGACGTCGACTGGGCCACCTTCCAGCCGCTGTTCACCTCGCTGCGGCCCAGTCCGCTGCTGGCCGACCTGCCGGCCGTACGCGGGCTGGCCGCCGCCCCCGCCGAGGCGCCGGAGGCGGTCGCGCCCGGCACCCGGGACCTGCTCGCCGGGCTGCGGGCGCTGCCGGACGACGAGCGGCGGGCCGCACTGCTGGAGATGGTGCGGGTCGACGCGGCGAAGGTGCTCGGCCACCCCTCCGCCGACGCGATCGAGACCGACCGGGGCTTCCTGGACCTCGGCTTCGACTCGCTCACCGCCGTGGAACTGCGCAACCTGCTCACCGCGGCGACCGGGCACGACCTGCCCACCACCGTCGTCTTCGACTACCCCACCCCGGACGGCCTGGCCGGCCACCTGTACGAGCAGCTCTTCGCGGGCGCTGCGGGGGACGACGGCGACGGCGGCGACGAGGAGTCCGTGCGCCGGGCCCTCGCCGCGATCCCGCTCGACGAGCTGCGGCAGGCGGGCCTGCTCGACCAGCTGCTCCAGCTGGCCCGTACGAGTGCCGGCACGCCGGCCGTGGCGTCCGCTGCCCCGGTCACGCCGTCCGCACCCGAGACCCAGATCCGCGAACTCGACGTCGCCGGCCTGGTCCGGATGGCCCTGGAAGGCTCCGACTCGTGACCCGGCCGGCCCTGAGGAGCGCCCGATGAATGTTTCCCTGGACGAGGTCGTCGGCGCGCTGCGTGCGTCCCTGCTCGACAACCAGAAGCTCAAGCAGCAGAACCAGCAGCTCACCGCCGCGCTCAGCGAACCGGTGGCGATCATCGGCATGAGCTGCCGGTTCCCCGGCGGTGTCGGGTCACCCGAGCAACTGTGGGACCTGGTGGCCGCCGGCGGCGACGCGATGTCGGCGTTCCCGGACGACCGGGGCTGGAACCTGGGCGCGCTCTACGACCCGGACCCCGACCCCGACAGCCGGGGCACGTCGTACGTGCGTGAGGGCGGGTTCCTCTACTCCGCCGGGGACTTCGACCCGGCGTTCTTCGGCATCAGTCCCCGCGAGGCCCTCGCCATGGACCCGCAGCAGCGGCTGCTGCTGGAGACCGCCTGGGAGGCGTTCGAGCGGGCCGGCATCGACCCCACCCGGCTGCGCGGCGCGCCCACCGGTGTCTACGCGGCCACCAGCAGCCAGGGTGACTACGCGGCCCTGCTCACCGGGGTCACCGGCGGCGTCGAGGGCTACCTCGGCACCGGCAGCGCCGCAGCCGTGGCGAGCGGCCGGATCTCCTACGCTCTCGGGCTGGAGGGGCCGGCGGTCACCGTGGACACCGCGTGCAGCTCGTCGCTGGTCGCGCTGCACCTCGCCTGCCAGGCGCTGCGGCTGGGCGAATGCACGATGGCGCTGGTCGGCGGGGTGTCGGTGATGGCCACCCCGACCGTCTTCGTGGAGTTCTCCCGGCAGCGGGGCCTGTCCACCGACGGCCGGTGCAAGTCGTTCGCCGCCGCCGCCGACGGCACCGGCTGGTCCGAGGGGGCCGGCATGCTGCTCGTCGAGCGGCTCTCCGACGCCCGCCGCAACGGCCACCCGGTCCTCGCCGTGCTGCGCGGCAGCGCCGTCAACCAGGACGGTGCGAGCAGCGGGCTGACCGCTCCGAACGGCCCGTCGCAGCGCCGGGTGATCCGGCAGGCTCTGGCGAACGCGGGGCTGGGTGCCGACCAGGTCGATGTCGTCGAGGCGCACGGTACGGGCACCACGTTGGGTGATCCGATCGAGGCGCAGGCGCTGATCGCGACGTATGGGCAGGGTCGGTCCGCGGATCGGCCGTTGTGGCTCGGCTCGGTGAAGTCGAACATCGGGCACACCCAGGCGGCGGCGGGTGTGGCCGGGGTGATGAAGATGGTGCTGGCGATGCGGCACGGGGTGCTGCCGCCCACGCTGCACGTGGACGAGCCCACCCCGCACGTCGACTGGTCGGCCGGGGCGGTGTCCCTGCTGACCGGCCCGCAGCCATGGCCGGAGACCGGGCAGCCACGCCGGGCCGCGGTCTCCGCGTTCGGCATCAGCGGCACCAACGCACACGTCGTCATCGAGCAGGCCGCCGCGACGGACACCGACGACGTCCGGCCGGCCGGTACGCCCGCCCCGCCGGTACCGTGGATCGTCTCGGCCCGCTCCGCACCGGCCCTGGCCGGGCAGGCGCGGCGGCTGCTGGCGCATCTGGCCGATCACCCCGATCTGACCCCCGCCGACGTGGCGTACTCGCTGGTCACCACCCGGGCGGCCCTGCCGTACCGGGCAGCGGTGATCGGCGGGGACCGCGACGCGCTGCGGGCCGGCCTGCACGCGGTCGCCGAGGAGCGCGACACCCCCGGCGTGGTGCGAGGCGTGGCCCGCCCGGCCGGCAAGGTCGCGTTCCTCTTCACCGGGCAGGGTGCCCAGCGCCTCGGCATGGGCGCCGAGCTGTGCCGCCGGTTCCCGGTCTTCGCCGCCGCCTTCGACGAGGTGGCCGGGGAGCTGAACCGGCACTTGAGCCGGCCGCTGCGGGAGGTGGTCTTCGCCGAGGCCGACTCGCCCGGCGCGGATCTGCTGGACCGTACCGAGTTCACCCAGCCGGCGCTGTTCGCCTACGAGGTCGCCGCATACCGGCTGGTCACGGCCTGGGGGCTACGCCCGCAGTTCCTGCTCGGCCACTCGGTCGGCGAGCTGGCCGCGGCACACGTCGCCGGGGTGCTGTCGCTGGCCGACGCGGCGACCCTGGTGGCCGCCCGGGCCCGGCTCATGCAGCAGTTGCCGCCCGGCGGGGCGATGCTGGCGGTGCAGGCGTCCGAGGCGGAGGTGGTCCCGCTGCTCGACGAGCGGGTGTCCCTGGCCGCCGTGAACGGCCCCCGGTCGGTGGTGCTCTCCGGCGACGAGGAGGCCGTGCTCGCGGCCGGGCGGCGGCTGTCCGCCGAGGACCGGCGGTCCCGTCGGCTGCGGGTCAGCCACGCGTTCCACTCCGCCCGGATGGACGCCATGCTGGCCGACTTCCGGATCGTCGCGGAGAAGGTCGCGTGGCACCCGCCGAACCTTCCGATCGTCTCCGACCGCACCGGCGAGCCGCTCACCGCCGCCCAGGCCACGGACCCGGGCTACTGGGTCGACCACGTCCGGGACACCGTCCGTTTCCACGCGGGCGTCGCCACCCTCGCCGCCGGCGGCGTCGGAACCTTCGTGGAACTCGGCCCCGACAGCGCCCTGACCGTGCTGGCCCGGGAGTGCCTGCCCGACATGGAACCGGCGGCCTTCGTGCCGCTCGCCCGCCGGGACCAGCCGGAGGCGACCACGCTGCTCGGCGCGCTGGCCGCGGTCGACCTGCGCGGTGCCGGGGTCGACTGGGCGGCTCCCTTCGACGGCAGCGACGCCGCGCGCGTCGAGCTGCCCACCTACGCCTTCCACCGCGAGCGTTTCTGGCCGGACCCGCCCACAGTGGATCTCGTCCCGTCCGCCGCGACCGGAGAGGACGAGGAGTTCTGGGCGGCCGTGGCGCAGGGACGACCGGCCGAGCTGGCCGCCGAGCTCGGCCTGCCCGCCGACCGGCAGGACGCGCTCGCCGACGTGCTGCCCGCCCTCGCCTCCTACCGGGACCGGCGGCGTCGCGGATCGGAGCTGGACGGGCTGCGCTACCGCGCCGACTGGGAACGCGTCGACCTGTCCCCGGCCCGTACCACGCCGACCGGCCGATGCCTGCTGGTGGCCGGGGCCGGCACCGACGCCACCGCGGTGCTCACCGTGCTGCGCGCCGAGGGCCTGGAGCCGACGCTGGTCACGGTCGGAGACGACCTGGACGCCGTCGCCCGGGCCTCGCTCGCCGACGGCACCTGGTCGGTCGTGGTCTCGCTGCTGGCGGCGGAGGACCCGGCGGCCGGCGCGGGAACCGGCGCGCTCGCCGGGACGGCCGCGCTGGTGCGGGCCCTCGCCGCTGCGGGGAACGGCACGCCGATGTGGACCGTGACCCGGGGCGCGGTGGCCGTCGACGCGCACGACGCCGCTCCCGGCGTGGCCGGGGCGTACCTCTGGGGCCTGGGCCGGGTGCTGGCGCTGGAGCAGCCGCGCGTGTGGGGCGGGCTGGTCGACCTGCCGGCGGAGCCGGACGACGTCGCGCTCGCCGCGCTCGCCCGGGTCGTCGCGTCCGGCGGCGACGAGGACCAGGTGGCGGTACGCGCCGGCGGGGTGTATGTCCGGCGGCTCCGCCGGGCCCCGGCCGGCGCCACCGATACGGACTGGCGGCCCCGCGGCGCGGTCCTGGTGCACGGGTCCGCGCAGGTGCGTACCCCGCACCTGCTGCGCTGGCTCGCCGAGCGCGGCGCGTCGCACCTCGTCCTCGTGGGGCCGGTGGCGGATGCCGACCCGCCCGGCCCGGACGTCACAGTCACCGCCGTCGGCGACCTGGACGGGCTGCCCGAGGTGCTGGACCGGCTGGCCGCCACCGGCAGCGAGATCCGCACCGTCCTGCACATCGCCGACTCCGACGGGGCCGGCGACCCGGTGGCGGTGCTGGACCCGCACGAGCTGGCCGACGCCGTGGCCGCCCGTACCGCCGCCGTGGAACTGCTCGGGCGGGCCTGCGCCGGCCTGCCGGTCGACGAGTTCGTCGTCTTCGCCTCGACGGCCGCCGTCTGGGGCAGCGGGGGAGCGGCGGTCGCCGCCGCCGTGGGCGCAGGGCTGGCGGCGCTGGCCGCGGGCTGGCGTGCCGCCGGCCGCCCGGCCACCGTCGTCGCGTGGGTGCCCTGGGCGGACGAGATCACCGACGCGGCGCAGTTGCGCCGCCGGGGGGTCCGGCCGCTGCCCGCCGACGTGGCCCTGTCCGCGCTGGGGCAGGCTCTGGTCCGCGGCGACGACCAACTGGCCGTGGCCGACCTCGACTGGCCCGCGTTCGTGCCGGCCTTCACCGCCGTACGGCCCAGCGCGCTACTGCGCGGCGTGCCCGAGGCGACGGCCGGCGCGGAGCCGGGGGCCGGCGACGCCGCGACCGATCCCGCCCGCGCGCTGCGCGAGCGGCTGGCCGGCGTTCCGGCCGGCGACCGGCACCGGATCCTGCTGGACCTGGTCCGGGCGCGGGCGGCCACCGTCCTCGGGCACGCCTCGCCCAACGCGGTCGAGGCCGACCGGGACTTCCTGGAACTCGGCTTCGACTCGCTGACCGCACTGGAACTGCGCGACGCGCTGCGCCAGGAGACCGCGGTGGAGCTGTCGGCGACCCTGCTCTTCGACCACCCCACCCCTACGGCGCTGGCCGTTCACCTGCTCGGCCAGCTCCTCGGCGCGGACGACGCCGGTGGACCTGCCGGGGAGAGTGCCGGCGGCGGACTGCTCGGCGGGTTGTTCAACCAGCCGAAGGCGCGCGAGGACCCGGCCGGGTATGCCGAACTGCTGGTCAAACTCGCCCAGTTCCGCCCCCGCTTCCGCGAGCCTGCGCAGCTCACCCGCCCGGCCGGCATCCTCCGGCTGGCCGAGGGCGGCGCCCGGGCGCAGTTGGTGTGCTGCTGCACGATGTCGCTGCTCTCCGGCGCGCACGAGTACGCCCGGCTGGCCGCCGGCTTCCGGGGCGTACGTGACGTGTGGGCCCTGCCCAACCCCGGGTTCGGCGTGGGCGAGGAGCTTCCCGCCGACCTCGACGCGCTGCTGCGGGTGCACGCCGACACGGTGCTGCGTACCGTCGGTGCCGGCCCGTTCGTGGTGGCCGGTCACTCCGGTGGTGCGATGGTGGCCAACCTGCTCGCCGGGGAACTGGAACGCCAGGGCCGCCCGCCGGACGCGGTGGTGCTCATGGACACCTACCCGGCCGACAGCGAGGTGCTCGGCGGGTGGGTGCCGCAGCTTCTCGACGGGATGATCGACCGGGACACCGCGTACACGCCGATGGACGACTGGCGGACGACGGCGTGGGCGGGCTACCTGCCGCTGTTCCTGGACTGGCAGCCGACCGAGATGGCGGCGGCGACCCTGCTGGTGCGGGCCACCGAGCCGCTGGGGGAGTGGGACGGCGAACCGGACGGCTGGCGGTCGCGCTGGCCCTACCCGCACGAGGCTGTCGACGCGGCCGGCGACCACTTCAGCATGGTCGCCGACCGGGGGCCGGAACTCGCCGGCACGGTCCAGCGCTGGCTGGCCGCGCGGGGTCTGTGACCGGTTCCGCCCCTGGCGTGCCCCTAGCGCCCCCTATCGGCACACATACATCTATCGGACCGACGTTCCAGGACGGAGCATGACGACGTGGACGAGGCAGTGGTGGTCACGGAGCTGGTCAAGCGGTACCAGCCCAACATGCCACCGGCGGTGGACGGGCTGAGTTTCTCCGTCGCCGCCGGTGAGGTCTTCGGCCTGCTCGGGCCGAACGGTGCGGGCAAGACGACGACGATCGGGGTGCTGACCACACGGGTGCGGGCCACCTCGGGCCGGGCCCGGGTGTGCGGCGCGGACGTGATCGGCTCGCCCGCCGCCGCCCGGCAGTTGCTGGCGGTCGTACCGCAGCGGGTGAACCTGGACCGGGCGCTGACCGTCCGGCAGAACCTGTTGTTCCACGCGGCCTACCACCGGGTGCCCCGGGCGCAGCGCATCCGGCGGGCGGACGAGCTGCTGGACCAGATGGGGCTCAAGGACTTCGCGAACCACCGCACCGACTTCCTGTCGGGCGGCCTCGCCCAGCGGACGATGATCGCCCGCGCGCTGATGCACTCGCCCCGGGTGCTCTTCCTCGACGAGCCGTCGGCGGGCCTCGACCCGCAGTCCCGGCTCTTCGTGCACGACCGGATCGCCGAGCTGAAACGGGACGGCGTGACAGTGGTGGTCACCACGCACGACATGGACGAGGCGGAGAAGCTCTGCGACCGGGTCGGCATCGTCGACCACGGCAAGCTGCTCACCATGGACACGCCGTCCGCGCTGACCCGTACGCTGCCGGGCAGCAGCACCCTGACCCTCGTGGTGACCCCCGGCGCCTCCGCCGAGGAGGTGCGGGCCGCGCTCGACGCGATCCCCGACGTGGAGCAGGTGGAACACTTCAAGATGACCGCGAAGGTGCCCGTCGCCGCGCCGGCGTTTCCCGGCATGCCGGCGATGCCGATGCCCGCCCCGGTCCCGGACGCGCCCGCCGACTCGGACGCCCCCCTGTCCTTCCGGGTCTACACCAGCGGTCAGCCGGCCAACGCCATCCCGATGGCGATGAAGATCCTCGCCGACCTGGGTTGCGAGGTTCGTGACCTCAACATCGGCCAGCCCAGTCTGGAAGATGTCTTCATCCACCTGACCGGAAGGGAACTTCGGTGAGCGTCACCGCCCCCGCCCCCCCGTCCGCGCCGTCACCGCCCGCGGCGCCGCCGCCGGTGCGCGCGCTGGACCAGCTCGCCACCTTCCGCGCGGTGCTCTCGCGGGACCTGTTCGTCACCGGCCGGGAGCTGATCGGCTTCCTGCTCCAGGTCTTCATCCAGCCGCTGTTCATGCTGCTGATCTTCGGCAAGGTGCTCAGCGACCTGGGCTACGCCAGCGACGACTTCTCCAACGTGCTGCTGCCCGGCGTCATCGCGCTGAACGCCTTCCTGATCGGCCTGGAGAACACCGCGCTGCCGATGATGATGGACTTCTCCTTCACCCGGGAGATCGAGGACCGCCTCCTGGCGCCCATGGCGACCCCGCTGGTGGCGCTGGAGAAGATCGTTTTCGGGGGCATCCGTGGCCTGATCGCCGGTGTGGTGCTGATCCCGGTCGGCATGCTCATGCTCGGCGTCACCTGGCCCTGGGCGGTGGTGCTCAAGGTGGTCGGGGTGTTGGCGATCGGCGCGCTGGTCGGCGCGGCGGTCGGTCTCGCCTTCGGCACCCTGGTGCCCACGCAGCACATCCAAATCATGTTCACCGTGGTGATGACCCCGATCATGTTCACCGGCGCCACCCAGTTCCCGCTGCTCGGCCTGGACTCGCTGCGCTGGTATCAGGTGATCTGTTCGCTGAACCCGCTGACCTACATCAGCGAGGCGACCCGGTCGCTCGTCGGCCCGCCGGGGGTCGAGTCGCTGCCGCTCTGGCTGTGCATGTGTGTCCTCACCGGGGTCTTCGTGGTGTTCTCGGCGATCGGCATGCGTGGCTTCATGCGCCGCGCCATGGACTGACCGCCCGGACGCGATCCGCCGAGGGCCCGAACCGCACCTGCGGTTCGGGCCCTCGCTTTCGCCCCGTGTCGCAGGGGGCCGGTGGTCACCGCGCCCCTGCGACAGCCGTCAGGACGTGGCGCTCTGTGCCTCGTCGGCCAGCGTCTCGGCATACACGACGAGCCGGGACGGCAGGTCGGTCCGGCGCTTCACGTCGAGCTTGCGGTAGACCCGGGTCAGGTGCTGCTCGACAGTGCTCACCGTGATGAAGAGCTTGCTGGAGATCTGGCGGTTGGTGTGGCCGTGTGCGGCCAGCGCGGCAACGCGCCGCTCGGCGTCGCTCAGCCCGTCGTCCGGTTCCTGGAGTTCGGCGGCGGCCGGGTACGCCGGCAGTCCACTGCCCGGCTCCCGGCGGATCAGCCGCTGAGCCAGCACCGACGCCCCGCAGTCCTGCGCGAGCTGGTAGGCGCGGCGGACGAGCAGCCGGGCGCGGGCGGAGTCTCCGGCGCGCTGCAGCGTCTGACCGGTGTCGCCGAGGGCACGGACGAGCTCCAACCGGTCGCCGCTGGACTGGAGCAGGTTGACCGCTTCGGAGAGCAGCTTGCGCCGGTGGTCCTGGGCGGCGGTGGTGGCGAGCAGGCGCAGCGTACGGCCCCGGGTCCGGTCGTCGACCCCGTGCGGCACCCGCAGTTGCTCCTGCAGGAGCTGCATGGCCTGCGTCTTGTTGCCGACGCTGAGCTGCACCCGGGCCAGCTCCAGCCGCCACGGCACCAGTCCGGCCGCGTCGATCCCCCACGTGCGCATCAGCTCGCCGCAGCGCCGCAGGTCGGTGGTGGCGGCGTGCGGCCGGCGTACGGCCAGGTGGTGCCGGCCGCGTGCGGCCAGGTAGTGCAGGCCCAATGGGGTGCGGAAGATGCCGGGCGGGGTCGGGTGGGCCAGCCACCGGTCGGCCTCGGCGAACCGGCCCGACTCCGTCGCGGACGCGATCAGGGTGGACAGCGGTCCGGCGATCGCCACTCCCCAGGCGGGGGCTGGCATGTCCTCCAGGGCCGCGCGGGCGTGGTGCTCGGCACCGGGCAGATCGCCGACGCGCAGGGCCGCCTCCGCCCGGATCGCCCGGATCACCGCCCGCCAGCCCGGCGCGTGCTGAACCACCGGCCGGTCGAGCAGCACGTCGCCCCAGACCACGGCCCGGTCCGACCGGCCGGCCCAGAGCAGCGCCAGCAGGGGCGCGGTCAGCAGGCCGAGGGCGCCGTCGTCCGTGTGGTGGCGCTGCAGGATCTGCTCGGCGGTCGGCGCCGTGTCGTTGTCGGCGGTCGGCGTCAGCGCGGTGCCGAGCACCGTGACCGCCTGCAGGAGCGGGCTGACGGTGGTCGGGGCGCCGGCCGCGCGGCTCCAGGTGGCCGGCGTCTGCCGTACGCTCGCCAGGTGGTCCGGGTGGGAGAGGGAGACCAGAAGCTGCATGATCCGCAGGCGGCCGGGCGGGGTGGCCGGAGCCTGCTCCTCGTCCGCCGAGAAGCCGCTGACGGCCTCGGCAGCCTCGTCGACGCGGCCCTGCCAGAGCAGGTACGGCACGGCGGAGAGGCTCGCATCGGTGGACCAGCCGGCGGCGCGCGCCGTCTGCACCAGCTCCGTCAGCTGCCCGTTCACCGTCAACGGGTTTAGCTGCCAGCGGGCATTCACCAGCATCTCGGTGGTGGCGGTGCGTTGCCGCTCGTCCACCGGCGCGCTGGCGAGCAGCCGCAGGCAGGCCGCCGCGACGTCGGGCCGGCCGGACGAGAGCGCGTGACCGGCGGCGTCCTGGAGCACCGGCACCCGCCAGCCGGCCACCGTCGCACCGGCGGCCACGAGGTGCTCGGCTACCACGCTCGCCTCGGCGCCGCGGTCGTGCAGCACCTCGGCGGCCCGCTGGTGCAGGGCGCGCCGCTCGTCGGCCGACATGTCAGCGAGGATCGAGTGCAGGATACGCGAGTGGCGTAGCTGGTCGGACTCCATCAGACCCGAGGTACGCAACACCCGCACCGCCGGGACCGTGGTCGCGGGCATCACGTCGAGGAGGTGGCCGAGCAGTTCGGCCGACGCGGGCCGGTCGAGCACGGCGAGCGCCTGGGCCACTCGGCGTACCCCGGGCTCGTGGCGGTAGAGGCACCCGAGCACGGCCTGGTCGAACGCGTCACCGACGGACGGAAGGTCGTGGTCGCTGCCCCCGCCACCGGCCCGTTCGTCGAGCAGCGCCCGGGTGAGCAGTGGATTGCCTCCGGTCATCCGTACGTAGTGTTCCGCGGTCCTGCGGGTGTCGGCGTCGTCGACGGCGCCCTCGACCAGCCGGGCGACGGCGTCGACGGTCAGTGGTGGCAGGCCGATCCGGGAGAAGTGCGGCTGGCTGAGCAGCTCGGCGCGGAACAGCTGGTGCGGCGGGCGCAGCGTCGACGCCTCCGCGAACACGACCATGATCCGGGCGTGGCGCAGCCGCCGGGTCACGTAGAGCAGGCAGTGCAGCGAGGCCGGGTCCGCGTGGTGCACGTCGTCGACGAGGAGGACCAGGGGCCCGTTGGCCGTCAGGTCGATCAGGGTGGTGAAGAGGCCGTGCAGCAGGGGTGCCCAGGCCCGGTCTACGTCAGACGCCTCGCCGCCGACTTCGGGCAACGGCACCGCGGAGGTGGCGTCGCGCAGCAGCTTCCCGACGTGGGCGGCGGCCTCCGGGGCGAGTCGTGCACTGTGGAACAGCTGCCCGACGACTCCCAGGTGGAGACCGCGCTCCGCCCGCGAGCCGGTCGCGCTCATCACCTGCCCGCGGGAGCCGGCCGTCCACTCGCCGAACGACTCCAGCAGGCTGGTCTTGCCGCTGCCCACGGCACCGGTGACCAGCGCGACGTGTCCGCGCTGCTGCTCTTCGCACGCGTGGAACACGCGCCGCAGACGGGTGATCTGTTCCTCTTGCTGAACCAACACCTGCGCGTAAGCCCTCCTTGTACGCGGCGCGGGCCTGGAAACGCCGGTGCGGCCCGACACCGCCACCCCTGCCGGAGACAGCCGCCCCTCCGCCCGCGTCTCGACGGGTAGGGGTGGAGCGCGCCGGGCGGCCACGCCGGGTGGACCTGAAATCCTTCGTCGGACCGGTCTTCTCGCCGTACGGTCCGCGTGTCGAGGCGAGTCTGGCACCGGCATGATGGTGCGACAACGGGCGTGAGACCCCATCGTTTCGCATCCAAACCTGCGGGCCCCGGAAGGCATTTAGGGGTTGCGCGGTTCGGGGTGATGGGTGTTGGAGCCGATCGGCCCGGGAGAGGCGACACGCCGGTGAGCGGCTGGTGCCGGGGCGTACGGCTCGATGGTGCCACACCGCGACTCCCGGCGCACGCCGATGGTACCCACAGTGGTGGTGAGCGAACTCTTCGCGACGGTCGGCGAGGGTGACGGTCGCGTGACGCCCGTCGGCTGTTCCGTGCGGAAGCCCGACCGGGATCAGCGCGGCCGAGGGCCGGACGGACGGCCGCCCGGGGGGTCCGTGCCCCGCGTCAGCGGATCCAGCACCGTCGTGCCGGAGCGGTCGAACCGCAGCCGTCCGGCGAGTTCGCCGCGCGAGTTGACGTCCAGCTTCCGGTAGATGCGCGTCATCCGCTGTTCGATCGCGCTGACCGTCAGGAAGAGCTTCTCGGCGATCTCACGATTGGTGTGACCCTGGGCGGCCAGGGTGGCCATCCTGGATTCGGTGTCCGTCAGGCCCTGGACCAGGACCGCCGCATCCGCCCGGCTGCCGGTGGCGCCGTCCCTGGTGGACAGGGCGCTGGGCCACAACGTCGGGATGCCGCACTCCTCGGCGAGAGCCCGGGCCGACCGGGTCGCGGCGCGGGCCTGCCGCCGGTCGCCGGCCTGCTCGTAGGCGTGACCGAGGTCGGCAAGGTTGTGCGCCAGTTCCATCCGGTCGCCGCACTGCCGCAGCAGCCGTACGGCGCTGCGCAGGTGCGGGATCCGTTCCTGTCCCTCCTCGGTCGCGGCCAGAACCCGCAGGGCCGCGGCCCGGTACCGGACATGGACGGGCCGCAGCCGGGCCAACTCGTCGCGCACCAGCTTGCGCGCCTGCAGACGGCGGCCCATCCGGAGCAGTGCCCGAGCCGACTCGGTACGCCACGGCACCAGGCCCGAGAAGTCCAGCTGCCACCGCTGCATCAGCTGCCCGCAGAGCTGGAAGTCGGCCAGCGCGGCCTCGGGGCTTCCCGCGGCGAGGGCGTGCGTCCCGCGGGCGTGCAGGTAGTGCAGCCCGAGCGGGGTCTCGAAGATCGCCGGCGGCACCGGCACCTGAAGGCAGGCGGCCGCCGTGTCGAGCTGGTCCATATAGGTCAGCGCCCGTATCCGGACGGCGAGAGGTATCCCGATCACCACCCCCCAGCCTTTCGGCGAGAGCTGCCCCAGTGCCTCGTCGGCCAGCTTGCCGGCGCGGGGGAGGTCGCCGAGCCGGCCGGCGACGGCGGCCCGCAGGGCGGTGAGCGTGGCCGAGGGGGTGGGGTGGTGCGGGGTGGCGAGGTGGCGGTCCAGCCGGTCGCACCAGTCGTCGGCCAGGTCGAGCTGGTCGGCGTAGATCATGGCGATGAGGGCGCAGATGACCCTCCACATGTGCGGTTCGTCGTCCGGCCCGGTGGTCGACAGTGTCCGCTCGGCCTGCTCGACCACGCCCGCGTCACCCCGGGCCAGCACGCCGGACAGCAGGATGACTCCGCTGAGCCCGTGCTTGACCCGGGCCAGCGTGAGCGGATCCCGCGCGGCCACGGCGGGCGCGGGCCGGTCGACCATGACCCCGGGATAGAGCGTCGAGATCCAGCCGGTGATGATGAGCAGCTCGGCCACGGACTGCGGATCTGCGGGATCCGACCGCTCGCTGAGGTGCCTGACCAGGTCGACGGCCTTGTCGATCTCACCGTGCCAGAGGAGGTACTGGATGGGACCGGCGGCCTGTTGGCTGCCGAGGTGCCCGGCCCGGATGGCGGTGGCGACGCTGACCAGGTGGGGGATCGTGGCCTGCGGGTCGAGTCGCCACTCGGCGCGCGCCAGCGCGGAGCGGATCCGCGCCCGCAGACACTCGCCGACGCCACTGCGGTGCGCCCGGCGCAGGTACCGCAGGGCGGTCTCCACCTCGCCGTCGAGCAGCGCCTGCTCGCCGGCGTCCAGCAGGGTCTGCGCCATCCAGGGTTCGGCCAGCTCGCCGATGTCCACCAGGTGCGGCGCGATGCGGGCCGGGGGCGCGCCGTCGTCGTGCAGCAGGCGGGCTGCTCCCAGATGCAGCCGTACGCGTTCCTCGGCGGTCATCCCGTCGATCACGGCCTGGGTCACCGCCGGATGGCGCAACCCCTGTTCGTCGATCAGCCCCGCGCTGGTCGACTTGTCGACAGCGCCCAGCGCGGGGTGCAACCGGGCGTCGACGAGATGCGGCAGCAGGCTGCCGTGCAGCGGCTCGCCGGTCACGGCGAGCACCCGGGCGGCGTTGAGCACCAGGCGGTCGCAGCGGTACAGGCAGCTCAGCACGGCCTCCCGGAACGACTCGCCGACCGCCGGGGCGCCGGCGGACCGTGGCGCGGCTGCCTGGTCATCGGCGAGCGCGTGCACCAGGAGCGGATTCCCGCCGCTGATCCGGTGGCTCTCCTCGGCGATGCTGCGGGCGAGCGGGATGTCGAGCCGCTGGGCGAGCAGCTGGAACGTCCCCTCGGCGGTGAGCAGCGGCAGGCGGATGCGGTGCAGCTTCGCCGGTTGCAGCATCTCGGCGTGCACGTCCGCCTGCCACGGCCGGGTGCGTGGCGCCTCCGTCAGGACCATCAGCACGGATAGGCCGGAGAGCCGCCGGGCCACGTAATCGAGACAGCGCAGCGACGGCACGTCCGCGTGGTGGATGTCGTCCACCACGATGACCAGCGGCCCCCGCGAGGTCAGTTCGAGCAGGGCGCGCCCGATGGCGGCGGTGAGCCGGGCGTTCTCCGCGTCCGCCGGATCGGCGTCGCTCCATGCGAGGGCGCCCGCGTCCAGCAGCCGGGCGAGGCGGGCCCGGATGTCGGGGGCGTCCGCGGCGCACGACGGCACCGCGCGGACGAGCTGCCGGACGACCTCCAGCGGTACGCTGCGCTCCGCGCGGGAGGCGCTCGCGCCGATGACCCGTGCTCCGGCGTCGCAGGCGCGCCGGGCGAAGGCCTGTGAGAGCGCGGTCTTGCCGGAGCCGACCGGGCCGGTCAGCACGGTCACCGGCCGGTCGGTCGGCGAGGTGCCGCCGCGGAGCAGGTCTGCGAGTCGGCGCTCCAGCAGGCCGAGCTGGCTCGAACGCTCGGTCAGCTCCATCACCGCCCCCTCCGGGGGAGGGCCGGGTGCCCGGTGCGGCCCGACAGCTCGACCAAATTGGAGACCGGCAATTCTTGACCCATTCCATTATCGGCAAGGATCGACTGGTGTCGAGCCTTGCCGGTGCGCCATCGACCGACTTGACCGGTTGGCTGCTGCGAGCCGTGTTCCCGTGTGCGTCGGCGATAATTCCCCAGCTCTCTCGGGGTCGACACTTCCTATCGACCTGCTTGATGGTGGGAGTATGGCAGTTGGGCAATTGGGCGGCAAGCCGAGTTGTGTAAAGGATGGGCAAACATGGGTTACTTGTCTCGGGTGACCCGACCGGGGGTGGCGACGGAAAGTCGCCGGCTGGTCCCGTACCGTGACAGAGCGCTCTCCTGAGCCGATGGTTCCGCTTATTCGGCCCGCCTGCTGATTGGCGAATGGGCTCTTCCGTGCTAATCCGACGTCCGGGCGTTACCGGTCGCTCTCGCCGCAGGGTTCGAAGCTGCCGCGGTCGCGGCGTGCGGAGGCGTCGAGCTGGGCGTCATCGTCGTTGAACTCGGCGTTCGTGACCCCGCCCGTGCCGATCCCGGCGCGGGCGGGCGTGGTGCCGGAAGCTGCTGTGGAGGTGTCGTCCGCCCCCGGGGCGGGGCCGTGGGGTCCGGTCGGGGCTCCGGCAATTGCCGGAGGCGCTCGATTGTTGCGATGTAAGGCATTGATGCCGGAACTGCGATCGATGCCTGTCCGGCCCTGCCGGCGGTCGAGGCTTGGTGGCGTCGGCGGGCCACGATTCGGACGTTTGGGAGATTCTGCGATTATGTATGAAAAAGAATTATGAATCCGAGTGTCCCGTTGGTTGCGGAGGCCTGCGGTCCCATCCGGCCCGAAGGCTGATCTAATGCGGCACACGTCAATGCGATAAAGCCGTGACGGCGAGCTGCCGGGCATCGAGGAGGACGTTTTACGGTCGATTTTCGCTCGCTGAGGACAAATGCGGCCTCTGCATTGTTCGCCGAGCCGGAGTGAGCGCTCGGGTCGGCCGTTGTGTCAGGACGGCCGGGATTCGGTCCTAGCTGGCCAGTAGGCCCGGACAGGGGGATTCGGACTCGGCGGCTAGGGGTTGTGCCCGACGATAGCCCGGCCCTAATTTCGGGGCACCCGGTCTCCACCGTCTGGATAGCCGGACATGGGGCCGTGCAGGCCCGAGACCTGAAGGGTTCTGTGGCCGTCGTGATGTCCCAGCTGCCGCCGCGACTCGTTGCGGCCCCGCGCAGGGGATAGCGGAGATGACGCTGCTGCCGGTGCTGCGTGGATTCGGTGCGGATCGGGCCGACGCGGTCACGGTGGCCGGAGAAGCCCTCTCCAGCGAGGCCCTGCTGGGCTGCGTCACCGCCGTCGCTGATCGGATCAGGGGCGCGACCGCGGTCGCGGTCGACGGCACACCGACGCTGGAAGCGGTGGTCGGAATGCTCGGCGCCCTCCTCGCCGGGGCGCCGCTCGTACCGCTGCCTCCCGGCGCCGACGAACGCGAACGCCGCCGTATCCTGCGGCAGTCCGGAGCGACGGTGATCCTCGGCCGTGCCCCGTCCGGGGCCGACGGCCTGTCCACGATCCCGGTCGACCTGCGAGAACACGCCTCGACGCGGCATCCCGAGCCCGCCCCGGGCAGCGACGCCGTCATCCTCTACACAGGTGGCGCATCAGGGCCGCCACGAGGGGTGCGCATCTCGCGCCGCGCCATCGCCGCCGACCTCGACCTTCTGGCCCGTGCGTGGCACTGGAGCGAGGAGGACGTGGTCGTCCAGGGCACCCCGCTGTTCCGGGCGTACGGTCTGGTCGTCGGCCTGCTCGGCGCGCTGCGGGCCGGCAGCCGTTTCGTCCACCTCGACCACGCCGGCACCGGGCCGGTCGGCTCCGTGCACCTGGCGTCGCCCGACCAGTGGGCGAAGATAGCGCTGGACGGCCACCGGGCCCGGCCGCTGTCCGCGGCGCGGATCCTCGTTTCCGCGGACGGCCCGCTGGCCCGCGCCGTGGCCGAACGGCTCCGACTGCTCACCTCGCACCGGCCGGTGCAGGCCTACGGCACCACCGAGACGCTCGTCGCGCTGACCGGGCGCCCCGGCGACCGTACGGTGCCGGGCGCTGTCGGCACCCCCCTGCCCGGCGTCGAGACGCGCGTGCTGGACCGCGAGGACCGGCCGGTGCCGGCCGACGGCCAGTCGGCGGGCGAGCTGAGCGTCTGCGGGCCGATGCTGTTCAGCGGGTACGTCGGCGGGCGGAGCCTCGCCGCCGGTCGCTGGCACGCCACCGGGGACCTGGCCAGCGTGGCCCCCGACGGCACGTACCGGATCATCGGGCGACGCGGGCTCGACGTGGTGCACAGCCGGGGCCGGCGGATGCCCGCCGGGCAGATCGAGGAGGCGTTGCTGAGCCACCCCGGCGTGCGCGACGCCGCCGTCGTCGGCACGCCGCACCACGCGCTCGGCGAGCAGGTCACCGCCTACGTCGTCGCCGAGGGGGTGACCGCGCAGGTGCTCATCGACCACGTCGGCCGGTACCTCTCGGCGGGCCAGCGCCCCCGGCGGGTGCACTTCGTCGACGAGTTGCCGCGCAGCGCCTTCGGGCGGATCAGGAAGTCCCTGCTGATCGCCGGCGGCTGAGCCGGCCGGACAGGGGGCAGCGGTGACCCGCCCCCGCCACGGTCAGCCCTCCACCCAGCCGTGCCGCCGGGCCAGCTCCAGCATCCTCGCACGTACCGCCACGATCTGCGCTCCGGTCAGGTCCGACACGGAGGTCACCAGCGCCTCGGTGGTCTCCGCGGAGAAGGCCCGCTCGGAGAGGACGTCGCACAGGCCCTCGTCGTCCTCCGCGCCGCCCGTGGCCTGCCCGCTGTCCCTGCTGCGCCCGCCGCCGACCGCGACGCCGGACACCCGCACCAGCACGGCCTTGGGCCCGCGCTCGGTCTCCACCGCGTCGTACTCGACCGGGACGCCGGGCGTCAGTGCCCACTTGTCGCCGTCGAGCATGTTCGCGTGCACGAACACGTCGTCGCTGCCGTCGTCCGGGGCGATGAACCCGTAGCCCCGCACCTCGTCGAACCGCACCACTTTGCCAGTGAGCATCGCCATTCCCGCGTCCATCCGCCCCAAATCCAGGTGCCCCGCCCGCAGGACCGGGACGGCGCTCAGAGTGGCACCTGTCCCGTGCAGGCCGGCACCCGTACCCGACCCCTATGGTGCACCTATCGCCGAGGCCCGCCGCGGCGAGGGGTGCCGCAGCGCCTACCATCGGCCAACGTGATCGAGCAGATCCTGCCCTCCACCGTGGCGGTGTCCGAGTCCTTCACCGATCCCGCCGGCGTGACCCTGTTCCCCGAGGAGGAGGCGCTGGTGGCACGGTCGGTGGAGAAACGACGCCGGGAGTTCACCACCGTGCGGCACTGCGCCCGGCTGGCTCTCGGCGAGCTGGGCCTCGCCCCGGCGCCGATCGTCTCCGGCGCACGCGGTGCCCCGCTCTGGCCCGACGGCGTGGTCGGCAGTATGACGCACTGCGATGGCTACCGGGCGGCGGTCGTCGGCCGTACGGCGGCGTTCGCCAGCCTCGGGGTGGACGCCGAGCCGCACGCCCCGCTGCCCGACGGGGTGCTCGGAGCGATCGCCCTGCCGGCCGAACGGTCGCGCACCGTCACGCTGGGCGCGGTCCGCCCCGCCGTCTGCTGGGACCGCCTGTTGTTCAGCGCCAAGGAGGCGGTGTACAAGGCGTGGTTCCCGCTCACCGGCCAGTGGCTGGACTTCTCCGAGGCGGACATCGTGTTCGACCCGGCCGGCACGTTCGAGGCCCGGCTGCTGGTGCCCGGTCCGGTGCTCGGCGGGGCCGAGGTGCGGGCGTTCGCGGGCAGGTTCCTGGTCGAGCGGGGACTGGTGGTCACCGCGATCAGCATCCCGGCGGTCGCGTCCTAACCGTCGGCGCTGAGCCGCGTCTTCTGCACCTTGCCCAGGGCGTTGCGGGGCAGGGCGTCGACCAGGCGCACCTCGCGTGGTCGCTTGTGCGCCGAAAGGCGCCGGGCCACGAAGTCGATCAGCTCGGCCTCGCCCACCCCGTCGCCCACCACGTACGCGGTGACCTGCTGACCGAGGTCGGGGTGCGGTGTGCCCACCACGGCTGCCTCACGGACCCCCGGGTGCGTCAGCAGGGCGTCCTCCACCTCCCCGGCGCCGATCCGGTAGCCACCGCTCTTGATCAGGTCGGTCGACGCCCGGCCGACGATCCGGTGCCAGCCGTCCGGGTCGACGGTGGCGACGTCCCCGGTGCGGAACCAACCGTCCGGGGTACGGCTCGCCGCGTCGGCGTCCGGACGGTTCAGGTAGCCGTCGAACAGCGTGGGGCCGGTGACCTGAAGCTCGCCCATCGCCGCCCCGTCGGCCGGGAGCGGGGTGCCGTCGTCGCCGACCAGCCGCGTACGGACCCCGGGCAGCGCCAGCCCGACGGTGCCGGGCCGGCGTGGGCCGTCCGTCCGGGCGCTCACAGTGATCAGGGTCTCGGTCATCCCGTACCGCTCGACGACCCGGTGACCGGTGAGGGTGGCGAGGTCGGCGAAGACCGCCGCCGGCAGCGCCGCGCTGCCCGAGACCAGCAGCCGCGCCGGACGCAGCGCCCGGGCCGCGTCCGGGTCGGCGGCGATTCGGGACCACACCGTCGGCACCCCGAAGTACATCGTGCCGTTGGCGGCGGCGTACCGGTCGGGGCTGGGGCGGCCCACGTGGTGCAGCCGGCCGCCCAGCCGCAGTGGTCCGAGCACGCCGAGCACCAGCCCGTGCACGTGGAACAGCGGCAGGCCGTGCACCAGCAGGTCGTCCGGCGTCCATGCCCAGGCGTCGGCCAGCCCGTCGAGGCAGGCGGCGATCGCGCGGCGGGAGATCACGGCGCCCTTCGGGGCGCCGGTGGTGCCGCTGGTGTAGAGGATCACCGCGGTGCAGGCCGGATCCGGCTCGGGGTGGACGGTGTCCGACCGGCGGGTCAGGTCGACGGGTACGACGGGCCGGCCGGCGTCACCGACGGTGCGTTCCGCGCCGGCCGGGGCCAGCAGCGCCGTCGCGTCCGAGTCGCGCAGGATGTGATCGCGCTCCATCGGCCCGGCGTCCGGCGGGATCGGCACGACCGCAACCCCGGCCGTCAGCGCGCCCACCACGCCGACCACGGTCTCCAGGGTGGCGGTGGCCTCGATCGCCACCCGGTCGACGCCGCGCAGCTCGTCGGCCACCGCCGTGGCAAGGCGGCGAAGCTCCACCCAGGACGCCGCCCGGCCGCCGACCCGGATCGCGTCCGGGTGCTCGTCGGTTGTCTTCGTCAGCCAGCCCAGCAGCGGCATGGTGCGATCCTCTCAGCGGCCCGGTCCGAGCCCTGCCGGGGGCCGCGACGCCGGTAGGGTCGTGGGGTACCGCCGGATCCGGGCGGGCGAGTGCGCCGCCGGTGGGCCGGGAGAACGGTCCTGACCGTAGTCGGGGGTCTCCGCGGCCTGCCACCCCTACCGGCCGTGGCGGTCGTGCGGGCGGGGAGGTGACATCGATGGTCGCGAGGGCGACGGCGGCACCCGACGGTGTCCGGGCGGTGGTGTTCGACCTCGACGGGGTGCTGGTCGACAGCCTCGCCGTGGCCAGAGAGGCGTTCGCCCTCGCCTACGCCGAGGTGGTCGGCGACGGCCTGGCCCCGGTCGACGAGTACTGCCGCCACCCGGGCCGGTACCTGCCGGAGGTGCTGGAGCTGATGGGTCTGCCGGCGGCGCTCGCCGAGCCGTTCGTGCGGCAGAGCAACCGCCTTGCACACCGGGTCAGCCCGGTCGTCGGCGCGGCGGAGCTGCTGCGCACCCTGCGTCGGCGGGGGATCGGGCTCGCCGTGGCCACCGGCCGCAGCGGTGTACGCGCCCGGGACCTGCTCGGCCGGCTCGACCTGTTGCCGCTCGTCGACCACGTGGTGGGCTCGGACGAGGTGCCCCGCCCGAAGCCCGCGCCCGATATCGTACGGCGGGCGCTGCACCTGCTCGGGGCCCGGCCGGAGGAGGCGCTGATGGTCGGCGACGCGCCCAGCGACCTGGCCAGCGCGCGGGCGGCCGGGGTGACGGCGGTGGCCGCGCTGTGGGGCGAGTCCGACGAGGAGACGCTGCGCGCGGCCGGCCCGGACGTCGTTCTGACCCGGCTCGACGAGCTGCTGCCGCTCTGCCCGGCACGGCGGTGACGAGCCACACCGGATCCGTGGGCGAGAAGCCGCCCGGAGCCGCCGCCCGCCCGGACGGGACGCCCGGACACCTGGCGTGACCGGGCGACACCCCTGTCGCCGGGCGGTACCCCTGTGGAGGATGGTTTCCCGCCTCGACACCCCCGATTCGTCACCTGATCAGTTGATCGGGGCATCGGTTGCGCGGATGATGTCGGGCGTCGGTCGGCCCGGGTCCGGCCCGTTGCCGCGGACCGACGCCGCGATCAGCCGAGTGGTCCGCCCTTCCCGGCGGCAAACCGCACATGAAGGAGGACCATCCCGGATGCCGGTCATCGAGGTCGATCATCTGCAGAAGCGGTACGGCGAGAAGGTCGCGGTCGACGACGTTTCCTTCACCGTCGAGCAGGGCGAGATCTTCGGCGTCCTCGGCCCGAACGGCGCCGGCAAGACGACCACTGTGGAATGCGTGCAGGGGTTGCGCCGTCCCGACGGCGGGACCGTCCGGGTGTTCGGGCTGGACCCGGTGCGCGACCGCACCGAGGTGCGCCAGCGCGTCGGCGCCCAGCTCCAGGAGAGCCAACTGCCGGACAAGGTGCGGGTGCGGGAGGCGCTGGACCTGTACCGGTCCTTCTACCGCAACCGGGCCGACATCGACGAGCTGCTGACCGACCTCGGCCTGGCCGAGCAGCGCAACACCTACTTCCAGAAGCTCTCCGGCGGGCAGAAGCAGCGGCTGTCGGTGGCCCTGGCGCTGGTGGGCAGGCCGGAGATCGCCATCCTCGACGAGCTGACCACGGGCCTCGACCCGCAGGGCCGCCGGGACACCTGGGATCTCGTCGAGCGGATTCGCGACCGCGGCGTCACCGTCGTGCTGGTCACCCACTTCATGGAGGAGGCGCAACGACTCTGTGACCGGATCGCGATCATCGACAAGGGGCGGATGGTGGCCATCGACAGCCCCGCTGGCCTGCTCGCCCGGGTCGGCAGCGAGCACCGGGTGCACTTCCGCCCGGCGGAGCCGGTCGAGGACGCCCTGCTGCTCGCCGCGCCCGACGTGACCGGGGTCAGCCGCTACGGGGCGGAGGTGACGGTGACCGGCACGAAGGACGTGCTCCAGTCGGTCCTGGCAGTGCTCAACGGGCGCGGGACGACCTACACGGACCTGCGGGTCGAGCAGCCCACCCTCGACGACGCCTTCGTCGCCCTGACCGGCCGCGGCGGCCGGGCCGCCGCGCAGTCCCCGACCGACGGGAGGTCGTCGTGAGCGCCCTGTCCAAGCTGATCGCCGTCGAGACGAAGCTGTTCCTCCGGGAGCCCGTGTCGTTGTTCTTCGTCTTCGCCCTGCCGATCGGCCTGATGCTCGTCTTCGGCCTGCCGCAGCGTGCCGGTACCGCCGCCGACACCGGCCAGCACGCCGAGCAGACGTTCCTGCCGTCGCTCGCGCTGGCTCTCACCATCGGCATGCTCGCGCTCTTCACCCTGCCGATGGCGCTGGGCATCTACCGGGAACGCCGGATCCTGCGCCGTCTGGCGACCACCCCGGTGCAGCCCGCGCTGCTGCTGGTCGCCCAGGTCGTGGTCAACCTCGTGATGGGCGTGCTCGGTGCGGTGGTCACCTCGATCGCTGTGCGGTTCCTGCTGGACCAGCCGGCGCCGGCCAACCTGCCCGGGTTCGTACTGGCCTTCCTCCTCGGGGTCGCGTGCCTGTTCGCCGTCGGCCTGCTGATCGCGGCGCTGGCGCCGTCGGCCCGGGCGGCACAGTCGATCGGCCCCGCGCTGTTCTTCCCGCTGCTCTTCCTGGCCGGCGCCTGGCTGCCCCGCGACCGGATGCCGGGTGCCCTGGCGGCCGTGGCCGACTACTCGCCGCTCGGCGCGACTGTCGACACCATCGGCGCGGCGTGGGCGGGGGCCGACCCCGAGCTGCCGCAGCTGATCGCCCTGGCCGTCACGGCCGCCGTCGCCGCCCTGGGGGCGACGCGGTTCTTCCGCTGGGAGTGAGCCCGCCTCCCGACCGGGCTGGTCCGCCGGCATCGTCGCTGCCCAGGGCCGTTTCTAGGGGTGCGCTAAGGGTGCTCACGAAATGTGATCTGCACTACGTTCGGAGCTGAACGGGTGGCCGCTCACCGGACAAGGACGTTCGACCGCGGAGCGTCCGTTCACCCGGCAACGGGTGTCGTTGGACCTGTGTGGACCGAACCGCGTCCCGCCTGCGGCGGCTCGTGGGGTGTGCGGAATGCGACGGAGGTCGTGCCATGAAGGACGTTTCGCAAGCTGATCCGGTCGCCCGGGACGCCGCCGGCGTCATCGATGTCGTCCTGGAGGGCGGCCCGGCCGGCCTGCCGGCCGATCTGCGCAGCCGTCGGGTGTCCAGGGCCGAGAAGAAGATCAAGATCCTGTACTACGGCGGGTACGAGCACTTCGAGCGGGGCGCCGCCGCCGCGACGGTCGAGCCGGTGGTCTTCCGCTGGACCGGCCGGACCCGGATCGCCGAGTAGCGAAGGGACGCAGCAGTCTCATGCGGGCACAGGACCAGCGGACGGGGCCGCACCTGACGGTCAGCGACACGAGCGAGGCGATCGCCTTCTACACGGACGTCTTCGACGCCGTGGCCATCCAACGGGAGTGCCTGCTCGACGGGCATGTCGTGCACGCGGAATTGGCCGTCGGCGGTCATCGCCTGATCGTGAGCGAGTGGTGGGAGGCGGGCGACCCGTCGGTGGCCGCGAACCGTGACGAGGTGTTGACCATCGAGCGGACGGACCCCGAGTCGGTGCTGCGGCGGGCGGTGGCCGCGGGCGCCCATGTCGAGCCGCCGGCTGCCCCGTCGCACCAGGTCACGTTGCGCGACCCCGCCGGCCTCTGCTGGACCGTCGTCGGCCCGCAGCGGGCGGGGTAGGGCGAGTCCCGGCGGACCCGGGACAGGCCGCGGGAACCCGTGCGTACGGCGCGGGTTCCCGCGGCCTGTCCGGCGGGACGTCGCCGGAGTCCGCGCGGTGCGCGGCGCCTGGGCGCTCCTCCGGTCTCCTGGTCAGCCGCGCGGCGGTCCCGCCGACAGTCCGGCTTCCGCCGTCAGGTCCTGAGTCGTACGCGGGCCGGCGGGGGCGACGATCAGCTGATCGTCTGCCGGGCCGACGGTTCCCTCAGCGCCTCCGCCACCAGCGTACGCAGCCGCCCGGCGGTCGCCCCGGCCGGCACACGCGGCGGTGGGCGTGCACCGTTCGCCGTTGGTGTCGGCCGGAGGTGTCGGATCTGGGCAGGGGTGTTCGTAGTCAATGAGCGGGGCAGCCCACGAGGCTGCTGGGTGATGCGCCCGTGCGTCCAGGCTGTTGCGGTTGACCATCGAGAGGTAAGGCATGGCCAAGCTGATCTATGTGAACAACGTGTCGCTCGACGGCTACATGGAGGACGAACGCGGCGCGTTCGCCTGGTTGCCGATGGACGACGAGGTGTTCGTCGTCTACACCGATCTCCTGCGGTCCGTGGGCACGTTCCTCTACGGACGGCGGCTGTACGAGGCGATGGCCGTCTGGGAAACCGACGCCGCTCTGGCCGGGCAGTCCGACCTCATGGCCGACTTCGCAAGCGCCTGGCAGGCAGCGGGAAAGGTCGTGTACTCCACGACCCTCGCCGCGGTGTCGACCGCCGACACCCGACTCGAACGCCGCTTCGACCTCGCCGCGGTACGCGAACTGAAGGCCACGGCCGGCAGCGATCTCACCGTTGGAGGTGCAAACCTCGCGGCGCAGGCTCTTGAGGCCGGGCTGGTCGACGAGTGCCAGCTGTTCGTCTGGCCCGTGGTCGTCGGCGGGGGTAAGCCGGGCCTGCCGTCCGGCATGCGCGTCGACCTCGAACTCCTCGACGAGCGCCGATTCCGAAACGGCGTCGTACACCTCCGCTACCGCCCTGTCGGGCAGTGAACGACGGCCCGTCCGATCGCCTGCGCTTGCGTGAAGGTGGGGCGCTGACGGCTGATCCGACCGGATGAGGTCGACCATCACCCACTTCGGTGAACGCATCCCGGGCGCGGCTCAATCCCCGCTCTCGGTGTTCGGTGTTCGGCAGCGGCACCGTGGCAGCTTCTGTGACCCTGTCCTGGTGAGCGCGCCCGGTGACGAGGCTGTCGAGCTGCGTGTTCACGGGGTCTCCGGCGCGTCGGCGGAGACCATCGTCGATCATCCGATCGTGGTGCGGGTGGCGGGGGACCGGCACGCCGGGTTCTACCGGGTCCGGGAGGGACTCGGTCGGGCGGGCGGCGCCACCGCCGGGGTGGTGGTGGAGGCGTACCGGTGGGGGGCCCTGACCGCGGGGGTGGCGGTGCGGACGGCGTCCATGCTGCTGCTGTTGCCGTTCATGCTGGGCAACCTCGCGGTCTGGCTGCGCCCCACCCT
Organism: Micromonospora sp. LHW51205; assembly: GCF_003315815.1. NCBI lineage: Bacteria > Bacillati > Actinomycetota > Actinomycetes > Micromonosporales > Micromonosporaceae > Micromonospora > Micromonospora sp. LHW51205. Next base: position 844,444 of record NZ_QMEZ01000003.1, on the reverse strand, counting down.
GGCGGACCGGTTCGGCCTGCTCGGCGGGTTGTGTCGCCTGCTCGCCGGGTCGCTGACCGTGGCGTTCACGCTCGCGCTGGTCGGGGTGAGCATGAACCTGCCCGGCTGGCAGTGCGTGCCGTACGTGGAGTGCCGGCAGGGGCGGCCGTACCTGTCCTGGCTGGCGGCGTTGCCAATGGGCCCGCGCCTGGCGGTGCTGGCATTGGTGCCGCTGCTGGCGTTGCGGGTGTTCTGGGCCGTCGGCGCGCGCTCGGCGCGTGCCTTCGAAGGCTTCGAGGCCGCCCCGCCACACGAGCGGGTGCTGGAGTCGACCGGGAGCCTAGCCGCACCGGGGATCTGGCACGACGAGCGGATGACGTCGTGGCTGCGTCAGATCCATGTCGGGCTGGGCGCCGGCACTGTTTACGTCAGCCTGGTCGTCGCGGTGTCACACGATCGGTGGAACGGCGTAGCCGTCGCGCTGCTCGGCCTCACCGGCGGACTCGTGCTGTTCTGCGCGGCGCTGCTGCTGGTGACAGTGAGCGTGAGGTGGGCCGGCCCGCTGCGACGCCTGCTGTGGATCCTCGTCGCGGTGGCCACCGTGTCGAGTCTCGGATACGCCGTGTCCCGACGGGAGGTGCCGGTGGTGGCCGGGCAGATGCCCGGCTACGAGGGCGCGGCCGCCGGCCTGGTCACCGCGCAGGGACTGCTGCTGGTCCTGATCGCCGCGGTGACGCTGGCGCGGCAGCACACCCGGCCGGCCGGCTCGCGCGCGCTGCTGCGCGGACTCGGCACGCCGCTGGTGGCGGCGATGTCGGTCACGGTCACCTCCGCCTACACCACCACGTTGGTGTTCCGGACCGCCGACCATCTCGACCGGGGCCGCATCCCCGACCCGATCCGGCCCAGCCCACCTGCGCTGGGCCCACTGGAACCACCGGTGGCGTACTGGTGGGCCGCGCTCGCCGGGCTGGCCGCGTTGCTCGTCGTCACCGCGGCGATTGCCCTCACCCTGCCCGCCGCCCGGCGCCGTCGTCGGGCGTACGCGCAACGCGTGGTCGAGCGGGACTACCCCGACGCGCCCGCTTCGGCGGCGCCGCGGCTGGCCGCGGTCCGCGACACGGTCGCCCGCTCCTTCGTCACCGAGGAACTCGGGCCGACCCTGGTCGCGTTCTTCGTGGTCTCCTCACTCGGGCTCGCCACCGTGGCGCTCGACCTCGTCGGGATCGGCCCCACACAACTCGCCGCCCGCCTCAATCGGCGCCACGACGTCCTCGCCGTGCTCACCGCATATGTCACCGACATCGGTATCTGGATCATCAGCCTCATCGTCGTCGGACTGCTGATCCTGGCCTACCGCGCGTACCGGTCGCCGGAGACCCGCCGGCTCGTCGGCGTGTTGTGGGATCTGGGCACGTTCTGGCCCCGGACGGTGCACCCGTTCGCACCGCCCTGCTACGCGGCGCGGGCCGTGCCCGAACTGACGCGGCGGGTCTGTGCACTGGCCGCGCATGGGCCCGTGGTGATCTCCGGGCACAGCCACGGCTCGGTACTGGCCGCCGCCACCGTCCTGCACCTGCCATCCGAGACTCTGCCACGGATCGCGTTGCTGACCCACGGCAGCCCCCTGTACCGGATCTATGCCCGCCTCTACCCGGCCTACCTCGGCGAACGGGTGCTGTGCGAGCTCGGTGAGCGGATCGACTGGCGGTGGCGCAACCTGTGGCGTGATACCGACCCGATCGGCGCGCCGATCTTCGACCATCCCGACCTCACGCCTGGCGTACCTCGGGAGGCCGCAACTGTCGACGTGCGGCTGCGCGATCCCCGCGGTGTCACCGTGGAGCCGACGGACACCGTTCCGCCCGCAGTGGAACGCCACTGGCCGTATCACACGCAACCGGAGTACCAGGACGCTGTCAGGCTCCTCGTCGGGAGGATCCGTGGCCGTGCGCCGTAGGTGGTGAGGTCAGGTTCGGGGCGCGGCCTGGACGACCACGGGGGGAGTCGCCCAGGCCGCGTCGGTGGTCAGGTGTGACGACGGTGACAGCGGGTACCCGCGCCCGTGAACAACGGGTGGCGGGAGCATCCTCATGCCCGGATCCCTCCCGGAACGTGGCCTGCACCGGATCGCCGGTGTGGCGGCGGAGGGATCGTCGTGGTGTCGGCCGACATCGGCGCGGGCCACGACGCCGCCGCCGCTGAACTGGCTGCCCGGCTCGCCCTCGACGGCGTCGAGGTGCACCACCTCAACTTCTTCACGTCCCTGCCCAAGCCCCTGCACGGGATGATCCGCGAAGGTTACCGGTCGCTGTTGCGCTGGTGCCCGCTCAGCTACGACGCCTTGTTCACGATCACCGACCGTTCGCCACCGCTGGTGGCTATGATCAGGTCCGCCTTACGGTCGGCCCGCCGGCGGATGCTGATGCAAATGCCGCCGGACACCGGCCTGGTCGTGTCGACGTTCCCGTTCGCCAACCAGATCCTCGGCCCGCTGCGCCACAGCGGGAGGCTGAGCACACCGGTCGTCACCTATGTCACCGACTTCGTCATCCACCCGACCTGGATGGCGACCGGCGTCGACACCTACTGCGTGATCCACGAGGCCACCCAGCAGCAAGCCGCTGTTCGTGGCGCACCGGACGTCCGACTCGTCGACCCGCTTGTACCCGCCCGCTACCGGCCACCGACGGATGCCACCAGACGCGCCGCCCGCGCCCAGTTCACGCTGCCCGAAAAGGGAAGACTAGCGCTCATCGTCGCCGGGTCCTGGGGTGCCGGCGACGTGGCCCGTACCGCCAGGGAGGTACTGGCCGCCGGCTGTGTCACACCAGTGGTGGTATGCGGACGAAACGACAGCCTGCGCCGGCGCCTGGCCGGCTTTCCCGGGCACGTCATGGGCTGGGTCGACGACATGCCCACCCTCATGCAGGCGGTGGACCTGATCGTGGAGAACGCTGGTGGCCTCACCTGCCAGCAGGCACTGGCCGCGGGTCTGCCCACCATCACCTATCGCCCGCTTCCCGGCCACGGCCGAGCCAATGCGCAGGTGCTCGCCGGCGCAGGCCTGACCACCTACGTCCGAAACCCCGCCGACCTGTGCCAGGAGTTGACCCGCACAGCGGCTTCCGCCCTGCCGGCGTTCACCAGCGCCGACGACATGGCCGCGATCGTGTCCGCGACCCTACGGTCCGGGGCCGGAGTGGATGGGAACCCGCGGTGACGTCCCGGCGCTCACCCGCGGACCGCTCCTGCACCCAGCCATGATCTTTTACGCGCTGGCCGGGGCCTTCAGCTTCGCGCTGTCCGCCGCGCTGCATCAGCGCGCCGCGGCCCAGCAGCCGCGCTTCGCAGCGCTCGACCCGCGGCTGTTGCTGCGGCTGTTCCGCAACCGCCTGTGGCTTTCCGGCTGGATCCCGGACACGGCCGGAGTCGTCTTCCAGGTGCTCGCGTTGCGTTCCGGCGCGCTCGCGGTCGTGCAACCCATCATGGCCAGCGGGCTGTTCATGGCAGTGCTGATCGAGGCCGTCATCGCCGGCCAGCGCGTCGCGCGCCGGGACCTGCTCGCGGTTGCGGTGGGCGTGGTGGGCCTGACCGCGTTCCTGCTTCTCGCCGACGTCCGCGCCGGCGTGACCCGCCCTGCGCCGACGGCCTGGACGGTCGCCATGAGCTGCGCGGTGGCGGCCATTACGGCCTGCGTCCTGGCCGCGCGCCGCCGCCATGGCGCCGCGCGGGGCGCGCTGCTGGGCGTGGCCAGCGGCGTCGCGTACAGCTTCGCGGCGGCGCTGGTCAAGGACCTCGCCGGCGGCTCCCCGGGCTCCCTGCTGTCCGCCGTGGTCAGCTGGCGATCCGCGGCGCTGATAGTGGCCGTCGCCATCGGGCTGATCCTGAATCAGGCCGCCTTCCAGCACGGTCGCCTCGCCGCACCCCTGACAGCTCTCACGCTCACCGACCCCGTCGTCAGCGTTCTCGTCGCCATCACCGTCTTCCGGGAAACACTCTCCGACGAGCCCATCCGTATCGTCGGCCTTGTCCTGGCGGCCGTCACGGTCGGCGGCGGCGTGTGGCTCGCTGCTTCCGCCTGCTCGGCGGGATCGGTCGAACACCGCCGACGGTGACCGTCACCCTTCCCGGTGCCTTCGTGGGCGTGCTGCTCGGCGTCGGCGCACCCGTCGAGGCGGTCGCCGTCGCGGTGACCATCGAACTGGTCGCCGACGGGCTGCTTCGCCGACCGGAACGCCGCGGATAACCCGATCTCCCCGAGGTCCCGCCACCGAGTCGGCAGGATGACATGGTGAACTACCGCCTGTTCGAACTCATCAACGATCACGCCGGACGCATCGACGGTATCGACGACGCCATGGAGTTCGCCGCGACCAGGTTGCTGTATCTGATCTTCGCAGTCACCGCGTTGCTTGCCGTGGTGACACTGCGCCGCCGACGAACACGCCCGGTCGTCGAGCTCGGCGCCGCCCTGGTCCTCGCCTTTGCCGCAGCCACCGTCCTGGCGCATTCGAACAGTCAGCAGCGCCCGTTCCAGAGTCATCACGTGCACCAGCTGATCCCTCACGGTGCGGGAGTTTCGCTGCCCAGCGACCACGCCACCGCCGCGTTCGCGCTGGCGTTCGGCGCTTACGCCTTCCTGAGCCGCCGGTGGGGCGTGGTACTGGCCGGAGCGGCGCTTGTCGTCGGGGTCGCCCGCGTCTGGGTCGGCGTGCACTACCCAGGCGACATCCTCGCCGCGGCAGTCATCGCCGGCCTCGCCGTCGTGGCCGTCAGCCTGGCGGGCCACCGCCGGCGTCGACTCGGCGCACCGAGTCGACGAACATAGCGGGGCACCAGTCAGCCGGACCCTGGCTCCGATCATCACATTTACGAGGCGCCACCGCGTGAAGCCTTCGGTAACGACGAGGCCGTCACCAGTGATGACCGGCGTATGTCCCAGGACGTGCCTCATGCCGGGCTGCCGCGAGGCAGACCATGCGTTGGGCGCTCTGCTTGTGACGCCCCTGCCATGGCCGCCGCCCGCGCAGGCGATGTGCGGGGCGGTGGCTGTGCCTCGGGGAGCGGGCTGCCCGTTGGGCCCTACGAGGCGTCCGCTTGGCCTGGGCGGTCAGGGGACCCAGCAGACGGAGGTTGCCGTGGGCCGGGACGCCGGGGTCGGTGGCGCAGAGGAACAGCGTCTGGTCCGGGGCACCCGGCATGGCGCCTCGTCAGCATGCTCGGTCCGACCGCCGGGTGGCTCATCCGCTTGATGCCGTGCCCGCGCTCGTACACGTGGTGCCTGTTCCGGCAGGTACCGGACTGCGGATTCCTGATCGGCAGCTCGCTGACGAGCTGGTTGTTCGGGTGCACGGGTCGCCCGGCACGCCTGCACGGCCGGTGCATGTGGTCACGCACCGACCGTTTTCGGCCCGCCGGAGGTCACCCGCAGCGGTGACGCTCCCGCTTCGGTGTCTGGGATCGGCTCGTTTCGGCAAAGATCGGAGGGCGGGGCAGGCGCAGCAAGGGCCCGAATGGGTGTCTGCCCGCCACATCGACGCTCCGCCAGCAGGGGCGAGTTCCTACGGAGGGTGTGGTGGCCGACGGGAACGCAAGCGACAGGGGCCTACGGCTGGCGGCTGTCCTGCTGGGCCTGGCCGGGATCTTCGACGCGGTAGCTGGTGCGGCCGACCTGAGCGGCGCCCGCTACGTCTCGCTTGCTGACGGTGCCGTGCACGAGCACGACCTCACCGGCTGGGCTTGGCTGCATCTGGCCGTCGGGGTGTTCACGGCGCTGGCCGGAGCCCTCGGACCGCTCCGCCGCCGTTGGTCGACGTCCCTGGCTCTGGCTGCAGTGGTGATCTTCGTCGGGCTCCACCTGTTCTTCCTCACCTATCACCCGATCCGCACGGTGCTGGTGCTCGGACTGGCACTGGCTGCCGCCCGCTTACTGATCATCAATCGATCTCGCGCTGTCGCTTGAGAGCGTCCGGGCGACGGTACCCGCACGCCTACGCAAGCGAGTGGCCGGCTCCGCGGTGGGCCGGCGACCAACGAGGACGGATCAGTCGGTTGGCTGACACACCTTCCCCGTGAAGGCGGGATCGGGTTGCCGGAACGCGGACCAGGCCGGGTTGGCCGCGATGGGCAGGGGCGGGGCCTGCCAGGCGGCGCCGAGACGTTGCAGGAGTGGGTACTCCTCGCGTTCCTGCTGGATCGGTTCGCCGGAGAGGAAGGTCAGGAGCCGGTCTTCGACCAGGCTGCGGTTGAGAAGACCCCCGTGTACGCCGGGCATCTGGAAGACGGGGATCCCGCTGTAGTCGCCGGGTGGCGCCTCTGCGGCCGTGGTGGTGGGAATGAAGGCGACCATCCGGATCCCGGGCACCGGACACATGAGTTGGTTACGGTAGAACGGCGCGTCGTCGACCAGGGAGCGGATGAACGGTTCGTCGGGCCCGGCATGTGGGCCACCGAACAGGCGCATCACGCCGAACACGATCCGAAGCTGCGATCCCGTCGCCACGCCCCAGCCGTGGTTCTCGCGCGGGGGCGGGTAGTAGGCGCGACCCGCGTTGATCAGGGGACTGAACATGGCCAGCGTGTCGACGGCGGGGTGCGCTCGCTGCTGAAGGTAGGTTCGGGCGACGATCGCGCCTTCGCTTTCCCCGATCAGGGCGATCGGCCGGCCGGTGCGCTGGTGTAGCCGTCGCACCTGTGCGTCGAGGAGTCCCACGCTGTCCGCCACCGAGATCGTGGTGTCGTGCGGCCGGTAGGGCAGGGGTGTGCCGTCCCGGCTCAACCCCCGGTAGGAGAACCTCTCGACACGATTGTCGAGAGGTTGCTCGCCCCCGTACGACGACCCGTAACCTGCGAGGACGATGACTGCCTGCGGCACGTCGGGCGGCAGCGGGTGGTCGAGGACCACCGCCTCGGCCCGCAGGCTCTTGTCCGGCACCGCATCCACCATCGGCGGGATGAGCAACGGCACCGCAAGGGCGAGAACCGCCGCGACGGGAGTCGCCGGCACCCTCACCCACCGTGTCGACGGATTGATCAGCGCGGTACGGACCGTCCGGTTCCACAGCAGCCCGTTGACCAACCCGGCCACGGCGGCCACCGGCACCGACCACCAGCCCGGCAGACTCCAGCACAACGCGCCGGCCACGGTCAGCACCACGAAGTTGAGCATCGACCATCCCACCAGCGAGATCGACGGCAGGCCTCGCCACCACGGCCCCACCACGGCTGCCCGTTGCAGGAATGGCGCCAGCAGGAACAACGGCACCAGGGAGGCCAGCAAGACCCAGGACAGCGCCACCACCGACGCGGCCACCGAGATCAAGGCCCACGGGGCGACGAAGACCGCCACCAACGCGGCGAGCCCGACATTCCGTTTCAACAGCCACCGCGCCGGTGGCCGAGGCACCTCAGCCGGCCATGCCAACATCACCAGCAGCGTGTGGAAGAGCCCTCGGGCCACCACCAGCAAACTGAGCCAGAACACGAACGACGGCCACGAGTCGTGATAGACATACAGCCACCGCAGGTCGTGGTAGGTGTCGTACGGCCACACCGCCGCCGCCTGCGGCGCGAGGCCCCGCGCCGCGACGAAACCCAGCGAGACCAAGACGACGGCCTCGACCGTCGGAGACACCGCGGTCAGCAGCAGCAGGCCCACCAGTCTGCGGTCCGCGACCAGCACGCTGCCTCCCTTGCCGTTGCCTCTGCATGGAGATTTCCGCACACCACGCCCAAAGGGCGGCGTATCCCGCAAGGCCGTACCCGATAGGAACAGCACCGCCGCGCCTGCCGGGATGGCCGGACCGCGAAGGCCGCGTTGCTGGCGCCGCCGGCTGCCCTTCTGGGAGCGGGTTCGGACCCTTGTCAGCGAGTCGACATCCGCGCACCGCGCCGGCTACTCCACCACCGGGCGGGCCCTCACCCTCCGGCAACCTGTCCGACATCGACGCCGCCGGCCGCGGCGGCTGCACCTGCATCCTCGACGTAGGGACGGAGTTCCGCGACGCTCGGTGCGGCAACCTCGTGCCATCGCGGCAGCGCGTTCGAGCACCGCCTGCCGTCGGATCTCCTCGTCTTCGCACCACAGTTGCAGGAATACCCGACGACGGCTTCCCCGACGTGCGCCCGCGTCAGCTCGCGAATGGGGTACTGCGGGCGTCCCTGGCGTGCCATCCGACCCGGACACCGGCAGGGCTCGATCCCTCACACCGAGCACACTGTTGCCCCCGCCGGTGGCGATCCTCTACGGTCTGCTCAAGCGGTGGGCGGTGCGGTCCGCATCCGACCGACACCGCCGGGTGCCCGTCGAGCGGGCCGGGATGGTGGAGTCCCGGGCCACCCGTAGGCGGCGTCGCGGCGGTCGTGTGACTCCAGCTCGTACTCCGGGTGGTCCTGCCCGGCGCGGCTCCACGCGGAGCCGACGGCGAGCGGGCCACGCCGACCCCACCGGAGAATCCCGTGTTCCTCAGCCCGCACGAGCAGGACCGCCTGCTCGTCCACGTCGCGGCCGACGTCGCTCGCCGCCGCCGCGAGCGCGGCCTGCGACTCAACTATCCCGAAGCCGTCGCGATCATCACCGCTTTCCTTCTCGAAGGGGCCCGTGACGGACGGTCGGTGGTCGACCTCATGTCGGCCGGCCGGAGCGTGCTCGGCCGCGAGGACGTCCAGGACGGCATCCCCGAGCTGCTGAGGGAGGTGCAGGTGGAGGCGACGTTCCCGGACGGTACCAAGCTCGTGACGGTGCACCACCCGATCCCGTGATCCCCGGGGAGATCCTGCCGGCGGCCGGCCCGGTCGAGATCAACGTGGGCCGGCCGGTGACCACTCTGGTCGTGGTCAACACGGCCGACCGTCCGGTGCAGGTCGGCTCGCACTACCACTTCGCCGAGGCCAACCCGGCCCTGATGTTCGACCGGGCGCTCGCCTGGGGTCAGCGTCTCGCCGTTGCGGCGGGCACCTCGGTCCGGTTCGAGCCGGGCGTGAGCCGCACCGTCGAGCTGGTTCCGCTCGGCGGCGCACGCGTCGTGCCCGGCCTGCGCGGCGAGTGCGCCGGGCCGCTGGACGAAGCGCCACCGGCCGCGCCGGGAACAGACGCGCCGACGAGCGGGGCGCCGACGACCGACGGGCCGACGCGGTGACCGCCGTGCGGCGGGACCGCTACATCGATTTGTACGGGCCGACCACCGGCGACCGCATCCGGCTGGCCGACACGAGCCTCCTGATCGAGGTGGAGACCGACCACTGCGCAGGCGGCGACGAGGCGGTCTTCGGCGGCGGCAAGGTGATCCGCGAGTCGATGGGCCAGTCGCGGGCGACCCGCGCCGAGGGCGCCCTCGACACCGTCATCACCGGCGCGGTGGTGCTCGACCACTGGGGGGTGGTCAAGGCCGACGTGGGTCTGCGCGACGGGCGGATCGTGGCGCTGGGCCGGGCCGGCAACCCGGACACCATGCCCGGCGTCCACCCCGAGCTGGTCATCGGCCCGGCCACCGAGGTCATCGCCGGGAACGGCCGGATCCTCACGGCCGGCGCCGTCGACACGCACGTGCACTTCATCTGCCCGGAGATCGTCACCGAGGCGCTCGCCGGCGGCATCACCACACTCGTCGGCGGCGGCACCGGCCCCGCCGAGGGCACCCGGGCCACGACTGTCACCCCGAACGCCTGGCACCTGGCCCGCATGCACGAGGCGCTGGACACGCTGCCGGTCAACGTGCTGCTGCTCGGCAAGGGCAACACCGTCTCACCGGAGGCGCTGTGGGAGCAGCTGCGCGCCGGCGCGGGCGGTTTCAAGCTGCACGAGGACTGGGGCACCACACCGGCGGCGATCGACGCCTGCCTGCGGGTGGCGGACGCCTCCGGGGTGCAGGTCTCCATTCACACCGACACCCTCAACGAGGCCGGTTTCGTGGCCGACACGCTGCGGGCGATCGCCGGCCGGGCCATCCACTCGTACCACACCGAGGGCGCGGGAGGCGGGCACGCGCCGGACATCATCACAGTGGCCGGCGAGCCGAACGTGCTGCCGTCGTCGACCAACCCGACCCGGCCGTACACCGCCAACACCCTGGCCGAGCACCTGGACATGCTGATGGTCTGCCACCATCTCAACCCGTCCGTGCCGGAGGACCTGGCCTTCGCCGAGAGCCGCATCCGGCCGTCCACCATGGCCGCCGAGGACCTGCTGCACGACCTCGGCGCGATCTCCATCATCGGCTCCGACTCGCAGGCGATGGGCCGGGTGGGCGAGGTGATCCTGCGAACCTGGCAGAGCGCGCACGTCATGAAGGAGCGGGTCGGCGCGCTACCCGGCGACGGCGCTGCCGACAACCACCGGGCCCGCCGGTACGTGGCGAAGTACACCATCTGCGCGGCGATGGCGAACGGGCTGGACCGGGAGATCGGCTCGGTCGAGCCGGGCAAGCTGGCCGACCTGGTGCTGTGGGATCCGGCGTTCTTCGGCGTACGACCGCACCTGGTGCTCAAGGGCGGCATGATCGCGTACGCCCAGATGGGTGACGCCAACGCGTCCATCCCGACGCCGCAGCCGGTGCTGCCACGCCCGATGTTCGGGGCATACGGCGCCGCGGCGGCTGCGACCAGCCTGGCGTTCGTCGCGCCGGCCGCCCTCGACGCCGGGCTGCGCCTCGACGTGCGGCGGCGGGTGGTGCCCGTCGCGGACGTGCGCTCGCGGGGCAAGGCCGACCTGCCGGAGAACGACGCGATGCCCCGGATCGAGGTGGACCCGGACACGTTCACCGTGCGGATCGACGGTCAGGTGGTGGAGCCGGACCCGGTGACACGCCTGCCGATGGCCCAGCGGTACTTCCTGTTCTGATGACGACGTCGAGCCTGCTCCTGCTGGTGGCCGACGGTCGCTTCCCGGCCGGCGCGCACGCCCACTCCGGCGGCCTGGAGGCGGCCGTCGCCGCCGGCCGGGTCACCGACCTGGCCACGTTGGAGGCGTTCCTGGCCGGCCGGCTGGCCACCGCCGGGCTGGTCGGTGCGGCGTTCGCGGCGGCGGCGCACCGGGCGGTGACGTCGGGTTCCGCCGTACGCGGGTCCACGCTGGCGTTGCTCGACGCGGAGCTGGACGCCCGGACGGCGGCGCCGGCGCTGCGTACGGTGTCCCGCCGCCAGGGACGGGCCCTGCTGCGCGCGGGCCGGGCCATCTGGCCGGAGGCGTCCTTCGACGACCTGCCCGCCACACCCGGCGGAGCGCACCAGCCGTTGGTGCTCGGGCTGCTCTGCGCCGCCGCGGGCCTGAGCCGCGCCGAGACCGCCACCGTCGCCGTCCACGGGACGGTGACCGGTGCGGCCAGTGCGGCGGTACGCCTGCTCGGCCTCGACCCGTACCGGGTCCAGGCCCTGCTTGTGGGTCTCGCCGGCCGGTGTGACGGCATCGCCGCGGCGGCGGCCCGGGCCGCCGACGACCCACCCGAGCGGCTGCCCGCGGCGGCCGCCCCGCTTGCCGACATCCATGCCGAAGCTCATGCCACCTGGGAGGTGCGTCTCTTTGCGTCCTGACACCGTTGCGCCCGAGGCCGACCGGAATCCTGCCCCGCACGACGAGACCGTTCCGCACACCCACCCCGAGCCGGGGGTGGACCCGCATCCGCCGCTGGCCCAAGCCGGCCGGGCGCTGCGCGTCGGCATCGGCGGGCCGGTCGGGTCCGGCAAGACCGCCCTGGTGGCGGCCCTGTGCCGGGCGTTCGCCGGCGAGCTGCGACTCGGCGTGGTCACAAACGACATCTACACGACCGAGGACGCCGACTTCCTCAAGCGGGCCGGTGTGCTGGACCCGGCCCGGATCCGCGCCGTGGAGACCGGTTGCTGCCCGCACACCGCCATCCGGGACGACATCGGGGCCAACCTCGACGCCGTGGACGAGCTGGCCGAGGCGGTCGGCCCGCTGGACCTGGTGCTGGTCGAGAGCGGCGGGGACAACCTGACCGCCACGTTCAGCCGAGGGCTGGTGGACCGGCAGATATTCGTGGTCGACGTGGCCGGCGGGGACAAGGTGCCGCGCAAGGGCGGACCCGGGGTGACGTCCGCCGACCTGCTCGTGATCAACAAGACCGACCTGGCCCCCATGGTGGGCGCGGACCTGGCCGTCATGGACCGGGACGCGCGGGCCCGGCGCGGCGACCTGCCGACCGTGTTCCTGTCGATCGTCGGCGACCCGGCGGCGGGACGGGTCGCCGACTGGATCCGCCACGAACTGGCCCACCACGCGGCTCTGCACCCGGTCGCCGCGCGGGGCGGCCCGGCCTGATGCGCGCGTACGCCCGGCTGGTGGCCCGGGCCGACGGCCGGGGCGGCACGGTCCTCGCCGAGCTGCGCGGTGAGACACCGCTGCTGCTGCGGCAGACGCCCGGGCGCGGTCGGGCCGTGACGGTGTACGTGGTCGGCGGGGCGGCCGGCCCGCTCGCCGGCGACGACCTGCGGCTGGAGATCGACGTGGGACCGGGGGCGGCGGTGCGGCTGCACACCGTCGCCGCCTCGGTCGCCCTGCCCGGCCGGCCCGGCGTCGTGTCGCGGATGGTGGTGCGTGCCGTGGTGCACGACGGCGGTGCGCTGCACTGGCTGCCGGAGCAACTGGTCGCCGCGGCCGGCTGCGCCCACCTCGCCGAGTCCCGGGTCGAGGTGGCCGCCGGGGCGAGGCTGACGTGGCGCGACGAGGTGATCTGCGGCCGGTACGGCGAGGCGCCGGGCAGCGCGGTCGTGCACACCCGGGTCGACTACGACGGCCGTCCGTTGCTGCGCCAGTCGCTTGCCGTGGGACCGGGCGCGCCCGGCTGGGCCGGCCCCGCGGTGCTCGGCGGCGCGCCGGCCACCGGGTCACTGCTGGTGGTGGACCCGTCGCTTCCCCACGAGCCCGCGACGGTCGAGGGCACCGTCGCCCGGCTGCCCCTGGCGGGCGGTCCGGCGACACTGTGGACCGCCACCGCTGCCGACGCGCACACGCTGCGCGCCCACCTCGAAGGCGATCCGCTGCTCACCGAGGTGTAGTGAGGCGAACGCCGGCCGTCTCAGCGTCATCGCGCCGAGCCGCCGGGTCGAGCCGGGCGATCAGGTCGGCGAGGTGGTCGAGCAGGGGAGTGTCGGCCGGTACGCCCGCCTCGGCGAGGCTGGTGCGGACCCGCTCGTCGAGGCGGGCGTGCTCGCGGCGGCCTCGGGCGGTCAGGTGGGCCCGGATGCGTCGCCGGTCCAGCGGGTCGATCCGCCGGAACACCAGGTTCCGGTCGACGAGCTGGTCGACCAGCTTGGTGAGGGTCCCCGGCGGCAACGACGCCTCGGCGGACACTTCGCTCATCGGATGGCCCTGCCCGTCGGCGAGCAGGCAGAGCACCCGCCACGCCTCGGTGGTCAGGTCGTCGTCGGCCAGCACGGCGGCCAACCGGCGGGAGAGCAGCCGTTCGGCGCGGGTGAGCGAGCGCAGCAGATCGGCTGGCGCCCCGGGCACGTCTGACATGGAACTCCCTGGGCCGGTGGCCCTGCCATGGTAGCGACTCGTCCCGCTCCATGGAGAGCTATGGTTTTCCCACGTCGGCCGGGCAATCATGGGCTCATGTCCGCGCCGGCCCCGCCGTGGCTCACAGTCGATCGGGCCGTGGTCAGCATCGCGCTGGTGTACCCGATGCGCGGGCCGGCGGGAATGTTCGGCCCGACCTGCGAACTCTGCGCCCAGCTCGCGGTCGAGGAGATCAACGCCGGTGGCGGGGTGCTGGGCCGCGAGGTGCGGCTGGTGCCGGTCGACGGTGGCGCGCCGCCGGCCGAGGTGGCCGCCCAGGTGGAGGCGCTGGTGTCGGTGGGCGCCGTGCAGGGCGTGACCGGCTGGCACATCTCCTCGGTGCGGCAGGCGCTCGCGCCCCGGGTCGCGCACCGCGTGCCGTACGTCTACACCGCCCTGTACGAGGGCGGTGAGCGTACCGAAGGGGTCTATCTGACCAGCGAGACGCCGGACGCCCAGCTGTGGCCCGCGATGCGGCTGCTCGCGGGGGAGCAGGGCGCGCGCCGCTGGTTCGTGGTCGGCAACGACTACGTGTGGCCCCGGCGCACCGCGCGGGCGGCCCAGCGGTACGCGCTGCGCGGCGGTGGTCGCGTAGTGGGGCAGGCGTTCCTGCCGTTGGAGACACACGACTTCGACGACGTGTTGCGCCGGATCGAGCGCAGCGAGGCCGACGCGGTGGTGATGCTGCTCGTCGGCGCGGACGCGGTGCGGTTCAACCGGGCGTTCGCGCGTGCCGCGATGGACCAGCGCTGCCTGCGGCTGAGCACCCTGATGGACGAGAACATGCTGCTGGCCAGCGGGGCGGGCGCGACGCGGCGGCTCTACAGCACGGCGGGCTTCTTCGCCGGCCTCGTGACGCCGGAGAACCTCGACTTCCACGGCGAGTTCGCCCGCCGGTTCGGGGTGGAGGCGCCGCCGCTGGGCAGCCTGGGGGAGTCCTGCTACGAGGGCGTGATGCTGCTCGCCGCGCTGATCGGGCAGGCCCGCACCCTCGACGTACGGGCGATCGAGACGGCTGCCGACACGGTGGCGTACCACGGGCCGCGCGGCCGGCTGCAGCTGCGTCGACGGCACGTGCGCCAGCGGATCTACCTCGCCGAGGCAGACGGTCTCGACTTCACAGTGCTCGCCCAGCTCTGACCGCCCGGTACCGGCCCTTGACACGTCCACCCGGCCCGGCCCTAAGATACTTCCTGCGTGAAGTATCTACCCCAGGGGTGGATACCGCGAATGTCTGTCCACCGTCGGCGGAATCTGTCCGCCGACCATTGTGGTGGCGCAATTCCTCACCGAATTCATCACGGCTGACACCGCCTCGCACGGGGCGGTGTCAGCCGTTGCGGCGTGCGTTCTCTCCGGGTTTCCGGGAAACAGTCAATTAAGGACCGGGAAACGTCCGCGCAATCATGCCGGTCAACGCTTTGCGTGCCCAAAGCCGATGCGATGACCACAGGCGACGTCCACCCGTCGACCCCGGCATCGCCAACTCCACCGGACCGCACCGACCGTCCTTTCGCTACTTGAGCGCACCGCAGGGAGATTAGATGTCACTTCTTTGGGGCCGCCGCATCCTGGCGGGGGCCATGACCCTCGTCGCCGCGGTCGCCGTGACCGCGTGCGGCAGCAAGACCAGTGACGAGGGCGGCGCGGCCGGCGTCACCGCCGACGTCTCCGGCGACACCGTCAAGGTGGGCCTGCTCAACTCGCTCTCCGGTACCATGGCGATCAGCGAGGTCACCGTCCGCGACTCCATCATGCTCGCCGTCGAGGAGATCAACGCGGCCGGCGGCGTCCTCGGCAAGAAGATCCAGCCGATCGGGGAGGACGGCGCCTCGGACTGGCCCACCTTCGCGGAGAAGGCCGAGAAGCTGATCTCCGAGGACCGGGTCGCGGCCGTTTTCGGGTGCTGGACGTCGGCCAGCCGCAAGGCGGTCAAGCCGGTGTTCGAGAAGAACAAGGCGCTGCTGTTCTACCCGGTGCAGTACGAGGGCCTGGAACAGTCGCCCTACATCTTCTACACGGGCGCGACGACAAACCAGCAGATCGTCCCCGGGCTCGACTACCTCAAGGCCCAGGGAACGAAATCGGTCTACCTGGTCGGCAGCGACTACGTCTTCCCGCGAACGGCGAACAAAATCATCAAGGCGTACGCGGCGGCGAACGGCATGACTGTGGTCGGTGAGGATTACGCGCCGCTCGGGTCCACCGAATTCGGCACGATCGTCAACAAGGTCAGGTCGTCCGGCGCGAAGGCGGTCTTCAACACCCTCAACGGCGACAGCAACGTGGCGTTCTTCAAGGAGTACAAGTCGGCCGGGCTCACCGCCGCCGCGATGCCTGTGGTGTCGGTGTCCATCGCCGAGGAGGAGGTCAAGAGCATCGGCACCCAGTACCTGGAGGGCCAGCTGACCGCCTGGAACTACTACCAGACCACGCCCGGCGCGGCGAACGGCAAGTTCGTGGCCGCGTACAAGGCGAAGTACGGCGCGGACAAGCCGACGAGCGACCCGATGGAAGCCGCCTACGTCAGCGTCTACCTGTGGAAGGCGATGGTCGAGAAGGCCGGCGCGTTCGACGTCGAGAAGGTCCGTGGCGCCTCCGACGGCATCACCTTCGAGGCGCCGGAGGGCCTGGTCACCGTCGACGGCAAGACCCAGCACATCGCCAAGACCGCCCGCATCGGCAAGGTCGGCGCGGACGGCCTGATCACCGAGGTGTGGAACTCCGGCAAGCCGATCGCGCCGGACCCGTACCTGAAGACCTATCCGTGGGCGAGCGGCCTGAGCTGACGACGCCGGCCCCGGGCGGGGTGGCCCTGCCCGGGGCTTCGACCAGCAGTACGGGAGTACCCACCGTGACAGTCCTCTTCGGTCAACTCTTCACCGGCATCAGCATCGGCGCGGTGCTGCTGCTCATCGCGCTCGGGCTGGCGCTGACCTTCGGCCAGATGAACGTCATCAACATGGCGCACGGCGAGTTCATCATGGCCGGCGCGTACACCACGTACGTGCTGCAACAGAGCATCACCGGCGCGGGCCTGTCGCTGCTGGTCGCGCTGCCGGTGGCGTTCGTGGTCGCCGGCACGATGGGGGTGCTGCTGGAGATCCTGCTGATCCGCCGGCTCTACGCCCGTCCGCTGGACACCCTGCTGGTCACCTGGGGCGTGTCCCTGATGCTGCAACAGCTCGCGCGGGACATCTTCGGCAGTCCGAACGTGCAGACCCGCGCGCCGGACCTGCTCACCGGCAACGTGGCGGTGCCCGGCGGGCTGACGGTCGCCAACAACCGGCTGTTCATCCTGGCCCTGGCCCTGGCTGCCGTCGCCGCCCTCACGCTGGCGCTGCGGTTCACCCCGCTCGGACGCCGGATCCGCGCGGTCGTGCAGAACCGCGACCTCGCCGCGGTGTCCGGCATCCCCACCGCGCGGGTCGACCGGACGACCTTCTTTCTCGGCTCGGGCCTGGCCGGGCTCGCCGGGGTGGCGCTCACCCTTCTCGGCCCGATCGGCCCGACCATGGGCACCAACCTGATCATCGACGCCTTCCTGGTCGTCGTGGTCGGCGGGATCGGTCAGCTCAAGGGCAGCGTGATCGTCGCCTTCGCCCTCGGGGTCCTCCAGGCCACCGGGGAGTACCTCACGACCCTCAGCGTCGCCAAGGTGATCGTCTTCGTGGCGATCGTCGCGTTCCTCCAGTGGCGGCCACAGGGCCTGTTCACCCTGCGGACCAGGAGCCTCGCATGACCGCCGTGACACCCGCGCCGCCGAGCACCGCCGGCGCACCGGCCCCGGCCGACGTCGCGCCTGGGAGCCGGTCCGGTGGCCGGTCCCGGCTGCGCGCGGCGGCGGGGTTCGCGTTCGGCGCGGCGCTGCTGTTCGCCGTCGCGCCGCTGGCGCTGTCGGACTTCCGGCTGGCCCTGCTCGCCAAGTACCTGTGCGTCGCCATGGTGGCCGTCGGCATCGGCATCGCCTGGGGGCGCGGCGGCATGCTCACCCTCGGCCAGGGCGTCTTCTTCGGCCTGGGCGGCTACGCGATGGCCATGCACCTCAAGCTCGCCGACGCGGGTCCCGGTGGGATGCCCGACTTCATGCAGCTGTACGGGCAGCTCGACGAACTGCCGGTCTGGTGGCGGCCGTTCGCCAGCCCGTGGTTCGCGCTGCCGGCCACGGTGCTGCTGCCGATGGCCGTCGCGTTCGGGCTCGGCTCACTGGTGTTCCGCCGCCGGGTGCGGGGCGCGTACTTCGCCATCCTCAGCCAGGCGCTCGCCGCCGCCATGGTGATCCTGTTGATCGGCCAGCAGGGGACCACCGGCGGCACCAACGGGCTCACCGACATCCAGGGCTTCTTCGGTTACGACCTGGACGACCCGGTCAACCAGCGGATGGTCTACTTCATCATCGCCGGCGTCCTGCTCGCGCTGCTCGCGTTGGCCCGCCAGATCGTCCACAGCCGCTACGGGGAACTGCTGGTGGCGGTGCGGGACAGCGAGGAGCGGGTCCGCTTCCTCGGCTACGACCCGGCGTCGGTCAAGCTCGTCGCCTACGTGGTGGCGGCGGGTATGGCGGGCCTCGCCGGCGCGCTGTTCGTGCCGGCGGTGGGCATCATCTCGCCCGCCCTCATCGGCATCGTCCCGTCGATCGAGTTCGTCATCGGTGTGGCGGTGGGCGGCCGGGCCACGCTGCTCGGGCCGGTGCTCGGCGCGGTGGCGGTGGCCTGGGCGCGTACCGCCCTCTCCGAACGTTTCCCGGGCACCTGGACGTACCTGCAGGGTCTGCTCTTCGTGGTGGTCGTGGCGTTCCTTCCCGGCGGCCTGGCGTCGCTGTGGGCGCTGGCCCGCCGCCGCGCCGAGCGGGCGGAGGTGCACCAGTGAGCGACGACCGGCTGGACGGGCTGTCCGTCCGTGACGTGCGGGTCAGCTTCGACGGCTTCACCGCCGTCGACGGCGTCTCGCTGGAGGTGCCCGCCGGTGACATCCGGTTCCTGATCGGGCCGAACGGCGCCGGCAAGACCACCCTTGTCGACGCGATCACCGGTCTGGTGCGGGCCACCGGCTCGGTGCGCTTCGGCGACCAGGAGCTGCTGGGTCGCCCGGTGCACCGGATCAGCCGGCTCGGCGTCGGCCGGACGTTCCAGACGTCGACGGTCTTCGAGGAGCTGTCGGTCGTGCAGAACCTCGACATCGCCGCGGGCGCCCGCCGGAGCTGGGCCACCCTGGCCCGGCGCCGGCGGGGGATCCCCGACGAGGTGGCCGCCGCGCTGGAGACCATCGGGCTGGCCGGCCGGGCCGACCAGCTCGCCGGCACGCTCGCGCACGGCCAGAAGCAGTGGCTGGAGATCGGCATGCTGCTGGTGCAGGACGCGCGGCTGCTGCTGCTCGACGAGCCGGTCGCCGGGATGAGCCACGAGGAGCGCGACGCCACGGGCGTCCTGCTGGAGACGGTGAGCCGGGATCGCACGGTGGTGGTGATCGAGCACGACATGGACTTCCTGCGTCGCTTCGCGCGCAGCGTCACCGTGCTGCACGCGGGGAGGGTTCTCAGCGAGGGCACCGTGGCGCAGGTCCAGGCGGACCCGCGCGTGCAGGAGGTCTACCTCGGCCACCCGGTCGACGCCGGGTCGGTCCCCAGCCCTCTGGAGGCATGATGCTGACCCTGCGCGGGGTGTACGCCGGATACGGGCGTTCCCGGGTGCTGCACGGCGTGGACCTCGCCGTCCCGCCCGACGGGGTGGCCGCGGTGCTCGGGCACAACGGCGCCGGCAAGAGCACCCTGCTGCGGGTCGCGGCGGGCCTGCTGCGCCCGACCGCCGGCACCGTCGAGCTGGACGGCGAGGACGTCACCCGTCTCGCGCCGCACGAGCGGGTGGCGCGTGGCATGGCGTACGTCCCGCAGGGCCAGCAGTGCTTCCCGCACCTGACGGCGGCGGAGAACCTGCGCCTCGTCGCCGACGCCCGGCGCGACGGCGCGGTGGCGACGGCGGAGGCGCTGGACCTGTTCCCG
Source organism: Micromonospora sp. LHW51205 (assembly GCF_003315815.1). Taxonomy (NCBI): domain Bacteria; kingdom Bacillati; phylum Actinomycetota; class Actinomycetes; order Micromonosporales; family Micromonosporaceae; genus Micromonospora; species Micromonospora sp. LHW51205. The sequence goes on along the minus strand of NZ_QMEZ01000003.1, from coordinate 824,951 downwards.
GCGCTGCGTCCGCTGCTGCGGCGGCGGGCCGGGCTCCTCTCCGGCGGCCAGCGTCAGCAACTCGCCATCGCCCGCGCGTTGATCACCCGGCCCCGGCTGCTCATGCTCGACGAGCCGACCGAGGGCATCCAGCCGTCGGTGGTCGCCGAGATCCAGGAGCGGATCGTCGAGCTGACCCGGCAGTCCGGCTTCAGCGTGCTGCTCGTCGAGCAGCATCTCGGGTTCGCGCTGCGGGTGGCGAACCGCTATCACGTCCTCGAATCCGGCCGGGTCACCTCGCACGGCGACGGGGGAGTGACGGCGGAGCGGGAGGTACGGGCGGCTCTCGCGGTCTGATCCGGGACGGGTCCGATTTACATTGACGGTGGTCTTTACTAAGATCGTGGCCGGGAGTCGCCAAGCGCTGCTGGGCAGCAGTGCCGTCCACCTGGTGGGCGGCTTGAATCGACCGGCGTCACCTTCTCCGGGGTGGGCACCCAGCGAGGGCCACTGGGCGTCGGCGCATCCACTGGAGCATCATGAAAATCTCACGGACAGCACGCCGTCTGGGACTGGCCGCGGCCGCAGTTCTCGTCGCCTCGTTCACGATGGTCGTGGTCAACCAGGCCGGTCCGGCCTCGGCGCACGGATCGGTCACCAACCCGCCGTCACGCAACTACGGATGTTACGAGCGCTGGGGTTCCGACCACCTCAACCCCACGATGGCCCAGACCGACCCGATGTGCTGGCAGGCGTGGCAGGCCAACCCGAACACCATGTGGAACTGGAACGGCCTGTACCGCGAGAACGTCGGCGGCAACCACCAGGCCGCCGTGCCGGACGGGCAGCTGTGCAGCGGTGGTCGCACCCAGAACGGCCTGTACGCCTCGCTCGACGCGGTCGGCGCGTGGACCGCGAAGTCGATGCCGAACAACTTCACGCTGACGCTGACCGACGGCGCCAAGCACGGTGCCGACTACATGTTGATCTACATCACCAAGCAGGGTTTCGACCCGACCACCCAGCCCCTCACCTGGAACAGCCTCGAACTGGTGCTGCGCACCGGCAGCTACCCGACCACCGGGCTCTACGAGGCGCAGGTGAACGCGGGCAACCGCACCGGGCGGCACGTCGTCTACACCATCTGGCAGGCGTCCCACCTCGACCAGCCGTACTACCTCTGCAGTGACGTGATCTTCGGCGGCGGCAACAACCCGCCGCCGACGACCCCGCCGCCGACCACGGCGCCGCCCACCACCCCGCCGCCCACCACGGCGCCGCCCACCACGCCGCCGCCGGCCGGCAACGGCGCCTGCACCGCCACCTACCGCAAGACCAGCGAGTGGTCCGGTGGCTTCGGCGCCGATGTCACCGTCCAGGCCGGCAACGCCGCCATCTCCGGATGGACGGTGGCGTGGACCTGGCCCAACGGCCAGAGCATCACCAACGCCTGGAACGCGACGGTCACCTCCAGCGGCTCGTCGGTCTCCGCGTCGAACGTCGCCTACAACGGTTCCCTGAGCGCCAACGCCAGTACCAGCTTCGGCTTCAACGCCTCCTGGAACGGCACCAACTCCGCACCCATCCTCACCTGCACCGCCCGGTAACAGCGTCTGCGGTGGGGTGGCGCGGCACGCGCCACCCCACCGCCGGCAGGGCCCTGCGCCAGCATCAGGAACCGCGACGAGGTGAGGAACGACAATGATTTCCCGGGTAGGCGTCGGCGGCTGGTACCGAAGCGTCTTCGTGTGGATCGAGGTGTGCCTGCTTGCCGCGTCGCTCGGTGTGGCCGCCCTGGTCACCTCGACCACCCCGAGGACGGACCCGGCAGTTCTCCGCCAGGAGATCCTGACCCGGATGCGTACGACCCTCGAGCAGGCGGACCCGAAAGATCATCAGCACGCCGGGCACACCGCCCCACAGGCGCCGGCCGGAGAGCAGGCGCCGCCGGCGATCGTCTGCGGAGTCCATGTCTACGGTTACGAGCCCACCGGGGCCGCCACACTGGCCGACGTCGAGACGGTCTACGGCTTCCACCTCTGCGGCGTCGCCGAACAGAAGCGCCACTGGGACGGGGCGGTCAAGCTCGTCGGCCCGGTGATCATGGACATGACCACCCAACCTCCCGGCATTCAGGTGGTCGAGGCGACCGCCGACGTCAGGTTCGTCGACCGGCTACGGGAGATGTTCCCCGACAAGTACGAGGAACTGGCGCTCAGGGAGGCGTTGCCCGCATCGGAGATGGCCGACCTGCGGCGCCGGTACGACGCCGCCGCCGGCCTCTGACCACGCCGGACGGCCGACACCCGCCGGCGGGCAAGCGGCCTGGCCGGCAGCAGATCGTCACCGGAGGGGATGCTCTCCTTCCGCCGTCTGTGGCAGCTGTTGCGCCGGTTCACGCCCGCGGCGGGTCCAAAAAGCGTTGTGCCAGATCGGCGAGGGTGTCGGCGGTGGCGTCGACGGGCGCGGTCGGCAGCACGATGTGGCTGACGACCAGTCGCGCGAGGGATTCGGCGCCGACGGTGACGTCATCGGCCGGCACCCGGGGCAGGTGCGTGCCCGCCCACTCTCTCAGCACCGTGACGGCGGCGGCCAGGGCCAGGTCGGCGCGGGTGGTCAGGTAGGGGAGCAGGGCGTCGGTGCCTCGGGCGCTGTTGAGGACGGTTTTGACCAGCGGGTCGGTGCCGGCCTGTGTCAACACGAACGTGACCGCGGCATGGACGGCGGCCCGTACGTCGCCGCCGTGTGCGGACAACGCCTCCCGTACGCCGTCCGTGAACCGGTCGATCTCGCGGTGTGCGATGGCTTCGCCGAGTCCGGCCTTGTTGGTGAACTCGTTGTAGAGCGTCTGCCTGCTCACGCCCACGCGGGCCGCCACGTCGGCCATTCGTACCGCGTCCCAGCCGCGGTCGATCGCCAGGTCGCGGCCGGCCTTGAGGACCGCGTCGCGCAGGTGGCGGCGCGCGGTGTGGCGATAAGGCGGAGGGTCGACCATGGTGCGCCGAGTCTATCGACTGGACACATACGCCCTGCATGCCCACCAAATTTACGCGGGGTCAAATATTGTCAAGCATGGGTATCCGTGTGACAGTCGACGCAGCGCTCGACACTCCGGAGGCGGCACATGCAGACCTCGATCGATGCTCCAGCGGTCGCCGCCGGTTGGCATGACGGCAAGAAGCACCTGTGGCCACTGGCTCTTCTCGTACCGGTGCTGCCGTTCCTGGCGTACGCGTTGTGGCAGGCCGGTGCGGGACCCGCTGCCTGGTGGCTCACCCCGGCGGTGGTCTTCGGACTCATCCCGGTCATCGACGTGCTGCTCGGTGACGACGGGGAGAACCCGCCCGACGACGTCGCCCGGCGGTTGCAGGAGGTCCGTTACTACCGCTGGATCACGTTCCTGTTCCTGCCGGTGCAGTACGCCGCCCTGCTGCTCGGAGCATGGGTCTGGACGCGTGGCGGCCTCGGTCTCGCCGGCGCCGCCGGCCTGGTCGCCACCATCGGAATCGTCAACGGACTGGCCATCAACACCGCACACGAGCTCGGCCACAAGCGCGAAACGGTCGAGCGGTGGATGTCGAAGATCGCGCTCGCGCCCACCGGGTACGGCCACTTCTACGTCGAGCACAACCGCGGACACCATGTCCGTGTCGCCACACCGGAGGATCCGGCCAGCGCCAGGCTGGGGGAGAGCTTCTACTCGTTCTGGCCACGTACGGTCTGGGGCAGCCTCATCTCGGCGTGGCGGCTGGAGACCGGCCGCTTCCGGCTGCGGCGCAAGAGTCCGTGGACGCTGCGCAACAACCTGCTCAACGCCGGGCTCATGACCGTCGTGCTCTTCGCCCTGCTGATCGCGGTGTTCGGGTGGCGGCTCGTGCCCTTCCTGCTCCTACAGGCGATCGTCGGCTTCTCGCTGCTGGAAGCGGTCAACTATCTCGAGCATTACGGACTGTGCCGCCGGCGCACGGCCACCGGCCGCTTCGAGAAGGTCGACCCACGGCACAGCTGGAACAGCGACCGCGTCGTCACCAACGTGTTCCTCTTCCAGCTGCAACGCCACAGCGACCACCACGCCAACCCGCTGCGCCGCTACCAGACGCTGCGCAGCTTCGACGTCTCGCCGCGGCTGCCCGGAGGCTACGCCTCGATGGTGTTGCTCGCTCTCGTTCCGCCGCTGTGGTACCGGGTGATGAACCCGCGGGTTCTGGCGCACTACGGCGGCGACCTGAATCTCGCCAATCGCAACCCCCGCGCCGAGGCCCGGCTGCGGCGCCGCTACGGCCGGCCCGCAGCGGACACCGCCTAGCTGCCGGTAGACCTCGGCCCTGCGGCGCGAATTGCGAGCACCCTTCTTATTTACATCGACCGGGATTACGCTCTGGGCCAGTCCTGAGGTGGATCACATCGGAGGTTCCTATGAGGAGAATGACCATCCGTCGCACTTCTGCGCTCCGCCTGGTGTCGGGCGCACGCCGGCTGTGGATCGAGTGGTGCTGGTAACTGCCGGTCCGGCGGGCGCTTCCGGGCGCCCGCCCCTGCGGCGGTGGGCCCTGCGGTGACCGGCGGGCCGGAACGTTACGACTGCCACCGCGACCACGGGCCGTACGCCGGGGTCTCGGTCTTCCTGGGTCGGGTCGCCGCCGACCGGCCCCGCCTGGCGGCCCGGCACGCGGTCGAACTGCGCGCGATCGCCCCCCGGCTCGATCCGGCGGCCCGGCCGGCCGCCGAGGAGGAGCCCATCCGCTTCCACCCCGCCCGCCGTACCGCCTGCCTGGCCTACGGCGCGGCGGAGCTGGTGGCGGCCTGGGCCGGCACGCTCCGGCGGCCGGTGACCGTCCGGTTCGATCACGTCGCCAGCGCCGACGAGACGACCACCGAGCTGCTGGACGCGCTGGCCCGCCGGCTCGGGCCTTCCCCGGTGCGCCTCGACCTGCGCGACGAGGGCGCCCCCGACCCGGCGCCCGACGGGCGCACCCCGCAGGCGCTGCGGCGGGCCCTGGGCGACAGCCTGGCCCGCGGCTACTACCACCACGCGGCCCGGGTCGCCCGGCGCGGGCGGGCGACGGTCACCCCCGACGGCGACCTGCGGCACTGGTGGGCGTTCACCACCGGCCTGGCCACCGCCCTGGCGGCCCTGAACCGGGCCGCCGAGGCGCTCGACCTCTACGACGAGGCGCGGGCCGTCACCGACGATCCGAAGATCACGATGTCGGCGGCGTACGCCACCGCCATGCTGCACGCCCGGCACCTGCCGGTGGCCGAGCAGGACCCGGCGCTGGCCCGGCAGTGGCTGGAGCGGGCGCTGTACCTCGCCGCCGAGCTGGCCGACCCACGCCAGCGGCTGTTGTCGACGGTCTTCTACGAGCAGGGCCTGGCGCTGCTGGACAGCCGGGCCGGCCGGCCCGACCGCGCGCTGCGGCTCGTCGACGACGGACTGGCCCGGCTGACGGCCGCGCTCGGGCCCGGCGAACGCCCGCAGGACCTGGCCCGGCTGCGCCACAACCGGGCGCAGGTTCACCTCGCGCTGGGCGACCCGGCGCGGGCGCTGGCCGACCTGGACACCGTGATCGCGCACGACCCGGACAACTGCGAGTACTACGTGGACCGCGCCGCCCTCTACCGGGCGGCGGGCCGGACCCGGGCCGCGATCAGGGACTACGACGCCGCCATCCGGCTGGGACCGCACCTGCCCGAGGCGTACTACAACCGGGCCGTGCTCCACCAGGAGCGGGGCCGCCCCGAGCGGGCGCGCGCCGACCTGGAGCGGGTGCTCGCCATCGAACCCGGGCACCTCGACGCCCGGATCGCCCTGGTCAACCTGCACGTGGAGCGCGGCGAGCTCGACGCCGCCGAGGCCGGCGCACGGGCCGGGCTGGCCGGCGCTCCGCACGAGCCCGCGCTGCTGTGCACCCTGGGCCTGGTTCTCGCCGAGCGCGGCCGGCCCGCCGAGGCCGACGAACTGCTCACCCGGGCCCTGAGCGGGGACCCCGGGCTGGTGGAGGCGTGGACGAACCGGGCCGCCGCCCGGTTCGAGCGCGGCGACGTGGCCGCCGCGCTCGCCGACCTGAACCGGGCGGTGGCGCTGTCGGAGGCCCCCGTGCCGCGCTACAACCGGGGCACGGCCCTGACCCGGCTGGGCCGGTGGGACGAGGCGGCCCGCGACTTCGCCCATGCGCTCGCCCAGCCCGGCCTGGACCGGGCCCTGCGCCGGGATCTGCGCGCGGAACTCGCCCGCTGTCGCCGGGCGCTGGCCGGCTGACCCGGCCGGGCGTAGCTCGGGAGACGGCCGAAGACGCGCGGATCGCCACTGCCGCTCCGGCCCCGCCCACGATCGCCCGCCGGCGCCGGCGTTCACAGCAGCCGGCGCCGGGTCAGGAGCCGGAAGGCCAGATATCCCGGCGGTACCGGGAGCCAGAACGTCGCGAGACGGTAGATCAGGGTGCCCGCGACGGCGGCGTCCAGTGGCACTCCGTAGAGCAGCAGACCGGAGACGAGCGCGGCTTCGGTGGCGCCGAGCCCGCCGGGGGTGGGCGCGGCGGACGAGACACCCTCGCCGACGAGGCAGACCAGGATCACCGGGGGCAGGTGGGCCAGCGGGACCGGGCCGGCGGCGATCAGCGCGACGTAGAGACAGAGGCCATAGGTGAGGGTGAGCGCCGTCGACGCGACGACGAGCCACCGCAGCCCGTGCTGGTGGCGCAGTTCGCGCAGCGCGGTCACGACCTGGCCGGCCGCGGCGCGTCCACGCCGCCGGACCCGGGGTACGGCGAGCACGCCGGCGAGGACCAGCAGCACGGCCAGGGCGCCCAGTAGCAGCGGCAGTGCCCTGGCCGCGTCGTGGGTGAGGATGCGGGCGGGCTGGCGTGCGAACGGCAGCAGCACCGGCAGCAGCAGCACGACGGACACCACGCCGGCGGCGCGGGAGACGGCCACGGCGGTGCCCGCGTCAGCGGCGACGAGTCCCTTCTGGTGCAGGTAACGCAGGCTGAGCGCGGCGCCGCCGAGGCTGCCGGGCGCCAGCCGGTTGGCGAACGACGCGGCCACCTGCACCAGGGTGGCCTCGCCCAGCGGGACCCGGCCGGCCGTGGCCAACCGGAGCACGAGACCGCTGAGCAGGTAGGTCAGAGCGGAGCCGAGCAGCGTCGCGGCGACCGCTACCGGGTTGGCGTGCACGATCAGACCCAGGGCGGTGCGGATCTCGCCGAGCTGGGGGAGCAGCAGGTGCACGACCAACCCCAGGACCAGCAGCTCCAGGACGGTGCGGCGGCTGATCCGGACCACCTTCGCCGCCGGGCGGTCGCGGTCCGGGCTGCGTCGCAGGATCTCCTGGCGAAGGCTGTCGAGCATGCCGGGCCGGGCGCGCAGGGCGGTCCGGCCGGCGCGGGACAGCACCGCGGGTTGCAGGAACGGCACGCTGTCCGCGACCGCCGCGACACCCAGGTGGTCGATCGCCGCATCGACCACGCCGGCCGGGTCGACCCGGCCGGCCAGGGCGACCATCAGCTCGACGACGTCGCGGGCCCGCTGCTCGGCCGAGGCGTCGTCGGCGCCGAAGCCCAGGTCCACCAGGTAGACGTGGTCCCGGCCGACGAGCACATTCGCGGCCCGCAGGTCCCGGTGCGCGATGCCCACCCGGTGCAGACGCGCCACCTGGTCCCAGGCGTCGCGTACGGCGGCAAGCGGGACCGGCCCGACGACGGCGTCCAGCGGGGCGGCGTCGATGAACTCCTGCACCAGCACGGCGTCGCCGCCGGGCGCGGCGGCGGTCGTGACGACGGCCGGTATCCGCACGCCGGCACGCGCGGCGAGCAGGGTCAGACAGGTCTCGTGTTCGCTCTGCTGCCGTGCGCTCAGGTACGGCGGCGCGTCGGCCACGTGGCGGTAGCGCATCCGCCGGTAGAGCTTGTAGACCCAGTCCGCGTCGCGTTGCTCGCCACCGGTCACCTTGACGAACAGTCGCCGACCGCCGGTGGTGACCGCCTGCCACGGCTGCGAGCCACGGGCGTCGCCGTGGATCGGCGCCAACCATGCCACCTCGATCCCGCGCCGCCGCAGCGTCGCCCGCAGTGCGGGCACCGACCGTTGCGGCCCGACCTCGCCGACCACGAGTCGGGCCAGACACACCGCGAGCCAGCCGACGAGGACACCGCCGGCCACATCGATCGGCAGATGCGCTCCGACGTGGATCCGCGCGACGGCGACCAGCCCGATCACCACCCAGGCGGCGCGGCGCCACCGGGGGCCGCCGGCCCGCGCGGCGACGAGCGCCAGGGCGGTGGCGACCGCGACGTGTCCCGACGGGTACCCGAGGCGTCCGGTGATCGTCTCGCGCAGGACCACGTCGGTGAACAGCGCCGCGGGCCGCTGCCGGGCGACCGCGGCCTTGACGGCTGTCGCGAGCCAGTACGCCAGACTCCCGGCCAGCAGGAGAGTCCACGCGGCGCCGATGCGGCGTGCGATGACGGCTGCTGCGGCGGCGACGAACACCGCCGGGTACGAGCCGACCTGCATGACCAGGACCAGGACCGGGGTCAGCCCGGCCGGAAGGTGGTTGAGCAGGGTGAACAGGTCCTGCTCCCAGCGAGGCACCCGGTGGCTGCGTACGGCCGCGCTGAGCGCCGCCAGAAGGCACGCCGAGACGGTCAGGCTGACCAGCAACGCCGGCGACGGGCGATGCGTACGCGCTCCCACCGGTCCTCGGCCGCCCCTCGTCCGGCACCGTCCCTGCCGTCGACCCGAACCCTACGGTTCGTCCGCCCGCGGGAGCCGCTTCTCTCTCACCGGCCACTCTCCGGGGCGACAATCATCGGGTGGACAGGATCCTGGCGGTGCTCGTGGGGCTGCCGCCGCTGCTCGTCCTGACCCTGGTGATCGTCCTGCCGGCCCTGGAGTCCTCGACGCTGCTCGGGCTGGTCGTACCGGGTGAGACAGCGATCCTGATCGGCGGGCTGGTGGCCCACGGTGGCGCGCTGCCGCTGTGGGCGGTGGTGGCCGCCGGGGCGGCCGGGGCCTGCCTCGGTGACCAGGCCGGGTACGCCCTCGGCCGCCGGTACGGCGCGGGTGTGCTCGCCCGCGCCCCGCGAGTGCTGCGCCGGCGCCTCGACATCGCGCGGGCCCGCCGCCTGGTCGCCCGCCGCGGGGCGCGGGCGGTGCTCATCGGACGCTGGGTGGCGGTGCTGCGCGCCGTGGTTCCCATGATCGCCGGCGCAGGTGGGATGCGGTGGCCGGTGTTCCTGCGGGCGAACCTGGCCGGCGGCCTGGTGTGGGCGACGGCCGTGGCGCTGCTGGGCTACCTGGGCGCCGCCTCCTACCGCTATCTGGAACGGGAACTGGGCATCGGGGAGTGGGCGCTGCTGGCCCTGATCGGCGTCGGCGTGGCGCTGCGGGCGTGGCAGAGGGCACGGCGCGAACCGGCCGACGGTGAGCGGGCAGGCCAATCACCCGCGCGCGGTGGGGCGGATCGGTAGCGTCGCTCGTGGGGGTGGCCGGCGACCGCGGAGTGCGCAGTGGGGCGAGCAGACGACGGGCGCGCGGCGTTCTGGGCCGGGCCGCTGCCGCAGGCCGTGGCCGCCGTCGGAGCCTCCACGGCCGGGCTCACCGGTGAACGCGCCGCCGCCCTGCTGCGCGAGCACGGGCCCAACCGGGTCGACGCGGGCGCCAGGCGGGGCTGGCGGCTCCTGCTGTCGCAGTTCACCAGCCCGATCATCCTGATCCTGATTGCCGCGACCCTGCTGTCGATGGCCGTCGGGGATCTGATCGACGGCACCATCATCCTGGCCATCGTCGCGGCCAGCGGTGGCCTCGGCTTCTGGCAGGAACACGCCGCCGGGCGGGCCGTCGACGCGTTGCAGGCCCGGGTCCGGGTGGACACCGAGGTGATCCGCGACGGGCGTGAGGTGTCCGTACCGGTCGAGGAGGTCGTCGTCGGCGACCTCGTGGTGCTGCGCGCCGGGGACGTCGTCCCGGCGGACTGCCGGATCGTTGAGGCGGAACGTCTGCAGGTCGACCAGGCGGTGCTTACCGGCGAGTCGTTCCCCGTACCCAAGTCGGACGACCCGTCGCCGCCGGACGCGGAGCTGACCGCGCGCGGCAACGCGCTGTGGATGGGTACGCACGTGGCCAGTGGCACCGCGCGCGCGGTGGTGATGCGCACCGGCCGCGACAGCACCTTCGGAGCGGTGTCCCGCCGGGTCGCCTCCCGCCCCGCCAGCACCGGCTTCCAGCGCGGGCTGACCCGCTTCGGGCTGCTGCTCGTGCGGATCATGGTGGTCCTGCTGGTCGGCATCTTCGTCGCCAACCTGCTGCTGCACCGCCCGGTCATCGACTCCCTGCTGTTCTCGCTCGCCCTCGCCGTCGGGCTGACCCCGCAGATGCTGCCGGCGATCGTCGCGGTCAGCCTCTCCGCCGGCGCCCGTGCGATGGCCGCGCACCGGGTCATCGTCAAGCGCCTCGAGGTCATCGAGGACTTCGGCGCCATGACCGTGCTGCTGACCGACAAGACCGGCACCCTCACCGCCGGCACGGTCACCCTCACCGGCTGCCTCTCGGTCGACGGTGAGCCGGACGCCGAGGTGGCCCGGCTCGCGAGGCTCAACGCCGGCCTCCAGCGTGGATTCCCCAACCCTGTCGACACGGCGATCATGAGGGGGCAACCACCCGCCGACCCGGGCACCCGCATCGCCGAGGCGCCCTACGACTTCACCCGCCAGCGCCTGTCCCTGCTGGTGCGCGACGGAGACGAGCCGATCCTGGTCACCAAGGGTGCGCTACGCGCGGTGCTCGACGTCTGCGCCACCGCACGCACCGCCGCGGGCACGGTACCGCTGGACGAGGTACGCGAGCGGGTCCTGCGACGGTTCGCCGCGCTCAGCGACCAGGGCGACCGGGTGCTGGGCCTCGCCGTGCGAGCCATGCCCGGCGCCACAGCCGTCGCCGTCGCCGACGAACGGGAGATGACGCTGGTCGGGCTGCTCGCCTTCCAGGACCCACCCCGCGCAGACGCCGCCGCCGCCATCCGCCGGCTCGCTGACATGGGCGTCACGGTCCGACTGGTCACCGGCGACAACCGGCACGCCGCCCGGCACGTCGCCGCCAGCGTCGACCTCGCCGGCGAACCGCTCGTCGGCGCCGACCTCGCCGCCTGCCCCGACGACCAGTTGCCGGAGCGGATCGCCGACGTCACCGTGTTCGCCGAGGTGGACCCGCTGCAGAAGGAACGCATCCTGACCGCGCTGCGCCAACGCGGCGACGTCGTCGGGTTTCTCGGCGACGGCATCAACGACGCTCCCGCGCTGCACGCCGCCGACGTCGGCATCTCCGTCGACACCGCTGTCGACGTCGCCAAACAGGCCGCGGCGATCGTGCTGCTCGACAAGAACCTCGACGTGATCGCCGACGGCATCCGCCTCGGCCGCCGCACGTTCACCAACACCTTGAAGTACATCCGGGTCAACACCAGCGCGTCCTTCGGCAACGTCGTCAGCATGAGCATCGCCGCGCTCCTGCTGCCCTTCCTGCCGCTGCTGCCCCGTCAGGTCCTGCTGCTCAACTTCCTCTCCGACATCCCCTACACCACCCTGTCCACCGACTACGCCGATCCCGAGCAGATCCAGCATCCGCGTACCGTCGACGTCCGGACCATCCGCAGGTTCATGCTGGTGTACGGCTCGATCAGCATCGCCGTGGACCTCCTCGTACTCGGCGCCCTGCGCTGGTGGTGGCACGTGTCGACCGACGTCTTCCGCGCCGCCTGGTTCGTCCAGTTCACCGCCACCGAGATCATCGCGCTGCTGGTGCTGCGCTCCAATCGGAGTTTCCTGCGCAGCCGCCCCTCCGCCGCGCTCGCCGGCACCGGACTGTTGCTCATCACGGTCACCGTCGCGCTGCCCTTCAGCCCACTGTCCGGGCCACTCGGACTCGCCGCGCTCCCGCCGGTGGTGCTGGCGGCCCTCGCCGCGGTCACCCTGGTCAACGTCGCCGCCAACGAGACCGCCAAGCACGTCGTCCCGCCGGACCCGACCGCCGCACGGCGGGTGCCCCGCCCGTGACGGTCTCGCGTCCATCGGTGATCGCCTATTGACAAACAAAATTAACAATTGGACCCTGCTGAGAGAGCGCTCTCCCGTCCCTGTCTCCAGCGAGGTGTCGCCATGCGTCTTCGAAGAAAGCTGCTCGCCGCCGCGTCCGCACTGCTCGCCGGGCTCGCGGGCACCGTCGTCGCCACGCCCGCCCACGCGGTCGGACCGGCGTTGCTACCCGTCACCGTCACCAACACCACCGGTCGCACCGACCCGGTCTACCTCTACGTCATCGGCGTCCAGCTGTCCTCCGGCCGGCTCGGCTACGTCACCGCCGGTGGCGCCTTCGTGCCGTGGAGCGGCGGGCAGATCCCGCCGTCGCCCGCGCCGGACGTCTCCATACCGGGCCCCGGCAACGGCGGCAGCACCACGATCCAGTTCCCCCGGGGCTTCTCCGGCCGGGCCTACTTCGCCCTCGGGCAGAAGCTGAAGTTCTTCCTCACCCCGGACGGGCTGGTGCAGCCCGCGCCCTGGGCGGCCGGTGACGCGAACCGCGACATCCTCTTCGACTGGAGCGAGTTCACCTACAACGACTCCGGGCTGTGGCTCAACAGCTCCCAGGTCGACATGTTCGCGATCCCGCACGCGGTCACGGTGACCGGCGCCAACGGCGTCACCAAGCGCACCGGCGACGTGGTGGCCAACGGACGCAACGCGGTCATCGACGGCATCCGGGCGCAGCCGGGCTGGGCCAACACCGTCCACACCCGCTCCGACGGGACCGTGCTGCGCGTCCTGGCTCCGGGGAAGGCGGCCGGGGCCGGCCTGCTGAGCACCACCTATCTGGACTCCTACATCGCCTCCGCGTGGAACGCGTACACCACGAAGACGCTGACCGTGGCGCCCTTCGCCGACCAGCCGGCCATCCGGTACTACGGCCGCACCTCGGGCAACACCATGACCTTCACAAACGGCAGCGGCCAGGTGGTCGCCTCCTTCAACCGGCCCTCCTCGGCCAGCGTCTGGGGATGCGACGGCGACCTGCCCGCGCCGAACGACCAGGTGGTCGGCCCGATCTCGCGTACGCTCTGCGCGGCCCTCAACCGAGGCACGCTCGGCACCATCGACACCCAGCCCAGCACGAACGCCGCCGACTTCTACCGCAGCAACCCCACCAACCAGTACGCCCGCCTGATCCACGCCAACATGACCGACGGCCGGGCGTACGCGTTCGCCTTCGACGACGTCGGCGGATTCGAGTCACTGGTGCACGACGGCGACCCCCGTTCGGCCGGACTGATCCTCAGCCCGTTCACCGGCGGTGGGGGCGGCAACCCGGCCACCGGGGTGCCCGTGGTCAGCAACTGGAACAACAAGTGCATCGACGTGCCGAGCTCCAACTTCGTCGACCGCGCGCCGCTGCAGATGTGGAACTGCAACAACACCAACGCGCAGAAGTGGACGTTCAGCGGCACGGCGCTGAAGAGCCAGAACAACAAGTGCATGGACGTCGACGCCGGGTCCACCGCCAACGGGGCGGTGGTGCAGCTCTACACCTGCAACGGCACCGGCGCCCAGCAGTTCACCCTGAACTCGGCCGGGGACCTGGTCAACCTTCAGGCCGACAAGTGCGTCGACATCAAGGACCGGAACGGCAACGACGGCGCGAGGCTCCAGCTCTGGGACTGCACGGGCACGGCCGGCCAGAAGTGGCGCAAGGGCTGACCGGCCCTGCGACGGGGGGCGGGGGCCGACCGCGAGTCGCTCCCGCCACCCGCCGCGACGGCTCGCCGTCCCGCAGGACGGACGCGCCGACCACGTCGGCTCACCGCCCCATACGATGGACAACGGTGCTGGTTCGCCGTGCCCGTGAAGGGTGTGGCGTCGTAAGAGGGAACCCGGTGTGAGTCCGGGACTGCCCCGCAGCGGTGAGTGGGAACGACAGCCGTCATCGAAGCACTGGACCGTGAGGTCTGGGAAGCGACGGCCAGTAGGTGACCGGGTGGATCCGGTCGCGCCCGCGAGTCCGAAGACCTGCCCGCACCGCGCGCACCGTCCGGTGTGCGCCGCCGACGGTCGCTCGGGACGGCCGGTGCGGAAGCCGGTACGCCGTCTGTGCCCCTTCCCTCCCCGCCTCGATCGGCCTCGTGTGCTTCGAGGGAAGGGATCTCCATGAGTACCGCATTCGGTCAGAGCACCGTGCTGGGCTATCCACGTATCGGGGGCAACCGGCAACTCAAGAGGGCCGTCGAGGCCTACTGGGCGGGCCGGATCGACGCCGAGGAGTTGGCGGCGACCTCTGCCGCGCTACGGGCGAAGGTGTGGCGGACGCTGCGCGACGCGCGCCTGGACGCGATCCCGTCCAACACGTTCTCCTACTACGACCACGTGCTGGACACGGCCGTCGCCGTCGGCGCGATCCCGCGCCGGTTCGCCCGTCTCGGCCTCGGCGACCTCGGCACCTATTTCGCCATGGCCCGGGGCGTCGATGCCGAGCCGGCGCTCGAACTGACGAAGTGGTTCGACACCAACTACCACTATCTGGTTCCCGAGATCGGCTCCGACACCACCTTCGCGCCGAATCCCGACAAGGCGCTGCGCGAGTACCGCGAGGCCCGCGAGCTGGGAATCGACAGCCGGCCGGTGCTGGTCGGGCCGGCGACATTCCTGCTGCTGGCCAAGCCCACCGAGGCCCGCGGCGAACCGTTCGACCGGCTGACCGACCTGGTCGACGTGTACGCCGGCATCCTGCGATCCCTTGCCGCGGCGGGCGTGCGATGGGTGCAGCTGGACGAACCCGCCTACGTCGCCGACCGGAGCGCCGCCGAGATCGACGCGCTGCGGGAGGCGTACACCCGGCTCGGCGCGGTGGAACAGCGGCCGGCGATCTTCGTCGCCACCTATTTCGGCGAGCTCGGTGACGCGCTGCCCGCCCTGCTCGACACGCCGGTCGAAGCGGTCGGCGTGGATCTGGTGGCCGGGCCCGGCAACCTGCGGCGGCTGGCCGGTGCGGGACCACTGCGCGGCAAGACGATCGTGGCCGGCCTCGTCGACGGCCGCAACGTCTGGCGTACCGACCTGCGGGCCGCCGTGGCGGCCGGTGCCGCCGTCACCGCCCTCGCCGACCACGTCGCCGTGTCCACCTCGTGCTCGCTGCTGCACGTGCCGGAGGACCTGTCCGCCGAGACCGCTCTCGACCCGGCGCTGCGTCAGCGGCTCGCCTTCGCCCGGCAGAAGGTCGATGAGGTCGTCCGGCTCGGCCGCGCGCTGCGCAACGGCACCACGTCCCTGCCCGAGCCGCTGCCGCCCACCCCTGCCGCCTGGCGCGACGACACCGTACGCGGTCGGCTCGCCGCGCTGCGCGCCACGGATCGGCAGCGCGGCGCGTACCCGGAGCGTGCGGCGGCACAGCAGGCCCGGCTGAACCTGCCGCCCCTCCCGACCACGACCATCGGATCGTTCCCGCAGACCGACGAGCTGCGCCGCGCGCGTGCCGAGCACCGGGCCGGGCGTCTCGACGACGCCGCCTACACGCAGCGGATGCGCGCCGAGGTCGAGCACGTCGTCCGGCTCCAGGAGCGGCTGGGCCTGGACGTGCTCGTGCACGGCGAGCCGGAACGAAACGACATGGTCCAGTACTTCGGCGAGCAGCTGGACGGGTTCGCCGCCACCGAACACGGCTGGGTCCAGTCCTACGGCTCCCGATGCGTGCGTCCGCCCGTCATCTACGGCGACGTGGCACGCAGGGCGCCGATGACCGTCAACTGGTCCACCTACGCGCAGTCGCTGACCGACCGGCCGGTCAAGGGCATGCTCACCGGCCCGGTCACGATCCTGGCCTGGTCGTTCGTCCGCAGCGACCAGCCACTGGCAGACACTGCGGACCAGGTCGCGCTCGCCCTGCGCGACGAGTGCCGTGATCTCGAGGCAGCCGGTATCCGGGTCATCCAGGTCGACGAGCCGGCGCTGCGTGAGACGCTGCCACTGCGCAGGGCGGACCAGAAGGCGTACCTGGACTGGGCAGTCGGGGCGTTCCGCCTGGCCACCTGCGGAGTCGCCGACGACACCCAGATCCACACCCACCTGTGCTACTCGGAGTTCGGGGAGGTGATCACGGCCATCGACGCCCTCGACGCCGACGTCACGAGCATCGAGGCATCCCGCTCCCGGATGGAGGTCCTCGACGACCTCGCCGCGATCGGATACCGCCGGGGTGTGGGGCCCGGCGTCTGGGACATCCACTCACCCCGGGTGCCGTCCCACGACGAGGTCGTCGGCGCGCTGCGCCGGGCCGTGGCCGCGGTGCCGGCCGAGCGGCTGTGGGTGAACCCCGACTGCGGCCTCAAGACGCGCGGCTATCCCGAGGTCGAGGCGTCCCTCCAGCACCTGGTCGCCGCCGCGGCCGAGCTGCGCGGACGCTGAGCCGCCGGCCGGGCGGAACGCCGCGCCGTTCCGCCCGGCCCGGGCCCGGTTCAGCCCTTGACAGGCCGTGCCCGGAGCGCCGAGGCTGCATGAAGTGATGTATGTCGATGTTACGGGGGCATGATGCGACGCAGGATCTTCGCGCTGGCTACAGCAGCCGCGGTCGTCGTCGGCGGGGCCATGACGATGGCGCTGCGGCCGGCCTACGCCGCGACGGCGTGCACGGTGGACTACACCATCACCCGGGAGTGGTCCAGCGGCTTCTGGGCCGAGCTCACCGTCACCAACCTGGGCGCTCCCGTCACCGACTGGTGGCTGCGGTTCCGGCAGGCGAACGGTCAGACGATCACCATGGGCCTCGACCGGCTGCCGGACGGATACACGCTGGGCAGCGGCGAGATGTATCCGATGACCATGCTCCGTCCGCCGGCGGGATCCACGCTGCCGACCGGCGCCTCGGTGACGGTGCGGTTCGGCGGCAACTACCAGGGTGCCGACCCCGAGCCGACCGACTGGGTGTTGAGCGGCCAGCCGTGCGACGGGGACGGCGCCGACCCGACCGGCTCGTCGCCGCCGCCGGCCTCGGGGAGCCCGCGGCCCAGCCCACTGCCGGGCGGGCCGTCGGTGGCGCTCACCTCGCCCCTGCCCAATGACTTCTTCGCCGCGCCGGGCGTCATCCCGATCCGTGCCGAGGCCACGGCGGCGCCCGGCCGGCGGATCGAGCGGGTCGAGTTCCGCGAGCGCGGCAGGCTGCTCGCCGTGGACACCACCGCGCCGTACGCGTTCGACTGGCGCGGCGTGGCGGCGAACAGCGGCACCCGCGTCACCGCCACCGCCTACGACAGCAGCGGCGCCCAGGCCACCGCCGAGGTCCGCGGCATCCGGGTGCTCCCGCCGCAGGCGCCCGGCGCCGCGCCTGCGCTGAAGGCGTTCGGCAACCGCATCCTCACGGTCACAGCCAGTCCGAGGCCGTACCGGCCCCGTGGAATCATCCGGTCGGCCGCGCCCGGCGAATGCGCATGGGGACCGATCCACTGGGACGGCCCGGTCGACGACGCGTCGGTAGGCGCGCTGCGGGCCCGCGGCGTCAACGCGGTACGGGTCGTGCTGAGCGACGCCTGCTACGCCTACACCGGCAGCCCTGCCGATCGGCAGAACCGCGTCGGCTACCTCGACGAGGCGGCCCGGTACGTCGACCGGCTCGTCCGGGCCGGCATCACACCCGTCGTGTCGCTGCGGCAGAGCGACATCTCCGCCACCCGCACGTTCTGGAGCGCGGCGGCGGAGGTGTTCGGCGACGACAACGCAGTGGTCTTCGACATCTCGCCGTACGACTTCCCGGCGGCCGGCGGCACCGATCCCGCGGCGGTCTGGACCTGCTGGCGCGACGGCGGTACCTCGTGCACGGGCACCGGCCTGCCGCCCTTCGGCGTGCAGGAGCAGATCCGCCTGCTTCGCGTCCAGGGCTCGTTCAACCTGGTCCTCGCCGCCGGGATCGACGGCGGCAACGATCTGAGCCGGTGGCTGGAATATCGCCCGGCTGACCCGGACGGCCGCAGCGTGGCCGCCGCCTGGCGCGTCGACGACCGCTCGGCCTGCGCCACGCCGGCCTGCTGGCGGTCCACGCTGCTCCCGGTCGCCGCCCAGGTGCCGCTGGTCGCCACCGACGTCAGCGCCGGCTCGGGGGCGCCGACGTTCGTACCGCGGACTGTCGCCTGGCTCGACCAGCACGGCATCGGCCACCTGCGCCGGTGACCGGGGGAGGGGAGGTCGCGGCCGGAGGGCCGGTCAGACGGCCGTGCGCGCCCACTGCTGGTTGGTGCCGCTGCCTCTCCTACCCGTACGACCCCTCGACCGGGTCGGCGTGGGCGGGACATCGCACATCGAGCCGTCCATCGACGTTCATCCAACAGATCGGCGTGCGTAAGCTCCGCACGGTCGGATCCATGGAACCTACGGAGGAGGTTCCATGGATCGTCGAACGATGTTGCGGGCCACTGTTGTCGGTGCGGGCGCTGTCGCCCTGCCGTTCACGGCGTGGTCGGCGGCGTACGGAGCCCCGGCACAGAACGCGGCGGGGCCCTACGGTGGGCTTCAGGCAGCCGACGCCAACGGCATCCAGTTGCCGGCCGGGTTCACCAGCTCGATCGTCGCGCGGTCCCGGCGGACGGTGCCGGGGACGTCGTACACCTGGCACGACGCCCCGG
Organism: Micromonospora sp. LHW51205; assembly: GCF_003315815.1. Classification (NCBI taxonomy): domain Bacteria; kingdom Bacillati; phylum Actinomycetota; class Actinomycetes; order Micromonosporales; family Micromonosporaceae; genus Micromonospora; species Micromonospora sp. LHW51205. The sequence continues at coordinate 806,326 of NZ_QMEZ01000003.1, read as the reverse complement.
ACGGCGGCGCCGTGTTCCCGAACGGCACCGGCTGGATCTACGTGTCGAACTCCGAGGTGTCGGCCGGTGCGGGTGGCGGCGCCTCGCGACTCGTCTTCAACTCCAGCGGGGCCGTGGTCGGGGCGTCGCGGATCCTCTCCGGCACCAACAACAACTGCGCCGGTGGCAAGACGCCCTGGAACACCTGGCTCTCCTGCGAGGAGGTGTCCCTGGGCCGGGTCTTCGAGACGTACCCCCTCGGCGGGACCGCGGTGGCGCGTCCCGCGATGGGCCGGTTCAAGCACGAGGCGGCCGCGGCCGACCCGGTCCGCCGGGTCGTCTACCTGACCGAGGACGAGACCGACGGCAAGTTCTACCGCTTCGTGCCGGCTACCTGGGGCGACCTGTCCGCCGGAACCCTCCAGGTCCTCCGCGCCGGTACGGCCACCTCCGGCACGTTCACCTGGGCCACGGTGCCCGACCCGGACGGCTCGCCCACCCCGACCCGGCAGCAGGTGTCCGGCGCGAAGACGTTCAACGGTGGCGAGGGCTGTCACTACGCGGACGACACCGTCTGGTTCACCACGAAGGGCGACAACCGCGTGTGGCAGGTCAACCTGGCCGCCGGCACGTACGAGCTCGCCTACGACGACAACCTGGTCAGTCCGGGCGCCCCTCCGCTGACCGGCGTCGACAACATCACCGGGTCCACTGCAGGTGACCTCTACGTCGCCGAGGACGGCGGCAACATGGAGATCTGCATGATCACGCCGGACGACAAGATCTCGGTCTTCCTGCGGATCACCGGACAGAGCGGTTCGGAGATCACCGGGCCGGCGTTCACCCCGGCGGGGGACCGGCTGTACTTCTCCTCGCAACGCGGCACGACCGGCTCGTCGTCCGGCGGCATCACCTACTGCGTCACCGGTCCGTTCCGCCGTTGACCGGCTCCCGGTCCCGCCGGCAGTGACCACACGGTGAGGGACGCCCGGTCCTCACCGGGCGTCCCTCGCCGGCGTGCTCCACGCGGACGCGCCGGGACGACGGCTTCTCGACGTCGGGTGTGAAACCGCCGACTCCGCCGGCCGTCACGGCACGTGGCCGGTTCCTGGCGCATTGACATCGGCGCACCGGCCACAGCAGACTGTCGCGACAACTCAACCACCGCGTGTACGTGCGGGGGAAGACCGGTCGAAATCCGGCGCTGGCCCGCAACGGTAGGCCGCCCAGAGAACTCTGCGGCGGCGAGCCCGAATACCCGTCGTACTCGTGCAACCGCTCCCCACCCGTCGTGGCCCACGGGTCGGAGTCCCGGACGCCCCCGCGTACTGCGGTCGTCCGGGCTTTCGACGACCGCCGGGCCGGAAAGGCGCTTCCGATGGTCGTCCGCCGAAGCCGGCACCGCCTGCTCGCGCTCCTCTGCGGCGTACTCGCCGCCCTCACCCTCACCACACCGGCCGTCGCCGCCCCCGATCGCGCCGCCCTCACCCGCCCGGAGGCCGCCGCCGGCTGGCTCGCCCGGCAACTCGTCGACGGCGAACGCTTCGAGGCGGTCTTCGACGGTGTCGCCTACCCCGACCAGGGGCTGACCCTCGACGCCGTGTTCGCCTTCGCCGCCGGCGGCGTCGCCGACGACCACGGCGCCGGCGCGCTGGCCTGGGTCACCCGGCCGGACATCCGCGACGGCTACCTCGGCGACGGCGTCTCCGAGGCGTACGCGGGCGCGACCGCCAAGCTCGCCCTCGCCGTGCAGGTGCGCGGTGGCGACCCGGCCGACGTCGGCGGGGTGGACCTGATCGCCCGGCTGCGTTCGCTGCAGACGCCGGCCGGCCGGTTCAGCGACCGGTCCGCGTACGGCGACTACAGCAACGCGTTCAGCCAGTCCTTCGCGCTGCTGGCGCTGGACCGTACGGCGGCCGGGGCGCCTCCGGCGGCGGCCGCCTGGCTGGCCGGCATCCGATGCCCGGACGGCGGCTACCCGCTGCTGCCCGCCCAACCGGTCTGCACGTCCGACGTGGACGCCACCGCGCTCGTGACGCAGGCGCTGCGCGCCGCGGACCGTCCGGCCGACGCCGCCGCCGGGCTGCGCTGGCTGGTGTCCGTTCAGCGTGCCGACGGCGGCTTCGCCAACGCGGCCGGCACACCGAACGCCAACAGCACCGGCCTCGCCGCGCAGGCCCTGCGCGACGGTCACCGGCTGCCGGCCTGGGCGCGGTCCCGGGCGTTCCTCGCCGGACTCCAGGTCGGCTGCGCCGGGGCGCCCGCCGACCGGGGCGCCGTCGACTTCGACGGTGGCGGCTTCGACCCGGCCACCGCGCCCCGGGCCACCGCCCAGGCCGTCCTCGGTCTCACCGGGATCGGGTACGCCCGTCTGTCCGCCGCCGGCGCCGACCCCGGCGCACCGGCGCTCGCCTGCCCGTGAACCGCCTCGCCGCTCACCCGATCACAGGAGGACCCGTGTTCCGTCACCGTCCCACCGCCCGCACCTGGATGGCCGGCCTGCTGGCCGCCGTCGTGGCCGGCGTCGCGCTGACCGCAGTCGAACCCGCGCCCCGGTCGGCGCACGCCGCCGCCTGCGCCGGCACCTCGGGAGTCACTGTGGTCGTCGACTTCGCCGCGCTCGGCGGCGGCGTCCAGGTCGCCTGTGCGCCGGGCGATCCGGCCACCGGCCTGGCCGCGCTTCAGGCCGCCGGCTTCACCGTCACCGGCACCGCCCGCTGGGGCCTGGCCTTCGTCTGCCGGATCAACGGCAAGCCCACCGCCGCGACCGAGCCGTGCGTCAACACCCCGCCGGCCACCGCGTACTGGTCGTACTGGCATGCGTCCAGCGGCGGCTCCTGGTCCTACAGCACGTCGGGGGCGACCGGCTACAACCCCGCGCCGGGCAGCGTCGAGGGCTGGTCCTTCGGCGCCGGCGCCCCGCCGAGCATCGCCGCTCCCTGACCCGCCGGCTGCGAACGGTGTGACCAGCGGCGCGCCGGGTACCGGCAGCTGCTCTGGCGTCGTCGCGCGCCCGGGCGGTACGGTGTCGGCACCCGGTGCGCCGGGCACAACTGCATACGTCCCGTGTGGGGGGAAGCCGGTTCGAAGCCGGCGCTGACCCGCAACCGTGAGCGAGAGTCCCTTTCGCGAGCCGGAATGCCCCGCCCGGGACGAGCGGCTTCCACTGTCGAGGTCTACAGGGTGAAGTCCGGGCCGCCGAGGTCCGACCACCCCGCCCACCGCAGCACGCGGAGCGGGGTGTCCGTTTCTCGGGGCGCTTCCCGGAGCTTTCACCGACCGCTCCGCGAAAGGCACCCTGATGCCACTGTCCCGGCGTCTCACCATCGGTCTCGGAATCGCCACGGCGACAACTCTCGCCACGATCACCAGCGCCCCGCTCACCGTGGCCGCGGCACCCGCCCCGGCCCACGTCACCGCCGCCCGCGACGCCGCGTCCTGGCTGGCCGGTGAGTTCAAGAACGGTTCGCTGCCCGGACCGTTCACCCCCGAGGACTGGGGGCTGACAATCGACGGTCTGGTCGCGCTGTCCGCCACCGGCGTCGACGCGCAGACCCGGCAGGCGGCAACCGCGCAGGTCGCAAAGCATGTACGGTCCTACAACAGCTACGACGACTGGGGCATCGAGGGCTTCACCGACGGCGGGGCCACCGCCAAGCTGCTCTATGCCGCAGCCGCCGCCGACGCGGACCCCACCGACTTCGGCGGCTACGACCTGCGGGCGGAAACCCTGTCGCTGATCGCCACGGCCGACGCCGGGCACCAGCGGGGACGGATCACCAGCCGTACCACCGCCGACAGCGGCCCGGACGCCAGCAACACCTTCGACCAGTCCTTCGCCGTGCTCGGCCTGGCCCGCAGCGGCGACCTGCCACAGGATCCGGTGGACTTCCTGATCCGGCAGCAGTGCGCGGCGGGCGGCTTCCGGCTCTACCCGGACGCCGCCGACGGGCCGTCGCCGTCCTGCGACGACCAGCCCGGCGCCACCCTCGACGTCGACTCGACCGCGATGGCCGTGCAGGCATTGCTGGCCGCGGCCGAGGACGGCGCCACGGGCGCCGGCGACGCCGCCCGCAAGGGCGCCGACTGGCTGGTCACCCAGCAGCACGCCGACGGTTCCTTCGGCGGCTCGGGACCGACCACCGGCGCGAACTCCAACAGCACCGGCCTGGCCGGGCAGGCCCTCGCCGCCGCCGGCCGCGACGACGAGGCCGCCCGGGCGGCGACGGCCCTGGCCGCGCTGCAGCTCACCGCGGGCAACGGTGGCGCGGCCTCCGCCGACGCCGGCGCGATCGCCTACAACACCGACGGATTCACGGCTGCCGCGGCGGCCGGGATCACCGACACCGACCGGGACCAGTGGCGCCGGGCCACCGCGCAGGCCCTGCTCGGGCTGGCCCAGGTCCCGCTGGGCCGGATCGGCCTCGACCCGCCGCCCACGTCGACTCCCACCCCGACCGGCACGGCCTCGCCCACCGCGCCGTCCACGCCCTCCGCGTCTCCCACGCTCACCACGTCGCCTCCACCGACCGGCACCGCCGGCCCGACGCCGAGCGTGACCAGCCCTCCGGCGACACCCGCGCCCACGACCGCGGCGCCGGCCACCGCCGCGCCGCCGATCACGACCCCGGCCGCGTCCGGGCCGGGCGGGCTGCCGACGACCGGCGTGGCGATCGGTAGCTACCTGCTGATCGCGCTGCTGCTGATCGGTGGCGGAGTGACACTGCTCGTGCTCGGCCGACGGCGGGCGGGATGAGCCTCCGCGCCGCCCGTGGCGCGCTGGCCGTCGCCCTGGTCACCGCCTGCACCACGATCGGACCGGGCAGTCCTGCGGTGGCCGCCGGGTCGGCCGGCTACTGCCCGGACGCCTCCGGGGTCACAGTCGTGGTGGACTTCAACGAACTCGGCGGCGGGACGGTGGTGCGGTGCGCGCCGGGCACCCAGGCCACCGGCCTCGCGGCGCTCAAGAACGCGGGCTTCCCGATCACCGGAACCCTGCGCTGGGGCGAGGGGTTCATCTGCCGGATCGACGGCAAGCCGTCGGCCGCGACGGAGAAGTGCGTCGACACCCCGCCTGCGAGCGCCTACTGGTCGTACTGGCACGCCCCGAACGGCGGCAGCTGGACGTACAGCGACAAGGGCGTGCTCAACCGCAAGCCGGCGGCCGGTAGCTTCGAGGGCTGGTCGTTCTCCCTCAACCGCAACGCCGACGACGCGCCCCGTCCCGGCGTCGTGCCGAAACGCCCCGCCCCTCCACCGCCACCGCCACCACCGCCGCCGCCCACGGGCGGTGAGCCGGCGGCGCCACCACCGGCGGGAGGAACCGTCGCACCGCCGCCGGTCGCCGGTGGCCGGCCCGGCGAGCCCACCCGGCCGGGCGGCACCTCCGGCCCGCCGGTCTCCGTCGGCCCGCCGACCTCCGCCGGCACGTCACCGACGGCCGGTACGCCGACCCTGACGGCGACGCCGGGCGCCGCCACCGGCACGGCACCGCAGGGCTCCTCCGACGAGCCGGTGGTGACGGATGTCGCCGCGTCCCGTGACGACGACGGCCTGCCACTGGGCACGATCGCCGGGGTGCTTCTGCTCGCCCTGCTCGCCACCGGCGCGCTGGTCGCGGCCCGACGACGCCGTGCCGCCGACCCGGATGACTGACGTCACGGTCACCGGGTCGCGGCCGGCCGACGCCCGTCGTCTGCCGGGCCGATGGCCGGTGTGGTGGCTGCCCCGGGGGCTGCACCCGGGCGCATGGTGGCTGTGGGCGCTCGGCCTGGCCACCGCGGCCAGCCACACCACGAATCCGCTGCCGCTGGCCCTGCTCGTCGCCGTCGCCGGTCTGGTGGTGGTGCGCCGCCGGGGCGACGCGCCGTGGGCGTTGGCGTTCCGCATGTACGTCTGGCTCGGCGCGGTGATCGTCACGATGCGGGTGGTGTTCCGGATCGTGTTCGGCGGCGGCCAGGGCGACCACATCCTGGTCCGGCTGCCGGAGATCCCGCTGCCCGCGTGGGCGGCGGGCATCCGCCTGTTCGGACCGGTCGCCGCCGAGCAGATCCTCGGTGGCTTCTACGACGGGCTGCGGCTGGCGACGATGCTGATCTGCCTCGGTGCGGCGAACGCCCTGGCCAACCCGAAGCGGCTGCTCAAGGCCGTACCCGGAGCGCTGTACGCGATCGGCACCGCCGTCGTGGTCGCGTTGTCGGTCGCCCCGCAGCTGGTGGAGAGCGTGCTACGGGTCCGCCGGGCCCGGCGGCTGCGCGGCGCGTCCGCCCGCGGGATGAGGGCGCTGCGCGGGATCGCCCTGCCGGTGCTGGCCGACGCGTTGGACCGGTCCCTGGCCCTCGCGGCCGCGATGGACTCCCGTGGTTACGGCCGCACCGCGGCGGTGCCCGCCGGGCAGCGAACCGTCACCGGGGCGCTCGTCCTCGGCGGGCTGGTCGGCGTCTGCGCCGGCACCTACGGGCTGCTCGACACCGCCGCACCCGGCTACCTGGGGCTGCCGATGCTCCTGGCCGGACTGACCGCCGCCGTGACCGGCATGCTGCTGGCCGGCCGCCGGGTCCGCCGCAGCCGGTACCGACCGGACCGCTGGCGCCCGGCCGAGCTGCTCGTGGCCGGCTGCGGGGTGGCCGCCGCGGCACTGACCATGCTCGCCGGCTCGGTGGACCCGGAACTGCTCTACCCGCCGGTCAGCCCGCTCACCTGGCCCCAGCTGACCCCGCTGATGCTTCTCGCCGTCGGCGTCGCGGCGGCACCCGCCTGGCTGGCGCCGCCACCACCGCCGACAGTATGTGCCGGACGCCCGCCGTCGGTGGACCGGCCCATCCCCGTCACGGACGTGCCGGCAGACGGAGTGCGCGCCGCGAGGGCATCGACACCGGGAGACCGCCCATGATCACTTTCGACCGGGTCACCGTCCACTATGCCGAGGGCGGCCCGCCACCGTTGCGGGATGTGACGTTTCGCGTCGAGGAAGGTGAACTCTGCCTGGTCGCGGGCCGTACCGGTGCCGGAAAGTCGACGCTGCTGCGGGCGATCAACGGTCTCGTCCCACACTTCACCGGCGGCACCCTGCACGGCGCCGTCACCGTCGACGGCAGGGACACCCGCACGCATCCGCCGCGCGATCTCGCCGACGTCGTCGGCGTGGTCGGCCAGGACCCGTTGGCCGGCTTCGTCACCGACACCGTCGAGGAGGAACTGGCGTACGGGATGGAGCAGCTCGCCCTGCCACCCGCGGTGATGCGCAAGCGGGTGGAGGAGACGCTGGACCTGCTCGGCATCGCCGACCTGCGCGACCGGCCCCTGCGGACGCTGTCCGGCGGTCAGCAACAGCGGGTCGCCATCGGCGCGGTGCTCACGGCGCACCCCCGGGTGCTGGTGCTCGACGAACCCACCTCCGCGCTGGACCCCACCGCCGCGGAGGACGTGCTCGCCACCGTCACCCGGCTGGTGCACGACCTCGGAGTGACAGTGGTGCTGGCCGAGCACCGGCTGGAGCGCGTCCTGCAGTACGCCGACCGGCTGCTGTACCTGCCCGGCGACGGCCATGTCCACGACGGGACGCTGGCGACCGGGCTGGCCCACATCGACATCGCGCCACCCCTGATCGAGCTGGGTCGCCTCGCCGGCTGGACACCGCTGCCGTTGTCGGTCCGTGACGCCCGCCGACGGGCGTCCGACCTCCGGCACCGGCTCGCCGGCGTGGCGCCGCCGCCGGTCCCGGCGGGCGCGGACACCGGTCCCACGCTGACCGCGCGGAAGATCGTCGTACGGTATCCGGGCACCGTCGCGGTGGCCGGCGTCGACCTTGATCTGCGCGCCGGCCGGGTCGTCGCGTTGATGGGCCGCAACGGATCCGGCAAGTCCAGCCTGCTCTGGGCGGTGCAGGGCAGCGGCCCACGCCACGGCGGCACCGTCGCCGTGACCGGGCCGAAGGGCACCGTCGACCCGAAGGCCCTGCCGGCCGGTCAGGCCCGCCGGCACGTCGGCCTCGTCCCGCAGGACTCCGGTGACCTGCTCTACCTGGAGACAGTCGACGCGGAGTGCGCCCAGGCCGACCGGGAGACCGGCGTGCCGGCAGGCACCTGCCGGGCGCTGGTGGACCAGCTCGTCCCCGGACTGCCCGGTGACCGGCACCCCCGGGACCTGTCCGAGGGACAGCGGCTCGCCCTCGCACTCGCCGTGCAGCTCACCGCCGCTCCGCCGGTGGTCCTGCTCGACGAGCCGACCCGCGGCCTGGACTACCATGCCAAGCGGCAGTTCACCGCCGTCGCCCGGATGCTGGCCGGCAGCGGCCGAGCCGTGGTGGTCGCCACCCACGACGTCGAACTCGTCGCGACCCTCGCCGACCGGGTGATCGTGATGGCCGAAGGGGAGATCGTCTCCGACGGCACCACCGCAGAGGTCATGCTCGCCTCGCCGGCGTTCGCGCCGCAGGTGGCCAAGGTCCTCGCCCCTGCCCCCTGGCTGACAGTGGAACAGGTCGCCGCCGCGCTCGACGAGACCAGGGCACCGGCATGAGCGTGCTGCGGGTCGCCCCGCGTACCGCTGTGGTGCTGACCCTCGCCTCGGCCGCCGCGCTGGCCACCTTCACCTGGCCGTTCTTCGTCCCCGCACACCCGGAGAGCACCGCCCGCACCGGCGAGGCGCCGCTGGTCTTCATCGTCCTGCTGCCGGTACTCGTGGCGCTCGTCCTCGCCGAACTCACCTCCGGCGGCATCGACAGCAAAGCCCTGGCGATGCTCGGCGTACTCGCCGCCGTCAACGCCGCCCTGCGCCCCCTGGGTGCGGGGACCGCGGGCATCGAGACCGTGTTCTTCCTGCTCGTCCTGGCCGGCCGGGTCTTCGGACCCGGGTTCGGGTTCCTGCTCGGTGCCACGTCGCTGTTCGCCTCCGCCCTGCTCACCGCAGGCGTCGGGCCGTGGCTGCCGTTCCAGATGCTCTGCGCCTCGTGGATCGGCCTCGGCGCCGGCCTGCTTCCGGCCCGGCTGCGCGGCCGCGCCGAGGTCGCCGTCCTGGCCGGGTACGGGATGCTCGCCGCCTACGGCTACGGCCTGCTGATGAACCTGTGGTTCTGGCCGTTCAGCGTCGGCGCGGACACCCAGCTGTCCTACGTCGCCGGTGCCCCCGTACTGGAGAACCTGCACCGTCTCGCCCTGTTCACCGCCGTCACGTCCACCTTCGGCTGGGACACCGGCCGCGCGATCACCACCGCCGTGGCGATAGTCCTCGCCGGTCCCGCCGTCCTCGCCGCGCTGCGCCGCGCCGTCCGGCGGGCCGCGTTCGGCGCGCCGGTCACCTTCGCCGCGGCGTCCGACAGGCCCGCGGCGAAGGTGACAGGCATCCCGCAGTCCTCCTCGCAGGCGACGTAGGGCGCCGGCCGGAGGGTCGGTCAGACGGTCGTACGCGACCACTGCTGGTTGGCGCCGGTGTTGCACGCGTACTGCTTGAGGACCACACCGTCAGCGGTCGATGCGGCCGGTACGTCCACGCACTTGCCGCTGTGCCGTGCCCGGAGTTGGAAGTAGCTGCCGCCTGTGACCATCTGGAACTGCTGGTTGGTGCCGGTGCCGCAGGTGTACTGGATCAGTTCGGCGCCGTCGGCGGTGGACGCGCTCACGACGTCGAGGCACTTTCCGCTGTTGCGGCTGACGAGTCGCCAGTAGCCGTTGCCGGCGTCCTGGAACTGCCACTGTTGCCACGTGTTGCCGTTGTACGTGTACTGGCCGACGCGCGCGCCGTTGTCGGTGTTCGGTTGCTGGACGTCCATGGCCTTGCCGCTGTGTCGCACGGTGATCCGGTAGAACGTGTCAGTCGACGGCGGGGGCGTCGTGGGGCCGCCGCCGATGGTGTCGCCCCAGGCGTACCGGATCTGGTCGGCGCCGGAGGTGTTGCGGACGGTCAGGTTGAGGTCGGTGCCGCTACCGCTGAGCGAGTACATCGAGTACCAGTCGTAGCCGATGGTGCCGGGCTTGCCGCCGAGCGCGGGCCAGTAGGTGCCGCCCATCCGGTTGTCGCGCATGACCTGGGCCATGGCGCGGATGTGGCGCACGAAGTTGTCGGTGCTGTTCGCGTCGGCGTAGTTGCGGCCGTCGTTCATGGGTGCGCCGAACTCGGTGGCGACCGCCCGCGACGCGCAGTTGCCGAGGCGGGTCTGGATGTGGCTCCGGAAGGCGTCGTAGGTCATCTCGCCGTAGAAGAATGCGTAGTGGTGGAACGACAGCAGCGTCGAGGCGAATCGGTTGTCGTTGCAGATGTCGCGCAGGTCCTGACTGAACCCGGTGCCCCCGATGAGCACCCGGCTGGGCACCGCCGAATAGTGGTAGCTGAGCCAGTTGGCAGCGACGTTGCGCCACTCCGTCGAGCTGTAGCCGTGGGGCTCGTTCATCGGCTCGAAGTAGACGTTGGAGTTCGAGCCGTACGTGTTCGTCACCGTGGACCACATCGCGTTCCAGGCGGCGAGGTTCGTGATCCGGCCGCCGGAGGCGGCGCCGTCCTCCCAGTAGGCGAGGATGACCTTGAACCCGCGGGCGGTGGCGGCGTCGATGGTGCCCCGGTAGGCCTCCCACCACGCCGTCCCCACCGTGTGGGTGTTGATGGGCAGCCGGACGGTGTTGACGCCCATGGTGGAAGCCATGTCGTCGTAGAGGGCGTTGGCCTTGGCTCGCACCGTCGCGTTGCTGTCGGAGGAGCTGAGGCCCTGCACGACGAGGGGACCGGTGCTGAAGTTGTCACCCAGCACGGCCCAGTTCATGCCTCGGAACTGGTTCGTGGCGGCAGCGGCCGGCGACGACATGACGGCGACGCCGCCGACCATCGCCGTCGTCGCGGCCACCAACACGATCAGCAGCCGGCGTAGTGACCTGGTGCTCCGCGACGGGCCCGCTGGGCGGCGCCGCGACAAGGTGGTCCGCGTCGGGAAGTGGTCGATCATCTGATCCAGCCTCTCTGGCTCCGGACATCGGGCCGACCGCCGAATCCGCTGCTGCCCGTAGTGGTCCCGGCCGTCGTGAGGTCCCTCTGGAGATGGGCGCTGTTAGCGCTAACGCCGGTGGAGCGGCGTACCTCCGGGCTTCAGCGGCGGGTTGCGTGACACCGAGGCAGGGGTATGCCTTCTGGCTGTTAAATGTGCGTTGCGAACAAGTGTTCGCGATAACATCCGGGGTGTCAAGGCATCGACATGTGTCGTCCCCTGTGGCGATCGGGGTGCCGGGGTGGGGCGTGGCCCTGCGTCGACCTCGTGATCCAATGAGGCGCATGGTTCTCCAGTGGATCGCCGCCGGCCTCCTGTTGCTGATCGGGCCGGCGCGCTCGGCGGGCGGGCGCGGCGGAGGCGTCGGATACTGGGTCGATGACCAACCCCGACCTCGATCCCGAGGTGTACCCGCCGATCGACCCGCGTGAGGACGTGCCGGACGATCCCGGCGAACTCCTCCCGGACACGCCCGGTGAACTGCCCGAGGCGCCGGTCGAGCCGATGCCCGACGACGGGGAGCCCGGGGGTGTGCCCGAACCGGCCTGACCGGCCCGGCGCCGGGGTGCCCGATAGATCGACGATGGTGGATAATCTTGCGGTGACCGGCGCGCGGACCGCAGGGGAGACCGGATGAGAATCGTCGACGCCCGGGTGATAGTGACCTGCCCCGGCCGGAACTTCGTGACCCTGAAGGTCGTGACCGACGCCGGCGTCACCGGCGTCGGTGATGCCACCCTCAACGGCCGGGAACTGGCCGTCGCGTCCTACCTGCGCGACCACGTCGTGCCGCTGCTGATCGGGCGTGACCCGGCCCGGATCGAGGACACCTGGCAGTACCTCTACCAGGGGTCGTACTGGCGGCGCGGACCGGTCACGATGAGCGCCGTCGCCGCCGTGGACACCGCGCTGTGGGACATCAAGGGCAAGGTCGCCGGGCTGCCGGTCTACCAGTTGCTCGGCGGCCGGTCCCGCGAGGGCGTGACCGTGTACGGGCACGCCAACGGCGAGACGGTCGACGAGGTGCTGACCGAGGTCGCCCGTTTCGTCGACCTCGGCTACCGCGCGGTGCGGGTGCAGTGCGGCGTGCCCGGCCTGCCCCGGACGTACGGCGTCAGCGCCGACAAGATGTTCTACGAGCCCGCCGACGCCGCGCTGCCGACCGAGACGACCTGGTCCACCGAGGCGTACCTGGCCCACGTGCCGGGCGTGTTCGCCCGGGTCCGCGAGGAGTTCGGGCCCACCCTCCGGCTGCTGCACGACGTGCACCACCGGCTCACCCCGATCGAGGCGGCGCGGCTCGGCAAGAGCCTGGAGCCGTACGCGCTGACCTGGATGGAGGATCCGGTCCCGGCGGACCTGCAGGAGGGCTTCCGGCTCATCCGCTCGCACACCACCACGCCGATCGCCGTCGGCGAGGTCTTCAGCAGCATCTGGGACGCCGCCCAGCTCATCCGGGAACAGCTCATCGACTACGTCCGTACGACTGTGGTCCACGCCGGCGGGATCACCCACCTGCGACGCATCTTCGACCTTGCCGCGCTGCACCACGTCCGCAGCGGCTCGCACGGCGCCACCGATCTCTCCCCGGTCTGCATGGCCGCCGCGCTGCACCTGGACATCGCCATCCCCAACTTCGGTCTGCAGGAGTACATGCGGCACACCGAGGCGACGGACGAGGTGTTCCCGCACGGCTACCACTACGACGGCGGCTACCTGCATCCGGCCGAGACTCCGGGGCTCGGCGTGGACATCGACGAGCAGGCCGCGGCCCGCTACCCGTACGCGCCGGCCTACCTGCCGGTGAACCGGCTGACGGACGGCACCGTGCACCCCTGGTGAAGCGCGCCGGTTCAGTGGATGCGGCGACCGTGCGCGTCCGGCACCCCGGACTTGCGGAAGAAGTAGGTGTTGATCTGGTCGCGCCACTCGACGGCGCTGCGGAGCTGCTCGTCGAGGCGCTCGGCCACCCGGTCGTGGACGGCCGGGGCGAGGGCCCCGGCGAGGAGCCGCCACCGCTCCCGCATCGCCGCCACCTCCTCGACCCCGGCGAAGTGGGTGTCGTAGATGTGCTGGATCACGGTACGGCCGCTGTGCAGCACGTGCCGGTACGGGACGTGATGGAAGAACAGCAACAGCTCGTCGGGGCAGCGGTCGCGGGACTCGTACACCTCCGACCACGGCGGCGGGTACTGGCCGGTGAAGCCGGTTCCGGTCGCCCGGGTCCGGTCCACCCCGACGCCGTCGCGGTCGGCGAAGTGGTAGGTGCCCCACTGGGTGTACTCGTAGCCGTCCACGTCCGGGCCGTAGTGGTGGCCGGGCCGCACCATGAACCCGACGCCGAGCGGGGCGGTGTAGCGCTCGTAGGTGCGCCAGGAATCGTCCATGATCGCGTGCATCGTGCGCCGCAGCGCTTCCGGGTCGCCGGAGGTCACCGGCAGCCACGTCAGGTCGATCCACTCGTCGAGGATCGCGCCGGGATCCAGCAGCGGATCCCAGGCGAGCCGGCCGAAGGCGTACAGGTTCGCCTGAGCCAGCGGGTGCCCGGTCCAGAACGGGTCGTCGCCCACGTTGGACACGGCGACCAGGCCGCCACCGGCGCCCGCCACGTCGGCGATCGTGTCGCCGGCCGCGCCGTGGGGCCGGAACCGCAGCACCTCGCTCCACCAGGGTCCGAGGTAGCAGACGTGCCGCTGCTGGCCGGTGTACTCCTGCGTCGCCTGCACCTCCACCGCCAGCCGGGTAGCAGGCATCGCGGCGAGCACCGGGGACACCGGTTCGCGTGGCTGGAAGTCGATCGGGCCGAACTTCACCTGGACGATCACGTTGTCGGCGAATCGTCCGTCCAGCGGCGCGAAGTGGTCGTGGGCGGCCCGGGCCCGGTCGGTCGACCGGTCCCGCCAGTCCTGGTGGTGGTCGTAGACGAACGCCCGCCAGCGCACCACGCCGCCGTGCGGTGCGAGCGCCTCGGCGAGCAGGTTCGCGCCGTCGGCGTGGTCGCGCCCGTACGCGAACGGGCCGGGCCGGCCCTCGGAGTCGGCTTTCACCAGATAGCCGCCGAAGTCGGGAATCCGCTGATACACCCGCCGGGTGGCGGCGGCCCACCAGTCCCGTACGCGCTCGTCCAGCGGATCGGCGGTGGGCAGGCCGCCGAGGACCACCGGGGCGGCGAAGGTCACCGCCAGATGCACCCGGATGCCGTACGGGCGGAACACCTCGGCGATCTCCGCGACGTCGCCGAGCCGGTCGGTCAGCAGCAGCGCCTCGGTGTCGTGCACGTTGACGTTGTTCACGCAGATCGCGTTGACGCCGCAGGCGGCGAGCAGGCGGGCGTAGTCGCGGAGCCGGGCGGGCTCGTGCCGGGCGGCGCCGTCGCGCCAGAACAGAGAGCCGCCGGCGTAGCCCCGCTCGACCTGGCCCGACACCGGGTGCAGGGCCACGTTGTCCCAGTGGTCGAGCATCCGCCGGTCCAGTGCCGGCCGGTGCCGCCGCGCCGGAAGGTCGTCGTGGAAGGCCGCCGCGCCGAGCCGGACCACGTGGAACATCCCGTACAGCAGGCCGGCCGGCGCGTCGGCGAGGACCACTGTCACGCCGCTGGCCCGCGTCAGCAGGTACCCCTCGTCGCCGAGCGCGCCGTCGCCGGTGCCGTTCACCGCCGGTGTCGCGCCGAGCCGGACCGTCTCCGCCGCCGCGTTCGGCACCGGGCCGGCGCCGCGCAGGGCCAGCACCAGGTCGGCGTCGACAGGCCACGGTGGCCCGTGCCAGAGCCGTCCGCCGTAGCGGGCGCAGGCCCGGCTCACCTCGTCGAGGACGGTGTCGACCAGGAGCCCGTCGCCGTGCACCAGCACCGGCCGGGAACCGAGCTCACGGAACGCCGCAGTCGGTAGCCAGGCGGCGTGCCAGGCCGACTCGCCGCTGTCGGCCGACAAGCGGCCGGTGACCGGGACGCTCACGCGGTGAACTCCGCCCGGATGTCGTCGATCATGGGAGCACCGATCCGCAGCAGCGCCAGCACCAGGAGCGCTGCGAGCAGGGCGAGCACCGCCTCGGAGAACACCGCGGTGACGCCGGCGGCGGCGACCAGCAGCGCGACGTTGCCGATTGTGACGCCGGGCTTGCGCGCCACGTAGTAGACGGCGAGCCGGAGCACGTCGCGGGTGCGGAAGGTGAACAGCGAGACGATCACCAGCGCGTTGACCCCGACCAGGATCACCCCCGCCCCGACCACGACGAGCGGCACGGCCCACCAGCCGGGGACGGCGGCGGCGGGCAGGTTCGCCAGGTTGACCGCGATGACTGCGAGCCACAGCAGCGTCGGCGCCCAGACGCGCAGCACGCCCGCCAGGTTGGCCCGGTAGGCCCGGCGGAACGCGGCGGCGGGACGGAGATCGGTCAGGTCGGGGCGCTGGTGCCGCAGCGTGTACAACGCGGCCGAGACGGCCGGACCGACCGGCAGCGCGGCGGCGGCGACCAGCGGAAGGTTGCTGCTGTCGCGGTCGAGCAGCACGAGCACGGCCAGACCGGGCAGCGTGCTCACCAGGAGCAGCAGTTCGACCACGAGCAGGGTGTGGACCGTCGCGGCGGCCCGCGACAACGGCCCGTCGCCGAACTCCCGCAGCCCGCCGGTCGCGCCGGTCACCGTCGGTCCTCGTGCGGGTCGAGCAACCTGTCGTCCCACCACGGCGGCGTCTCGTCCACCACCGGGGTCAGCTCGGCGAGAGTCACCTCGTGCCGGGCGAGGTCGAGGTCGAGGTCCGCCCGCCCGCCCGCGACCGGCACTGCCCGATGGGTACGGGCCGGCTCGGCGGCCTCCCGCAACGCGTCGAGCTGCCGTGGCCGGGGTGAGTGCGGGCTGCCCATCTCCCGCCAGGCCGCGAAGGTGTTGCCGGCGTCCTCACTCACTGCCGAGCGGAGCAGGAACGCCGACGCGGTGCCCGGCGGGCCGATCGGAACCGACAGCGACAGGGTGTGCCGCTCGGGTACCGGCTCGCGGCCGGTGACGTCCACCGGGGCCCAGGCCAGGACCGCGACCCGGCCGTCGGGGTGCCGGGTGACGAGATGGTCCGGCCCGCGCGCGAGCACCTCGTCGCCGAGCCGGGCCATGAACGCGTACAGATGGTAGGTGGGTTTCTTGATCTGCCGGTGGGTGAGCAGGCCGAAGCCGCCGTGCAGCGGCGCGGTCGGCACCCCCTCCTCCTCGAACACGTCGCTGAAGGTCCAGTAGGAGAAGGAGTCGACCAGATCCCCGCCGCCGGCCAGCACCGGAGCGAGGTAGGCGGCGTGGAAGGCCGTGTCGTGGATCGGGTTGTCCGGCCGGTAGGAGGAGTTGAACTCGGTGATGTGCACCGGGTGGTCGGCCAGCGCGGTGCCGGCCAGGTGACGGCGGGGCGCGGCGAACTGTTCCAGCAGCTCCGTGGCCGGAGCCAGGGTCTGCCGGGTGCCGAACGGCAGGTGCCGCGCCGGGCCGGAGGTGTAGGCGTGCCGGCTGACGAAGTCGACGGGCACGTCGCGGTCGGTGACGAACTCGGCGAACGGCTTCAGCCACTCGTCGGCCCCGGGGGACAGGGCCGGGCCGCCGACCTGGAGCGCCGCGTCGACGTCCTTGACGGCGTGCGCCGAGACCTCGTACAGGCGGTGGTAGGCGTCCTGGTCGGCGCGCGCCCAGAACGCCGGCAGGTTGGGCTCGTTCCACACCTCGATCGGCCAGCCGCGCACCTCGTCGAGGCCGTACCGGTCGACCAGGTGGGTCACCGTGGCGCGCACCAGGTCACCCCATTCGGTGTACGACTCCGGAGGCGTCACGTTTCCCCGCCACCAGAACACGGTCTGGTCGCCGGAGGCGAGCGCCGAGGGCATGAACCCCAGCTCCACGAAGGGCCGGATGCCCAGCGCGAGGTAGGCGTCGACGACCTGGTCCACGTAGGTGAAGGCGTGCCGCACCCGGCGCTCGCCCCGGTATTCGTACGGGCGGTGCACGCCGACGCCGTCGCTGAGCAGCCCGTGGCCGCGGATGTGCCGGAAGCCGATGTCCTGCTGCACCAGCGCCAGCGAGTCCTGATAGTCACGTCGCAGAGCCAGGTCGAACCGGCCGGTGCCCACGCAGGTACGCCAGGCGTCGGTCAGCCGGCCGGCAGGCCGGTCGGGGACGAGGAGCCGCGTCATCCGTGGTTCTTGCGGTACCGGTCGTACGCCTTGTTGACCAGGTCGATGTAGGCCTGCGCGTTCTTGCCCTTCAGCTCCGAGACGTAGGCGTCCCACTCGCTCAGCGGCCGCTGGCCGAGGGCGAACTTCAGCGTGTTCTGGGTGACGTGGTCCTTCAGCGCGGTCGCCCACAGCGTCGTCTGCTCCCGCTCGGAGTCGCTGAGCGGCGCCGGTGGCGGAGTCACCCAGGGCGCGGCCTTGCGGGCGTTCATCTCCTTCTGGAACTCCAGTTCCTCGGGCGAGAAGAACGACTGCACCAGGTCGAGCTTGCCCCCGTAGGCGAAGACGCCGTTGTAGAAGCCGAAGTCCTTCTGCAGGTGCTTGGTGCCCTTGGGGTTGAGGCCGATGACGTTGACGTCCGGGGCGAGGGTGCGCTTGCCCGAGCCGTCCTTGGTGTACGTGGTTCCCTCGACGCCCCACTTGGCGAACTCCTGGCCGGCGTCGGAGTACCAAAGCCAGTCGACGAACTGCATCATGGCCACGAAGTTCTTGCCGTCGCGCGCCTTGCTGGAGATCATCACGCCGTTCTCCAGCCGGGTCGCCGGGTTGACCGCTCCGGCCGGCCCGACCGGGAAGAGGATCTTGCCGAGCCGGGCGTTCGGGTTGATCTTCGCGATGTCCGGGCGGTAGTCGTTCACCAGGGTCTGCGCGTTCGTGCTGATCACGAAGGACTTGCCGCTGGCGAGCTTCTGCCGGGCCTGGTCGTCGGTCTGGGTGAACGTCTCCGGGTCGAGCAGCCCCTCGGCGACCAGCTTGTGGAGATACTCCACCACCTGCCGGTAGCCGTCCGAGGCGCCGGTGAAGACGTACTTCCCGGCCCCGGAGTCCCAGCTCGTCGGCTGGTAGTTCCAGCCGGCGCCGGGCAGGCCGTGCGCGAGGGCCAGCATGTTCAGCAGGTTGCCGGCCGGGTTGGGCTTGCCGAACCGGTCGGAGAACGGGATGACGTCCGGGTGGGCCGCCTTCATCGCCTTGAGCATGGCGTACACCTCGTCCCAGGTGGTCGGGGACGGGATCTTCAGCTGCTCCAGCACGTCGGTGCGGACCGCGAGCGTGTAGTCCTGCCAGGGCTTCTCGTGCAGGCCGGGCAGCAGGTAGAACTTGCCGTCCTCCTGCCGGAGCGTGTCCATCTCCGGCTGGAGCTTCCACTTCTCGATCTTGTCCTTGAAGTGCGGCATCAGGTCGAGGTAGTCGCTGACCGGCAGGATGGCGCCGGAGGAGACGTACGAGTTCTCCTGCGGGTGGTAGGTCTTCGGGATGATCATCGGGGCGTCACCGGAGCCGACCAGCACGCTGCGTTTCTGCTCGTAGTCGCTCAGCGGCACGGCGACCGGGTCCAGCTTGACGTTCGTCCGCCCGGCCAGCTCGGTCCAGAACAGCCACTCCGGCTTGAGCGGGTAGTTCGGGTGGTTGTTGTAGAGGATCGAGAACGTGACCGGCTCGGTGGCCTTGAACTGGTCGCCGATGCCGTACTTGTCCATCGCGCCCGTACGGTTGCGGTCGAGGTCCTTCTTGTCCGGGGTGTCGTCGCCGCAACCTGCCAGGGCGACGACGGCGGCCGCGCCGCTGGCGAGCAGTACCTGGCGCCGGGACAGCTGGGCCATGGGTTCTTCCTTCCGGTGGTGGGGTGGTGGTGCGGGCGGCGGCTATCCCTTCACGGCGCCGAGCATGATTCCGGAGACGAAATAGCGCTGGATGAAGGGATAGACCGCGAGGATCGGCAGGATCGTCAGCACGATCGTCACGGACTGGATGGTGGCGGCGGACTGGACGACGTCGCCGGCGCTGCCGAGGCCGCCGCCGGTCTGCGTGGCGTCGGTCGCGCCCGCGATGAGGTTGCGCAGATAGACGGTCACCGGGAGCAGGTCCTGCCGGTCCATGTAGAGGAACGCGGCGAACCACGAGTTCCAGAACGAGACGGCGTAGAACAGCACCATCGTGGCGACCATCGCCTTCGACAGCGGCAGGACGATCCGCAGCAGCGTGCCGTACGTGTTCAGCCCGTCGACGGCGGCCGCCTCCTCCAGCTCGACCGGCAGGCTCTCGAAGAACGCCTTCATCACCAGCAGGTTGAACACGTTTATCGCGTTGGGCAGGGCGATCGCCCACACCGTGTTCTTCAGCCCGAGGCTGGTGACCAGGACGTAGTTGGGGATCAGGCCGCCGGTGAAGAACATGGTGAACACGGCGATCCCGACCAGCGCGGTCCGGCCCCGCAGGTGCTTCTTCGACAGCACGTACGCATAGCAGGTGGTCAGCACGACGGAGACGAGCGTGGCGACCACCGTGTAGAAGACGGTGTTGCGGTAGCTGACCCAGAACGTCGGGTCCGACGTCACCACCCGGTACGCGGTCAGGTTGAACCCCCGCGGCACGAGGTTCACCTCGCCCGCGACGATGTACGCGTTGTCGCTGAGCGAGCGGGCCACGATGGTGAGGAACGGATACAGGGTCACCACCACGACGCCGGTCAGCACGAGGGCGTTCACCACCTGGAAGACCCGGTAGCCGCGGGTGGGCCGGGGGCCACGCGGCCGGGCCACCGGTTTCCGTGTGCGGGCCTGGGCGCGGGCCTGCGTGCTCACCACAGGCTCGTCCCCACCGTGCGCCGGGAGATCGCGTTCGCCGACAGCACCAGCGTCAGCCCGATCACGGACTCGAACAGGCCGATGGCGGCGGCGTAGCTGAGGTTCCCGGAGACGATGCCCACCCGGTACAGGTAGGTCGAGATCACGTCCGCCGTCGGGTAGGTGAGCGGGTTGTACAGCAGCAGGATCTTCTCGAAGCCGACGGCCATGAAGGTGCCGATGTTGAGGATCAGCAGCGTCACCATCGTCGGCCGGATCCCCGGCAGCGTCACGTGCCAGGTCTGCCGCCACCTGTTGGCGCCGTCGATGCGGGCCGCCTCGTACAGGTCGCCGTCGACGGTGGTGAGCGCGGCGAGGTAGAGGATGGTGCCCCAGCCGACGGTCTGCCAGACCTCGGAGGAGACGTAGATCGTCCGGAACCATCCGGCCTGCTGCATGAACGCCACCGGCTCGCCGCCCACGGCACGCACCATCTGGTTCACCGTGCCGTCCACCGACAGCAACTGGAGGACCATGGCGGCCACGATCACTATCGACAGGAAGTGCGGCAGGTAGGACACCGACTGGACGAACCGCTTGAGCGCGCGGTTGCGCACCTCGTTGAGCAGCAGTGCGAGCACGATCGGCAGCGGGAAGCAGAACACCAGCGTCAGCGCGCCCAGCACCAGCGTGTTTGTGAACACGCTCCAGAAGGTCGGGTCGGTGAAGAACAACCGGAAGTACCGCAGCCCGGTCCAGTACTCGCCGAAGAGGCTGCCGCCCGGCTGGAAGCGCCGGAACGCGATCACGTTGCCGAGCATCGGCAGGTAGCGGAACGTCAGGAAGAACAGCAGCGGCAGGACTGCGAGCGAGTAGAGCTGCCAGTCCCGGCGCAGGGCCCGCCGCCAGGGCGTACGGCGACTGCGCGGGGTCGGGGCTGCCAAGCTCGTCCTCCCCCTGACCGTCGGCCGGAACGTTTCCGGTAATACGTCGTAAGCCTTTCGGAAATTTATGGGTATCGTTATCTTCGTGTCAAGAGCGTCGATTGATATCTCCCTCGGCCAACTCCGCCGCTACACGCCGGCTGTCGTCGAGCCCGCCGACTTCGACCGGTTCTGGCGGGCCACCCTCACCGCCGCCGCGGCCAGCCCGGTGCTCGTCGACGTCCGCCCCGAACCCACCGACCTGCGGCTGCTCGACGTGTGGGACGTGACGTTCGCCGGGTTCGCCGGCGAACCGGTGCGGGCCTGGTACACCCGTCCCGCAGGCGTAGCCACACCGCTGCCGGCAGTGGTGGAGTACCCCGGCTACGGGCGCGGCCGGGGCCTGCCGGGGGAGCGGCTCACCTGGCCGGTGGCGGGCTACGCCCACCTGCTGGTGGACAACCGGGGACAGGCCGGCCTGTACAGCCGCGGTGACACCCCGGACCCGCACGACGCTCCCGGCGGGCCCAGCCCCGCCACGAGGGGAATCCTGTCCCCGGACGACTACCACTACCGCCGCCTGATCACCGACGCAGTCCGCGCGATCGACGCCGTCCGCGTACTGCCCGGGGTGGACCCGGCCCGCGTCGCCGCGGTGGGCAACAGCCAAGGTGGTGGACTCGCGCTCGCGGCGGCGGGCCTCGCCGACGGCCTCGCCGCGCTCCTGGTCACCGCCCCGTTCCTGTGCGACATCCAGCGCGCCATCGAAGTGACCGAGGCGTCCCCCTACGGCGAGATCGCCCGCTACCTCGCGGTGCACCGCGAGGCCGAGGAGCCGGTCCGGCGCACGCTGTCCTACGTCGACGGCGTCAGCTTCGCCCGGCGCGCCACCGCACCGGCGCACTTCGGGATCGGTCTGCGCGACGAGGTCTGCCCACCGAGCACCGGCTTCGCCGCCTACAACCAGTACGCCGCTGCCGCATCGGCCACTCCGCTACGGGAGATGCACACGTACCCGTTCAACGGCCACGAGGGCGGGGAGGCCGTCCACGTCCGGCGGCAGCTGCGCTGGCTGGACGCGGTGATGCGTTCCGCCGGGACGGCAGCCGGCTGACGGACTCACCGGATGTCCGATGCAGGGCGCTAGATCACCCGGCGGCGTACCCGCCACACCACCACGCCGATCAGGATCGCCGCGACCGCGACGAACACCGCCGCCTCGATGAGCTGGAAGGTCCAGAACCGGTCGGCCGGGTGGTAGACCCCGAACCGCTGGATGCCGCGTTCGTGCAGGAACTGGCTGAGGTTCGTGCCGGCCTGGTTGGCCGCGTCCTCCAGTTCGTAGTACTCCGTCGAGCTCAGCCTGCGCCCGGCGGCGTCCGCGTAGCCGCGTTCGATCACCCAGTCGGCGACGCCGGCTCCGGCCTGACCCTTCGTGCCGCCGGCGGGGACCGGCTCCATGGTGGTGAGCGGCGTGGCGTACGCGGGACGGGCCAGCAGCGCCACCGACATCCGGGCGGCGAGGAACGCCCCGAACGCGACGCCGAACGCGGGCAGGCTGCGCCGCAGGATCGCCCCCGCGGCGGTGGCGACGCCGAACGCGAACAGCGCGTACGCCAGCGGAACGAGCCCTTCCAGGTCGAAGGCGTCGTACTGGAACCGCCCTTCCCAGGCGTCGAACGGCTGACGGAACCAGGTGAGCACGGCGGTGAACATGCCGGTGAGCGCGACTGTGACGCCGGCCAGCGCGGCGAGCTTGGCCGCCAGCCAGCGCATCCGCGGCACGGCCTGGGTCCAGGCGAGCTGCCAGGTGCCGTCCTCCAGTTCGCGGGCGAGCAGCGGCGCGCCGAGGAACGCGCCGATGAGGACGGGCACCAGGTAGAAGGCCGCGAGGAGGTTCTCGACGTACCCGTACTCCTCGTCGAGCCGGCGGAAGGCGGCCGTGCACGTCTCGCCGGCGCCTGCTGTTGCCGCGCACCGGGCGGGGCCGCCGGGGAACAGGTCGTGGGCCTGCGTTCCGAGCACCAGCAGGGCGATGCCGAACACGCCGAGGAGCAGAGCCAGGACGCAGACCTCGGTGCGGTGCTGGCGCCAGATCAACCACGTCATGCCGCCACCTCCGACGGGACCGCGGCGCCCGGCTCGGACGGCCGGCGCAGGTACGCCAGCACCAGGTCCTCCAGCCCGACCGGCTGGGCCTGCCAGCCCGGGGCGGCCGGGATCCCGCCGTCGCGTACCAGCAGGGTGGTGTGCCGGTCGCTGTGGACGGCCTCCACGACGGCGCCGGCCCGGTCGAGGTCGGTGGCCGTGCGCGGGCCGACGAGCAGCCGGTGCTCGGCGAGGAGGGTGTCGATGTCACCGGTGAGCGTGACCCGGCCGTGGTTGAGCACGACCAGGTGGTCGCAGACACGTTCCAGCTCGTGCACGACGTGGGAGGAGAACAGGACCGTCACCCCGCCGTCGGCCACCGCGCCCATGAGGACCTGCAGGAATTCGCGCCGGGCCAGCGGGTCGAGGCTGGCGACCGGCTCGTCGAGGACGAGCAGGTCCGGCCGTTTCGCCAGGGCCAGGGCCAACGCGACCTGGGCCTGCTGCCCGCCGGAGAGCGAGCCGGCCCGGCGGTCCAGCGGGATGCCCAGTTTCGCCAGCCGGCGCTCGGCCAGCCCCTGGTCGAAGCGGAGGTTGCAGGCCCGGCCGAAGCGGAGCATCTCGGCGACGGTGAAGCGCTTGTACAGCGGGTGGTCCTGGGCCAGGAACCCGATCCGGGACAGGGTCTGCGGGGTGCTGGCGGTGACGTCGTGGCCGAGGACCTCGACGGTGCCGGTGCTCGGCGCCAGCAGCCCGACGATCAGGCGCAGCAGCGTGGTCTTGCCCGCGCCGTTCGGCCCGACCAGGGCGATCACGCCGCCCGCCGGCAGGGTCAGGGTGCAGTCGCGCAGCGCCCAGCCCTTCCGGTACCGCTTGCCCACGCCGTCGGTGCGCAGCGCGATCTCGGTGTCTGTCACGCCACGTCCTCGTTTCTCGTCTGCTGGTGGACGGAGGTGAAGAGCGCGTCGACCGCCTGCTCGTCGAGGCCGGCCTCGTAGGCGCGGCGCAGCCACGTCGCCAGGCCGCGGCGCAGCGACGTGTACGTCGACGGCGACATCGCGGCCGACTGCTGCTCGGTGACGAACGTGCCCTGGCCGGGCCGGCCGGTGACCAGGTTCTCCTGCTCCATCTGCCGGTACGCCTTGGCCACGGTGTTCGGGTTGATGGCCAGGTCCTCGACCACCTCGCGGATGAGCGGGAGGCGGTCGCCGGGTTGGAGGAAGCCCAGCAGCACCGCCTGGCGGACCTGCTGGACGAGTTGCAGGTACGGCGGCACGCCGGAGTGGGTGTCGAGCCGGAAGACGAACACTGGTAGCCCTTCGCTGTTTTACTAGTACCGTAGTAAAGCAGCAGGTGAGCGGTCAAGAAGGGCGGGTTGGCCGCGGCTGGGGGATCGACATGATCGCCGATGGCTGTATCGTTGCCGACGCCGCATCCCGCAGGCCGCTTCCAGCAAGGACGACCATGACCGCCTCCACCGTCACCGCCGTCATTGACCTCGACCTGACCGGCCCCACCATCTCCCGCCACGTCTACGGCCACTTCGCGGAGCACCTGGGGCGCTGCGTCTACGGCGGCTTCTGGGTGGGGGAGGGCTCCGCGATCCCGAACGAGGGCGGGATCCGCCTCGACGTGGTGGAGGCGCTGCGCCGCATCGGCATCCCGAACCTGCGCTGGCCGGGCGGCTGCTTCGCCGACGACTACCACTGGCGCGACGGGATCGGCCCGCGCGAGCTGCGCCCCCGCATGGTCAACTCGCACTGGGGCGACGTGGTCGAGGACAACTCCTTCGGCACGCACGAGTTCATGGCGCTGTGCGAGCTGCTGGGCGCGGATCCGTACGTCTCCGGCAACGTCGGCTCGGGCAGCGTGCGGGAGATGTCCGAGTGGGTCGAGTACCTGACCCGCGGCGACGACTCTCCGATGGCCGCCCTGCGGCGGGAGAACGGGCGCGACGAGCCCTGGCGGGTCCCGTTCTGGGGACTGGGCAACGAGGCGTGGGGCTGCGGCGGCAACCTGCGCGTCGAGCAGTTCGCCTCGCTGGCCCGCCAGTACGCCACCTACGTCCGCGACCACGGCGACAACACCGTCTACCGGATCGCCGCGGGCGCGAACAGCGACGACTACCACTGGACCGAGACGTTGATGCGCTCCTTCGACGACCTCGCAGCGCCGGACTCCCGCGCCTGGCCGTTCCAGGCCGTCTCGCTGCACTACTACACGATGACCCGGGGCTGGTCGTCGAAGGGCGCGGCGACCGGCTTCGACGAGGAGGAGTGGTACCTCGCGCTGCGGAACGCGACCCGGATCGAGGAGCTGGTCTCACGCCACGAGGCGGTCATGGACCGCTGGGACCCGCAGCGCAAGGTCGGCCTCGTCGTGGACGAGTGGGGCACCTGGTGGGACGTGGAGCCGGGCACCAACCCCGGCTTCCTCTACCAGCAGAACACGCTGCGCGACGCGCTGGTGGCCGCGGTGCACCTCGACACGTTCCACCGCCACGCGGCGCGCGTCGTGATGGCGAACATCGCGCAGACAGTGAACGTGCTCCAGGCCATGATTCTCACCGACCCGGAGACGGGCGCGCTCGTGCTGACGCCCTCGTACCACGTGTTCGCGATGAACCGGGCCCACCACGACGCGGCGTCGCTCGCGGTGACCTTCAAGGGCGACGTTCCGGTGCGCGAGGTGGTGGGGGATCACCTGGCGACGCTCTCGGCGTCCGCCTCGACGCGCGGCGACACGGCGCTGGTCTCGCTGTCGAACCTCGACGCGCGGCGTCCGGTGACCGTCGTCCTCGACCTGCGCGGTCGGGACGTCACCTCCCACCGTGCCACCGTCCTGACCGCCGACGCGCTCGACGCGCACAACACGCCGTCGACCACTGGCGTCGCGCCCCGCGAGCACGCCGGGGTCACGGACCACCCGCGTGGCCTGGAGGTCGAACTGCCGCCGCACGCGTACGTCACGGTGGCGCTCGACCTCGCCTGACCGCCGGACACACGGCTCCGCGCACGGCCGCGTGACGACAGCGGTCCGGTGACGCCTGCGTTCCTCTCCTCACTCCGGCGCCTGGGGCCAGTAATCGCCAGTGACCTCGGTCGATCGAGTTCGCCCAGTGGCGCGCTGCTCGGTCCGATAATTTTCGGTGCTGTGCCGGTCGGAACGTCTGCCTCTTGCCCGGTGCTACCGCAGGCAGCGGGGTCGTTGACGGATGGCGGGGCACTTAGTAGCCTCAGCGCACACAATCCTGGCATGTAAATATCTCGATAAGTTTCGGAGACGACGACCTCGCCTGCGGTGCCCACCGCCGGAGGGACCGTCGCGCTGATTCGCCGCGGTCACCCGACCACCGCCGCGCACGATTACCGCATGGAGGGCCGTTGAAACGCGTCCGGAGCACCGTAGCCATCATCGCCACCGCCGCGCTCCTCCTCGGCGGATGTGGCGGATCAGACGGCGAATCCGACTCGAAGACCTTCGAGTTCTGGTCGTTTGCCAACATCAACCAGAAGGCCGACGTCGACGTCTACACCAAGGCGCACCCCGATGTGCGCATCAAGCTCACCGAGGTCGGCAGCACCACCGAGACCGCGCAGGCGCTCACCGCCGCGCTGGCCGGTGGCAAGGTGCCCGACCTGGTGCTCATCCAGGCCGACGACCTGCCGAAGTTCATGCAGTCGCCGGACAACTTCGTCGACCTCACCACGCTGGGCGCCGGCGACATCAAGGGGAACTACCTCGACTGGGTGATGTCGCAGGCGACGACCAAGGACAACAAGATCATCGGGGTGCCGACCGACGTCGGCGGGCTGGCGGTCGCCTACCGTACCGATCTGTTCAAGGCGGCCGGCCTGCCCACCGACCGGGACGAGGTCGCCAAGCTCTGGCCGACGTGGGACGAGTTCATCAACGTCGGTAAGCAGTACGTCCAGAAGACCGGGAAACCGTTCGTGGACAACACGCCGACCAGCGTCTTCTTCCAGGCGGTCAACCAGGGCAGCCAGCGCTACTACAGCGCCGACCGCAAGCTCGACTACGACAACGAGCAGGTCAAGGCGGCGTTCGACGTGACGCTGAAGGCCTTCGAGGCGGGCATCTCCGCCAAGCAGGGGTCGTTCTCCTCCGGCTGGACCGCGGCCATGAAGAAGGGCGACTACGCGGTGGTGTGCTCACCGTCCTGGATGCTCAGCCAGATGAAGACGAACGCCCCCGAGACGAACGGCAAGTGGGACATCGCCACCATTCCCGGGGGTTCGGGGAACTGGGGCGGCAGCTTCCTCGCCATCCCCAAGCGCGCCAAGAACGCGAAAGCGGCGTGGAACTACATCTCCGAGATGCAGTCGCCGAAGGGCCAGCTCGAGCACTTCCTGATGCAGGGGTCGCTGCCCACCACGCCGTCGGTCTACACGGACCCGCAGCTGGTCGGAAAGACCGACCCGTTCTTCAGCAACGCGCCGATCGGCAAGATCTACACCCAGTCGGTGCTGGGGATCAAGCCCTTCTACTTCGGCCCGCAGGACGGCCCGATCGGCACCGAGTTCCTCAACACGCTCACCAGCGTCGAACAGGGCAAGGTGAGCCCGGCGAAGGCCTGGGACACCGCGCTGACAAACGTCAAGAACGCCGTACGCGAATGACCGAGGGCTGACGTGCGGCAGCCGGGCACCGCCCGGCTGCCGCCCATCGCGGAGGTGACGCTTTGACCACCATGCTCAGCCCGGCCACGGCCCCGCCGGACCTCCGGCGGCCCCATCGCAGACGGCGGATCCAGCAGGGCGTACGGGAGTTCTTGGCGCCGTACGCGTACATCGCGCCGTTCTTCGTGCTCTTCCTGATCTTCGGTCTCTTCCCGCTGCTGTTCACCTTCTACATCTCCCTGTTCGACTGGGATCCCATCGGTGAGCACCGTTTCGTGGGGCTGGACAACTTCACCGAACTTCTGCACGACCCGCGCTTCTGGGGCGCGTTGCGGAACACGTTCAGCATCTGGGTGATGTCGACGGTGCCGCAGTTGCTCCTGGCGCTCGGCCTGGCGCATCTGCTCAACCACGCGCGGCTGCGGCTGGCCGCGTTGTTCCGGATGTCGGTGCTCGTCCCCTACGTCACCTCGGTCGCGGCCACGACCATCGTCTTCGCGCAGATGTTCGACCGCGACTACGGCATGATCAACTGGTTCCTCGGGCTGCTGGGCTTCGACCACATCGACTTCACAGCCTCGCTCTGGGGCAGCCACGTCATGATCGCCACGATGATCGCCTGGCGCTGGACCGGGTACAACACGCTGCTGTACCTCGCCGCGCTGCAGTCGGTACCCCGGGAGCTGTACGAGGCCGCCGCCGCCGACGGCGCGAACGGCTGGAAACAGTTCCTGCACATCAGCATCCCGTCGTTGCGGCCGATCATCGCGTTCACCGTCGTGACGTCGACCATCGGCGGGTTGCAGGTCTTCACCGAGCCGCTGCTGGCCAACCCGGTGGGTGGGCTCACGTGCGGGGCGGCACGGCAGTGCCAGACCGTCACCCTCTACCTCTACGAGCAGTCCTTCGGGCAGTTCCACTTCGGCTACGGCGCGGCGGTCGGCGTCGCGCTCTTCGTCATCGTGGTCGCCTTCTCCGGACTCAACTATCTGCTGGCCACCCGCGTCCGCTCGGAGCGCCCATGAAGCCCGCACCCTCGACCGCCGCGCCCGTACGGACCCGGCGGCGCTCGGCCAACCGCGTCTCGATCGCGGTGTACGCGCTGCTCACGCTCGTGGCGCTCGCCAGCGTCTTCCCGCTCTACTGGATGTTCGTGGTGGCGACGACGGACTCCGCCACCGCGACGACCCTCCCGCCGACGATCACACCCGGCGGCAACTTCCTGCACCTGGCGGAGCTGGTCTTCACCATCGTGCCGTTCGTGCAGTCCCTGCTCAACAGCGTCATCGTCGCCGGCACGATCGCCGTGGGCCAGGCGGTGCTCTGCGCGCTGGCCGGGTTCGCCTTCGCCAAGCTGTCCTTCCCCGGCCGCAACACGCTGTTCCTCATCGTCGTGCTGACCATGACGGTGCCGGCGCAGCTGGCGGTGGTGCCGCAGTACCTGATCATGTCCCAGCTGGAGTGGGTCGACACCCTGCAGGCGGTGATCGTTCCCGGTCTGGTCAGCGCGTTCGGCATCTTCTGGATGCGTCAGCACATCGGCAGCACCATCGACGACGAGCTGATGGCCGCGGCACGTGTCGACGGCGCCACCACCTGGCAGATCTTCTGGCGGATCGCGTTCCCGCTGGTCCGCCCGGCGGCGTACGTGCTGGGGCTGTTCACGTTCGTCTACGCGTGGAACGATTTCCTGTGGCCGTTCATCGTCCTGAAGTCGCCGGAGAACTACACCGTCCAGATCGCCATCAAGGCGCTGCAGCAGAACCGGGACATCGACCTGGGGCTGGCCATGTCCGGCTCGTTCCTGGCCACCATTCCGCTGCTGGTGCTGTTCGTGTTCGTCGGACGCCGTCTGGTGCAGGGAATCATGGAAGGCGCATTCAAGGGGTGAGGTCCGTCTCGGTCCCGTCAGCCGGCCGGCCGGTAGTCGAACCAGTCGAAACCGGCGCTTCCCTCGGTGACGTACATGCCGATGACCCGGCCGGTGAACCCGGAGGCGACCTCGGTGGACAGGTAGCGCCCGTCGAGCTCCGCCAGGCACGACCAGCCGTCGCCGGTCTCGACCTCGAAGCTGATCGTGTCACTGCCGGCCGCCGTGACGCCGACGAGGCCCGCCCGCGCCAGGTCGCCGGACGAGGTGACCGTCGGGGGCAGCACGCCGGTGGTCCGGATGGCCAGCGCCACGGTCACCGCCCCCGCGGGCACCGGGCACTCCCCGAACACCTGCCGAAACGGTCCGACCCGGCCGACGACCCGGGCCCGCCCCCGGGCGAGCTCCAGGTCGTAGTGGTGGGCCTCGTCGATCCTGATCGTCAGGCCGGACCGGCCGGAGCCGGGATCGAGGCGGGCGCTGACCCGGCAGTCGTGGTGCTGCTGGCGGCGGCCGACGACGGTGGCGCCACTGCGGTCGAGGCTGTCGCCGGTCGCGTGCAGCGTCAGCCAGCCGGGCCGGTCGGTCAACGACCACGCCGAGTCGGGCCGGCTACGGGGAGAGATCCACTGTGGGCCGAGCCGCTCGTCGTCGAAGTCGTCCCGCTCGGCCCACCGGCTCGTCCCATCCGGGCCGTTGGCGATCGAGACCGGGTCGACCACCGGCCACCCGTCGACCCAGCGCACCGGCGCCAGGAACGTCTCCCGTCCCAGGACGTGGTAGGGCGGCCACTGGCCCTTTGGCCGGATCCCCAGCAGAACCATCCACCAGCTGCCGTCGGCCGCGTCGACCATGTCGGCGTGCCCGGTCGCCTGCACCGGCCGGTCGGTGCCGCGATGCGTCAGGATCGGATTGGCCGGCCCCGGCTGGAACGGCCCGCGTGGCGAGCGGGCGCGAGCGACACTCACCGCGTGGCCGGTGTGGGTGCCGCCCTCCGAGACGAGCAGGTACCACCAGTCGCCGACCCGGTACAGATGCGGCGCCTCCGGGTACTGGCCACCCGTCCCCGACCACATCGCCACCGGCCCTTCCAGGACCTCTCCGGTACGCGGGTCGATCCGGTACGACTCGACCCCGGACACCGTCATCCAGCAGGTGCCGTCGTCGTCCCACGCCAGCGACGGGTCCACGCGGGGCAGATCCAGGTAGACCGGGTCCGACCACGGGCCGGCCGGGTCGGTCGCCGTGACGATCAGGTGCCGGTCGAGCGTGACGTTCGTCGTGACGACCCAGAACCGGCCGTCGTGGTGGCGGATCGTCGGCGCGTAGATGCCCCGCGAGGCGAGCGTGTCGGCCGGCAAACGGAGCTGATCGGCGCGGTCCAGCACGTTGCCGATCTGCTGCCAGCTGACCAGGTCACGACTGTGGAAGATCGGCACACCGGGCGCGTACTCGAAGCTCGAACACACGAGGTAGTAGTCGTCACCGGCGCGGCAGATGCTCGGATCGGGCCAGAAGCCCGGGAGGATCGGGTTGCGGTAGCCGTCGTCCGCAGGCTCCGGTTCCATTTCCGCTCCTTCTCGTACGGGCACAACGCCTCCACGAGTGTCGATGTCGCGAACCGTATCGGACAACCCGCGAGTGGGCGATGACAGTTCTCGGCCGCCTCCTGTCCCGGCGCCCCCGTCGCGACGCGGCCACGGAGTTCCCGTACACCTTCACCGTGCGGCGCGGGCTGCGCGTGCCGATGGACGACGGCGTCGAGCTGGTGGCCGACCTCTACCAGCCGGTCGGCGTGGTGGAACCGCCGTTGCCCACGATCGTCGTCCGCTCCCCGTACGGCCGGCACGGCTCGCTGACCCACGCGCCGGCGCTGGCCCGCGCGGGGTTCACGGTGCTGGTGCAGAGCTGCCGCGGCACCGGTGGCTCCGGTGGCAGTTTCCGGCCACAGCTCGACGAGCAGCGCGACGGCATCGCCACCCACCGGTGGGTACGCCGCCAGCAGTGGTGCACCGGCACCGTCGCGACGTACGGGGAGAGCTACCTCGGCTACACCCAGTGGGCGGTGGCCGGACGGATGTGCCGTGACGACCCCGGCAACGCCCCGGACGCGCTGTGCCTGAACGTCACGATGGCCGACTTCGGCCCGATCACCTGGACCAACGGCGCGTTCTCGCTGGAGGGCTCGCTCGGCTGGTCGCGCCGGATGGACCTGCGGGGCCTGCGCGGCGCCCTGGTCCGGGCGTGGCTCGCGCGGCGGCCGGACCGGAAGCTGGCCGCGGCCTTCGACGTGCTGCCGCTGTCCGGTGGCGACACCGCGGTGGCGGGCCACCCCATCAGCTGGTACCAGGACTGGCTGGCCCACGAGAAGCTCACCGACGACTACTGGACCCGGCAGTCGCACACCGCGTCGGTGCCCGACGTCACCGCGCCCGTGTACATGGCCACCGGCTGGTACGACATCTTCCTGCCCTGGCAGCTGCGCAACTACGCCCAACTCGTCGCGGCCGGCCGCCCGCCCCGGCTGACCATCGGCCCGTGGGGCCACAGCAGCGCGCAGAGCCCGTTCCTCACCGAGTCCATCGCGTTCCTCAAGGAACACTTCGCCGGCGCGCCCACGACCCGGCCGGCACCGGTGCGCGCCTTCCTCACCGGCGCGGAGCAGTGGCACGATCTGCCCGCGTGGCCACCGCCGGGCACCGTGGCGCAGCGGTGGCACCTGCACCCGTCGGGGCTGCTCGACCCGGCCGTCCCCGGCGCGGGCAGCACCCGCTACACCTACGATCCCGACCGGCCCACGCCCGCGCTCGGCGGCCCCGGCATGGGCCCGTCCCCGGGGCCGGTCGACAACAGCGCCCACGAACGCCGCGCGGACGTGGCCGTCTTCCGCAGTCCACCGCTGGCGCACGCGCTCGTACTCGCCGGGGAGCCGACCGCCCATGTCCGGTTCCGTTCGACGGCGGCCAGCGCGGACGTGTTCGTGCGGATCTGCGACGTGCACCCCGACGGCCGCTCGATGAGCGTGTGCGACGGGATCCGCCGCGTCGGCGGCGTCGGTACCGCGGCTACCGACCCGCAACCGGACGAGGACGGGTTCGTCGAGCTGGAGGTGCCGCTGTGGCCGGCGTTCCACCGCTTCGCCGCCGGCCACCGCGTCGCCGTGCAGGTCAGTTCCGGAGCGCATCCGCGCTACGCCCGCAATCCCGGCACCGGCGAGCCGGCCGCCACCGCGGCCAAAACGGTGCGGGCGGAGCAGGAGATCTCCCACGGCGGCGACCACCCGTCCCGGATCGACCTGCCGGTATGGACCTGAACAGACATCTCCAGAAGGGACCCCCGGATGGCATCCGTATTCCATGTGGCGACAAGCGGTTCCGATCGCGCCGACGGCTGCGCCGAGCGGCCGTTCCGGACGATCAACCGGGCGGCCGGCGTCGCCCAGCCCGGTGACACGGTGGTGGTGCACGCGGGGGAGTACCGCGAGTGGGTGAAGCCACGCCACGGCGGTCTCAGCGACTCCCGCCGCATCACCTACGAGGCCGCGCCCGGCGAGCACGTGGTGATCAAGGGATCGGAGCGCGTCACCGGCTGGGAGCCGCTCGGCGGGACGGTGTGGCGGGCACGAGTCGACAACGCGCTGTTCGGCTCGTTCAATCCGTTCGCCGAGGAGGTGACAGGTGACTGGATCGTCCACCGCACCGGCACGCCACCCAAGCACCTCGGCGAGGTCTACCTGAACGGCCTGAGTTTCTTCGAGGTGGGGAGCCGCGCGGAGGTCGAGGACCCGCCCCGGCGTACCGAGGTCGTCGACGACTGGACCGGGGTGACCCGTCCGGTCGGCGATCCCGACCAGACCCGGCTCGTCTGGTACGCCGAGGTCGGTGAACAGACGACGATCTGGGCCAACTTCCAGGGCGCCGACCCGAACACGGAACTGGTCGAGATCAACGTACGCCGCAGCGTCTTCTACCCGGAACAGCCGCACCTGGACTACATCACCGTCCGTGGCTTCGAGTTGGCGCACGCGGCCAGCCCGTGGGCGCCACCGACCGCCGACCAGCCGGGCCTGATCGGACCCGGCTGGGCGAAGGGCTGGGTCATCGAGGACAACGTGATCCACGACGCCAAGTGCTCGGCGATCTCGATCGGGAAGGAGGGCTCCACCGGGCAGAACTTCTCCGCTCTGCGCGGCGACAAGCCGGGCTACCAGTACCAGCTGGAGTCGGTCTTCGCGGCCCGCCGGATCGGGTGGGACCGGGAGCACATCGGCTCGCACGTGATCCGCCGCAACACGATCTACGACTGCGGCCAGAACGCGATAGTGGGTCACCTCGGGTGTGCGTTCTCCACCATCGAGGACAACCACATCCACCGCATCGGCCTGAAACGCGAGTTCTACGGGTACGAGATCGCCGGCATCAAGCTGCACGCCGCCATCGACGTGGTGATCCGGCACAACCGGATTCACGACTGCTCGCTCGGCACCTGGCTGGACTGGCAGGCGCAGGGCACCCGGGTCTCCCGCAACGTCTACCACGACAACTGCCGGGACCTCTTCGTCGAGGTCAGCCACGGTCCCTACCTGGTCGAACACAACATCTTCGGCTCACCCGCCGCGTTGGAGCTGTTCAGCCAGGGCGGTGCCTTCGTCAACAACCTGATCTGCGGCACGGTACGGCTGGAGCCGGTGCTGGACCGCGCCACCCCGTACCACCTGCCGCACAGCACGCAGGTCGCCGGGTACGCGGTGATCTACGGTGGGGACGACAGGTACGTGGGCAACCTCTTCCTGGGCGGCGATCCGGGCGCGGCCTACGCGACGGGTGCGGAGGGTCGGGGGACGCCGCTGGGCGGCACCGCCGGATACGACGGCCATCCCGCGTCGTTCGCGGAGTACCTGGCCCGCCTGGACGAGCAGCCGCCCAGCGACCAGAAGAAGTACCTCGACGTGAAACAGCCGGTGTACGCCCGGGCGAACGCCTACGCCGCGGGCGCCCGGCCGTTCGCGGGCGAGCGTGAGCCGTGGGTGCTGGGCGCCGCGACGGTGACGGTCGTCGCCGAGGGCGACGCGGTCTGGCTCGTCACCGATCTGCCCGAGACGTTCGACGAGGCCCGTGTCGGTGTGGTCACCGGCCGGGATCTGGAACGGGTCCGGTGCGCCGACGCGGATTTCGAGGAGCCGGACGGCAGCCCGGCCGTCATGGGCGTCGACCTGGTCGGGGAACCCCGGCAACCGGGACGCAACGGCGCCGTCGGCCCGATCGCGGGCCTCGCGTCCGGGTCGCGCCGCACGCGCGTCCTCTGACGGCGGACCCGCCCGTACGCGAACGGAGACGGTGACGCCGGCCCGCGTCACCGTCTCCGTCTGCCTCAGCCGCGCGCGGCCCAGTCGCCGAGGGCCCAGTCGCGCACCTCGGGCATGTCCTCCAGGTGCTCCACCACGTACGTCTCGTGGCGGTCGAGCTGGCTGCGGCACCACGCCTTGAGGTCGGCGGCGCCGCGCGGGAGGCGCTTGGCGTTGTTGATGGCGTCCATCACGAGGTGGTACCGCGACGCCTTGTTGCGCACCGTCATGTCGAACGGCGTGGTGGTCGTGCCCTGCTCGATGAAGCCACGCACGCGGAACCGGTCCGCGTCCGGGCGGCCGTGGACGAGCTGGTGGATCGCGCCGGGGTAGCCGTGGAAGGAGAAGATCACGTCTACGTCGTCGGTGAACAGCTCGGTGAACAGGGTCTCGCTCATGCCGTGCGGGTGGTCCTTGGGCCGGACCAGGGTCATCAGGTTGACCACGTTGACCACGCGGACCTTGAGCCCGGGCAGCCGCTCGCGCAGGATCTGCGCCGCCGCGACCGTCTCCATGGTGACGACGTCGCCGGCGCAGGCCAGGACGATGTCGGGGTCGCTGGTGCCGTCGTCGGTGCCGGCCCACTCCCAGATCCCCGCGCCGCGGGCGCAGTGTTCGATCGCCTCGTCCATGGACAGGTACTGCAGCTGCGGCTGCTTGTCGATGACGATCAGGTTGATGTACGACCGCGACCGGAAGCAGTGGTCGGCCACCGACAGCAGGGTGTTGGCGTCCGGCGGCAGGTAGACCCGGGCGACGTCGCCCCGCTGGGTGAGCACCACCTGGATCAGGCCCGGCCCCTGGTGGGAGAAGCCGTTGTGGTCGTTGCGCCACGCCGTCGAGGTGAGCAGCACGTTGAGGCTCGGCACCTTCGCCCGCCAGGGCAGGTGCTTGGCCTCCTGCAACCACTTGCCGTGCTGCACGGTCTGCGAGGCGCTGACCATCGCGAACGCCTCGTAGGTGGCGAACATGCCGTGCCGGCCGGTCAGGTTGTAGCCTTCCAGCCAGCCGTGGCAGTTGTGCTCGCTCAGCACCTCCATCACCCGGCCGTCGCGGCCGATCGCCACGTCCTCCGGTGTCACCCGCTCCATGAAGGCACGGTCGGAGACGTCGAAGACGCTGCCGAGGCGGTTGCTGTTGGTCTCGTCCGGACAGAACAACCGGAACCGGTCGGCGTTGCGCGTGTAGATGTCGCGGATCATCTCGCCCAGCTTGCGCGTCGACTCGGCCCGCTGCTGCGCCGGCCGGGGCACCTCGATCGCGTACGACCGGAAGTCCGGCAGGTCCAGGTCCCGGGTCAGCAGTCCGCCGTTGGCGTGCGGGCTGGCGCTCATCCGCAGGTCGCCGTCGGGGGCCTGGTCCCGGATCAGCGCCACCGGCGCGCCGGTGGAATCGAACAGCTCCTCCGGACGGTACGACCTGAGCCAGCGCTCGAGCAGCGCGAGGTGCTCCGGGTTGTCCTTGACGCCGGACAGCGGCACCTGGTGCGAGCGCCACGTGCCGGTGACCGGCGTCCCGTCGACGGTGTCCGGGCCGGTCCAGCCCTTCGGCGACCGCAGGACGATCAGCGGCCAGGTCGGGCGGGTGCCGTCCCAGGAACCGTCACGGGCGGCGGTCTGGATGTCGCGGATCCTCGTCCACGCGGCGGCGAGCGCGGCGGCGAAGCGGTGGTGCATGCCGGGCAGGTCGGAGCCCTCGACCTCGATGACGTCGTAGCCGTGGCCCCGCAGCAGGTGGCGTACCTCCTCGGGGTCCTTGCGCCCGAGTACGGTGGGACCGGAGATCTTGGCGTCGTTGAGGTGCAGGATCGGCAGGACGGCGCCGTCGCGTTCGGGGTTGAGGAAGGACACGCCCTTCCAGGAACCCTCGAGCGGCCCGGTCTCGGCCTCGCCGTCGCCCACCACCGCGATGGCCAGCAGGTCGGGGTTGTCCATCACCGCGCCGAACGCGTGGACCAGGACGTAGCCCAGCTCGCCACCCTCGTGGATGGAGCCCGGGGTGGTCACCGACACGTGCGACGGGATGCCGCCCGGGCTGGAGAACTGCCGGAACAGGCGCAGCATCCCGGCCTCGTCCTGGCTGACGTCCGGGTAGATCTCGCTGTAGGTGCCCTCCAGATAGCCGGCGGCCACCAGCGC
Organism: Micromonospora sp. LHW51205; assembly: GCF_003315815.1. Lineage (NCBI taxonomy): Bacteria > Bacillati > Actinomycetota > Actinomycetes > Micromonosporales > Micromonosporaceae > Micromonospora > Micromonospora sp. LHW51205. The sequence goes on along the minus strand of NZ_QMEZ01000003.1, from coordinate 769,607 downwards.
CGGCCCGCCGTGGCCCGGGCCGGCCAGGTAGATCGCCTGCTGACCGGTGTGCCGGATCAGCCGGGAGACATGCGCGTAGATCAGCGACAGGCCGGGGCTGGTTCCCCAGTGGCCGAGCAGGCGCGGCTTGATGTGCTCGGCCGACAGCGGCTCGCGCAGCAGCGGGTTGCCCTGCAGGTAGATCTGCCCGATGGTCAGGTAGTTGTTCGCCCGCCACCACGCGTCCAGACGGGCGAGTTCGGTGTCGTCGAGTTCGGCGAGCGTACGGATTTCGGATTCGACCGCGGTCACCGTGCTTCCTTTCACTGATCTCGTCATGTCCGGACCCAGGTTAGGCCCAGCCGGGCTCGTTCACCGGGGGCCGCAGACCGCAAGCCGCGGGACCTTCGGCCCTCTCGATCCGTAGTACGCGGCGCGCATCAGTTCCTGCATGTCGCCGAGCATCGGCATCCGCGGATTGGCCGGCGCGCACTGGTCCTCGTACGCGTTCAGCGCCTGCTGCGGCAGCGCGGCGAGGAAGGCCCGCTCGTCCACCCCGACGGCCGCGAACGACGGCTCGATGCCGACCTCGTCGCGCAGGCGCTCGATCGCCGTGGCCAGGGCTTCGACCGCTTCGGCGTCGGTGGCCGCGGGCAGCCCGAGGGTACGGGCGATGTCGGCGAAGCGCTGCGGCGCCCGGTACGTCTCGTACCTGGGCCAGCCGGTGAGCTTGCTCGGCACGGTCCCGTTGTACCCGATGACGTGCGGGAGCAGGATCGCGTTGGTGCGCCCGTGTGCGACGTGGAACGTGGCACCCAGGGTGTGCGACATGGCGTGCACGATGCCGAGGAAGGCGCTGCCGAACGCCATGCCGGCGATCGTGCCGGCGTTGTGCATCTTCTCGCGGGCCACCGGGTCCGCGGCGCCCTGGTGCACGGCCCGGGCGAGGTTGCCGAAGATGAGCCGGACGGCGTGCAGGGCCAGACCGTCGGTGAAGTCGTTGGCGTAGACCGACACGTACGACTCGATGGCGTGGGTGAGCGCGTCGAAGCCGCTGTCCGCGGTGACCACCGCCGGCAGGTCGGCGGCCAGGACCGGGTCGACGATCGCCACGCTCGGGGTGAGCGCGTAGTCGGCGAGCGGGTACTTCTTGCCGGAATCGGTGTCGGTGATGACCGCGAACGGGGTGACCTCGGCTCCGGTGCCGGAGGTGGTCGGAACGCAGACGAGTTGGGCCAGCGCGCCGAGGGTGGGGAACTTGAAGGCGCGTTTGCGGATGTCGAAGAACTTCTCCCGCAGATCGGCGAAGACCACCTCGGGGTGCTCGTAGCGCAGCCACATCACCTTGGCGGCGTCCATCGCCGAACCGCCCCCGAGCGCGACGATGGTGTCCGGGCGGAACGAGCGCATCAACTCGGCGCCCCGGTCGACCGTTTGTACGCTGGGCTCCGGCTCGACGTCGTCGATGATCTGCAGGGCGACCTGCTCGCGGCGGCGGTGCAGCACGGACAGCACGCGGTCCACGTACCCCAGTCTGGTCATGGTGTGGTCGGTCACCACGGTGACCCGGCGCACGCCGGGCATGTCGGCGAGGTAGCGGATCGCGTTCGGCTCGAAGTAGATCTTCGGCGGCACCTTGAACCACTGCAGGTTGTTCGTCCGCCGGGCCACCCGCTTGATGTTGATGAGGTCGACCGCTGTGACGTTGTGCGACACCGAGTTGTGGCCGTAGCTTCCGCAGCCCAGCGTCAGCGACGGCAGGAAGGCGTTGTACATGTCGCCGATGCCGCCCTGCGAGGCCGGCGCGTTCCAGATGATCCGGACGGCCTTGACCCGGCGGCCGTACGCCTCGGCCAGGTCGGCGTCGCGCGTGTGGATGACGGCGCTGTGCCCCAGGCCGTCGAACTCGACCATCTGCTCGGCGTACTCGAATCCCTGGTCGTGGCCGGTGGCGGGCAGCAGGGCGAGCACCGGGCAGAGCTTCTCCCGGGTCAGCGGCTCGGCCGGGCCGACCCGGTCGACCGGAACCAGGATGATCGAGGTGTCCGGGTCGACCGGGAATCCGGCGTGTTCGGCGATCCAGGTCACCGGCTGCCCGACCACGTCCGGGTTGAGCTTCCCGGAGCCGAAGAGCAGCTTCTCCAGCAGCGACTTCTCCTCCGGCGTCGCGATGTGGGCGTGCAGTCGCCGGAACTCGGCGAGGGCGGCCGGCCGGATCGCGTCGTCGATGATGACGGCCTGCTCGGAGGCGCAGATCATGCCGTTGTCGAACGCCTTGGACAGCACCACGTCGTTCACCGCGCGGGCCACGTCGGCCGACGCCTCCAGGTACGCGGGGACGTTCCCGGCGCCGACGCCCAGCGCCGGTTTGCCGGTGGAGTAGGCGGCCCGGACCATGGCGTTGCCACCTGTCGCCAGGACCACCGAGACGTCGGGATGGCGCATCAGCTCGTTCGTCGCGGCCACCGACGGCTCGTCGATCCACTGGATGCAGTGCGCCGGCGCGCCGGCGGCGACGGCGGCGTCGCGGACCGTGCGGGCCGCTTCCTGGCTGCACCGTTGCGCCGCCGGGTGGAAGGCGAAGATGACCGGGTTGCGGGTCTTGAGGGCCAGCAGCGCCTTGAAGATGGTGGTCGAGGTCGGGTTCGTCACGGGCGTCACCGCGGCCACCACGCCGACCGGCTCGGCGATCTGGGTGATGCCCGTGATGTCGTCCTGAGCGATCACCCCGACCGTGCGGACGTCGGCCATGTGGTTGGTGACGTGTTCGCAGGCGAAGATGTTCTTCACCGCCTTGTCCTCGAACACGCCGCGACCGGTCTCCTCGACCGCCAGCATCGCGAGTTCGGCGTGCCGGCCGAGCGCCGCCACCGACGCCTTCTTCACGATCCCGTCGATCTGTTCCTGGCCGTAGGAGTCGTAGGCGGCCAACGCCGTGAGACCGTTCTCCACCAGGGTTCCGATCATGCTTCCGCCCTCCATCGGTCGTCACCCCGAACATAGATCCGCGGTGATCGATGCGACTATGGCCGGTGGGCCCGCGAGGACGGGACCACCGGCCCGCGCTTGGCCCGCTGGATCTGCTCGTAGACGTGGGTCCGCAGTTCGGTGAACCGGGGCAGGGCCCGGGTGGTGAGCTGATCGCGTTTCGCCGGGAGGTCGATCACCAGGTCCTCCTGGACCCGGGTCGGTGAGTTCGACAGGACGAGTACGCGCTGGCCCAGGTAGACGGACTCGTCGATGTCGTGCGTCACGAAGACGGTGGAGATCCCCCGGGTCAGGTGCAGTTCGCGGACGAGGTCCTCCAGGTCCGCGCGGGTCTGCGCGTCCACCGCGGCGAACGGCTCGTCCATGATCAGCACGTCCGGCTGGTACGCGATGGCGCGGGCGATCGCCACCCGTTGCTGCATTCCGCCGGAGAGCTGCCACGGGTGGCTGCGCGCCGACTGCGGCAGCCCGACCGCGTCGAGGGCGTCGGCGACCAGCCGGGCGCGTTCGGCGCGGGAGAGCTTCTTGTGGCGGAGCGGAAGCTCCACGTTGCCGCGGACGGTCAGCCACGGGTAGAGGCTGCGGCCGTACTCCTGGAAGACCACGGCCATCGCCGGGCTCGGCCCGGTCACCGGCGAGCCCTCCATCTCGACCAGGCCGCTGGTGGGCCGCAGCAGTCCGGCGAGGCATTTCAGGAGCGTGGTCTTGCCGCAGCCGGAGGGACCGACGACGCACAGCAGCTCACCGGGATCCATGGTGAAGCTGAGATCCCCGATCGCCTCGACCTCGCCCCGGCCGGAGGCGTAGACCTTCCGCAGGTGCTCGACCCGCAACAGGGGGGTCCCGTCAGGCACGGGTGATCTCCTTCATTCCGTGGTACCAGCGCAGGACGCGGCGTTCGACGACACCGAAGGCCACGGCGAGGAAGACGCCGATGAGGCCGAGCAGGAGGATGCCGCTCCACATCTCGGCGATGAGGTAGTTCCGCTGGAAGTAGGCGATCCGGTAGCCGAGGCCCGCCGACGACGCGAACATCTCCGAGATGACCATGAGGATCAGGGCCACCGAGAGCGCCTGCCGTACGCCGGTCATGATGCGCGGACTCGCCGCCGGGAGGATCAGCAGCCACAGCCGGTCCCACCGCGAGATCCGGAACGAGCGGGCGGTCTCCAGCATCACGCTGTCGGTCGACCGGACGCCTTCGATCGTGTTCAGCAGGATCGGCCAGATCGCGCCGGAGGTGATGACGACGACCTTCATGGTGTCGGTGATGCCGAGCAGGAGCATCGCGACCGGGATCAGCACCGGCGGCGGAATCGCGCGGAAGAACTCCAGCAGCGGCTCGAGCATCTCGCGTAGCGGGCGGAGCCGGCCGATGACGACGCCGGCGGCGACGCCGAGCAGGATCGACGCGAACAGGCCGATCAGGAGCCGGTACACGCTCGGCAGGACGTCCTCGACGAACGCCGGGCCGATCCAGGTCTGCCGGAACGCGTCGAGGAGCGTGCCGGGGCCGACGAGGAACCGGCTCGTCGACCGGGTGGACCAGACCGCCCAGAGGCCCACGGCCAGGACCGGAAGGCCGACCGCGAACAGGAGGTTCTCGGCGACCCTGACGCCCAGGTCACGAGGGCGGGCCTTTGCCGCGCCGACGGCGGTCATCGGGCCGCCTCGTCCGCGAGCACCGACTGGTGCCAGGCCAGCGAGCGGCGTTCGACGAAGCGGAACACGACGTTCACCAGCAGGCCGAGCATCCCGGTGACCACGACGAGGCCGTACAGGCCGACGGCGTCACCGGCGGAGCGGGACAGCTCGATCATCCGACCGAGGCCGGGGTTGCCGATCACCATCTCGGCGGTGACGGCCAGGATGAGCGCGACCGCCGCGCCGAGGCGCAGGCCGGTCATCAGGTACGGCAGAGCGGTCGGCAGGATGAGGTAGCGCAGCCGCTCGGCGCGGGTGAGGCCGAAACTCCGCGCGGTGTCCCGGGCGACGCTGTCGACGTCGGCGACGCCGTAGATCACCTGCACGAACACCTGCCAGAACGCCGCGTAGACGATGATGACGAGAGCGGCGCGCATCTGCAGGCCGAACATCAGCACGGCCAGCGGGATCAGCGCGACCGACGGCACCGGTCGCAGGAACTCGACTGTCGTGTGGGTCGCGCGACGCAGGAACGGCACCATCCCGACCACGGTGCCCAGCGCGACCGCCGCGAGCGTCGCCACCGTCAGACCGATCGCCCACGACGTCATGGTGAGCCGGACCCGACGCCAGAACGCCAGGTCGCGGACCTCCTGGGCCAGCCGTCCGAACACGTCGGTGGGGTACGGCAGGTAGTCCGGGTCGACCAGCCCCAGCGCCGGGATCAGTTGCCAGACGACGAGGAACCCCAGCAGGCCGACGGCGCCCAGCAGGATCTTGCGCATCGGCCGGCTACTGCTGCTGCTGGATGAGGCGGTCGAAGTCGGGGCGCCGGTCGAGCACGCGGTACTTCTGGGCGAGCGTCGCCAGTTGCTCCAGGCCGGCCCGGTCGAGCTCCCACCCGAACGACGGGAGCCGCACGGAGTCCGCCACCGCCTCCGGCAGTTCGAGGTTGTCCTTGATGGCCTGGCGCAGATCCTTCTCGTTGGCCGGATCCTTGGCCCAGGCGAGCGTCTTCTTCATCGCCGCCGAGAAGTCCGCGACGAGCGTGGCGTCGGAGTCCTTCAGCTTGCTCGACGTGATCGTCGTCAGGGTGGTGAGTCCGGGGACGGTGGCCTGGTACGGAGCGACCACGAGGACGTCGCCGCGCTTGCGCATCTGGGTGATGAACGGCTCGGTCACCCAGGCTGCGTCGATGTTGCCGGCGGCGAGCTGGGCGGGCGCGTCCGGGAAGGCCACCTCGACGAACTTGACCTTGGTGGGGTCGCCGCCGTCCTTCTCGACCGCCGCCATGATCGTGACGTCGCCGGCGGCGCCCAGGCTGTTCACCGACACCTTGCGCCCGGCGAGCTGGGACGGCCGGGTGATGCCGGATTTCGCCGACGCCAGCACGGCGTTGATGTCGTCACCGTCGGCGTAGGACGACGCGTAGTTGCCGATGATCACCACGCCGAGGTTCTGCAGGTCGGCCCGGAACGGGCCGAACGGCTGACCGATGGCGAAGTCGATGTCGCCGTTGATCAGGGCCGGGATGGCCTGGGCCCCGCCCTGTGCGGGCACCACTTCCACGTCGAGCCCCTGCTCCCGGAAGATGCCCGCCTTGATGCCGCCCCACAGCGCGGCGGTCTCGCTGATGGGCAGCGCCGCCACGCGGACCTTGCGCAGCTCGCCGCTCGACCCGGGGGACGGATCGGTGGCGTCGGAGTCGGTGCAGCCGGTCAGGGCGATCGCGACGCTGGCGAGAACAGCCAGGGCGGTGACCTTCTTCATGGACGAGCCCTTCCGTGCGAAGCGCTGGTGCATCCGGAGGAGTGGGGCCGGCGAACAGAGATGAACCATCCGACCGCGTCGATCAGCGTCGTGCAGAGTTGATTGATTGTCAAGAATTCTGATAAGGCCACTCGCATTGCGCCCGAAGTGGTCAGACCTCGATGACAATGCGTCTTGACGAACGACGATTTTGTGACCAAACTGTGCGGTGGCGGAGGGGGCGACGACTTGGCGATCGTGATCGTGGGCGCTGGTATCGGTGGCCTCACCACCGCGCTCAGCCTGCACCGGGCCGGCTTCCGTGACATCGCCGTCTATGAGCGCGCCGACGCGCTGCGCCCACTCGGCGTCGGGATCAATCTGCTTCCGCACGCCGTCCGAGAGCTGACCGAATTGGGCCTCGGAGAACGCGTGGAAAGGCTGGGCGCCGCACCCGGCACACTCGCTTACTACAACCGGCACGGTCAGCAGATCTGGAGCGAGCCGCGCGGACTGGACGCCGGATATCGCTGGCCGCAGCTTTCCGTGCACCGCGGCCGGTTCCAGATGGAACTGCTCGCCGTGGTGCGGGAACGGCTGGGCGCCGACGTGGTGCGCACCGGGCACCGGCTCGTCGGCGTCCACGACGGCGTCGCACGCTTCGCCACGGCAGCGGGAGAGGTGAGCGTCGCGGCCGACCTGATCGTCGGCGCGGACGGCATCCACTCCGCGCTGCGCCGGCAACATCAGCCCGACGAGGGCGAGCCGCTCTGGAACGGGCTGACGCTGTGGCGGGGGACGGCCCGGGCACCCGGATTCCTGGACGGGCGAACCATGATCATGGCGGGGGACGCGGAGCAGAAGTTCGTCGCGTACCCGATCGGTCCCGGCGTGATCAACGTCGTGGCCGAGCGGCGCGGCCCCGGCTTCGCCGGGCCCAACGCGGACTGGAACCGGGCGGTCGACCCCGCGCCCGTCGTCGCGCTCTTCGCGGACTGGCGTTTCCCGTGGCTCGACGTGCCGGAACTGCTGGCCGCCGCCGACGAGATCCTGGAATACCCCATGGTGGACCGCGACCCCATCGACACGTGGACCCACGGGAACACGACGCTGCTCGGAGACGCGGCACACCCGATGTACCCGAACGGCTCCAATGGGGCGTCGCAGGCGATCCTGGACGCGCGTACCCTCGCCTTCCACCTCGCCACCGCGACGACGGTCCCGGCGGCGCTGGACGCCTACGAGGCGGACCGGCGGCCGGCGACCACCGCGCTCGTGCTGAGCAACCGGCGGCAGGGCCCGGAGCAGGTGATGGTGCTCGCCCGCGAGCGCGCGCCGGACGGGTTCGCGCACATCCACGACGTCATCCCGCCGGACGAGCTGACCGAGATCGCCACCGGCTACAAGAAGGCGGCCGGCTTCCTGCCCGCCGATCTCAACGAACGTGCCTCCCTGACGCCGACGGTCTTCTCCGGTGTCCTGCCGTGACCGGCCCCGAATCGGCCGAACTGGACGCGGCACGCCTGGCGTCGGTCATCTCACCGCTGCGCCGCACGCTGCTCGCCGCGGCCCGGGCCGCCGAGCACCTGCCGGAGATCCCGGACGCGCAGATCGAGATCGTGCGGGCACTGCCCCGCGGCACCGTGTCCGGCCCCGGTGAGCTGGCCGAACGACTCCGCCTGAGCCGCTCGACGGTCAGCAACCTGCTCACCACGATGGCGGGCAACGGCCTGGTCGAGCGCCGCCCCCGTCCCGGCAACCACCGCCACGTCGACGTCCTGGCCACCCCGAAGGCCCTCGACCTGTTCGACCGCTTCGACCTCGCGAGCGGAGACCTGGTCGCCCGCGCCGCGGCCACCCTGTCGGCGGCGGACCGCGCGGCCCTCGCCGCCGCGGTGCCCGCGCTGGAACGCCTGCGCGACGCGCTCGCGGACACCAAGGACACCCCATGAGTACGCGCCGACCCGCCGTCAGCGCCCCGGCGGTGCCCGGACTGGAGGCCGCGTTCGACGTGGAGGTGCGGCTCGGCGTGCTGGAGGACCACGGGGTGACCCGTGCGGGCCACCGGCGCGTGGTGCCTGTCGTCGGCGGCCGGGTCACCGGCCTGTTCGACGCCGACATCCTGCCCGGCGGCGCCGACTGGCAGCTGGTCCGCCCCGACGGCGCGATCGAGATCGACACGCGCTACTCGGCGCGCACCGCCGACGGCGGCCACGTCTACCTCCGGACGTTCGGCGTCCGCAGCGGACGCCCTGAGATCCTCGCGGCGTTGTTGCGCGGCGACGCGGTCGACCCCGCCGAGTACTACTTCCGCCTGGGCGTACGACTGGAGACGTCGGTGCCCGCGCTGGCCGCGCTGGAGCAGTCGATCTTCGTGGCGTCGGCGATCCGCGAGGCCGACCGGGTGCGCTACACCGCCTACCGCGTCACGTAGGTGTTCGCGCTCCGGGCCTCAGATCTGCACTCCCGCGTAGATCCACGGCACGATCAGCGCGTACCCGAGCAGGAGCGCGCCGACGGTGACGACCGGTGAAGGTCATGTGGGTGTCGGGTACGCCAGGGCGCGCTTGTCCGGCTTGCCGCTCGCCGCCACCGGAACCCGCTCGATGGCCTGGATCGTCTTCGGTGCCGACGAGTCGCCCAGCGCCTCCGTCACCACGGCACGCAGCCGCCCGGCATCGATGTCGTGACCGGCGGCCGGCACCACGTACGCGTGCACCGCCTCCCCGGTGACGTCGTCGGGACGGCCGACGACGTACGCCTCGGCGACCGTGGGATCGGCGGCGAGGACCCGTTCGATCGGGCCCGCGTACACCAGGTTGGCGTGCACGATGATGACGTCCCGGATCCGGCCGAGCAGGTGCAGGTAGCCGTCGCCGTCCAGCCGGGCCAGGTCGCGGGTGCGCACCCAGCCGTCGACGAACACGTCGGCGGTCTCGTCCGGGTCGTCCCAGTAGGCGGTGGCCTGCGCCGGTGTCCGCACGAACAGTTCCCCCTCGGTGGCGGGCCGGCCGTCGGCGTCCCGGATGGACAGCGCGGTCACCGCCGGTGGGCGGCCGACCGAGGCGAGCGCGGCCGGGGACGCGAGCATCTCGGCCGGCGTCACCATCGTGATCATGCCGGTCTCGGTCTGGCCGTAGCCGTGGAAGACGACGGGGCCGAGCACGTCGAGCGCCTCGGCCAGCCGGCCCGGTGGGAGTGGGGAGCCGGACACCAGCAGGGCCCGTAGGCTGCTCAGGTCGACCGGATCGGCGCGCTGGTCGCGCACGAGCTGGTACAGCTTGCCCACGGTGATGACGCTGGCGGTCGCCCGGTGCCGGGCGATCATGCCGGGGAAACCCGGGGGCCGGGCCGCGACGAGGGTGCCGCCCGCGGCCAGGGTGAGGATGCCGTACTCCAGCATCACCTGGCTGCTCAGCGAGCCGAAGACCAGGTAACGCTGGAGCCGGGTGGCGAGGTCGGCGATCGCCGGGGGCCACCGGTCCGGGTACGGGGCCCAGGCCGCGCTCATCGCCGCGTACGTCTGCGCGCAGCCCTTCGGGCTGCCGGTGCTGCCGCTGGTCCAGACGATCCGGGCGACGTCGTCCGGGCGACCGGCGGCGATCAGCGGCCTTCCGTCGTCGGGGGTGCCCGCCAACTCGGCGACCCGGGCGTCGTCGACCAGCAGCGTGTTCTCGCCGAGTTGCCAGGCGCGGTGGGCCGGTGTCAGGTCGGGGCGGATTCCGGATACCCGGGCGCCGACCGCGAACGCCGCGATGATCGCCGCGAACGCCTCCGCGGTGACGCCGAGCCGCAGGGCCACCCCGACGCCGGGGCCGGCCCCCGCGGCCCGGAGCCCGGCGGCGATGCGCCGGACCAGCCGGTACATCTGGGCCGTGGTGACCCTCCGGTCGCCGTCCTCGAAGACCGGCCGGTCGTCACCGGTGGCGAGCAGGTCCAGCACGGGCTGCGGCCAGACCTCAGCCGGCATCGGAGAGCACGCCCTTGACGAAGAGCACGAGCGGCTGGTGGTGCACGTCCGGCAGATTCCAGTGGTTCTCCAGGTTCTCCGCGAGGTGGTGCGTCGCGACGACCCGGCCGCCGCGATGGACCCGGACGACCGGGTGCAGGTAGCTGGCGTCGTGCGCGTGCGCGGCGTCGTTCTCGGCGATCCGGGGCACCGTGACGTCGAACGGGTCGACCTGGTCGTGGTCCGGCCCGTACTCCAGGGTGACCACGAACGCGAACGGCTCCGGGCCCAGGCCGCCGTCGTGCACGTACGCGACGGGCACCTCCTCGTGGTAGCGCGCGGTGTCGCCGTCGACGACGACGACGTCGCCGAGGACCGCGAACTGTTGCCACAGCGCCGAGGTGCGGTTGATCCGGGCGATGACCGCGTCGGCGATCGCCTCCGGGGTGGGTTCCAGCGGCGTGGCCGGCCACGGGGTGTCGTGGTGGCGGGCGCCGAGGATGCGGTGCAGGGCCCGCACGCCGTACCGGAAGCCGTGGATGAACCCGTTCGTCGAGCGCTTGAAGTCGCGCTGCTGGGTGAGGGTGCCGGCGAAGTAGAGGCCGGGCACGTTCACCGACTCGTACGCCGGGGTCTGCTCCGGGAAGCGGTCGTTGATGACCAGCCGCGGCCGGGCGGACGGGTCGAAGATGCTCGCGTCGAACCGGAATCCGGTGCAGAGGATGACCCGGTCGTAGTCGATCTGCCGGATCGCCTCGACCGTGCGGGCGTACCGGAAGTCGATCCGGTAGCCGCCGTCGTCGCGCCGGGCGATCCGCTCGACGACGCCGTCGAGGACCGCGTTCTGCGACTTGAGCTGGTACGTGTCGAGGAAGTTGTTGTTCACCGCGCGCAGGTGCCCGACGTAGTGCGACTGCCACGCCAGCTTGATCGAGTGCGGGCCGGCGAGGTGGATGACAGCGGCCGTCTCGACCAGGGCGTCAGCGGTCTCGAAGGCCGAGTTGCCCTTGCCGATGATGAGGACGCGCTGGTTCGTGAAGTCGTCCGGGTCGACGCTGACCGTGTCGTACCGCTCGGCGAGCGCGGCGCCCTCGATCGGCGGGACGTACAGCTGGGACACGCCGGTGGCGACGACCACCCGGCGGGCGGTGAGGGTGTCGTCGCCGGTGTCGACGGTGAACAGGTCGCCGTCGCGCGCGATCCGGGTGACCCGGGTGTCGTACCTGACCCGGAGGCCGCGTGCGAAGTCGGCGAGGTAGCGCACCAGGTCGGCCGCGTCCGGGAAGTACCGGCGGCTGTAGTTCTTGAACAGCAGCGCCGGATCGTCGGTGAGCAGCGAGTTCCAGTCCGCGCGCAGGTTGAACTCCGGATCGTCGGACCCGGTCCAGACCTTGTTGATCGAGATGAGTTGCCGGTGCCGGGGGTAGGTGGTGAAGAACGTGCCCGGCGCCGGGCCGGCCTCCAGGACCAGGTAGTCGCGGCCGTCGCGCTCCAGCAGGTGAGCGAGCTGCAACCCGGCCGGTCCGGCTCCGATGATCAGATAGTCGACCGTCATGCGCCGCAACGTAGCGACTCGATCTCAGAGCGTTCTGAGAATTCGTCTCTAGGGTGCGATCGCATGACGACAGAGGTGGACCTCGATGTCCCACTGCGGATCGCCGACCTCCGTGCCGCCCGTGACCCGGTCAAGGTCGTGGTCGGAGCACAGGCCAGGGAGCGCGTCACGGCAGCCCGTACCTTCCTGTCCGCGGTGCTCGGCGACGACCGCGCGGTGTACGGCGCGACCACCGGCTTCGGCGCTCTCGTCGGGTACGCGGGCCGCGCCGACCTGCGCGACCAGGCCGACAACACGCTCGCCCACCTCGGCGCGGGGCAGGGCCCGGAACTCGACCCGGAGGTGGTCCGCGCGACACTGCTGCTGCGGGCCGCGTCGCTGGCCCGGGGCGCGTCGGGGGTCTCGCCGCACGTCATCGACGCGCTCGCGGCGATGCTCGCGACCACGTTCGTCCCCGCGGTGCCCCGGCTGGGTTCGGTCGGCGCCAGCGGTGACCTGATCCCGCTGGGCGCCGCCGCCCAGGCGTTACGGGGCCGTGGGCACGCCTACCTGGACGGGGTACGGCTACCGGCGGCCGAGGCGCTGCAGCGGGCCGGCCTGGAACCGCTGCCGCTGGACGGGCGGGACGCGCTCGCCCTGGTCAACGGCACGTCGCTGACCACCGCGGCGACGGCGCTGGCGCTGGACGCGGCCCGCTGCGCGCACCGGGCGGTCCAGGTGCTCACCTGCCTGCTCGCCGATCTGCTGGGCAGCGACACGCAGTTCCTCGACGCCCGGCTGCTGGCCGCGTACGGCCATCCGGGCGCGGTCGACGTGGGCGCGCGGATGCGGCGGGTCGGCGCCGGGATCGTCGCGTCCGGGGCGCGCCCGTTGCAGGAGCCGTACAGCATCAGGTGCGCGCCGCAACTGCTCGGCGCGGCCGAGGACGCGCTGCGCTACGTCGACGCCGTTGTCGGGGCCGACCTCGCGAGCGTGACCGACAACCCGCTGTTCTTTCCCGACGAGGACCTCGTCGTGCACGGCGGCAACTTCTTCGGGCAGCCGGCCGCGTTCGCCGCCGACGTGCTGTCGATGGTCGTGGCGCAGGTCGGCAACCTCGCCGAACGGCAACTGGATCTGCTCGTCGACCCGAACCGCAACGGCGGCCTGCCGCCGATGCTGGCCGCCGGCCCGGGACAGCAGCACGGGCTGCAGGGCGTGCAACTGGCGGCGACCGCCCTGATCACCGAGATCCGCCGGGACACCATGCCCGCGAGCATGCAGAGCGTGCCGACCAACCTGCACAACCAGGACGTCGTCCCGCTCGGCACCCAGGCCGCGCTGCGGGCGCTGGACCAGACCCGGCTGCTGCACCTGATCGTCGGATCGCTCGCGGTGGGACTGCGCCAGGCGGCGTACGTCGGCGCGCGTGCGCCGACCGCGCCCGGCTGTGCCGAGGCGCTGGCCGCGGTGGCCGCTGTCGTACCGCCGATCGACCCGGACCGGCCGCTGGACGCCGACGTTCGGCGCGCCGCCGATGTGATCGCCGATTTCTCCGTTTCCTTCTCCTGAGGTGGACGCACATGACGCTTGACTACCTGATCGTCGGAGCCGGACCGGCCGGCCTGCAGCTCGCGGCCCTGCTGGAGGCCGACGGCAAGCGCGACTATCTGGTCCTGGAACAGGCGGGGATACCGGGGGCGTTCTTCGCCACCTTCCCCCGCCACCGGCAACTGATCTCCATCAACAAGCCGCACACCGGCTCCGACGATCCGGAGCTGAACCTGCGGCTGGACTGGAACTCGCTGCTCAGCGACGACCCAGCGCTGCGGTTCACCGGCTACACCGAGCGGTACTTCCCCGACGCCGACGTGATGGTCCGCTACCTGGCCGACTTCGCCGCGAGGACGGGGGCGCGTGTCCGGTACGGCTGCCGCGTGACGTCGGTCGGCAAGGTCGACGGGGTGTTCGAGGTCCGGGCGGGGGAGGAGGTGTTCCGGGCGCGACGGCTCGTCGTCGCCACCGGCGTCTCGCAGCCGTACCGGCCGGAGATCCCGGGCCTGGAACTCGCCGAGCAGTACGCGGAGATGTCCGTCGACCCGCGCGACTACCTGGACCAGAAGGTGCTGATCATCGGCAAGGGGAACTCCGCGTTCGAGACCGCGGACAACCTGATGGAGACCACCACGCTGATCCACGTGGCCGGGCCGAGTTCGATCCGGATGGCCTGGCGCACGCACTACGTGGGACACCTGCGCGCGGTGAACAACAACTTCCTGGACACCTACCAGCTGAAGTCGGCGAACGCGATCCTCGACGGCGACGTCAAGCGGATCGAGCGCGACGGTGACGGCTTCACTGTGACCTTCTCGTTCTCCCGCGCCGACGAGGTGGTCAAGGAGCTGCGGTACGACCGGGTGCTCGCCTGCACCGGGTTCGCCTTCGACGCGTCCATCTTCGACGACACCTGCCGTCCGCAACTCGCCATCCGGGACCGCTTTCCGGCGCAGACCGCGGAGTGGGAGTCGGTGAACGTGCCCGGCCTCTACTTCGCCGGCACGATCAGCCAGGAGCGGGACTTCAAACGCTCGACGAGCGGCTTCATCCACGGTTTCCGGTACGCCGTCCGGGCGCTGCACCGGATCCTGGAACGGCGGTACGGGGACACGCCGTGGCCGGCGGAGAAGCTGGACGCCACCGGGGAGCTGATCGCCGACGCCGTCGTCGCGCGGGTCAACCGCACCTCCGCGCTGTGGCAGCAGTTCGGCTTCCTCGCCGACGTGGTCACCGTCGCCGGGTCCGACGCGCGCTACCACGAGGAGGTGCCCGTCGAGTACTTCACCGGCACCGGCCTGCGTACCCCCGACCACGACTACGAGCACGCCTTCGTGGTCACCCTGGAGTACGGTCCCGAGCACGACCAGGTGGACCCGTTCGACGTCACCGTCAACCGGGTCGCCCAGGACGTCGCCGGCCAGGCCCACGACGCCGCCTACCTGCATCCGGTCGTCCGCCATCACCGGGCGGGCCGGGTCGTCGCCACCCACCACCTGGCGGAGAACCTGGAGAACCGGTGGGACCGGCCGGAGACCCATGTCGCGCCGCTCGTCGCGTTCGTCGACAGCTGCCTGAGCAGTGCCGAGAGCTGAGATGCGCCCGCTCGACGCGGCGCTGGACGGTCCGGCGCTGAACCTGGCCGAGCTGGCCGCCGACGCGCGGGGCCGCCTGGACCCGGTGCACTGGGACTTCTTCTCCGGCGGAGCCGGCGAGGAACGTACGGTGCGCGCCAACGAGGCGGCCTTCGCCCGGCGCTACCTGGTGCCCCGCGTCCTGCGCGGCGCCGCCCGGCGCGACCTGCGGGTCTCCCTGTTCGGCAGCCGGATCTCGATGCCGGTGCTGATCGCGCCGACCGCGTTCCACCGGCTGGCCCACCCCGAGGGCGAGGTGGCCACCGCCCGCGCCGCCACCGAGGCGGGCACGATCATGGTGGTCAGCATGGCGGCCACCCGCCCGGTCGAGGAGATCGCCGCAGCCGGCGGGCCGCTCTGGTTCCAGCTGTACCCGCAGCCGGACCTCGACTTCACCGCATCGGTGGTACGGCGGGCGGAGGCGGCCGGGTGCAGCGCTCTGGTCGTCACCGTCGACTCGCCCGTGTTCGGCCGGCGCGAACGCGACCTGCGGCACGGCTTCGTCGACCTGCCGGCCGGGCTGAGCTGCGAGAACATGCGCGACGCGACCGGCCGGGTGCGGGACATCGAGATGGACGCCGGGCTGGACTGGGCCCGGATCGCCCGGCTGCGCGAGATCACCGCGCTGCCGATCCTGCTGAAGGGGGTGCTGCATCCGGCGGACGCGGCGCTGGCCGTCTCGTACGGTCTCGACGGTCTGCTGGTCTCCAACCACGGGGGCCGGCAGCTCGACGGCGCGCTGGCCACCCTGGACGCGCTGCCCGCGGTGGTCGAGGCCGTCGGCGGGCGGCTGCCGGTGCTGCTCGACGGCGGTGTCCGCCGGGGCGCCGACGTCCTGGTGGCGCTGGCGCTCGGCGCGAGCGCGGTGCTGGTCGGCCGTCCGGTGCTGTGGGGGCTCGCGGTGGGCGGCGCCGCCGGGGTACGCCACGTGCTCGACCTGCTCCACGCCGACCTCGACCGGACGCTGACGCTGGCCGGCGTCACCGGGCCGGCCGACCTGCGCGACGACCTGGTCGCCACGGTGGCGTGCGGATGAGCGCCCTGATCGTCCTGCTGGTCCTGGCCGGGATCGGGTGGACCGTGCCGTACTGGCTGCCCCGCACCGTGGTCCGGCTGCGGGAGTGGGTGTTCGTCAGAGTCAACGGTGTCGAAGGCGTTCCGGTGCCGGGCCCCGTCGTCGGCATGGAGCACTTCGAGCGGGTGTACGCCGATCCTGCGGCGGACGGACGCAGCCGCGGGGCCGGGCTGTCGGACCTGTTCTGGTACTGGCTGGCGCCCGGACCGCACATGCACCAGGAACATCTGGAGCCGGGGGAGCGCTACCGCACCGTCGCCGCCACGACCCGGCGGGTGCTCGCGGTACGCCGCGAGCGCTGCGACGCTCTCGCCACCGCCGCCACCCGGCGGGTGCTCGACCTGTTGCCGGCCGACCGGACCAGCCACGTCCGGCTGCGTGACCTGATGATGCCGGTCTGGGCCGAGGTCTACTACGAGCTCGTCTTCGGCGAGGCGTGCCCGCCGCACGCGCGGGCGCTGATCGTCGCCAACGCCGACGACGTGGTCAGCGGGCTGAAGTGCACCGGACTGCGGCACATGCGCCGGCGCGAGCGGCTGACCGGGTATCTGCGCGACCGGATCGAGGCGGGCACCTGCCCGGTGACGCTGCCGCCGCCGTTCACCGCCCAGGAGACGGCCTGGTATCTCCAGGGCGCGTTCTTCAACACCGCCGTGGTGCAGATGTCCGAGGCGATGGCGCACGTGCTGCTCGCCCTCGCCACGCACCCCGACGTGCAGCGCGGACTGGACGGTGACGACGCGCTGGACCGGGTGATCGACGAGACGCTGCGGGTGCACCCGCTCTTCGGCGTCGCGCACCGGATCACCTCGGCGCCGATCACGCTGCCCACCGGCGTGTCGCTGCCGGCCGGAACGGTGCTGCTCTTCAACTACCTGGCGTTCCACCGCGGTGGGGCCGCCGGTGACGACCGGTTCGACCCGGACCGGTGGCTGACGCTCAAGCGCGGCGACGCGCACTTCATCCCGTACGGGGTCACCGCGAACCGCGCCTGCCCGGCCCGCGGCGTCGCGCCGGTGATGATGCGCGCCGCGACCCGCGAGGTGCTGCGCCGCTACGTGCTGACCTCCTCCGTCTCACACACCCGGTCGCTGCCCAGCCGGGGCCCGGCGTATCTGACACCGGTCGGGAGCCCCCCGCCGGGGCGGCTGCGGCTGGCCGCGATGCGGTCGCGGGACCGGTGGGCCGACGTGGGCCGCAGCGTCCGGCAACTGGTGTTCGGCACCTGGATGGTGGTCGACGCCCGCCGGCAGCGGTTGTGCACCGACTACTTCGAGAGGGCTGTCCGATGACACCAACGGAGCTGGCGCCACGGTTCTTCATCGCGGTCACGGTGATCCTGATCTTCTGCAAAGGGGTCGCGTGGCTGCTCGGCAAGGCGGGCCAGCCCGCCGTGGTCAGCGAGATGCTCGCCGGCGTACTGCTCGGCCCGTCGCTGCTCGGGCTCCTCCTGCCGGACGTGCAGAACGCCCTGTTCCCGGCCCCCCTGCTCCCGGTCCTCTACATCGTGGGTCAGGTCGGCCTGGTGCTGTTCATGTTCCAGGCCGGGTACGCGTTCAGCAGCCATCGGGTCACCGGGCTCGCCGGCACCGCCGGCGTGATCTCGCTGGCCGGGGTCACCGCGCCGCTGCTGCTGGGGGCGCTGCTGGTGCTGGTGACGGCGGGCGTTGTGCCGATCCAGGCCGACGGGACGTCACTCGGGGTCTCGGCCGCGTTCGTCGGCGTCGCCCTGGCCATCACCGCGTTCCCGATGCTGGCCCGGATCATCACCGAGAAAGGGCACGCCGGCACCCGGCACGGCACGCTCGCCCTGGCCAGCGGCGCGATCGACGACGTGGTCGCCTGGATCATGCTGGCCGCCGTGCTGGCGGTCGCGTCCGGCCGGGCCGGTCCGGCGATCGTCACCGCGGGCGGAGCGGTCCTGTTCGGGCTGGTGCTCTGGTTCGGCGGGCGTACGGCCGCCGCCACGCTGATGACCCACCGGGCCCTCAACGACCGCGCCCGGCTGCTCGGCACCGTCGCCCTGCTGTTCCTGGTCGCCTGGTACACCGACGAGATCGGGCTGTACGCGGTCTTCGGCGCGTTCGCGGTCGGCGTGGTGATGCCGCGCACCGACAACACCGACAAGGTGGTGGACACGCTCACACCGGTCGCCGCGACGCTCTTCCTGCCGTTGTTCTTCACCTACTCGGGCCTGCGTACGGAGTTCGGCCTGCTCGCCTCGCCGCCGGTGCTGTTGTTCGCGCTGGCCTGCGTGACGGCGGCGATCGCCGGCAAGTTCGGCGCCTGCTGGGCGGCGGCCCGGCTGCGGGGTGAGCCGTCGAGCGTCGCGATGCGGGTCGGCGCGCTGATGAACGCCCGTGGCCTGATGCAGCTCATCGCGCTGAACGTCGGGCTGGAGGCGGGCATCGTGAGCCCCGCCCTGTTCACCGTGCTGGTGCTGGTCGCGCTTGTCACCACGCTGATGACGACGCCGGCGCTGAGCTGGATCGAGCGCCGGGAGGCGCGGCAGCCCGACGGCGTACGGACGCCCGCGCTGGCGGTTTCAGATAGTTGAAGAGGCAAGTACTGACGCTTCCATCGTCAACCATCTATGAGATCGTTAACATATGCGGGGCGGAACATCGAACCGGCTGTTGCTGGTCGAGGACGACGCGGATCTGACCGAGATGCTCACCGAGACGCTCGGCCACGAAGGTTACCTGGTCGACCAGGCCTTCGACGGCCAGCGCGGGCTGCATCTCGGGCTGACCCGCCCGTACGACGTGATGGTCATCGACCGGATGCTGCCGGCGCTCGACGGCCTCGACCTGGTCACCCGCCTGCGCGCCCGGGCGGTCCCGGCCCGGACCTTGATGCTCACCGCCCTCGGCACCGTCGACGACCGGATCGCCGGGCTGGACGCGGGTGCCGACGACTACCTGGTCAAACCGTTCGACCTCGACGAACTGAGCGCCCGGGTCCGGGCGCTGTGCCGGCGCCGGCCCGAGCCGACCGACGTGCTGCGCATCGGCGCCGGGCGGCTCGACCTGGGACCGCGCGAGGCGGTGCTGCCCGACGGCACCCGGGTGGCGCTGTCCACCCGCGAGTTCGAGCTGCTGCGGGTGCTGGCGGCCCGGCCGAACGCCGTCCATCCGCGAGCCGTGCTGCGCCGCAAGGTCTTCGAGGAGGCCGCCGGCGCGTCGATAGTGGACACGTACGTCTACTACCTGCGGCGCAAGCTCGGCCGCGCGGTGGTACGCACCGTGCACGGTCTCGGCTACCGCCTCGGGACCCTCTGATGGAGGCGGTCGAGAAGGCGATCGTCAGACGGGCCCGGCTACGGATCGGCCTGCTCGTCGGCCTCACCATCGGCGGCCTGCTCCTGCTGGCCGGTGGCATCTCCTACGCGGTCCTGGTCCGCGGCCAGGAGGCGCAGATCCAGCGTGAGCTGGCGTGGGGCACGGAACACGGGACGATCGCCGGGCCGCCCGCATGCAGTTGGATCTTCCGGTACGACGGCGCCACCGTGCTCACCGGCGCGAACCCGCCGCCACCGGGCTTCCCGTTGCACGACACGCTGGCCACCGTGGCGGCGAACCGGACCACCGAGATCACCACCGTCGCGCGTAACGGCACCACGTACCACGTACGCACCGAGGCGCGCGGCGACACCGTCGTCCAGGCGGTGTTCGACGCCCGCTTCCAGCTCTCCGACCGCCGGCACCTCCTGCTCGCGTTCAGCCTCGCGGCGGTGGCCGGGCTGCTCGCCGCCGTGCTCACCGGTGTCCTCGTCGGCCGCCGTGCCGTCGCGCCGCTCGCGGAGGCGCTGACCCGGCAGCGCCGCTTCGTCGCGGACGCCAGCCACGAGCTGAGGACGCCGATCGCCCAGGTGCACACCCGGGCCCAGCTGATCGCGCGCCGGGCACGCAACGACGGCGCCGCCACGAACCTGGACGACCTGGAACGGCTGATCGGCACCACGCGCCGGCTCGGCGAGATCGTCGACGACCTGCTGCTCTCCGCCCGGCTCGCCGCCGCGCCCGCCGACCGGGAGCCGGACCCGCCGGTCGACCTCACCGCGCTGATCGGTACGACAGTCGCCGCCGAGGGTGACCGGGCAGCCGAGCGCCAGGTCACGCTCGTCCTGGACGTCCCGGGTGACCCGCTGCCGGTGCCGGGTGTCGAGTCGGCCCTGCGCCGGGTCGTCGGCGAACTGCTGGCGAACGCGCTCGCCCACACCCCCGCGGGAGGCCGGATCACCGTGACGCTGCGGGCGGTGGACAACGCCGCGGAGTTCGTGATCGCCGACACCGGCAAGGGCTTCGACCAGGCGGACGCCCGGCGGATCTTCGACCGGTTCCACCGTGGCGCGGGCGCCGGAGACCGCCGCTTCGGCCTGGGACTGGCGCTGCTTCAGGAGGTCGTCACGAGCCACCACGGCACAATCGAGGCGGAGGGTCATCCGGGCCGGGGAGCCCGCTTCACGGTGCGCCTTCCCACGGCGGGATCGTCGGCTACCACGGGTCGGGCCGCGCGGATCAGGAACCTTCGGATGTGGCAGCTCGGCGTCGGTACGTGATCGCCGGACGGGACGGATCGCCACACCGGGACGCCGCGTGGTCGCTCCGAGCGCACTGGCCGCCAGTGCGCTCGGAGCGACGGATGAGATCGCCGGTGCGAACCCGGGCATCCCCCGGCCCGCGGTGCCGGGTCAGATGCCGAGCGACCTCCGAGTGGCCCGCACCGTGTCGGACAGTTCCTCGTAGCAGTCGAATCCCCGCTCGATGCAGTCCATGTCGACCCCGCATTCGCGCTGCCGCGCCCGCAGCAGTGACTCGTCCGCCACATACACCGGAAAGGTCAGGAAATCGACGTCGGGAACCCGTTCCCGGAGCACGGCTACCTCGTCCTGCCCGTCTTCCCTGACCTTGAGCCAGCCGTTGAGGTCATCGTGGACGACCGCGCCGGCGGCGATCCCCTTCGTCCAGCCGGTGAAGAGCGCGGCGAGGCTGGTGGCGGCACGAGCCGAACCCCAGACGTCGGGGGTGAACTCGTAACGCCAGATCTCGCCCTCGTACTCGCCGGCGAGCACGAACGTGTAGACCAGATGCTCGAAGTTGAACAAGCGCACCTGGTGCCGCCACGGGAACGGCGTGCCGATCGAGATGGCCAGGGTGTCGAGTTCCTCGCCCCCGTCGGCCGGCCACGGCATGATCCAGCCGCCGTTGGGAAGCAGCCGCCGGGGCGGCCAGTTCTGTGACTGGAACCAGGTCAGCTGCTCCGCGACGTGGTCCACGCCGAAGATGCGGTAGACCGAGCCGGGCGGCTGCCCGGCGGGCGCCTCGGCGTGCTCGGGCCAGTCGAGGCCGGCCGCGGTCGCCGCCGCACGGTACTCCGCGACGGCGTCACGCAGTACGCGCATGTCGTCGAGCATCAGGGAGCCGCCGCCGGCTTGGGGCTCATGCACATGCTGGCCCCGCCCTCACTGACCCGGAACCCGAAGCTCGGCCCGTTCGCCGCGACCCACGGCTTCACCGGCAGCACGATGAACCGCTCTCCGTCGGCGACCTCGCACTTGCGGAAGAACGCCGACATCTCGGTGCCCTGCGGGCTCGACTCCGACGGTGGAACCGGCTTCAGGGAAGCGCGCTCGCCCGACAGGTTCACCGCCTGGTTGGTCACCCAGAACGGGAACTCGTCGCACACGGTTCCCGGCGCGCGCCCGGTGCACTCGTTCGGCGTGAAATGGGTGTTGAACCACCGGCGTGGATAGCCGGCGTCGATGGCGGCCCGACCGCCCTGGCTGCGAGCCGGGTAGAACCACTGGGCCCGCGTCGGTGGCTGCGGATATCCACCGTCACCCATCGCCGTCACGATGTGGGTCCCGGTCTCCTTCATGGGCCGGAGGTCGTAGGACACGCCACCTGGGACGTAGACGGCGAAGCCGTTGTCGCAGCCGGCCGTACCCTGGGTGCCACGCTGGGCGGTGCACGCCGCATCGATGATCCGCTTGAGCCGGCCGTCCTCGGCGTTGGTCCAAGCGAAGGGAATGCCGTCCCGGTCGGCCACCAGCTTCGTCGTCTTGATCACCTCCGCGTAGATCTTCAAGCTGTTGTACCACTCGCCCTCGTCCGCGCCCCAGTTCTCGAACGTGTCGAAGTCGGTGTCGTGGCGGATCGGGTACTCGAGGATGCCGTGGATGCCGATCTGACCGGGGAAGAGGATCTCGAGCAGCGCCCAGAGCGCGAGTCCGATGCCGATTCCCGAGAGAGCGACGACGACCCAGGAGGTGCCGACGGCGGCAGCGGGCGCGACTGCGACGAGCCGGACGGCCTGCGCGGCAGGCGCCAGCACGAGCGTGCACGTGGTGGTGTTCTGGGCGCACCAGGTGATCGGCATCGTCGCATTGCCCGGATCGAACAGCGTCGAGACGCGACCGGGGACCGGGTCCACCGAGGAGATCACCGGACCACGGCCGGGCGGTGCCGCCGAGAAGAGAAGCTGGGTGAGGCTGTCCGCGCAGTTGACGAGCTTCTCCCCGGACGGCGGTAGGAAGGCGTCCAGGCAGCTGTCGTTCGAGACGGTGTAGCAGCCCGGGAACAGCTCCGTGCTGCCGGCCGGCACCGTGACACTGGTACGCGAGTCCGCAGCGAGGTAGAAGTCTCCGCCGCTCCCGGCGCACTGAGAGCCTTCGCTTGCCGCCTGCTGGGTGGCGGCGGGAGACACCTCGTCCGTATTGATCATGGTGGTGAAGTCGGCGGAGAGCTCACGGGCCACCGTGCGGTCGGCGCGTAGCGCCTCGACCCGGAACGTGTACGGCGTGTACTCCTCCAGGGGGCCGATCGGAAGGACGATGCTGTTCCCCGCCGTGCACGGGTTCGCCGGATTGCCGTCGGCGTCCTGGCAGAAGTGGGTCAGCGAGAACTCGTCGTACAACTGGCCGTCGAGGTAGGCGCGGTAGCTGGTCTCGGTTGCGGGGTCGGGATGCCATGTTGCCGTGGCGGCACCCTGCTCCGGGTCGAGGACCAGGTCGGCGTCGGGATCCGGTGGCGGCGGGGCGGCGGCCGTCGTGAAGGACGCCGTGGCGCGGGTCGCGGACTTGTTGCCGGCCAGGTCGACGGCGACCACGGAAACCGTGTGGTTGGTGGACGGCGACAGCCCGGTGATGGAGTACGACCGGGTGCCGATGGTGGTCCGGTGCGGGGTTCCGCCGTCGACGGTGATCTCGTACCCGGCAAGGCCGTAGTTGTCCGTGGCCTCGCCCCAGGTCGCCTTGGCCGTGGTCGCCGTGATCGCGCCGACGGTCAGGTCCGGGACGGCGCTCGGCGGGAGCAGGTCCACCACGGTGACGGACCGCAGGATCCGGGCGTAGCGTCCGGGTTCGCGTTCGGCGCGGGCGCACACCTCGTTCTCGCCCAGTTCCGCCGGGCGAAGACTGGCGGTCCACGACGCCGACCAGTCCGACACACCGGCCGGCGGCGGCCCGAGGGTGATGTCGGTGGTGGTCAGCCGGCCGACCGAGACGTCGACCATGGTGGCGTTCTTGTGCAGGAAGCCGCTGAGAGCGATCTTCCCGTGCTCGTCAACCGCGACCTCGGTCCCGGTCGTCGGCCCTTCGAGCCGGATGGAGGCGTGGTTGACGTCCTCCGGCACCGACGGGTCCGCGCACGCGGGAAGTTGCTCGGCCGGAGTCGCCTCGGCAGCCGGCTGGCTCACCAGGCCGACGGGGAGGATGAGCGAGACGGCGAGCGCCGTAGCTCGTAAGAATCTGCTGAAATGCCTGTCGTGCCCATGGTTGGCCATGCCTACCCCCGTATGAATGACGCCAATCAATGGTTGGGCGGACATTAGCAAGGCGCGGTCCATCGTGGTGGCCCCCTCGTCGCCCGGTCGCACCAGGCGACGTGGCCGGAGCGGAGGTCACTAATCGGTTGCCCGTCGCGGTGAGGGCTGCCTAGATTGCCGATCATGCACGACATCGACGGGCGTTCCGGATGAGCAGCCGTCTCCGCGAGATCGCCCGGCAGACGGTCGCGATCGCCGAGTCGGGGCGCTACCGCAACAGCGCCGGCGAGGACATCGCGATCGAGGCAGCGGTCAGCGCCGCGGTCGACGGCACCCGTGAGCACCTGCCGGACGAGGTCCTCCACCTGGACGGCGCGAAGCCCGGCGCCGACACCGTCGAGGTGACGTACGAGTCGACGTTGCAGGCGGCCCGCCGGCTCGGACCCGGCGCGGCGTGTCTGGTGTTCGCGTCGGCGAAGAACCCGGGTGGCGGGTTCCTGGGCGGGGCGAAGGCGCAGGAGGAGAGCATCGCCCGCTCGTCGGCGCTGTATCCCTGTCTGCTCGCCGCCCCGGACTTCTATGCCTTCCACCGGGGGCAACGGGATCTGCGCTACAGCGACCGCGTCGTCTACTCCCCGGGCGTGCCGGTGTTCCGTGACGACAAGGGGAACCTGCTCGACCGGCCGTACACGACGTCCTTCCTGACCGCGGCGGCGCCGAACCTGGGCGCGATCGTGCGCAACCAGCCGGAGCGCGCGGCGGACGTGCCGGCGGTGCTGGGCCGGCGGGCCCGGCGGGTGCTGGAGGTGGCGGCCGCGCACGGGCATCGGACAGTGGTGCTGGGCGCGTGGGGGTGCGGGGTGTTCCGCAACGACCCGGCCGTGGTGGCCGGCGCGTTCGCCGACGCGCTCCGGGTGGTCGACCGGTTCGACCTGGTGGTGTTCGCCGTGCGCGACGGGCTGCCGGGCACACCGGTCTACCGCACGTTCGCGGAGCGCTTTCGGTAGGTTCGTCGCATGAGTGAGGACACGCTCCGGTCGGTGGAGATCGAGCGCACCAGCGTGGGCAGGTACGTCGTGCGCAACGCCCGTGGCGGCGAGCTGTCGATGGGTACGGGGGAGGACGCGACCTTCACGCCCGTGGAACTGCTGCTGGCGGCGCTCGGCGGCTGCACCGCCGTCGACGTCGACCTGGTGACCAGCCGGCGCGCCGAACCGACCCGGTTCGCCGTCACGGTGAGCGGTGACAAGATCCGCGACCCGGAGGCCGGCAACCGGATGGAGAACCTCACCGTCACCTTCGCGGTGGCGTTTCCGGCCGGCGCGGACGGTGACCGGGCCCGCGAGGCGCTGCCCCGATCTCTGCGGCAGTCACACGACCGGCTCTGCACCGTGTCCCGCACGGTGGAGCTGGGCACCCCCGTCACCATGGTGGACGCGAGCGACAGGGGCCCGGCCGAGCCTCGGTGACCGCCGGAGACCCGGTGCCACCCGGGCCGGTCAGCCAGGTCTGTTAACGCTAACCATTGTCGAGGCAGTGTCCCGGCATGGGTCGCCATCCGGCCACAGAAAAGCCTTCGGAAAGCTTCGACCCCCCGATTACCTTGACAGCCGTCTATGTTATCGAAAACATGACTGGTAACTCGGACGTAACGCCGCTGCCATGATCGCTCGCCCCGTCTCGTGATCTCGGGAGCGGAAGCGACCAAGCGCGGGAGGTTTCGGTGGCACGGACCGCTCAGACGACGCGGACGGTTGCGGTGGTGGTCTCGGCGACCCTGGCACTCGGCGCGGGGGCGCTGGCCGGGGTGCCGCCCGCGTCTGCGGCGACGGTGGACACGACCGCGTCGTACGTGTTCGTGAACCGGCACAGCGGCAAGGCGATGGACCTGTACGACTGGTCGACGGCGGAGAACGCGCCGGTGAACCAGTGGACGCGCAACGACCTCGCGGTGCAGCAGTGGCAGTTCGTGGACGCCGGTGGCGGCTTCTACAAGGTGCGGTCGCGGCACAGCGGGAAGGTGCTGGAACTGCCGAGCGGCAGCGACGGCACCCAGCTGGTGCAGTCCACCGACAGGTCGTCGGCCACGCAGCAGTTCCGGTTGCAGGACTCCGCGGGCGGGTTCGTGCGGTTCGTGAACCGCCAGTGGAACAAGGTGATCGACGTGTGGGGCTGGTCGACCGCCGACGGCGGCCGGCTGGCCGGCTACTCCGACCTGGACGGCGGCAACCAGCAGTGGCAGCTGATCCGCCTGGGCGGCGGGACGCCGACCACCCCGGCACCCACCACTCCGGCACCCACCACTCCGGCGCCGGCGTATCCGCAGCCCGGCCGGGTCACCGGCGACATCGGCGTGCACGACCCGACGGTGGTCAGACGACCCGACGGCACCTACCTCGTCGCGCACACCGGTGACGACATCGCGTTGAAGACCTCCACCGACCGGGTGGCCTTCCGCAACGCGGGCACCGTCTTCCCCGGTGGCGCGCCGTGGACCACCACGTACACGGGTGGCGCGCGCAACCTCTGGGCGCCCGACCTGTCGTACCGCAACGGGCGCTATCACCTGTACTACTCGGCGTCGACCTTCGGCTCCAACCGTTCGGCGATCTTCCTGGCCACCAGCGCCACCGGAGCCTCCGGGAGCTGGACCAACGAGGGGCTGGTCGTCGAGTCGCGGACCACCGACGACTTCAACGCCATCGACCCGAACCTCACCGTCGACGACCAGGGCCGCTGGTGGCTCACCTTCGGCTCGTTCTGGTCCGGCATCAAGATGATCCCGATCGACCCGGCCACCGGGCGCCGGCTCGGCACCGCCATGTACGGTCTCGCGAACTACGGCCCCGGCATCGAGGCGCCGGTCCTGGTCAAGCGCGGCGCCTGGTACTACCTGTACGTCTCGTTCGACAGATGCTGCCAGGGCGCCGCCAGCACGTACCGGATCATGGTCGGCCGTTCGGCGAGCCCGACCGGGCCGTTCCTGGACCGCGCCGGCCGGGACATGCTCGCCGGAGGCGGTACCCAGATCCTCGCCTCGCACGGCAGCGTGCACGGGCCCGGCCACCAGGCGGTCCTCGCCGACACCGACGGCGACGTCCTCTTCTACCACTACTACGCCGACAACGGCGCGTCGCTGCTCGGCGTCAACCGCATCGGCTACGACGCCGACGCCTGGCCCTACGTCTACTGACCCGGGACCAGCCCCGATACCTGGCCCACCTGGGAGGGCACATGCCGCTTCGACACCTGCTCCGCACGGCCCACCGGGCCGGCGCGGCGCCCGCACGCCGTCGCCGGCGGCCGATGCTGGCCGCGGCGCTCGCGGCGATCGCCGTGACCGCCGGCCTGCCGGTGGCCGGACCCGCGCAGGCCGCACCGGCGGTGAGCTACACCAACCCGCTGGTCAACCAGCGTGCCGATCCGCACATCGTCAAGCACAGCGACGGCTACTACTACATGACCGCGACGGTGCCCGAGTACGACCGGATCGTGCTCCGGCGGGCCACCACCCTCCAGGGACTGGCCGGCGCCGCGGAGACGACGATCTGGCGTCGGCACACCAGCGGAGAGATGGGCGCCCACATCTGGGCGCCGGAGATCCACTTCATAAACGGCAAGTGGTACGTCTACTTCGCCGCCGGACGCACCGACGACGTGTGGCGGATCCGGATGTACGTGCTGGAGAACGCGAGCGCGAACCCGCTGTCCGGCTCGTGGACCGAACGCGGCCGGATCACCACGCCGTGGGACACGTTCAGCCTGGACGCCTCCACGTTCGTCGTGAACGGGGTGCGGTACCTGACCTGGGCCCAGCAGGAACCCGGCATCTCCACCAACTCCAACGTCTACCTCGCCCGGATGGGCGCCAACCCGTGGCAGATCACCGGCACGGTGACCCGGCTGGTGGTGCCGACGTACGACTGGGAGACCCGGGGTTACCGGGTGGCCGAGGGCCCGACGGTGATCCAGCGCAACGGCCGGGTGTTCCTCACCTACTCGGCGAGCGCCACCGACGCCAACTACTGCCTCGGCATGCTGACCGCGTCCGCCGGCGCGAACCTGCTCGACGCCGCCGCCTGGAGCAAGAGCCCGACCCCGGTGTTCGCCAGCAGCGCCGCCACCGGCCAGTACGGCCCCGGACACAACTCCTTCACCGTCTCCGAGGACGGGCAGAGCGACATCCTGGTCTACCACGACCGCAACTACCGGGACATCAGCGGCGACCCGCTCAACGACCCGAACCGGCGGACCCGGATCCAGAAGCTGTACTGGAACGCCGACGGCACCCCGAACTTCGGCATCCCCGTGCCCGACGGGGCCACCCCGGTCCGGCTGCGGTCACACGACCTGACGACGAGCTACGTCCGGCACTACGACTACCGCGCCCGCGTCGAGCCGAACGTGACGAAGCTGGCCGACTCGCAGTTCCGCATCGTCCCCGGCCTCGCCGGCGGCGGATCGGTGTCGCTGGAGTCCACGAACTTCCCCGGCTACTACCTGAGGCACCGCGCGTTCGCCCTCTACGTCGAACGCGACGACGGCTCCGCCCTGTTCGACAACGACGCGAGCTTCCAGCGCCGTCCCGGCCTGGCCGCGCCCGAGGCGCTCTCGCTGGAGTCGCAGAACTACAGCGGCCGGTACGTCCGCCACCGCGACGGACTGCTCCAGCTCGAAGCGGTGGACACCAGCGCCGACCGGGCCACTGCCACCTTCCACCTGGAGTAGGCGCCCGCAAACCGGCGTACCCCCTTTGGAGGTCCACGATGCTCAACCCCGCAGTGACGTCGCCGCCCGGCGCCCGACGGCGCCGGCGGGCCGGCCTGGTGCTGGCCCTGGTGGCGGCGGTGGCCGGCGCGATCGGCGTGGCGGCGGTGGCCGCGCCGCCGGCGCAGGCCGCCACCATCGACACCAGCGCCTGGTACGTGCTGGTCAACCGCAACAGCGGCAAGGTCCTCGACGTCCGGGACACCTCGACCGCCGACGGCGCGGTGATCCAGCAGTGGTCCCGCAACGACGGCGCGTGGCAGCAGTTCCAGTTCGTCTCCTCCGGCAGCGGCTACTACCGCCTGCGAGCCCGCCACAGCGGCAAGGTGATCGACCTGTGGGAATGGAACACCGCCGACGGCGCCGAGTACCGGCAGTGGCCCGACCTCAACGGCACGAACCAGCAGTTCCGGGTCCTCGACTCGGACAGCGGTTACGTCCGCCTGATCAACAGGCACTCCAGCAAGGCCCTGGAGGTCTGGGAGCGGTCGACCGCCGACGGCGCCCGGATCAGCCAGTACACCGACCTCAACGGCGCCAACCAGCAGTGGCAACTGGTCCCGATCGGTACCGGCACACCCACCACGCCGCCACCGGCCACCGGGTGCGGCAGCGGCTCGTACCAGGCCGAGGCAGTGTTGAACGGTGGAACCTGGACGGCCCGCAACGGATCGTCGACCGTGTACACCGGCTCGGACATGCTCGCCGCGATGCAGGCGGCGGTGAACTCGCTGACGCCGGGACGGACCGCGAAGCAGCGGGTGGTGGTGCGCGGCTCCGGCTCGATGAGCGCGGGCTCGCGGTTGTCGCTGCCGTCGTACACGACGCTGGCGGTCTGCGGCACGATCAACGTGACCGGCTCGGGGTCGGGCGACTACGCGCCGGTCTACTCCCGCGGCACCACCGACGTCGAGGTGCAGAACCTGACGCTCACCGGTGCTCCGCTGTACGGCATCTTCATGCGCAACGTGAACAACCTGACGCTCGGGCAGATCGACATGCGGCTGTCCGGCGGCCTGGGCGTGCGGATCGACAACCACGGTGGCGACCGGGCGGTCAAGGTGCGCAACGTGCGCATCGACACCGTGTACGTGTCGGGGACCGGCGCGCACGGCGTCGAGACGTACGGCGTCGACGGCCTGACGATCGGCACCGTCACCGCGCGCAACACCGGATACTCCGGTCTGCTGCTCAACGACACGATCAACGCCACAGTGGGCACCGTCGACGCGCAGGGCGCCGGCACCGGAACCGGCTACGCGGCGTTCCGGATGGCCAACCGCAACGGCCGGATCGGCAGCTCGTACCCGACGAACATCCGGGTCGGCACCGTGATCGCGTCCGGTGGCGGCCGGGGGATCTTCTGCGTGTCGGAGTCCGGCGGCGCGGTCGTCGACCGGGTGACGATCTCCAACACCGGCAACAACTCGATCCTCGTGGAGAACTGCTACAACGTCACGATCGCCGGGGTGTCCGGCACGGTGACCGGCGGCGGCGAGGTGCGCATCGCCTCCCGGACCGAGTTCCCGATCTCCTCGGGCATCCGCTTCCAGAACCTCTCCGTCACCAACACCAACATCACCCAGAGTCCCTGCGGCGGAGCGAACAACACGATCAGCAACGTCACGCGGGTCAACTCGACGCTGACCTGGTGTTGAGCGCCGCAGGCGCACCCCCGCACCACCCACCCACCACCACCGTCCACCGGAGGAGTCCCCGTGACAACGGCTCTCACCACCACCGAAAGGCGCCGGCGGCACCGCTGGCGGTCAGTGGTCGCCGCCGCCGGCGCCCTCGTCGTCGGCACCGTCGGCGCGGTCGTCGCATCGCCCTCGGCCCAGGCCGCGACCATCGACACAGGCGCGTACTACGTGCTGGTCAACCGCAACAGCGGCAAGGTCCTCGACGTCCGGGACACCTCGACCGCCGACGGCGCGGTGATCCAGCAGTGGTCCCGCAACGACGGCGCGTGGCAGCAGTTCCAGTTCGTCTCCTCCGGCAGCGGCTACTACCGCCTGCGAGCCCGCCACAGCGGCAAGGTGATCGACCTGTGGGAATGGAACACCGCCGACGGCGCCGAGTACCGGCAGTGGCCCGACCTCAACGGCACGAACCAGCAGTTCCGGGTCCTCGACTCGGACAGCGGTTACGTCCGCCTGATCAACAGGCACTCCAGCAAGGCCCTGGAGGTCTGGGAGCGGTCGACCGCCGACGGCGCCCGGATCAGCCAGTACACCGACCTCAACGGGTGGAACCAGCAGTGGCAACTGGTGCCGATCGGCGCTGGCAGCCCCGGCACGCCCCAGACCGGGCTGGTCGGCTGGGCCACCCAGAACGGCGGCACCACCGGCGGCGGCAACGCCGCCGTCACCACGGTGACCAGCGCGTCCGCCCTGTCCAGCGCGCTCGGGTCGTCCAGCGCCGCGGTGATCCGGGTCTCCGGCACGATCTCCTGCTCCGGCATGCTGCGGGTCCGCTCCAACAAGACGATCCTCGGCAACGCCGGCGCGACGATCTCCGGCTGCGGATTCACCGTCAGCGGCGACCGCAACGTCATCGTCCGCAACCTGAACTTCCGCAACTGGAACGATGACGCGATAAACGTCGAGCAGTCGGCCACCAACATCTGGATCGACCACAACAGCTTCACCAACGGGTACGACGGCGCTGTCGACATCAAGCGCGGCTCCGACTTCGTCACCGTGTCCTGGAACCGCGTCTACGGTCACGACAAGTCGATGCTGCTGGGCCACAGCGACGACAACGGCAGCCAGGACGTCGGGCACCTGCGGGTCACCTACCACCACAACTGGTTCGACGGCTCCAACCAGCGCCACCCGCGGGTGCGCTTCGGCAACCCGGTCCACGTCTACAACAACCTCTACAGCAACGTCGGCGGCTACGGCGTGGCGTCGACGATGAACGCCGGGGTGCTCGTGGAGGGCAACTACTTCGAGAACACCGCCGACCCCTACCACCGGGGCGAGGGCTCCTCCGGCCCCGGATCCCTGGTCGCACGCAACAACTGCTTCGTCAACTCGGGGGCCGGGCAGGCCGGCGGCAGCGTCGCCGGCATCCCGTACCCGTACACGATGGACGCCGCCTGCGACGTGAAGTCCGTCGTGACGGCGGGCGCCGGCGCCGGCCGGATCAGCGTCTGACCGCGCGCCGCCTGGCGCCAACACGTCACCGGCTGGGCCGGCCCGGGCTTTCTCGGGCCGGCCCAGCCGTCGGAAGCAGGGCCGGGCCGGGCTCTCATTGCGGGGCCGCCGAGGGGGTGACGGGATGAACTATCGGAAGAAGTTCCGGAAACAGAAAGCGCTAACAGAACACAGATGTACTGGTCGTCGACATTGTCACTAGAACGCTTCAACGGATAGTCTGTGCCGGTCGGGCGATCGAAGTTCGCCGAAACTTTCGACAAGCTACCGCTACGGAGAAGCGACATGACGACCGCAACAAAGAGCCCCGAAACAGCCGGGCCCCACGGCGGCGAGGTGCGCGGCCGTCTGATCCGAAATCCGGTTCTTCCCGGCTTCAACCCCGACCCGTCGATCTTGCGCGTCGGCACCGATTACTACATCGCGACGTCGACCTTCGAGTGGTACCCGGGTGTCCGCCTGCACCACTCGACCGACCTGGTGCACTGGCGCCCGCTCGGCGGCGTCCTCACCGAGCGGCGTCTTCTCGACCTCACCGGAGCGGGTGACTCCTGTGGCGTCTGGGCGCCCGATCTGTCCTATGTGGATGGCGAGTTCCATCTCCTCTACGCCGACGTCGCCAGCTTCGCCAGCGGGTACTGGGATCCCCAGAACTACCTGGTGACCGCGTCCGACCTGGCCGGGCCCTGGTCGGATCCGGTGGTGCTGCACGGGCGCGGGTTCGACGCGGCGTTGTTCCACGACGAGGACGGCACGACCTGGATGCTGTCGATGACCGCGGACTGGCGGCCCGGCCGCGACCGGTTCGCCGGCATTCAGATCCAGCAGTACGACCGTGAGGCCCGTCGCCTCGTCGGCGCCGAACGGGTCATCTTCCACGGCACCACGGTCGGCGTCACCGAAGGGCCGCACCTGTACCAGAAGGACGGCTGGTACTACCTGGTGACCGCGGAGGGTGGCACGTCCTGGACGCACCAGGTGACAGTGGCCCGCTCGCGTAGCCTGTTCGGGCCGTACGAGGTCGATCCGGCCGGCCCGATGCTCACCTCGCACGGTCGTCCCGAGCTGGAGCTGCAGAAGGCCGGCCACGGCAGTCTCGTGTCCACGCCGGACGGGCGTTGGTACCTGGCGCACCTGACCGCCCGGCCGTACACCCCACTCGGCCGGTGCGTGCTCGGCCGGGAGACCGCGATCCAGGCCGTGCAGTGGCCGGAGGGGGAGTGGCCGCGCATCGAGGGCGGGGTACCGGCGGTGACGGTGCCGGTGCCGGGCGAAGCCGAGCCGGCAGAGGATCCGACGGAGGACCGGGACGACTTCACCGGGCCGGTGCTCGGCCCGGAGTGGTCGACGCTGCGCCGCCCCGCCACTGCGGACTGGGTGGACCTCACGTCGCGTCCGTCGTACCTGCGGATCCAGGGCGGGCAGTCGCCGGTCGGCCGCCAGCGTCCGAGCCTGGTCGCGCGCCGTGTGACCGCGCAGCAGTGCGAGCTGACCGCGCACATGCGCTTCGAGCCGGCCAACTACCGCCAGCTCGCCGGCGTCACCGCCTACTACAACACCCGCAACTGGCACTTCGCCTACGTGACCGCCGACGACGACGGGCGGCCGGTACTCGAGGTGATGTCGTCCGACAACGGCCGGCGGGCCATGCACGACGCGTGCCGCGTCGAACTGCCGGAAGCGGGGGAGATCACGCTGCGGGTCACCTTCGACGGTCCCCGTGTCACGTTCGCCTATCAACCAGCCGGCGCGGCGCACTGGATCGGGCTGCCGGCGGAACTGGACGCCACCATCCTGTCCGACGAGTACGCGGCGACGCTCGTGGACGGTGAGCCGGAGGGCTGGGGCTTCACCGGCGCGTTCGTCGGCCTGTGGGTACAGGACCTGGGCGCCGAAGGCGGATACGCGGACTTCGACTGGGCCTCGTACCGCTCCTGGTGAGTAGTGGCCGGCCTGATCGCGGCCGGGTGTGTGCGCCGTCCCCGGCGTCCGCGCCCGGCCGCGTCGCGTTGCGCACCCGGTCGGTCGACGTCTCGGCGCGGCACGTGGAAACATGGTCGACGTACGTCGATCGATCGAACGGGGGATCATCGTGACGACGCAATTGTCAAAGGCCGCCGTCGTGCCGGGTCCGGCCGGGCATCCGCTCCTCGGCATGCTGCCGGCGCTGCGCCGCGACCTGCTGGGCACGATTCTGGACGGCTTCCACACGTATGGCGACGTGGTGGCGTACCACGTCGGACTGCCCCAGGGGCCGCGCGCCGTCAGCATGGACGTGGTGAACGTGCACCACCCCGACGGCATCCACCAGGTCCTCACCACGCCGCAGGTGTTCAGCCGCCGCGCGAGCGCGTACGAGATCCTCCGCGAGTTCATCGGAGAGGGCCTGCTGACCAGCGACGGAGACCGGTGGCTGCGACAGCGGCGGACGCTGCAACCGCTGTTCACGCCGCGCCGGGTGGCCCGCTACACCGAGCTGATGACCGAGGAGGCAGCCCGCGTCGCCGACGACATGGCGCTCACCACGGGATCCGTCGTGGACCTCTACCAGGTGATGCAGCGCTACACCATGCGTGTCGTCGGCCGGGCGCTGTTCGGCGACGACATCGACGAGGTCGTACCCCGTCTGCAGGAGCTGATGCCGATTCTGGGCGACCTCGCGCTGGCGCGCGCCCTGCAGGTGGTCAAGCTGCCGCTTAGCTGGCCGACGCCGCGGGCACGCCGGATCGGGCAGGTACGCGCGAGTCAGTACGAAATCGTCGACCGCATCATCGCCGATCGACAGGGCCGGGCGGTCGGGGAGGGTAAGGAGGATCTGCTCAGCCGGTTGTTCGCGGCCGAGGATCCGGAGACCGGGCAGGCGCTGTCCATCGAGGAAATCCGGGACCAGGTCCTGGTGTTCCTGCTCGCCGGCCACGAGACGACCTCGGCCGGGCTGGCCTTCACCATGCACCTGCTGGGCCGCCATCCCGACGTGCAGGAGCGGGTCGCGGCCGAGGCCGCCACGGGCGACGGGGAACTGGTGCGGGCCGCGGTCCTGGAAGGCATGCGGCTGTACCCGCCCGTGTACAGCATGGAGCGGATGTCCGAGACGGACGTCGTCGTCTCCGGTCACCGGATTCCCGCCAACACCAAGGTGGTACTCGCTCCCTGGGTCACGCACCGGCACCCGGAGTTCTGGCCCGACCCCGAGCGCTTCGAGCCCGACCGGTTCCTCGGCCGGCAGGAGCGGCCGCGCTATGCGTATTTCCCCTTCGGTGGCGGGCCGCGTAGCTGCATCGGGGAACACTTCGCGCTGCTGGAGATGACCGTACTGCTGAGCGCGTTGCTCGCCCGCTATCGCGTCGACACGCGCGACGAGAGGCTGGAGCTCGTACCGATGGTCACTCTGCGTCCGGCCGGCGCGGTCCGGGCCACGCTGACCGTCCGGTGAACCGGCGCCCTGGCTGATCCGACGGGGTCAGCCAGGGCGCGTCCGGCTCCGGTGAGGGTCGGTCGCTACGTGGCCCGCGACCCTTCGCCCTTCGCGGCGGGCACCGCCTCGACGGCTGGTGGAGCGCCAGTCACCGCGGCGGGCCGGGGATCGGCGGCACGCCTGCGGGGCCTGGCGAACCGGCGCATCATCGGCCGTTCCACGCTGACGTGCAACAGCGACGCGAGGCCGAGCGTCACCAGGTACGCGCCGACCATGACGGCCAGCGCAGCGGCGACACCGAAGCCGTTCGCGGACATGTTGCCGGCGCCGTACAGCACCAGGATGTGGATGAGATAGAAGGCGAAGGACGTGTCGCCCAGCCAGCCGGCGACCGGCCCGCGCAGTGGTGAGCGGTGCCCCTCGACGTCGGCCCGGGCTGCGGCGGCCACCAGCAGCGCGAGCGGGACGACCATCGCCGCGACGACCGAGTAGAGCAGCGGCACGACCTCGGAGACGCCGTAGAAGGCCAGCGTGACAAGTGCGGCGGCGGGCAGGCTCAGCCGGAACCACAGGCCCTGCATGACGAGCCGGGCGATGACGATCCCGAGGAGGAAGTCCAGCATCCGGATCAGCGGAAACTGTTGCACGAACCAGAACTGCGGAAATGCCGCATCCGCATAGGTGTACGTCGGCTCGGCGGGAAGGAACGCCGTGGAGACGACGGGGGCGACGAGCATCGCGGCGACGATGCCACCGGCGATCCACCAGAGCCAGGCGGCGGAGAGCCGCCGGAAACCGGCGAGCAGCCACGGGAACGACGCATAGAAGAAGATCTCACAGCTCAGCGACCAGCTCGGGGGATTGATTCCGTTGAAGATGAACTCGTCCGGAATCCAGCTCTGCACCAGCGTGATGTTCGCCAGCGTCGGCCACAGCGGCGCGCCGCCCCGGATCAGGACCATGAGAACGACGACCACGGCGCACACGACCAGATGGTTCGGCAGGATCCGGGCGGCCCGGCGGCGCCAGAACTGGCGCTTCGGCTCGTGCTCCGGAGCCGACCAGGTCAGGACGAAGCCGCTGAGGATGAAGAAGAAGCCGAGGGCGGCAGAGCCGGTCCGGCTGAGGACGGCGAACCACCAGTCGTCGATCCGGTCGTCGGCGAAGAAGCCGAACAACGTCGTGTGGGAGAAGAAGACCGTCACGGCCGCGATCCCCCGCAACCCGTTGAGCGTCGGCAACTGCCGGGCCATGCGGCCCGCCTGCTGTGTCATCGGCGGCCACCCTCCGTGGTGTCGGACAACTCCTGTCGGCGTACCGGCCGGCGCGTCCGGAACGCCTGCTCCGCGATGTCGGCCGCGCGCCGTACGCCGTCCAACTCCGCGATCCTGCGCTTGTAGTGCTGGGCCTTCGCCCGGTAGGCGGGGTCGCCGCTCACCCTGTCGACGGCCGCACGAAGCCGCCCCGGAGTCACCTTGTGCACCGGGATGAACTCGCCCGCGCCGAGGTACTTGAGCCGGGCCGCCACGCCCGGCTGGTCGTTGCCCACGGGTAGCGCGACCATCGGCACGCCGTGGGCGAGGGACTCCAGCGTGGTGTTGATTCCGGCGTGCGTGATGACGAGGGACGCCCGCGCCAGCAGGTCGAGCTGTGGTGCGTACTGCACCACGATCGGGTTGCCGGCCAGGTCGGCCGGCGGCTCGACATCCGTGCTGCCGAGGGAGACGACCAGTTGCGCGTCGAGTCCGGAGCACGCCTGGGCGATCGCCCGGAATATGTGCGGGAGGCGGTTCTGGAGGGTGCCCATCGACGCGTAGATCAGCGGGCGACCGTCGAGCTTCTCCCACGGGAAGGACACCGGCTCGGTGCTGTCCTCGTCATGGAACGGCCCGGTGTAGTGGAACGTGTCCGGCAACCGGGTGCGCGGGAAGTCGAAGAACGGCGGCTGCTGGGTGATCTGGGCGAGGTCCGAGCCGTCGTTGACTCCCTTGACCGGCGGCAGGCCCCATGCGGCGCGACGTTCGTTGATCCGTTGTACCACCGGCCGGATGACCCAGGCGATCACCTGGTCGCCCAGCATGTTGCGCACGCGCGCGAGCAGTGAGGGATGGTACGGCCACGCCGTCATGAACGGTGGTACACCCGGCTCGGTGTTCAGCGCCAGCGCGTTGCAGACGTTCACGACCGGAAGGTCGAGGTGTTCCGCGACGGAGTTGCCCGCGCCGTAGACCTGGTCCACCAGCAGCGCGTCAATGCCGTGCCGCTGCACCAGCCCCGGTAGGTCCCGCAGGAGGACCTCGACCTCCCGTACGTAACCGCGGACGATGAAACGGATCGCGGCCAGACCGGTCAGCCGGCCCTGTTCCTCGGAGAAGCGAGCCAGCGTGCCGACCGGAAACTCGCGCTCGCCGATCGGTGCGAAGGCGAACCCGGCCGTGAACGACCTCGTCCCGGCGTCCGGCAGGGAGACCAGGGTGACCCGGTGGCCGCGTCGGAGCAGTTCCCTGCCGAGCGTCGCCATCGGGCTGAGCTGACCGGTGTAGTCGGGGACCACCAGTCCGATGTGGAACGTGTTCGGGGCAGGCATGTCTCGCTCCCTCGCTGTGCTCATACCACAGTCGTCAGACGCGACTGATGTATCGAAAACTCGGCCGGGGTACGTCCGACGATCTCGCCGTCCACCTCCACCGGCAGCGGACTGTCCGCGTCGACACGCACGGTGCGCACCTCCTGCCGGTGGATCGCCGGGTGTCCCGCGGCGGCGCCGCGGAACACCCGCCACATCAGCCCGGCCACGCCGGCCCGGCCCACACCGGCCACCCGCACCGCGTCCAGGTAACCCGCCCGCGGCGGCTCGGCGCGGCCGAAGGTCAGCCCGCCGGCGAAGTACGGCACCTTGAGCACGGCCAGATTGGTGATGATCTGGTGCGACGGATCGCCGTCGAGTTCCAGCCGCACCGCGACGGGCCGCCAGCGGGCCAGCGTCCGGATGCTGGACGCCGTCTCGGCGAGTTGGAGGTTGAGCCGCTTGAGGACCCGGTTGGCGGGTGTCTTCTCGGTGAACCGCTGGCCGATCACGCTGATCAGCCCGACCGTGCAGCTGACGAGGAAGTACCTGTGGCCCCGGGTGCCGTCGGGCCGGGTGAAGGTCACCTCGCCGACATCGGTCTCCCGGTCGCGGGCGCGGTCGAGCAGACCGCCGAGGTCGGCGACCGGCCGCAGGCCGCGGGCGAAGTCGTTGCAGGTGCCGGCCGGCACGTACGCCAGCCGCACCTTCTCCCCGCCCGCCACCAGCACCCCGTTGGCGACCTCGGACAGTGTGCCGTCACCACCGACCGCCACCACCGTGCCGTACCCGTCCTCCACCGCCTGTCGCCCGAGCGCGATGCCGTGCCCGGGGTGGCGGGTGAACCAGCAGTCCGCCTCGGGTAGCTCGGTGGCGATCCGCTGCTCGATCGTGCGCCCGCGCTGGACCCCGGAAGCGGGGTTGACGATGCAGACGGCCGGGCCGCGCTCACCGGCCGCCATGTGCCTGCTCCTTCGTCAGGTCCGCCAGGGAGTGGCTCAGCGCCTCCGCGAAGCCGACCCGTGGTGAATAGCCGATCGACCGGATCCGGCCGACGTCGTACCGCATTCCTCCGGCGACGGACCGGACCGCGTAACGGGTGAGCAACGGCCGGCCCGACCCGGTGCCGATGCCGGCGAGCCCGGCCAGTTCGGACAGCGCGCCCACGGCCAGCGCCGCGCCGAACGGGACCGACGAGGTCGGTGGCCTCGCCCCGATCCGCTCGGCCACCGCGGCGAACAGCCGCCCCAGGGTCAGGCCGTACGAGTCGCCGACGATGAACCGCCCACCCGCGCACCCGGGTGCGGTGCCGGCCAGCACGATCGCGTCGGCCAGGTTCGCGCTGTACGTCAACTCGATCGGGGGCGCGCCGCGGTCGAACTGGACGAGCTTGCCGTCTCGCAGTCCGCGCACGAGCTCGGGCAGGAAATTGCGGTCACCGGGTCCGAAGACCCAGGCGGGGTACACCACAGTGACGTCCAGGCCGTTTCCGTGGTACGACCACGCCACGTCTTCCCCGGCAGCTTTCGACAGCGGGTACGGGTATCGCGGCACCCGCCGCGGTGACGCCTCGTCGATGACCTTCGCGGCGTCGAAACCGAAGACGTCGACGGTGCTCAGGTAGACGAACCGGGAGACGCCGCAGCGTCGCGCCTCGTCCAGCACCGCCCGGGTGCCGTCCCGGTTCACCTGCCAGATGCGAGGGCCGGGCCGCCAGTCGGTCAGATCGGCGGCCGCGTGCACCACGAGGTCGACGCCCGCGCAGGAGCCACGCAGCGACTCCGGATCGGTCAGGTCACCGAGGTGCGCCGCGTACGTCGCGTGGTCCGGTGCGGGCGACCGCACCAGCCCTCGTACCGACCAGC
This sequence comes from Micromonospora sp. LHW51205, assembly GCF_003315815.1. Classification (NCBI taxonomy): domain Bacteria; kingdom Bacillati; phylum Actinomycetota; class Actinomycetes; order Micromonosporales; family Micromonosporaceae; genus Micromonospora; species Micromonospora sp. LHW51205. The sequence continues at coordinate 729,960 of NZ_QMEZ01000003.1, read as the reverse complement.
CGTTCTCCGCGAGCGCGGCCGCGACCGCGCGGCCGACGCAGCCGGTGACACCCGTCACCAGCGCGACACGGGACCCCATCACGAGCCGCCCGTCAGCAGTGCACGCAGGTCGGCGAGCAACGACCCGGCCGGGTCGATCGCCCGCATGCGCGGCAGCAGGGTGCGCAGGTCCCGGCGCTGGCCTGACTCGTCGATCAGCAGCAGTTCCGGGCCGGCGACGAACTGTCCCACGTGCGCGGGCTGGAGGCCGCGCTCCGACATCGCCCGGGAGCATCGCTCCGCGTCGGCCGGATCGATCGCGTACAGCAGCTCGAATTCGCCCCACTCCGCGGCAGCCGAGCACCACCGGGGCAGGCGGGCCGCCTCCGCGACGGCGGAGGCGATCGGCGCGTACACCTCGTCGTGCAGCACCACCTCGACCCCCAGGCCATTGAGCTCGGCCAGGCTGACCGCCGCGCTCAACAGGCCGTCGCTGGTGTCGATGCACGCCCGGGCGTACCGGCGCAGTGGATCGCCCGCGGCCACCCGCGCCTCAGGCAGCCACGGATCGCCCGCCGCCGTGCCGCCCAGCGCCAGGGTGCGGAATCCGACCGCGTTGCCGGCTCCGACCGGACCGGTCACGTAGAGCGCGTCACCGGGGCGGGCGCCGAGCCGGCTCAGGACGGAACCGCGGCGCAGCGTACCCAGGGCACACGAGGTGAAGCTCTCCTCGTTGGCCCAGTTCGTGTCACCGCCAACGACGTGGCAGCCGTAGCGTTCGGCGGCCTCGGACGCGCCGCGCCCGAACTCGCGGGCGTCCTCGAGAGTCCATCTGTCCCGGCGCAGCGAGCAGGAGACGAGCACGGCGACCGGGTCGGCGGCCACCGCGGCGAGGTCACTCACGCTGACGGTGGTGGTCAACCACCCCTTCGCGTACGGCGTGGTGGCGGTGGCCAGCTCGGCGCCGTCGTTCAACGTGTCGACGGTCAGTGCCAGGAGCCCGCCGGCGCCCAGATCGAGGAGTTCGGCGTCGGCCTCGAAGGCGTTGTTGAGCTGCCGGGGCGACCGGACCATGCACTCGCGTATCGCGGTGATCAGGCTGCCCTCGGCCGCGTTCAGGGACAGCCGGTTCCAGGCGGTGGAGGTCATGTCATGCCTGCCGGGAAGACTGGGTCGCGCGCAACGTCAGCTCCAGATAGGCCATCATCGGAACGGCGACGACGAGGAAGAGCGTCGGCCGGTGCAGCGCGCCGAGCGACAGGAAGAACAGCGTGGTCGCCCTGATGAACCAGACCAGCGCCTCGTACGCGCGGGTCTCCGGCGCCCTGATGAGCGTCACGAGACTCTGCGTGAACCCGAGCCCGGACGCGACGAGCAGCGCCCAGAAGACGACCTCGGCATAGGCGCCCGCGCGATCGGCGCCCGCCACGGCCGCCGCGCCCGCGGCCACCACCGCCACGACCGGGAACACCACGGCGATCCGGCTGGAGGCCCTGGTCCCGATGGCCACCGGCAGCGTCCGGTAGCCCGCGACCCGGTCGCCTTCGATGTCCTTGAAGTACCCCACGAGGCAGAAGCCACTGAACGCGACCGCGACGAGCGCCGTCTGGAACCAGGTCACCGCCGGGATGTCGAGCCATCCCGCGTCGGGTCGGACGGCCACGGCGCCGAGCACCGTGAACAGCGCCATGTCGACGCCGTTGACGAGGTTGCCCAGCATGGGGATGCGCTTGGTCCAGGAGTAGACCAGGTGACCGCCGATCGCGATGACGCTCCACAGGGCCAGCGTCGGTGCGGCCACGACAGCCACCAGCATCAGCGCGGTGGACAGCGCGAGCGTCAGCCCCAGCCCGACGTGGGGGTTTATCAGCCCGGTGACGAAGGGGCGGTCCGGCGCGTTGACGGCGTCGGCCTTGCGGTCGAACCAGTCGTTCATCACCACGCCGACGCCGTATCCGAGGGTGCAGAACAGCAGCCCGATCACGATGCTCGCGGCGCTGGCCCCGACCGGCGGCGCCGTCATGCCGACCAGACCGGCCGACAGCGAGAAGGGCACGAAGTGGAGCCGCCACATCCGCGCCCAGGCCACCAGCAGGTCCCGGGTGCTGACTGCGGGTTCGAGCCGGCTGACGGTCATCGGTCCTCCAGGTGCATCAGGTCGCGGACTTCGGCGAACGCGGCGACGACGCGCTTGAGCTGCTCCGACGTGTGCGTGGTGGCGAAGCTCGCCCGCAGCCGGGGCGAGGCGGCCGGGGGGACCACGGCGTTGACGTACACGCCGTGGTCCAGCAGGCTGCGCCACGCGAGCAGGGTCTGCTGGACGCCGTCGAGCCGCACCGACACGATCGGCGTCTCACTCGGTATCGGGTCGTAACCCAGGGCGGTGAGCTCGCGACGCACGTACGAGGCGTTCTCGACCGCCTGCCGGCACAGCCATGGTTCCGCCCGCAGGATGCGCAACGCGGCGTAGGCGGCGGCCAGGTTCGCCGGCGGCGCGGATGCGCTGAAGATGAGGCTGCGCGCGTGGTGGCGGAGGTACTCGATGACATCCTCCGGACCGAGCACCGCCCCGCCGATCGACGCCAACGACTTGCTGAAGGTGACCGTGACGAGGTCGACCTGATCGGTGACGCCGAAATGGGCGCTGGTGCCCCGGCCGTCGGCCAGCACGCCGATGCCGTGCGCGTCGTCGACGAGCAGGCGGGCGCCGTACTGCCGGCACAGCCGGACCACCTCGTTCAGCGGGCACAGATCGCCGGCCATCGAGTAGACGCCGTCGACCACGACCAGCCGGCCGGCGTCCGAGGGGCCGGCCGCCAGCTGCCGCTCCAGGTCGGCCATGTCGTTGTGGGCGAACCGGCGGGTCTTCGCACGGCTCATGCCGCAGCCGTCGTAGGCCGAGGCGTGCGCCTCGCGGTCGAGGATGACCTCGTCGTGACGAGACAGCAGCGACGCGATGACTCCGACGTTCGCCTGGTAGCCGGTCGGGAACACCAGAGCGGCCGGCATGCCGAGGAACTCGGCCAGCTCGTGCTCCAGTTCCTCGTGCAGAGGTGTGTTGCCGTTGAGCAGCCGAGAGCCCGTACGCGACGACCCGTACGCCTCGATCGCCGCCTGCGCCGCTGCTTTCACCTGGGGGTGGGAGGTGAGTCCGAGGTAGTTGTTCGAGCCGCACATCAGGATGTCGCCGTCCCCGGTCTGCGCGACGGTCGCGTCCTGCCCCTCGAAAGGAGTGAAGTACGGGTAGAGCTTGGCCGCGCGAGCCTCCCTGCTCTCGGTGTACGACCGGCAGCGGCCGAAGATGTCCACTGTCACCACGTTCGCGTAACCCCTCTCGTCTGGTACCCCGTGTGCATCAGGTCATCGGGCGGACCTGCTGCCCCAGCTGTCGGCGAACTCGCTCCGGACGGCGGCGCACCGCCGACCGGTTCCGGCCGGCACGGAACCGCTGTGCGGAGGGAGGTGGGCGATCGGACGCGGACGGCGTACGGAGGCTCTGCGGGTGGGTGCCCGCCGAGGCGGGCCCGGGCTCTCGCCGCAGGGTGGCCGGACCTGCCCGGCGGCCTGGCGCAACGGCGCGCCGACACGCCGGTGGCGGGTTCGCCCGGGTGAACGACGGCCGCCGGCCGCGGTTCGGCCATTCCGAATGCGAGCGGGTGAGCCGGGCGCCGCGGCCTGCACTTCGATCCGGGGCCGGCGATATCAGCCGGCATCAGGCCATCAGGCTTGCGAAGGCTCTCGGAAGCCAGGACCAGAACCAGAAGACGCGCTTCTACAGCAGCCCGATGAAAACGGTATTTCGACGGCAACACATAGACCGGTACCTCCCCCGTTCCGCTGTCGACATTCATCAGCGGCGAATCGCTAAGCGATCTCTCTGGGGCAGGATGCTACGCCGGATCCGCAGCGCGAGTCCACCCCGCTTCGGGCGTCGGTTCCTCCCGGGCGCGGGGTCCACGCCGGCTTCCGGTGCGGTGCGCAGGGCGGTGATCGAGGGCTTGAACAGGGGTCATCCGGCCGGTTCGACAAGATCAACGAATAGTCGTCGATGAATAACCCGCATCTTCGTTCCGGCTGCCCGGCTTTGAGCGGTCGCGCATCGGGCAGGCGAATCGGCGGGAGAATGTGGATAATGATCGTCGTGGCGCATCGCAGCAGACTCTCGACGATCCTGATCGACGTGCCGGGCGGTGAGGCGCCCGCAGCCGCCGCCTTCTGGTCGACGGCACTCGGCGTTCCGGCACGTACAGTCCCCGACGAGCCGCAGTTCACCTCTCTGCACGGCGCGTTGCCCGGCCTGGTGCTCGCGATCCAGTCCGTGGACGAGCCGGCTCGATATCACGTCGACATCGAGACCGACGACGTCGAGGCCGAAGCACGCCGGCTGATCGCCCTCGGCGCTGTCGAGGTCGGCCGCTGGCTGGAGTGCATCACCTTACGGGCTCCGGGCGGTCATCTCGTGTGTGTCATCCCGTGCCACAGCGATCCGAAGACCTTCGAGTCCCTCTCCCAGGCGTGGGAGTAGGCGCGCGGCCACGCAGGCGTCCGCATGGCCCGTGTCATGCTCGAAGCGATGAGCACCCAGCGTCCGCGCGACCCACGTCCCCTCCGTCGGCCGCGCCGCCCCCTGGCCCGCGTCGCGTTGGTCGTCGGCGTCCTCGCCGCGTTGGGCGCCGTCGCTGTGGTCGTGGTGCCGCTGCTGCGGCCGCCGGGCCCGCGACCGGCCTTCCAGCTCCCGGTGGCCTGCGGTGAGACGTGGCGCCTGTCGACCTATCCCGGGCACGACGACTACGACATCGACCTGTTCCCGGCCCGGGGCGAGGCGTGGGGACGGCCGGTGCTGGCCTCCGCCGCCGGCACCGTCACCGTGGCCGGGGTCAACGGTTCCCTGGGTGGTCGCACCCCGCAGGACCCGAACGGGCCGAAGGGGCGCGGCGGCGGCTACTGGGTGAAGATCGACCATGGCGGGAAGTGGGAGACGCAGTACCTGCACCTGCTCGAACCGCCGCTGGTCGAGGCCGGTCAGCGGGTGGCCCGCGGCGATCAGCTCGGGCGGGTCGGCAGCACCGGGAACTCCGGCGCCCCGCACCTGCACTACGAGCAGCGCCGGGGCTGGGAGAAGGTGGAGGCCCACTTCGACGGCGTGCCGTCCGGCATCACGTCCGACGACCGCGAGTACACCGTCCGGCTGACGAGCGCGAACTGCGACCAGGGTCGCCGGTAGCCACGGTTCGGCGTACCACCGGGGTCGCGCCGGACGGCGGCGAGAGCGGTCCCGGCGATAGGATCACCGGCACCCGCCGCCCGTACCCGCTGGAGCCCCGCTGTCCCGGCAGCCCGCCACCCGTCCCGCCCGGCGTGCCCGCCGGGCGCTGGCGCTGGTGTGCCTGCTCGTCGTGGCCGGGCTGCCCGCCGGGTCGGCGCCGCTCGGCGAGCCCGGGTCCGGGACGCTGCGGCTGCTCCAGATGAACCTCTGCAACAGCGGCCGGGCCGGCTGCTACACCGGCCGGGCCGTCCGCCAGGCCGCCGACGTGATCGCCGCCGAGCGACCCGACCTGGTCACGCTCAACGAGATCTGTCGCGACGACGTGGAGACGCTGGAGCGGGCGCTGCGGGCCGCCCGTCCCGGCGGCACGGTGGTGTCCGCGTTCCACGCCGCCGGTGACCGCCCCAACGCCGAGCCCACCTACTGCAACAACGGCCAGCCGTACGGGATCGGGTTGGTGACCCGTCTCGACGCGCGCGGTGCGCGGCCCACAGTGCACCGTGGCACCTACCCGGCGCAGGATTTCGCCGACCCGGAGGAGCGGGTCTGGCTCTGCCTGCGGGCCGCCGGGCTGCTGCACGCCTGCACCACGCACCTGGCGAACACCAGCGGTCAGGTCGCGCTGGCCCAGTGCGCCCAACTGGTCGGCGCGGTGGTGCCGGCGATCCGCCGCGACGGCGGGTACGCGCCCACAGTGCTCGCCGGTGACCTCAACCTGCGCGTCGGCGGCACGCCGGACGTGCGGTCGTGCGTGCCGGCGGGTTACCGGCGGATCGACGACGGCGCCCGGCAGCAGATGGTGACGACGGGCGACGTCACCATCTGCTGCCACCGGCCGGTGGACATGCGCGGGACGACCGACCATCCGGCGCTGCTGGCGACGGTGTCGATCGACGGCGAGCCCGCGACGGACCTACGGTTTGCGGGCGAGTAGCCCGACGAACGTGTGGTAGGTGTCGGTCTGCTGCGGCGCGGGCGCGCCCGGATCCGGACGCCACTCGGCCAGCGGCACCAGCCCCGGCTCCAGCACCGTCAGCCCGTCGGCGAAGGCGAGGATCTCCTCGTCGGTACGCCAGCGGCCGGTGCCCAGCGACTCGTTGAAGACCCGCTCGACCTCGCGCGCCTTGCGGGAGCCCTCCGGGTCGCGCTCGCCGGGGTCGCGGAAGTGCGAGATCGCCACGTAGCTGCCGGACGGCATCGCGTCGATCAGCTCCGCCGCCACCGCGCCCGGGTCCTCGTCGTCGCCGAGGTGGTGCAGGATCGCGAAGAGCAGCAACCCGATCGGCCGGTCGAAGTCGAGGAACCGGCGGACGTCCGGGTCGTTGAGGATCTCCTGCGGTGCCCGGACGTCGGCCTGGATCACCGTCGCGGTGCCCTCCGCGGCGAGCAGCGCCCGCCCGTGGGTCAGCACGATCGGGTCGTTGTCCACGTAGACCACCCGGGCGGCCGGGTTGTGCTCGGTGGCGACCTCGTGCACGTTGCCCTGCGTGGGCAGCCCCGAGCCGAGGTCGAGGAACTGGTCGATGCCCGCCTCGGTGACCAGGAACCGGATGACCCGGCGCAGGAACGCCCGGTTGGCCTGGCCGGCGGCGGGCCCGTCCGGCGTGATCCGCAGCGCGTGCTCGGCGACCTTCCGGTCGACCTCGAAGTTGTCCTTGCCGCCCAGGAAGTAGTCGTAGACCCGGGCGACGCTGGGAACGTTGAGGTCGATGCCGGGGGGTGCCGCCTTGTCGCGGGTCACAGGCGTCTCCATTCGATTCTGATCAGCGCCGCCCGCCGGTGGGGTTACGGGCGTTTTCGGGGAGTGTAGCGACCGGACGGCCCGAATTGTGGCCCCGGCTGGTACCGCTCCCACGGCATCGGCCCGTCACCAGCACGTTCACCGTGCGACACGCGGAACGCGCCGGGCCGGAACCGGTTCGCCGATGTCCGATGTGGCGTTCACACTGCCATACTCGGCATCGGACAGGTGAACATCGTCGTAAGGGTGATGGCGTGCGGTTCCGGGTGCTGGGTCCGCCCGGCATCGACCGGGACGGGCGAGGCGTGCCGCTCGGCGGGCCGAAGCAGCGGGCCCTGCTGGCCCTGTTCCTGCTGCGGCCGAACCGGTTCGTCGCCGCCGACTGGCTGGTCGAGGCGCTGTGGGACGGGCGACCGCCGGTCAGCGCCCACACGACGCTGCGCACCTACGTCGCCGGACTGCGCCGGGCGGTGGAGCCCGAGCGGTCCCACCGCGAGCCGGCGCGCGTCCTGCGCAGCCGCCCCCGGGGGTACGAGCTGCGGGTCGAGGACGATGCCGTCGACGCGATCCGATTCGGACGCCTGGTGGACCGGGCGGCGGACGCACTCGCGGCCGGGCAGCCGGCGGTCGCCGAGCGGACGTACGCCGAGGCGCTGGCACTGTGGCGGGGCGAGCCGCTCGCCGGCGTCGGCGAGCTGAACGCGGTGCGTCCGGAGGTGGCGCGGCTGACCGAGCTGCGGCTCACCGCCGAGGAGGGCCGCCTGACGGCTGCCGTCGCGGCCGGCCGGCACGCACCGCTGCTGGCGGAACTGCGCCGCTTCGTGTCGGCGAATCCGCTGCGCGAGGGGGCCCGCGCGCAGTTGATGCTGGCGCTGTCCCGGTCCGGCCGGCAGACCGAGGCGCTCGCGGCCTTCGACGAGGGCCGCCGGGTCCTCGCCGCCGAGTACGGCCTCGACCCCGGTGAGCAGATGCGGGCGGCGCACCGGCTGATCCTGGAGCAGGCCGTACCGGCGCAGCCCGGACCCTCGGCGGTGGCCGGCCGGCAGGTCGTGCGGGCGGCCGGGCCCGCGCCGGCGCCGGCCGAACCCGAACCGGGACCGGCCGCGGAGTCGCCGCGGCGGCACGCGGACCCGCTCGTGGGGCGCGGCGCCGAGCTTGCGCTGCTGCGGGAGACGCTCGACGCGGCCACCCGGCGCGGCGGGCGGGTGCTGGCAGTGGTGGGGGAGGCGGGCATCGGCAAGACCAGCCTCGCCGCGGCGCTCGGCGACCGGGCCGCCACCGGCGGCGTGCCGGTCGTCTGGGGTCGCTGTCCCGACGTCGGGCAGGCGCCACCGTTCTGGCTGTGGAACCAGGTGGTACGCGCGCTCGCGGCGATGCCGGACGCCGGCGCCACCGGCTCGGCGAGCCGCCTGGGCGGGTTCGCCGCCGGATCGCTGCCCGGCCCCGCGGAAGGCGGCGGCCTCGACCCCACGGCGCGGTTCCAGGTGTACGAGGCGGCGTCCGGCCTGGTGCACGCGGCGGCCCGGCGGCACGGCCTGCTGGTCGTGCTGGACGACCTGCACGCCGCCGACCCGGACTCGCTGCTGTTGCTGCGCTACCTCTCCGCCGGGCTGTCCACGTCCCGGGCGCTGGTGGTCGCCACGCTCCGTCCGTACGACCACGACCCGGCCCTGGTGGCGACGGTCGCCGAGCTGGCGCGCGGCCGCGACTTCGGTCAGCTCCGGCTCGCCGGGCTGGACGCCTCCTCGGTCGCCACCCTCGTCCGGCGCCGGACCGGGGTGGCGCCGCCGGAGCCGGTGGTGGCCCGCCTCGTCACCCGCACCGGCGGGAACCCGTTCTTCCTCACCGAGCTGCTGCGGTCCCGCACCGACGCGGCGGCCGACGCGGAACTGCCGCCGAGCATCCGGGACACGGTACGGCTGCGGCTCGTCGGGCTGCCCGAGCCCGCCCGACGCTGCCTCGACCTGCTCAGCGTGGCCGGACACGACCTGGACCTGCAGGTGATGGCGGCGGCGCTGGACACCACCGCACCGGCGCTCGCCGAAGCGCTCGCCCCGGCGTACACGGCCGCGCTGGTCACCGAGGCGGGGCCGGGCACCGTCACGTTCCGCCATCCGCTGATCGCCGAGGTCACCTACGCCGAGCTGGTCCCGCCGCGCCGGGCCGCGTTGCACGCCCGGCTGGCGCGCGCGTACGAGCGGGCCGCCGGTGTCGCGCCGGCAGAGCTGGCCCGCCACTACGGTCAGGCGATCGGCCTCGGACACGGCGAGGACCACCTGCGGTGGTCGCTGCGCGCCGCCGACGACGCGACGCGGCGGGTCGCCTACGAGGACGCGCTCGGTCACCTCGAACGCGCCGCGCACCGGCTGGCCCCGGCCGCGCAGACCTCGCCCGACGCGGCGTCCACCGAACTGACCGTCCAGCTGCGCCGCGCGGCGCTGTTGCAGATGACCGTCGGCGTCGGCAGCGACGCCGTCGACCAGGTCTGCGCCCGCGCCCGGGAGCTGCTGACGCTCGTCGGGCCGGACACCGACCTCCGGCACGCGCTCTGGGCGCTGGGTGAGCTGGCCGCCAACCGGGCCGAGTTCGCGATCTGCGCCGACCTCGCCGGGCGCCTGGTGCGGTCCGCGGACGACGGCAGCGGGCTGATCGCCGTGGCCGGTGAGTACCTGCTCGGCGCGGTCGGCTACTTCACCGGCCGTCAGGCCGAGGCCGAGCGGCGGCTCAGCGCCGGCATCGAACGGCTGCGTACCGTCGACCGGGCGCTGCTGCGCCGGGAGGTCGGCCGGCGGCCGGTGCTGGCCTGCCACAACTTCCGGGCGCTCGTGCGGTCGATGCGCGGCGACCCGGCCGGCGCCCGGGCGGACATCGCCGACGCCGAGGCCCTCGCCGAGGAACTGGACGACCCGTACGGCCGGGCCAACGCGGCGCTCTACGCGGCCTGGCTGGCGATGCAGGAACACGACGTCGACGCGGCCGACGCCGCGGGACGGCGGTGCCGGGACATCGGGAGGTCCACCGGCCTGCCGCACATGACGGCGACCGGCGCGTACTTCCTGGAGTGGGCCGCCGCCCGCGCCGGCGACCACGGCCGGCTCGACGCGATGCGCGCCGCCGCCGACGGGTTCTACCGTCCCGGGTTGCGGTCCACCCGCACCATCACGTGTGCCGCGATGGCCGAGGCGTACCTGACCGCCGGCCGCGCGGAGACCGCCGCGACGCTGGCCGAGGAAGGGCTGGCCGTGGCGGACCGGTTCGGTGAGCGCGTCGTCGTCGCGGAGCTGCACCGGATCCGTGGGGTCGCGCGCCGCGACCGCGCGGAGTGGGACCTCGGCGCCCGGATCGCCGCCGACCAGGGCGCCGCACTGCTGCGGCAGCGGTTCGCGACGTTCTGACCGGTGTGGCGGCCCGCCTCCACGCCTTCTCCACACCCTTTCCACGCCGGGCTGGTGCCCTGGTCGGCGTCGGACGGCCGGAGCCGTCCGGGACCACGTTCCGAAAGGGCATCACGATGGGATCAGTTCAGCCGCCGGATCGCCAGGCCGTCCAGGAGGTCGACGTCGCCGTCATCGGCTGCGGGCCGGTGGGCGCGCTCACCGCGAACCTGCTCGGCGCCCGCGGCGTCCGCACGCTCGTCGTGGAGCGCAGTGCGACGGCGCACGGCCAGCCGCGGGCCTTCTCCTGCGACGACGAGGCGATGCGCATCTACCAGCAGGCCGGCCTGCTCGACGAGATCCGCGACGCCACTGTCGCGCCGCCGCTCGTGGAATACGTCAACGGCGCCGGCCGGGTCTTCGCCCGGATGGCGCTGTCCGAGACGGACTTCGGGTACGGGCACGCGCCGCTGCGCTTCTTCGACCAGCCTCGGCTGGAACACACGCTGCGTACCGGGCTGGACCGGTTCCCGCACGTGCAACTCGCGCTCGGCACCGAGCTGGCCGGCCTCACCCAGGACGAGGACGGGGTCACCGTGCTGCTGTCCGACGTGGCCACCGGGCAGCGGCGGACGGTCCGCGCCCGGTACGTGCTCGGCTGCGACGGCGCGCGCAGCGCCACCCGCGCCGCCGTCCGGATCCCGCTGTCCGGGGCGAGCTACGCCGAGCCGTGGCTGGCCGTCTCCGGCGACGTGCCGCCCGACGCGGTACGGGTCGGGGACACCCGGTTCGTCTGCGACTGGCGGCGTCCGGCGTTCGTGTCCCCGGGCGCGGCCGGCAGCTACCGGATGGAGTTCATGCTGCGCCCGGGGGAGACCGAGGACGAGATGCAGCGGCCCGGGACCGTCGCCGCGCTCGTCTCGCCGTACGTCGACCCGGACCGGTTCACAGTCACCCGCGCGGTGGTCTACACCTTCCACCACCTCATCGCGCGACGGTGGCGGGAGGGACGGGTGTTCCTGCTCGGCGACGCCGCCCACCAGATGCCGCCGTTCATGGGCCAGGGACTGTGCAGCGGCCTGCGCGACGCGGCGAACCTGTCGTGGAAGCTGTCGCTGGTGCTGTCCGGCGTCGCCGACGCCGCAGTGCTCGACACGTACGAGATCGAGCGGCGCCCGCACACGGTGGAGATGGCGCGCACGAGCGTCCGGCTGGGGCACGTCTTCCTGGCCCGCAACCGGGTCACCGCCGGAATGCGCGACGCCGCGCTGCGGGCGGTGCAGACGATCCCCCGGGTACGGCGGTTCGTGGAGCGCTTCGAGTTCAAGCCGGTGCCGGCGTACCGGCGGGGCCTGATGGCCGGCGGGCGGCGCGCCGGCGTGGTCGGGACGATGTTCCCCCAGCCGCGGGTCCTCGTCCCGGGCGCGCCCGGGGAGCGCCTGCTCGACGAGGTGCTCGGCGACGGTTTCGCCGTGCTCGGCCGCGCCGGCGTGGACAACCCGCTCGGAGCGTGGCGGCCGGGGCTGCCGGCGCGGTTCGTCGCGGTCCACCCGAGCGGTACGTCGCTCGCCGACCTGCCGGATCCGCTTGCCGGCCCTTCGGCACCCGGCGGGCCGGACCGGGTCGACGTGGTGGACGCCGAGGGGGTGCTCGGCGGTTGGCTGCGACGGCACGGCGCCGACCTGGTGGTGCTGCGGCCGGACCGGTTCGTGTTCGCCATGGTGGCTGCCGGTGGGATCGAGCAGGCCGGGCGGGACCTGTCCGACGCGCTCGGCGCGGCGCCGCACGGAGGCCGGAGCCGGGCGGACACAGCGGGACTCGCTGCGGCGCCGGGTTCGTGACCTGAGCCCCGGTGCCCGTGGCTCCCGCTCCTATCATCGTTCACTGTGGACGACGCGAAGGTCGACCGGGTGGCTGTCGACGGGGCGGGCTCGATCGCGCACCTGCTGCCCAGGTCACGCGGCCGGTGCGGCATCTACGAGCTGACCTTCGCCGACGGTGAGCGGTACGTGGGGCAGGCCGTCGACGTGGTGGCGCGGTTCGGCATGCACCGCCAGAAGTGGCACGACATCGTCGAGATCGCTTTCCGGCGGGTGCCGCGCGACCGGCTCGACGAGGAGGAGCGGGATCAGATCCGCAGGCGGGAGTCGGCCGGGGTGCGGCTGCGCAACGTCGTACACACCGCCGGCCGGCTCGGCGCCGCCGACCTGGACCGGATACTGCCCCCGCCGCGGCAGCAACGCTGGCTGGCCGGACACGAGCCGTGCCCGATCCCCCTCGCGCTCGGCGAGGGGGATCCCGACCTGCGCCGCCGTACCCGCCACCAGTTCGACCGGCTGCGAGCCGATGCCCGGTTCACCGCCGAGATGGGCCGTCTGGTCGGGGCGTACCTGCGCCTCACGATCCCTGCACCGGAGCAGACCGAGCGTGACTTCTGGACGCTCACCGCGCTGCCCGGCACCAACGCCGCCCGCTACCCGCGCCTGTTCACCGTCTCCGTGCACGCGCTGGAGACGCTGTTCGTCTGCCATGACCGGCGGCGGCCGCAGGCTCCGCACATCCGCCTGAACATCGACGAGACCGTGGCCCGGTCACAGTTCCGCACGCGGCTGCGGCTGCGAGCGATGGGTGCGGCCCGGGCCCCCTACCGCGTCCGACCGGGGGTTTTGGCGCTGGAGTTCGAGTCGGTCGAGAGCGCGCACGACGCGCTGACCCGGCGGCAGATCGTCAAGGCTGCTCGCCGGCTCAACCTGGACCTGATGAGGAAGGGACCCGCGCTCAACTGGAAGACCCACTGCCCGGACCTCGTCCGGCACGTGCTGTCGAGTTGAGCACGGGAAGGTTGGTGCGCTGCCGGGCGCGGCGGCCGCGACGGCGATCCCTTGCCGGGATGCGTGCACGCGCGTAGGAAGAGCACCACCATCCACCACCGTCGTACCACACTCCGATGCCGAAGGAGACGCGCGTGCCCACCCCCAGACGGCTCCGTCTCGCCGTGTCCGCGCTGGTGACCGTATCGGCCGTGTTGCTCGGCTCCGGCGCCGCCGCGGCGCCGCCCGCGCCGGCCGCGAACCGGTCCTGCGACCCGATCGACCCGGCGGCCTGCCTGCTGCCGTTCCCCAACGACTACTTCACCGTGCCGGACCGCAGCACGCCGACCGGCAAGCGGGTGCGGTTCGCCGCCTCCGCGATGCCGGCGAACGTGCTCGGCGTGCCGATCGACCCGGCGGAGTGGAACCGGCAGGACGGGTTCAGCCCCGGCTCGCCGATCCTGGCGCGCGTACCCGGTCTCGACGCCACTCGGACCCGGATCGCGCCGGTCACCGACGTCGCGCGCTCGCTGGCGCCGGACGCGCCGATCGTGCTGCTCGACGCCCGCACCGGGCGGCGTACGCCGTACTGGGCCGAACTGGACGCGCACGCCGCCGGCAACCCGGACCGGCAGGTGCTGATCATCCGGCCGGCGGTCGCGCTGACCGAGGGCGCCCGGTACGTCGTCGGCCTGCGCGGCATGCGCGACGGCGACGGCGCGCTGATCCCGGCCCCGAAGGCGTTCCGCAGTTACGTGACCGGCGCGGGCCTGGACCGGCGTGACCCGCGCGCGCCTCAGATGAAACGGATCCTCGCCGACCTGAGCCGGGCCGGCGTCAAGCGGCACAGCCTCTACCTGGCCTGGGACTTCACAGTCGCGAGCCGGCACGGTCTGACCGGGCGGATGCTGGCGGTCCGGGACGGCGCGTTCGCCGCGCTCGGCCGCCGCGCCCCCTCGTTCACCGTCAGCCAGGTCACCGACTACACGCCCGAGCAGGACCCGCTGATCGCCCGGCAGGTGACCGGCACCGTCGCCGTGCCGTCCTACCTGACCGGTGACGGGGGACCGGGCTCCCGGCTGCACTACGGTCCGCCCGGCGGCGACGGCACGCCGCCGACGCCGAACGCGCTGCCCACACCGTCCGGCACGACGGTGGCGGCCGACTTCGTCTGCAACATCCCGCGCAGCGCGTCCGCCACGAAGCCAGCCCACCTGTCGCTCTACGGCCACGGTCTGCTCGGCCGGCCCACCGAGATCAACGCCGGCAACGTCAAGACGATGTCGCGGACGTACGACTTCACCTTCTGCGCGACCAGCTGGATCGGCATGGCGGCGGCCGACGTCCCGTACGTGGCGGGCGCCTTCACCGACCTCAGCGCCTTCCCCGCGGTGGCCGACCGGCTCCAGCAGAGCTTCCTGAACTTCCTCTTCCTCGGCCGGACGATGATCCATCGCAACGGGTTCGCCGGCCATCCGGCGTTCCGCGACGCCGCTGGACGGCCGCTGATCGACGTGGCCGGCGGGCTGCACTACGACGGCAACAGCCAGGGCGGCATCAACGGCGGCGCGCTGACCGCCATCGCTCAGGACTGGACCCGCTCGGTGCTCGGCGTGCCCGCGATGAACTACTCCACGCTGCTGCAGCGCAGCGTCGATTTCGCTCCGTTCCAGACCGTCCTGGACGGCTACTACCCGGACAAGATCGATCAGCAGCTCGTCTTCGGGTTGTTGCAGATGCTGTGGGACCGGTCCGAGGCCAACGGGTACGCCCAGCACATGACCGACCGCCCGCTGCCGCGTACCCCGGCGCACCGGGTCCTGATGCACGTGGCCTTCGCCGACCAGCAGGTCTCCACCGCGGCGGCGGAGGTGCAGGCCCGCACCATCGGCGCCCGCCTGCACACTCCGGCGCTCGCCGACGGCTGGTCACCGGACGTGCGCCCGTTCTGGGGCATCGCGCCGATCCGCAGGTACCCGTACGCGGGCTCGGCCATGGTGGTCTGGAACAGCGGCGCGGCGTACGCGCCACCGCCGACGAACCTCGCCCCGGCCGGACCGGAGTACGGCGAGGACTCGCACGAGTTCCCCCGCGCGCAGCCCGGCGCGCAGCGGCAGAAGGCCGTCTTCCTGCTCACCGGCAAGGTGATCGACGTCTGCCCGGGCCGGCCCTGCCCGTGACGTCCGGACCGGGCGTGCGATGGCGCACGCCCGGTCCGCCGCCGGGGGAGTGGCGCCACCGGCAGCGGCGTGCGGCGTCTGATCGCTGACAGGTGAATCAGCGATTGGATATCCCGCGTCTTTACGGCCAGATCCCGAACAAGACCTCATTATCCGGCTCTTCTCCGCAGTAGGAACTGTCTCCGATAAGGCGCCGATTCCACATGAGACGGACATGTCCCTCCAGTCCGTGATTGCGGCACGGGTGGATGAGACCGGCCGGCACGGGCTCCTGGGCGAGAAGTCAACCCCGTGGATCAGGGCAATTTTGAGGACTTCTTCCTCTTGTTTTCGCCCACTCCTTTACTTTGGTCGACGCGCTTATTGCGCGCCCCGATCCGGATGCGGAAGCCATTTCCGCAGGTCGCGTGGAGTGTCGTGAGCATACTGATCTTGGCTGCCCGGATTGGCGGCCCTGATTGGCGTGATCGACGGGCAACGCAGAGCGACGCCTGGTGTTATGCTGCGCTCCGGGGGAGGTAGTCTGGATGATGTCATCGGCTATCAGACGGGCCTTGGCCAGGAGTTTCAGGCCCGTACACGACGGCGTTTATTCCACTCGTCAATATGTGCGGCGAGGACGGCATAGGCGGGGCGGATGACGCCCGCCGACGTGCTTCTTGGCTGAAGCGCACCATCTGTCACGGGCATGGCGCAGCGGGGCACGTAGGCCGCCGTACGCGCGTTCGCCCGCGTTTTCCCTGCGGCAAGGCGCGCCGTTGTGTATGCCGTGATGGCCTACGGCCTGCGCTTTTGCGCGCTCCCTGCCGGGCGGGACGCTGCTCCGGGTCGACTGTCGGGTAAGTGGCGCGCAATTATCCGACAGTGGCAGAGCTGCGTTCACCTGCAGTTATGAAAATCGTTCCCGCCTGTCGGAGAGTTGGCGCTCGGTGCGTTGCTTGCGCCTCCTGGGAAAACCGAGTTACACAAACTTTATCAACGATCAGGGTTGACACTCGCCGATGAACGCCGGGATGCTGGTGCCGCCGCCGTCCTGGTAGTCGGCGGGACGAACGCGGATCCTTTCGCGAAGTCCAGAACGTGCTTTCCGGACTATTAACGTGGTGCGAACGCAGCATTAATCATGCATTCGTGCCGGACCTGCTGTGCCTTTACCGGACGTCAGAAGGAATCGGATCGTGGGCATTTCCCTGCCAGGACGAGGCGATGCGGCCGACCCAGTGCGACAGTCGGCCGGGTCCGCCGGTCGCGCTGGTCAACCGCCGAAACCCGGCACCCTGGTCGACCGGTTCCGTGCGGTCCTTCTCGACCGTCCGGACGGCGTGACCTATCGGTTCCTGGCCGACGGCGAGAACGACGAGGTCGCCATTTCCAACGCCGACATGGATCGGCGGGCCCGGGCCATCGCCGCCACGTTGCGAGAGCGCGTGAACGAGGGCGAGCGGGCGCTCATCGTCTGCCCACCGGGCCTGGACTACCTCGCCGCGTTCCTGGGCTGCCTCTACGCCCGGGTGATCGCCGTACCGGTGTATCCGCCGAACCCGGTGCTGCTCAAGCGGACCCTGCCCCGGCTGATCGGCGTGATCCAGGACGCCCGTCCCGCTGTCGTGCTCGCGCCGGCGGAGATCACCGCGATGGCCGGCCAGATCACCGCGCTGGCGCCCGCGCTGGGCTCGCTCGTCTGGCAGGCCGTCGACCGGATCGACCCGGCCGTGGCCGACGGGTGGCGCGAGCCCGGCCTCGGCGGTGACGACGTGGCGTTCCTCCAGTACACGTCCGGCTCCACCGGGCGGCCGAAGGGCGTGGTGCTCAGCCACGCCAACCTGCTGGCCAACCTCGAGGCGACGAACCAGCGTTTCATCACCGACGTCGAGACCACCCGGCTGGTGAGCTGGCTGCCGCCGTACCACGACATGGGGCTGATCGGCGCCATGCTGCAGCCGCTCTACGCCGGGTTCCCGGCGACCTTCATGTCACCGACGTCGTTCCTCAAGCGCCCGCTCCGCTGGCTGCAGGCCATCTCCACCTACCGGGCCACGCTCAGCGGCAGCCCCAACTTCGGTTACGAGCTGTGCCTGGCGAAGACCACCGCGGACGAACGCGCGGCGCTGGACCTGAGCAGCTGGCGGCTGGCGTTCAGCGGGGCCGAGCCGGTCCGGGCCGAGACCATCGACCGGTTCGTGGCGGCCTTCGGGCCCAGCGGGTTCCGCCGCGAGGCCTTCTACCCCTGCTACGGCCTGGCCGAGGCGGCGCTGTTCGTCGCCGGCGGGCTGGCCGGCACCGAACCGGCAGTACGCCGCGTGCGTGCCGCCGACCTCGCCGACAACCGGGCGGTCGAGGCCGGCCCGGACGAGGAGAGCCGGACGCTCGTCAGCTGCGGAACGGCGGCCGCCGGGCACGAGCTGGTCATCGTCGACCCCGCTACCTGCGAGCGGCTCCCGGCCGGCCGGGTCGGCGAGATCTGGTTCGGCGGCGGCAGCGTCGCCCAGGGCTACTGGGGACGCCCGCAGGAGAGCGAGGAGACCTTCCGGGCCCGGCTCGCCGGCAGCGGCGACGGCCCGTTCCTGCGCACCGGCGACCTGGGCTTCCTGACCGACGACGGGGAGCTGTTCGTCACCGGCCGGCACAAGGACCTGATCATCATCGCCGGGCGGAACCACTACCCGAGCGACATCGAGGTGACGGTCGAGCAGAGCGATCCGACGCTGCGGCCGGGCTGCGGCGTGGCCTGTTCGGTGGAGGTCGACGGCGAGGAGCGGCTCGTCGTCATCCAGGAGGTCGGCGGCAGCCGCGCCCGGCTCGACGCCGAGCGCGTCGTCACGGCGATCCGCGGCGCGGTCGCCCAGGAGCACGGCCTCCAGGTGCACGACGTGGTCCTGATCAAGCAGGGCAGCATCCCGAAGACCTCCAGCGGAAAGCTGCAACGGCGGGCGGCCCGGCAGTCCTTCCTCACCGGCGACCTCACGGTGCTGGCGAGCTGGAGCGCGGCCGACCCGGAACACGTCACCGGCGGTGCGGGCAGCACGCCGGCACCGCCCGTGGCCGCACCCGGTCGCGCCGAGGTCGAGCAGCGCCTCGTGGCGGAGCTGGCCGCCCGGCTGGGGATCAGCCCGCAGGCGGTGGACCTCACCCGGCCCATCGCCACCTACGGGCTGCAGTCGGTGGAGATGGTCGGGCTCGTGGGCGAACTGGAGACGTGGCTGGGCCGTACCCTGTCCGCGACCCTGATCTGGGAGTACCCGACCATCGAGGCGCTGGCCGCCCACCTCGGCGACCCGGCCGTCGGCTCCGAACCCGCCGCGCCGGTCGAGCCCACGGCGCCGGCGGATCCGGCCGCGACCACGGCGACCGGCGCCGAGGCGACGGCGGGCCACGCGGACGCGACCGACGAGGCCGTCGCCATCATCGGCATCGGCTGCCGCCTCCCCGGCGGCGTCGACGGACCGGAGAGCTTCTGGCGCCTGCTGACCGAAGGACGCGACGCGGTCCGCGAGGTGCCCGCCGACCGGTGGGACGCCGACGAGCTGCACACCGACGACGCGACGACGCCCGGAAGGACGACCACCCGCTGGGGCGGCTTCCTGGACCGGATCGACCAGTTCGACCCGCACTTCTTCGGCATCGCCGCCCACGAGGCCGCCCGGATGGACCCGCAGCAGCGGCTTCTCGCCGAGGTGACCTGGGAGGCGCTGGAGGACGCCGGACTGGCCGCCGACGACCTGGCCGGCTCCCCGACCGGCGTCTTCATCGGCATCGCCACCAGCGACTACGCCCAGCTCACCCTCGCCGACCTCGACCGGGTCGACGCGTACACCGGCACCGGCAACGCGTTCAGCATCGCGGCGAACCGCCTGTCGTACCTGTTCGACCTGCGCGGCCCGAGCATCGCCGTCGACACCGCCTGCTCCTCCTCGCTGGTCGCGGTGCACCAGGCCGTCACCAGCCTGAGCCGGGGAGACTGCACGCTGGCCGTCGCCGGCGGGGTCAACGTGGTCCTGTCACCCGCGCTGGCGATCAACTTCAGCAAGGCCGGCGCGATGGCGGGCGACGGTCGCTGCAAGACCTTCGACGCCCGGGCCGACGGCTACGTCCGCGCGGAGGGCGCCGGCGTGGTGATTCTCAAGCCGCTGTCCCGGGCGCTCGCCGACCAGGACCCGATCTACGGGGTGATCCTCGGCGGGGCGGTCAACCAGGACGGCCGGACCAACGGGCTGATGGCGCCGAACCCGCACGCCCAGGAGACGGTGCTGCGCAGCGCGTACGAGCGGGCCGGCGTGGCGCCGGAACAGGTCGGCTACGTCGAGGCGCACGGCACCGGCACGCTGCTCGGCGACCCGATCGAGGCCAAGGCGCTCGCCGCCGTGGTCTGCGCCGACCGCGATCCGGCGCGGCCCCTGCTCATCGGATCGGTCAAGTCCAACCTCGGCCACCTGGAGGCCGCCGCCGGGATCGCCGGCCTGATCAAGGCCGCGCTGGTCCTGCGGCACCGGCAGATCCCGCCGACCCTGCACTACCGGCAGCCCAACCCGCACATCCCGTTCGCGCAGCTCGCGCTCCAGGTGGCCGACACCGGCCAGCCGTGGCCGGACGGGTACGCGCGGGCCGTCGCCGGAGTCAGCTCGTTCGGCTTCGGCGGCACCAACGCGCACCTGGTCCTCGCCGAGGCGCCCCGGTCCGACCGGCACGCCCTCGCCGAAACGGCCGCCGCGCCCGGCGACCTCCGCCTCAACGGCAGCGCGCCCGCCGGAGGCGTCCCGGCGGACCCGGCCCGGCTGCTGACCATCTCGGCCCGTACCCCCGAGGCGCTCGGTGAACTCGCCCGGCGGTACGCGGCGAAGCTGGCCCCGCCCGGCGAAGGCGCGGACCTCGCCGCCGTCTGCGCCGCCGCCGCCGTGCGCCGCACCCACCACGAGCACCGGCTGGCCTGCGTCGGTGACTCGCCCGAGCAGGTACGGGACGCGCTCGTCGCGTACGCGGCCGGCACGGAACGGCCCGGGCTGTCGTGGGGCGCCCGGCGCGTCTCCCGGCGCCCGAAGCCCGTCTTCGTGTTCTCCGGCCAGGGGCCCCGGTGGTGGCCGATCACCGAGGACCTGCTCGCCGAGCCGGCGTTCCGCGACACGTTCGCGCAGTGCGACCGGGCGCTGCGGCAGTACGTCGACTTCTCCCTGCTCGACCTGGTCACCGGCCGGGACGACGCGAGTCTGCTGGACGACCCGGCGGTCGCCCAGCCCGCGCTGACCGCCGTGCAGATCGCCCTGGCCGCGCTCTGGCGCTCCTGGGGCGTCGAGCCGGCCGCCGTGGTCGGGCACAGCGTCGGCGAGGTGGCCGCCGCCCAGGTCGCGGGCGCGCTCGGCATCGCCGACGCGATGCGGGTCGCCCGCCAGCGGGGCCGGGTCATCCGCGCCGCCATCGGCAACGGCCGGATGGCGGTGCTCGGCCTCCCGCTCGACCGGACCGAGCAGTTGCTCGCCGAGCGGCGGCCGGGCGCCGTCTCGGTCGCCGCCGCCAACGGACCGGAGTCCACTGTGCTCTCCGGCGACGGCGCGGCCCTGGCCGCCCTCGCCGAGACGCTGACGGCCGACGGGACGTTCTGCCGGATGCTCGAATCGGTCGACTACGCCTCGCACAGCCCACAGATGGAACCGCTGCGCGCCGAGCTCGGCGCGCTGCTCGACGGGCTCACCCCGGGGCCCGCCGCCGTGCCGATGCTCTCCACGGTCACCGCCGGGCCGATCGACGGCGCCGCGCTCGACGCCGCGTACTGGGCCGACAACCTGCGCCGGCCGGTGCTGTTCGACACCGCCGTCACCCGGCTGGTCGACGCCGGGCACGACGTGTTCGTGGAGATCTCCCCGCATCCCATGCTCGGCGGCCCGGTCACCGAACGCATCGCCCGCCAGCAGCGCGACGGCGTCGTCGTCGCCTCGCTGCGCCGCGACGAGCCGAGCCGGGCCACGGTCCTCGGTGAGCTGGGCCGCCTCTGGACCGCCGGCTGCCCGGTCGACTGGCGCCGGATGTACGGACCGGTCGTGCCGATGGCCGCGCTGCCGGCGTACCCGTGGCAGCGGGAACGGCACTGGATCACCGACGAGTACCCCCGGACGCGGCGCACCGCCCACCGCGGGCACCCGGTGCTGGAGACGTACGTCCGGTCCGCCGCCGAACCGGGCGGACACCACTTCGGCGTCCGGCTCGACCTGGCCGGGTTCGGCTACCTGCGGGACCACGTCGTCGAGGACAGCCCGGTGCTGCCGGCCAGCCTGCTGCTCGACGCGGCGCTGGCGGCGACCCGGCGGCTCCTCGACGATCCGGCCGCGGTGGTCGAGCGGATCGAACTGACCCGGGTCACCCTCGTCGAGGAGCTGGCCGAGGCGGACACCGTCCAACTCGTCCTGCTCCCGGAGACCGCCACCGGCGGCACGCTGCGGATCTACAGCCGCGGACCGGACGACGCCTGGAACGAGGTGGCGCACGGCCGGTACGGCGCCGCGCAGCCGTTCCCGGCCGGAGCCGTCGAGCCGCTGACCACGATCCGCTCGCGCTGCGGCGAGCAGCGGGACAGCGCCGAGCACTACGCCCGGCTGGCCCGGTCCGGCCTGCGCTACGGCCCCGCCTTCCAGGGCGTCGCCGCGCTCTGGCAGGGCGAGCGCGAGGCGGTCGCCGAACTGCGCGACCCGGCCGAGCTGACCGGCGCCCGGGAGCCGTACCTGGTGCACCCCGCCCTGCTGGACAGCTGCCTGCAGGTGCTGGCGGCGGCCATGACCGGCGCCGACGACGGGACGTACCTGCCGGTGGGGGTGGAGCGTTTCGCCCTCGCCGCCGGCCCGGGCGTACCCCGATGGGCGCACGCCACCGTGGGCGGGGCCGCCACCGACGGCCCGGAGATCGACGGCGCCCGGGTGGTGCTCTACGACGCGGCCGGCGACCCGGTGGGCGAGATCGCCGGCGTGCGGCTGCGCCGGCTGGCCGGCTCCGGCCCGGCCGACCCGGTCGGCGAGGCGCTGCTCGACCTGGCCTGGCAGGAGGCCACCGACGGGGCACAGACGCCGGAGACCGGCGGCTGGTGGCTGTTGCTGGCCGGCTCCGACCCGGTCGGCGGCGACCTGCGGGCCGCGCTGTCCGGCCGGGGCGTGGACACGGTGACCGTCGCACCCGGTGACGCCTACCGGCAGGTTGCCCCGGACCGGTACGAGGTCGACCCGGCCCGGCCGGCGGACTTCGTGACGCTCCTGACCGACCTGCGTGCCGCCCGGCCGGAGCCGTGCGCCGGAGTGCTGCACGCGTGGAGCCTCGACGTGCGCCTCACCGAGCAGAGCCCGGCCGACCTGCCGGACACCCCACTCGACCGGCTCGAACTGCTCGGTCCGGTCGCCGTCACGCATCTGGTGCGGGCGCTCACCGAGGTCGGCGGCCGGTCACCCCGGCTGGTGCTGGCCACCCGGGGCGCGCAGGTGGTCGCCGCCGACGCGGGCGCGCCGGACCCGGCCCAGGGCGGACTCTGGGGACTGGCCCGGGTGGTCGCGCTGGAACACGCCGAGCTGCGCCCCACGATCGTCGACCTCGACCCGGCCGACGGGCGGCACGGCGTTCCCGGCCTGGTCGACGAACTGCTGCACCGGCCCGGTGGCGAGCAGGTCGCGCTGCGCGGCGGCCGGCGCTACGTGCCCCGGCTGGTCCCGTGGCGCGCGCCCACGGCCACGCCGGCGCGTCCGCACCCGTTCGACCGGTCCGCCGCCGACGGCAACTACCGGCTGCTGTCGGTGCAGGGACACCTGGGCAGCCTGACGCCGGTGCTCTCCGCACGCGTGCCGCCCGGCCCCGGCCAGGTGCAGATCGAGGTGGCCGCCGCCGGACTCAACTTCAACGACGTGCTCAAGGCGATGGAGATCTGCCCCGGCGTACCCCCGGGCATCGTGCCGCTGGGCGGCGAGTGCGCCGGCCGGGTCACCGCGCTCGGCGCCGGAGTCACCGGCCTGAGCGTCGGCGACGCGGTGATGGCGGTGGCCCCGTCCAGCATGGCCGCGTACACCACCACCCGGGCCGAGCTGGTCGCCCCCGTCCCCGGCGGGCTCACCGACGAGCAGGCCGCCGCGCTGCCGATCGCGTTCCTCACCGTGGTGTACGGCCTGGAGTACCTGGCCCACCTCGGCGAGGGCGACACCCTCCTGATCCACTCGGCCACCGGCGGCGTCGGCCTGGCCGCGCTGCAGGTGGCCCGCCGCAACGGCGCCGAGGTGCTGGCCACCGCCGGCAGTGAGGAAAAGCGGGAACTGCTGCGCCGCCTCGGCGTCAAGCACGTGATGGACTCCCGGTCGCTGCGTTTCGCCGACGAGGTGCTGGCCCTCACCGACGGCCGGGGCGTGGACGTCGTGCTCAACTCGCTCACCGGCGAGGCGCTCACCCGCAGCCTCGGCCTGCTCGCGCCGAACGGGCGGTTCGTCGAGATCGGCAAGCAGGACATCTACGCCAACAGCCACCTCGGCCTGCGGGCGCTGCGGCACAACCGCTCGTTCCTCGCCGTCGACCTGGAACGCGCCTTCGCCGAGCGGCCGAAGCTGATCGCCCGCCTCTTCGCCGAGGTGCTGCGCGGCTTCGACAGCGGCGAGTTCACCGCCCTCCCGGTGACCACCTACGACTACGCCGACGCGGCGGCGGCGTTCGGTCTCATGGCGCAGGCCCGGCACACCGGCAAGATCGTGCTCCGGCCCGGCGGGCACGAGGTGGCCGCCGTACCGCCGGGGGAGGTCCCGGTCCGGCCGGCCGCCACGTACCTGATCACCGGTGGTCTCGGCGCTCTCGGCCTGGAGACCGCCCGCTGGCTGGCCGGTCGCGGCGCGCGGCACCTGGCGCTGCTCGGCCGCAGCCGGCCCTCGGCGTACGCCGGGCAGGTCCTCGACGAGCTGCGCGGGCAGGGCGTCGACGTCCAGGTCCGGCAGGCCGACATCGCCCGCCACGAGGACGTCACGGCGGTGCTGGCGGACCTCGACCGGACGATGCCGCCGCTGGCCGGCGTCGTGCACGCCGCCGGCGTGCTGGACGACGGGCTGATGCTGCAGCTCGACCGGGCCCGGTTCCGGGCCGTGGCCGCGCCCAAGGTGGACGGCGCCTGGCATCTGCACCGGGCCACCCTGGACCGGGACCTCGACTTCTTCGTCCTCTACTCCTCGGCCGCCGCGCTGCTCGGCTCACCGGGCCAGGCCAACTACGCCGCCGCGAACGCGTTCCTGGACACGCTCGCGCAGCGGCGCCGGGCGCAGGGACGGGCCGCGCTGAGCGTCAACTGGGGTCCCTGGTCCGGGTCCGGCCTGGCGGCCCGCCCGGACCGTGGCGGCCAGCTCGCCGGTCAGGGCATCGTCGGCATCGACCCACGCGACGGCATCGAGGCGCTGGACCGGCTGGTGCGGACCCCGGCGGCGCAGGTGGCCGTCCTGCCGCTGGACCTCGACCGGCTCCGCGCGGCTGCGGCCGGCGGGCTCGTGCCCGCGCTGCTGGCCGACCTGGTCGCGGTGGACACCCCGCGCACGGCCGAGGGCCGGGCGCGCTCCGGCGAGGTACGCCGGCGGCTGCTCACCGTCGAGCCGGGCCGCCGCCGGCGCGCCCTGCTCACCGGGCACGTCGCCGGTGAGGTGGCCCGGGTGCTCAAGGTGGACGCCGACCGGGTCGACGTCACCTCGCCGCTGGCGAACATGGGCTTCGACTCGCTGATGTCGCTGGAGCTGCGCAAGCGGCTGGAGACGTCGCTCGACGTCGAACTGTCCGCCACGCTCGCGTGGCGCTTCCCGACCATCGACGCGCTCGTACCGCACCTCGCCGAGCGGATGGACGTGGCGCTGGAGGCCGGGCCGGACGCCGACGTCTCCCTGGCGGGGACGGGCCCGGCGACCGCGCCCGGCGCGACACCGGCCGCCGGGACCGACGACCCGGCCACCGACCTGGAGCAGCTCTCCGACGACGACGTCGAGGCGCTCCTGCTGGCCAAGCTCAACCAGATCGAGGAAGGGCGTCAGGGATGACCACGACCGGGCAGCAGGCGCAGGCGCCGAACTCCACGCTCAAGCGCGCCTACCTGCAGATGGAGCGGATGCAGCGGCAGCTCGCCGAGTACGAGCGCGGCCGGACCGAGCCCGTCGCGGTCGTCGGCATGGGGCTGCGCTTCCCCGGCGGCGCGGTCGACGCGGAGAGCTTCTGGCGGATCCTGCGCGACGGCGTCGACGCGGTCGCGGAGATCCCGGCCGACCGCTGGCCGGTCGACGAGTTCTACGACGAGCAAGCGCAGCAGCCCGGCAAGATGCGGACCCGCTGGGGCGGCTTCCTGGACCGCGTCGACCACTTCGACTACGAGTTCTTCGGCATCTCCCGGCGCGAGGCGCTGGCCATGGACCCGCAGCAGCGGCTCGCCCTGGAGGTGTCCTGGGAGGCGCTGGAGAACGCCGGGAAGGCGCCGACCGCGCTGGCCGGCAGCCGTACCGGGGTGTTCCTCGGCGTGTGCAGCAACGACTTCGCCACCGAGAACTTCCCCGGGCTGGAGGACATCACCGCCTACGCCAGCACCGGCACCGCGCACAGCGTGGTGACCGGGCGGATCTCGTACGTCTTCGACTTGCGCGGCCCGAGCGTGGCGGTGGACACCGCCTGCTCCTCCTCGCTGGTGTCGGTGCACATGGCGGTGCAGAGCCTGCGGTCCGGCGAGTGCGACCTGGCCCTCGGCGGCGGGGTGAACGTCGTCCTGTCGCCGCTGCCCAGCGTGGCCTTCTCCCAGTTCCCCGGCATGGTCGCCCCGGACGGCCGGTGCAAGACCTTCGACGCCCGCGCCAACGGCTACGTCCGCAGCGAGGGCTGCGGCATCATCGTGCTCAAGCGTCTGACCGACGCGGTACGCGACGGCGACCAGGTGCTCGCGGTGATCCGCGGCGGCGCGGTCAACCAGGACGGTCGCAGCTCCGGGGTGACCGCCCCGAACGGGGTGGCGCAGCGCGACGTGCTGCGCCGGGCGCTCGCGGCGAGCGGCGTCGCCGCCGAGCAGGTCTCCTACATCGAGGCGCACGGCACCGGCACCACGCTCGGCGACCCGATCGAGGTCGAGGCGCTGGCCGAGGTGTACGGCCGGGAGGAGGGCGCACCGGTCTACCTGGGGTCGTCGAAGACGAACGTCGGCCATGCCGAGGCCGCCTCCGGCATCGTCGGGCTGATCAAGGTGGTGCTCGCCCTGCACAAGGGCGCGATCCCGCCGAACGTGCACTTCACCGAGCTGAATCCGCACATCTCCTTCGCCGGCACCACGTTCGCGGTGCCGACCGAGTTGAGCGAGTGGCCGGCGGTCGCCGAGCGGCCGGTGGCCGGGGTGAGCAGCTTCGGTTTCAGCGGCACCAACGCCCACCTGATCGTGCAGGCCGCGCCCGAGCCGCCGGCCGTACCGTCGGAACCGGCGGTGGAGCGGCCCCGTTCGGTGCTGCCGCTGTCGGCCCGGACGCCGGACGGGCTGCTGGAGCTGGCCCGGCGCTACCAGCAGCGACTGTCCGCCGACCCGGGCGCGGCGCTGGCCGACGTCTGCTTCTCGGCCGGCACCGGACGGGCCCACTTCCCGCACCGGCTGGCCGCCGTCGGCGCGTCCGTCCGGGAGGTCGCCGACCAGCTCGCCGACTTCGTCGACGGGCTGCCCGGCGACCTGCCGGTGGTGGGCGAGGCCGGCAGCGACGACGTGGTCTTCCTCTTCACCGGGCAGGGCCCGCAGCGCGTCGGCATGGCCCGCGCCCTCTATCAGACGCAGCCCACCTTCCGGCAGGCCGTCGACCGCTGCGACGAGATCCTGCGGCCGCTGCTGGACGTCCCGCTGCTGGACGTGATCTACCCGGCCGACCCGGACTCCGACCTGGTCTACCGCACGACCTACTCGCAGCCGGCGCTGTTCGCGGTGCAGTACGCCATGGCGCAGATGTGGCGCTCCTGGGGCGTCGAGCCGGTGGCGGTGCTCGGGCACAGCTTCGGCGAGTACGTGGCCGCCTGCGTGGCCGGCATGATGAGCCTGGAGGACGGGCTGCGGCTGGTCGTCGAACGCGGCCGGCTGATGTGGGAGCTGAACGGCAACGGCGCGATGGTGGCCGTCTTCGCCCCCGAGGCCGAGGTCACCGAGGTGCTCGCCGGGTACGCCGACCGGGTGTCCGTCGCCGCGGTCAACGGCCCCGGCACCACCTCCATCTCCGGTGAGCGGGAGGCGCTGGCGCGGATCTGCGCCGAGTTCGACAGGCGCGGGGTGAAGACCAAGCAGCTGCACATCACCACCTCGTCGCACTCGCCGCTGATCGAGCCGATCCTGCCGGGCCTGCGCGCGGCGGCCGACGCGGTGACGTTCACCCCGCCGCGCATCCCGCTCGTGGCGAACCTGACCGGTGAGCTGTGGCCGTGGGACACCGCCCCGGACGCCGACTACTGGTGCCGGCACGCCCGCCAGCCGGTGCGCTTCGCGGCCAGCATCGACACGCTGCGCGAGCTGGGCTACCGCACCTTCGTCGAGATGGGACCCGCGCCGACGCTGCTCGGCATGATCAGCGACAACCTGCCGGCGGGGGAGGCCCTGCTGGCGCCGAGCCTGCGGCCCAAGCACGACGACTGGGCGGTGCTGCTGCACACCGTCGCCCGGCTCTACACCGCCGGCGTGGACCTGGACTGGGCCGGTTTCGACCGGGACTACCGGCGGGCCCGGGTGCCGCTGCCCACCTACCCGTTCGAGAAGACGCACTGCCGGCAGGAGCCGCGCCGCACGCAGCGGCAGCGGCACACCGGATCATCCACCGTGGACGACACCGGCGAGGACGGCGCCGCCGCGTACGCCGACGACGACCTGCTCTACCGGCTCGACTGGCAACCTGTCGACGCGCCCGCGCCGGCTCCCGACCCGCAAGCAACCCCGGCCCGGACCTGGCTGGTGCTCACCGACGGGACCGGGGTCGGCGCCGGGTTCGCCGACGCCGTCGCCGCCCGGGGCGAGCGGGTGGTACGGGTGTCGCCGGGCCTGGCGTACCGCGTCGACGGCGCGCGGGCCGAGGTGCGCCTGGACGGCCCGGCGGACCTGAGCCGGCTGGTGGACGAGCTGGCGCTCGACGGCGGCGAGCTTCAGGTGCTGCACCTGTGGAGCCTCGACGACACCGACCCGGACGGCGCGGCGGACGCCGCCGCGCTGCTGCGGGCCACCGAGCGGGGCAGCCTCAGCGCGGTCCACACCGCGCAGGCGCTGGCCCGGGCGCGGGGCCCGGAGACGGTACGGCTCTGGCTGGTCACCCGCGGCGCGGTACGGCCGGCCGACGCCCCGGGCGGCCCGGTGTCGCTCGCGGTGGCCCAGTCGGCCCTGTGGGGTCTGGGCCGGTCGTTGCAGCAGGAGCACTCGGCGCTCTGGGGCGGCCTGATCGACCTCGACCCGGCCGCCGACCCGGCCACGCTGGCCGCGCGTCTGGTGGGGGAGCTGACCGCCCGGGACGCCGAGGACCAGGTCGCGTTGCACGGCGACCGGCGGTACGTGGCCCGGCTCGTCCGCCAGGCGGTGCCCGAGGCCGACGCCGCCGACGGGCCGTGGCGGCCCGACGCGAGCTACCTGATCACCGGCGGCCTCGGCGGCATCGGCCTGGAGGTGGCCCGGTCGATGGTGCGGGCCGGCGCGCGGCGGCTGGTGCTGCTCGGCCGCACCGTGCTGCCGCCCCGGGCCGAGTGGACCGCCCTGCCCGCCGACCATCCGGCGGCGGCACGTGTCGCCGGGGTGCGCGAGCTGGAGGCGCTCGGGGCCGCCGTGCACGTGGCCTCCGTCGACGTCGCCGACGAGGAGGCGGTACGGGCGTTCCTGGCCGGCTACGACCGGGAGGGCCGGCCGCCGATCCGGGGCGTCGTGCACGCCGCCGGCACCGGTGAGGTGGCCCCGCTGACGGAGCTGACCCGGGCCGACCTGGAACGCCCGCTGCTGCCCAAGGCCGTCGGCGCCTGGGTGCTGCACCGCCTGTTCGCCGGCCGGGAGCTGGACTTCTTCATCCTGTTCTCCTCGACCAGCTCGCTGCTCAGCTCGCCGTTCGTGGCCGGGTACGCGGCGGCCAACGCCTTCCTCGACGCGCTGGCGGCGCAGCGCCGCGCCGCCGGACTGCCCGGTCTGAGCGTCAACTGGGGTATCTGGGAAGGGGTCGGCCTGGCCAACCGGGGCGCCGACGCCACCCCCGGGCTCAGCAAGGGCATGGGCACGCTGCGGCCCGCCCAGGCGCTGCGGGTCTTCCACCGGCTGCTGCGCCACGACGAGCCGCAGATCGCCGTGGTCCCGGTCGACTGGACCGAGTGGGGGCGCCGCTACCAGGAGGTCTCCGGTTCGGCCCTGCTCGCCCCGCTGCTGCGCGGCGACGGCCCCGCCCGGCCCGCCCGGCGTACGGCCCGGACCAGCCTGCTGCCCAGCCGCGCGCAGCTGCTGGCCCTGCCGGCCGACCGGCGCGCCGAGACGCTCACCGGGCAACTGGTGCTCGCCGTCGCGGCCACCCTCGGCTCCGCGACGGCGTCGGTCGGGCTGGACCAGCCGCTGTTCGACCTGGGCCTGGACTCGCTCATGGCGGTGGAGCTGAAGAACGAGATCGAACGCCAGCTCGGCGTCTCGCTGTCCATCGCGGTGTTCCTGGAGGGCGCCACCCTGCGCACCCTCACCGAGCAGATCGTCAGCCGGCTGCCGGCCGGCGCGGACGACGGCGGCGCCGACACGGCGGCCATCGGGCGGGTCGAGCGGTTCGAGGACGTCGCCTCGGAGCTGCTCGCCGAGCTGGAAGGCCTCTCCGACGAGCAGGCGCGGGCCGTACTGGGCCAGGAGGCGTGAGATGACCGACCTCGACGCACGGCTCGCCGCGCTCTCCCCGGAGAAACGGGCGCTGTTCGAGAAGCTTCTGCGCGAGCGGGGCCAGGCGCGGCCCGCCCGGCGGGAGAACGTCTTCCCGATCTCCGTGATGCAGCAGGGCATCTGGTTTTTGGAGCAGCTCCGGCCCGGCAACCCGGCGTACCTGATCCCGGCGGCGGTGCGCATCCGCGGCCCGCTGGACACCGCCCTGCTGCGGCAGGCGGTCGACGGGATCGTCGCCCGGCACGAGTCGCTGCGGACCACGTTCGAGCTGCGCGACGGGCGGCCGGTGCAGGTGGTCCACCCGGCGCTCGCGATCCCGCTGGCCGAGACCGACCTGCGCGGCACGCCGGCCGGCGGCGACGAGCTGGAGGCGCGGATCGTTGCCGCGCTGCGCGAGCCGTTCGACATCACCACCGGCCCGCTGCTGCGGCTGGCCCTGCTCCGGCTCGGTGACGACGACTGCGTGCTCGGCGTGGCGATGCACCACCTCGTCTCCGACGGCTGGTCCGTCGGGGTGCTGCTGGGTGAACTCTCCACCCGGTACGCCGCGCTGGCCACCGGCGACCGGCCGGCGCTGCCCGAGCTGAGTGTCCAGTACGGCGACTACGCCGCCTGGCAGCAGGACTGGCTGCGCGGGGAGGACCTGTCGGCGGACCTGGCCCACTGGCGGGAGCACCTCGCCGGGGCGCCGGCCGTGCTCGACCTGCCGACCGACCGGCCCCGCCCGCCGGTGCAGGGCTTCCAGGGCGCCTCCCACCCGTTCACGTTGCCCGAGCCGGTGCTCACCGCGCTCGGCGTGCTCGGCAAGCAGCACGGCGCGACCACGTACATGGCGCTGCTGGCCGCCTTCGGCGTGCTGCTGCGCCGCTACAGCGGGCAGGACGACGTGGTGGTCGGCGTGCCGATGGCCAACCGGGACCGGGCCGAGATCGAACCGCTCATCGGGTTCTTCGTCAACACCCTGCCGGTCCGCGTGGACCTGACCGGCAACCCGACCTTCACCGAACTGCTGGGCCGGGTCCGGGACGCCTGCCTCGGCGCGTACGCCCACCAGCGGGTGCCGTTCGAGAAGGTGGTGGAGGAGCTGAAGCCGGCCCGCGACCTCAGCCGGCCGCCGATCTTCCAGGTGGGGCTCTCCTACCAGAGCGACCCGCTGCCCACGCTGGCCCTGGCCGGGGTGGAGTTCGAACGGCTGCCGCTGCGCGCCCAGGGCGCCCGCTTCGACCTGGAGCTGCAGCTGTTCAACGACGCCGGTGGGGTCAGCGGCTGGTTCGAGTACGACCGGGACCTGTTCGAACCCGCCACCATGGCCCGGATGGCCGGGCACTACCGGCGGATCGTCGAGCTGGCCGTCGCCGGCCCGCACACGGCTGTCGACGAACTGCCGTTGCTGGACGCCGACGAGCGGAACGCAGTGCTGGCGCTGTCGCGGGGCGAGGCGCGGCGGTGGCCCGGCGCGGGCTGGGCGCACGAGCAGATCGCCGAGCGGGCCCGGCGTACGCCGGAACTGCCGGCGGTGCGGTTCGCCGGCCGCACCGTCGGCTACGGGGAGCTGCTGCGCCGGGCCAACGGGCTGGCCCGCCGGCTGCGTGCCGCCGGGGTCGGCCCCGGCGTGCGGGTCGGCCTGGTGCTGGAACGCTCGGTGGAGCTGGTGGTCGGCCTGCTGGCGATCTGGCAGGCCGGCGGCGCGTACGTGCCCGTCGACCCGGGCCTGCCGGCCCGGCGGGTGGCGCTGATGCTCGACGACGCGGACCCGGCGGTGGTGCTCACCCAGCGGCGGCTCGGCGAGAAGCTGTCCTGGGACGGGCCGCTGTGGTACGCCGACGAGCTGCTCACCGACGACGTGCCCGCGGACGCCGCCGACGACCCGCCCACCCCGGTACGCGGCACCGACGTCGCCTACGTCATCTACACCTCCGGGTCGACCGGCCGGCCCAAGGGCGTGCCGAACACGTTCGCCGGCATCCGCAACCGGCTGCTGTGGATGCAGGACGCCTACGGCCTCGGCCCCGGCGACCGGGTGCTGCAGAAGACGCCGTACTCGTTCGACGTCTCGGTCTGGGAGTTCTTCTGGCCGTTGATGACCGGCGCGACGCTCGTCGTGGCCCGCCCGGACGGGCACCGCGACGGCGCCTACCTGGTCGACACGATCCGCTCCGAACAGGTCACCACCGTGCACTTCGTGCCCTCCATGCTCCAGGCGTTCCTGCGCGAGCCCGACGTCGAGCGGTGCGTGAGCCTGCGTCGGGTGATCTGCAGTGGCGAGGCGCTTCCGCGCGACCTGCAGGACCGCTTCTTCACCCGGTCCGCCGCCGAGCTGCACAACCTGTACGGCCCGACCGAGGCGGCGATCGACGTCACCGCCTGGGCCTGCCGCCGCGACGACCCCCGGCCGGTGCCGATCGGGCGGCCGATCGCGAACACCCAGGTGTACGTGCTGGACCGCCATCTGCAGCCGGTGCCCGTGGGTGTGCCGGGCGAGCTGCACATCGGCGGGGTCAACGTGGCGCTCGGCTACCTGAACCGGCCCGAGCTGACCGCCGAACGGTTCGTCGCCGACCCGTTCGCCACACCGGCGCCGGCCGGCGGCACGGCCGTCACCGGCGACCGCGACGACGACCGGCCGCCCGGCCGGCTCTACAAGACCGGTGACCTGGGCCGGATCCGTGCCGACGGCGCGATCGAGTACCTGGGCCGCCTCGACCACCAGGTGAAGCTGCGCGGCTTCCGGATCGAGCTGGGCGAGATCGAGGCGGCGCTGACCGCCTGCCCCGGCGTCACCGAGGCGGTGGTGGTGGCGCGTGCGCACGGCGGCGACACCCGGCTGGTGGCGTACCTGGTCGGGCCGGCCGTGCCGGCCACCGGTGAGCTGATCGGCCGGTTGGAGGAACGGCTGCCCGACTACATGGTGCCGGCGGTCTTCACCACGCTGGACGCCCTGCCGCTGACCCCGAACGGCAAGGTGGACCGGTCGGCCCTGCCCGAACCCGACCTGGCCCGCCCGGAGCTGCGCAGCCCGTACGTGGCGCCGCGCGACGAGCTGGAGCGCACCGTCGCCGGCATCTGGCGGGAGCTGCTCGGCGTGGAGCAGGTCGGGGTGGACGACAACTTCTTCGAGCTGGGCGGCCACTCCCTGCTGATGGCCGAGGCCCGCCTGCGGCTCGTCGCGGCGGCCGGCCGGGACGTGACGCTCGTCGAGCTGTTCCAGTTCCCCACCGTCGCCGCGCTCGCCGGTTACCTCAACCGGCCCGGCGCGGACGGCGACGGCCTGGGCGACGCCCAGGAACGGGCGGCCACCCGCCGGCAGTCACTGAGTCGACGTCGCCGCCGCTCGTCGGCCGCGCAGGCATGAACGGTAGGTGAGACAGATGTCAGACGACGTCGAGAACCTCGACCAGATAGCCGTCATCGGCATGGCGGGGCGGTTCCCCGGCGCTGCCGACGTGGACGAGTTCTGGGCGAACCTCACGGCCGGCCGGGAGGGGATCGCCCGCCTGTCCGACGAGGAGCTGCGCGCCGACGGCGTCGACCCGCAGGTGGCCGCGCGGGACGACTACGTGCCGGCCAAGGGCGTCCTGGCCGACGCGGACCGCTTCGACGCGGGCTTCTTCGGCTACCACCCCCGCGAGGCCGAGGTCCTCGACCCGCAGCACCGGGTCTTCCTGGAGTGCGTGTGGACGGCGCTGGAGTCGGCCGGCCACGACCCGAAGACCTTCGACGGGCGCATCGGCGTCTTCGCCGGGTCGAGCCTGAACTCGTACCTGCTGTTCAACCTGCTCGCCAACGAGCAGGCGGTGGACGCGGCCGGCAGCTACCAGACGCTGATCTCCAGCGACAAGGACTTCCTGGCCACCCGGGTGTCGTACAAGCTGAACCTGACCGGGCCGAGCATGACCGTGCAGACGGCCTGCTCCACCTCGCTGACCGCGGTGCACCTGGCGGCCCAGAGCCTGCTCAACGGCGAGTGCGACCTGGCCCTGGCCGGCGGCGTGTCGGTGAGCGTGCCGCTGCGCGGCGGCTACCGCTACGAACAGGGCGGCATCCTCTCCCCGGACGGGCACTGCCGGCCCTTCGACGCGCAGGCGCAGGGCACCGTCGCCGGCAACGGTGTGGGCGTGGTGGTGCTGCGGCGGTTGACCGACGCCCACGCGGCCGGGGACACAGTGGACGCGGTCATCCTCGGCACCGCGGTGAACAACGACGGCTCGCTGAAGGTCGGCTACACCGCGCCGAGCGTGGACGGGCAGGCCCGCGTCGTCGCCGAGGCGCTCGCCGTGGCCGACGTGGACCCGGACAGCATCGGCTACGTCGAGACCCACGGCACCGGCACCGCCCTCGGCGACCCGATCGAGATCACCGCGCTGACTCGCGCGTACCGCAAGCACACCGACCGGGTGGGCTACTGCGCGATCGGCTCGGTGAAGAGCAACGTCGGGCACCTCGACGCCGCGGCCGGGGTGACCAGCCTGATCAAGGCGGTGCTGGCGCTGCGCCACGAGGCGATCCCGGCGACCCTGCACCACACCCGGGCCAACCCCGAGCTGGCGTTGCCGACCAGCCCGTTCTTCGTCAACACCGAGCTGCGGCAGTGGCCCCGGCGGGAGACGCCGCGCCGGGCCGGGGTCAGCTCGTTCGGCATCGGCGGCAGCAACGTGCACGTGATCCTGCAGGAGGCGCCGGCCCCGGCCGCGTCGGCCGCCGCGCCGCCCGCCGCACCGGCCGTAGCCCGGGTGCTGCCGCTGTCGGCCCGGTCCGCGCCGGCGCTGGCCGCCGTGGCCGGCCGGCTCGCCGACCACCTGGCCGCCCACCCCGACCTGGACCTGGACGACGTGGCGTACACGCTGGCCGCCCGCCGCCGGGCCTTCGAGCACCGTACGGCGGTGACCGGCCGGGACAGCGCCGAACTGGTCGCCGCGCTGCGGCGGGCCGCCGACGCCGGCACGGGCACGCCTGCCGGACGGGACGCGCCGGTGGCGTTCCTCTTCCCCGGCCAGGGCGCGCAGTACGTGGGCATGACGCGGGGCCTGTACCGCAGCGAGCCGGTGTTCGCCGCCGAGCTGGACCGCTGCGCCGACCTGTTCGCCGGCCACCTCGGCGAGGACCTGCGGGTGCCGCTGTTCGCGGCCGACGACGGGACCGGCGACGCGGCGCTGGCGCTGGCGCGTACCGCTGTCACGCAGCCGGTGCTGTTCGCGGTGGAGTACGCGTTGGCCCGCCTGTGGATGTCGTGGGGCGTCCGCCCGGCGGCGATGGTCGGGCACAGCGTCGGCGAGTACGTGGCCGCCTGCCTGGCCGGGGTGTTCTCCCTCGAGGACGCGGTGGCGCTGGTCGCCACGCGGGGGCGCCTGGTGCAGTCGATGCCGGCCGGGTCGATGCTCGCGGTGTTCCTGCCCGAGGCGGAGGTGACCGGCCGGCTGACCGGCGGCCTGTGCGTGGCGGCGGTGAACTCCACCGGTCTGTGCGTGGTGGGCGGCCCGACCGCCGAGGTCGACGCGCTGGCGCAGCGGCTCGCGGCGGACGGGGTGGCGTGCCGCCGGCTGCGCACCTCGCACGCCTTCCACTCACCCAGCATGGACGCGGCTGTCGCGCCGTTCGTCGACGCGGTCCGCCGGGTCGCCCTGCGCCCGCCCGCCACCCCGTTCGTCTCCAACGTCACAGGCGCCTGGATCACCGACGAGCAGGCCACCGACCCGGAGTACTGGGGACGACACCTGCGCGCGCCGGTGCGTTTTGCCGACGCCCTGGACGTGCTGCTCGCCGACGAGGAGCTGGTGCTGCTGGAGGTCGGTCCGGGGCAGACGCTGCGCAACTTCGTCCGCCAGCACCGCGCCTGGCACGAGCGGCGGACGGTGGCCGGATCGGTGCGGCACCCGGTCGAGCCGCGCGACGACCAGGAGTACCTGCTGGCCGGGCTGGGTGAACTCTGGGCCGCCGGGGCGCCGGTGGACTGGGCCGCCCGCGCCGGGGACACGCCGCGGCTGCTGCGCCTGCCCACGTACCCGTTCCAGCGCCAGCGCTACTGGATCGAGCCGCGGCCCGGCCCGGTCCGGCCCGCGCCGGTCGCGGCGACCGGGCCGGACGCGCAGTGGTTCCACGTGCCCGGCTGGCGGCGGCTCACCGCGCCGGCCGCCGGGACCGCCGACGGGGCGACCTGGGTGGTGCTCGGCGCCGAGCTGCCGCTGGGCGTGGCGCTGGCCGGGCGGCTGGCCGACGACGGCGCGACAGTGCTGCGGGTCAGCGCCGGCGACGAGCTGCGGGAGACCGGCGAGCGGGCCTGGTCGCTGGACCCGGCCAGCCGGGACCAGCACGCCGGCCTGCTCAAGTCGCTGGAGGTGGACGCCGGCCGGACGATCCGGGTGGTGCACCTGTGGAGCCTGACCGTGGAGCCGGGCGACGGCCCGGATCCGGACCGGATCGACAGCGCCCGGCGGGTCGGGTTCGACAGCCTGCTGGCCCTGGCCCAGGCGATCGGGGACGTGCAGCCGGGCGCCCCGGTGGAGATCGACGTGCTCAGCCGGGGCCTGTTCGCGGTGACCGGCGAGGAGGCCCTGCAGCCGGAGAACGCCCCGCTGCTCGGCGCCACCACGGTCATCCCGCAGGAGGTTCCGGACGTCACCTGCCGCGTGCTGGACCTGACCGCGGCCGACCCGGCGCCCTGCCCCACGACCGTGCTGGCCCGGCTGACCGCGCCCACCGCCGACCGGGAACTGGCGCTGCGCGGCCGGCACTGGTGGGTACGCGACTTCGAGGCCCTGTCCGCCGACGCCGCCGGCGGGACGGGCGGCCGGCTGCGGCCCGGCGGCGTCTACCTGATCACCGGCGGTCTCGGCGGGGTCGGGCTGGCGCTGGCCGAGCAGATCGCCCGCTCGGTCGACGCGCCGGTGCTCGGGCTGCTGCACCGCTCGGCGTTCCCCGACTCGACGCGGTGGCCGGACTGGCTGGCCGAGCACGGCGAGCAGGACGACACCAGCCGGCGGATCCGCGGCGTGCAGCGGCTGCGGGAACTGGGGGCGCGGGTGGTGGTGCTGCACGCCGACGTCACCGACCGGGCCGCCCTGTCCGACGCGGTCGGACGGCTGCGCGCCGAAGGCGGTGGCCTGCACGGCGTCGTCCACGCCGCCGGCCTGCCGTCGCGGGGACTGATCGCGGTCAAGTCCGGCCGGGACGTGACCGACGTACTGGCCGCCAAGACCGTCGGCACGCTGCACCTGGACGCCGTCTGCGACGCCGACGGACTGGACTTCCTGCTGCTCTGCTCGTCGCTGACCGCGCTGCTCGGCGGGCCGGGGCAGAGCGACTACTGCGCGGCGAACGCCTTCCTGGACGTCTACGCCCAGTGGCGGCGAGCCACCACCGGGGCGCCGGTCGCGACTGTCGCCTGGGACACCTGGCGCAACACCGGCATGGCCGCCGGCCTGGTCGAGCGGCTGCACGGCGGCGCCGCGCTGACCGGGCACCCGCTGCTGCAACGCCTGGTCTCCTCGACCGGCACGTCCCGGACGTACGCCACCACGCTCAGCACGGCCGACAGCTGGATCGTCGACGAGCACCGGATCATGGGCCACGGCCTCGTTCCCGGCACCACGTACCTGGAGCTGGTCCACGCGGCGGTCGCCGACCGGGCGGCCGGCCGGGTGGTGGAGCTAAACGACGTGCTGTTCCTGATGCCGGTGATCGTGCCGGACGGTCGGAGCCGCGAGCTGTTCACCACGGTGGGGGAGCGCGACGGGCAGCTCCGGTTCAGCGTGCAGAGCCGCGTCGACGGGGAGTCCGGCCGCTGGCAGGAGCACGCGAGCGGCACCGTGGCCTTCCACGAGCGGCCGGCGGACACGGCCCGGGACCTGGACCGGCTGCGCCGCGACTGCGCCGTCACCGAGGTGATCGACACCGAGGACGAACTGAAGCGGCGGCTGAAGCTCGACCGGGTGGAGCAGGGCGGCCGGTTGCAGTTCTCGTTCGGCCCGCGCTGGCGGTGCCTGCGCCGCATCGAGGCCGGCGAGCGGCGGCTGATGGTCACGCTCGAACTGGCCGAGGAGTTCGCCGCCGACCTGGAGCGCTACCCGCTGCACCCGGCGCTGCTGGACGTGGCCGGCGCGTCCGCACGGATCCGCGCGCGGGACGTGTTCTACCTGCCGTTCACCTACCGCAGCCTGCGGGTCTTCGCCCCGCTGACCCGGGTGGTCCACTGCCACGTCGAGGTGGACGAGGCCGGTGACTCCGGCGAGACGCTCACCGTCAGCATCGAGCTGATCTCCCCGCAGGGACAGCTGCTGGCCCGGATCACCGACTTCACCATCAAGCGGATCAACGACATCGACGGCCTGCTGGAACAGGTGCGCGACGGCGCGGTGACCGCCGCCGGCACGGGCGCGGGCGAGGCGACGCCGGGCACCCTGCACGTGCTCAGCGAGGGAATGACCGCCGCCGACGGGATGGCCGCCTTCGACCGGCTGCTCGCCGCGCCCGAGCTGCCGGAGCACGTGGTGGTCACCGGCCGGGACCTTTCCGGGCTGCGCCGGCTCGCCGCCTCGATCACCCCCGCGCTGCTCGCCGGGGAGGTGGAGCAGATCGCCCCGCCCCGGGGCACCCATCCGAGGCCCGATCTGGACACCCCGTACGTGGCGCCGGGCACCGAGGCCGAGCGGACGGTGGCGGAGATCTGGCAGGAGGTGCTCGGCCTGGACCGCGTCGGCGTGCACGACGACTTCTTCGCCCTCGGCGGACACTCGCTGGCCGCCGTGCAGATCGGCGCGAAGATCCGCGGCCGGTTCGGGGTGGAGCTGAACCTGCGGGGCTTCTTCGACAGCCCGACGGTGGCGCACACGGTGACCGTGCTGGCCGACCCCGGCGAGCCGGGGGATCGGGGCGCCGACCGGATCGAAGCGGTGAGCCGGGACGTGCCCGACGACGAACTGGCCGGCCTCGACGAGCTGTCCGACGAGGAGATCGAGGCGCAGCTCGCCGCCCTGCTCGCCGAGGACGACGGCGGGGGACGGGCATGAGCCGGCCGCTTCCGCCCGCCCCGGCGCGTGCCCGCCGTACGCGAGCGCCGCACGTCCTGTCCGCAGCCGTGTCAGCTCACCCACACACCGAGGATGATCGCCCGTGACGACCACCGACCTGGGCAGCCTGTCCGCCGCCGAGAAGCGCGCACTGCTGGCCGAGCGGCTGCGGCAGAAGAAGCAGCGGCGGGAGTTCCCGGCCTCCTTCTCCCAGCAACGACTCTGGTTCCTGGAGCAGCTCTCGCCGGGCAGCGCCGCGTACAACATCCCCGGCGCCGTCCGCATCCTGGGCCCGCTGGACCTCGAGGTGTGGCGGCGCTGCTGCAACGAGATCACCCGCCGGCACGAGGCGCTGCGGACCACGTTCACCGAGGTCGACGGCGAGCCCCGGCAGCTGGTCAACGCCGTCTGCGAGCCGGAGTTCACCGTGGTCGACTGCGCCCACCTGCGCGGACCGCAGGGCGAGGCGGGCATCCAGGAGCTGGCCCGGGAGGAGTTCACCCGCCCGTTCGACCTGGCCGGCGGGCCGCTGCTGCGGGTGCGGTTCCTCCGGCTCGGACCGCAGGAGCACATCCTGCTGCTGACCATGCACCACATCGCGGCCGACCTGTGGTCCATGTCCGTGGCCATCGCCGAGCTGGTCGAGCTGTACGGGGCGTTCGCCGCCGGTCGCGAGTCGACCCTGCCGGACCTGCCGATCCAGTACGTCGACTACACCGTCTGGCAGCGGCAGCGGCTGGAGGGCGACGCGCTCGACGCCGACCTGGAGTACTGGAAGAAGACGCTCGCCGGGGCGCCGGCCGCGCTGGAGCTGCCCATCGACAAGCCCCGCCCGGCGGTGCAGAGCACCCGGGGTGGCTCCCGGCCCTTCGCCCTGCCCGAGCCGGTGATGACCCGGCTGCGCGCGTTGAGCCAGCGGGAGGGCGCCACCCCGTTCATGACCCTGCTCGCGGCCTTCCAGGCGCTGCTGCACCGTTACAGCCGCGAGGACGACATCGTGGTCGGCGTACCGGTGGCCAACCGGAACCGGCCGGAGATCGAACGGCTCGTCGGCTACTTCGTCAACACCCTGGCGCTGCGCACCGACCTGTCCGGCGACCCGAGCTTCCGCGAGCTGGTCGGGCGGGTCCGGCAGACCTGCCTCGGCGCGTTCGCCCACCAGGAGGTGCCCTTCGAGCGGCTGGTGGAGGAGCTGGCCCCGCGCCGGGACCTGTCCCGCTCGCCGATCTTCCAGGTGCACTTCATCTTCCAGAACATCCCGATGCCCGAGTTCGACGTGGCCGGGCTGCGGCTGGAGCCGGTCGACGTGGAGAGCTCCACCGCCCGGTTCGACCTGGAGCTGCAGGTCTTCGACCGGCCGGACGGGCTGACCGGCTGGTTCGAGTACAACACCGACCTGTTCGAGCCGGCCACCGTGGAGCGGATGTCCCGGCACCTCGCGCA
This sequence comes from Micromonospora sp. LHW51205, assembly GCF_003315815.1. NCBI lineage: Bacteria > Bacillati > Actinomycetota > Actinomycetes > Micromonosporales > Micromonosporaceae > Micromonospora > Micromonospora sp. LHW51205. The sequence continues at coordinate 689,314 of NZ_QMEZ01000003.1, read as the reverse complement.
GCTGGTGGAGAACCTGCTCGCCGACCCGGACCGGCCGATCGACCAGGTTCCGATGCTCGGCGCCGACGAGGAGCGTGACCTGCGGCTGCGGTGGAACGACACCCGCCGGGACTGGCCGCAGCCGGTGTGCGTACCGCAGCGCTTCGCCGCCCGGGCCGCCGCCACCCCGCACGCCCCGGCGCTGCGCACCGACCGGGAGACCCTGACCTACACCGAGCTGGACGGGCGCTCGACCCGGCTGGCCCGCCGGCTGCGGCGGCTCGGGGTGGCCCGGGAGACGATGGCCGGCATCTGCCTGGAGCGTTCGGCCGACATGGTCGTGGCGATGCTCGCCGTGCTCAAGAGCGGCGGCGCGTACGTGCCGCTGGACCCGGGTTTCCCGCCGGACCGGATCGCCTTCATGCTCGCCGACTCCGACCTGTCCGTGCTGCTCACCAGCAGCGACGTGCTGGCGGGCCTGGGCGGGGTGAAGGCGCAGCCGCTCTGCCTGGACCTGCTCGGTGACGAGCTGGCCGCCGAGTCGGCCGAACCGCTGGACGTCGACGTGCGCCCCGACGACCTGGCGTACGTCATCTACACCTCCGGCTCCACCGGCCGGCCCAAGGGCGTGCAGGTGCCGCACGGGGCGCTGGGCAACTTCCTGCTCGCCATGGGCGAGCGCCCCGGCGTCACCGCCGACGACGTGCTGCTGGCGGTCACCACGCTCTCCTTCGACATCGCCGGGCTGGAGCTGCTCCTGCCGCTGGTCGAGGGGGCCTGCGTGGCAGTGGTGAGCCGCCAGGTCGCCGCCGACGGGGAACGGCTGGCCGCCGCGCTGGACGCCTTCGGCGCGACGGTCATGCAGGCCACCCCGTCCACCTGGCGGATGCTGCTCGACGCCGGCTGGACCGGCGAGGCCGGGCTGCGGGTGCTGGCCGGCGGTGAGGCGCTCCCCGCCGAGCTGGCCCAGCGCCTGCTCGGCCGGTGCGCCGAGCTGTGGAACATGTACGGCCCGACCGAGACGACCATCTGGTCGGCGGTGGCGCGGGTCGACCACGGCCCGATCTCCATCGGCGAGCCGATCGCCAACACCGAACTGCACGTGCTCGACGGCAGCGGCCACCTGGTGCCGCCGGGTGTCCCCGGCGAGCTGCACATCGGCGGCGCCGGCCTGGCGCGGGGCTACCTGGACCGGCCCGAGCTGACCGCCGAGCGGTTCGTCCGGCACCCCTTCCCGATCGGGCTGGGCGACCGGCTCTACCGCACCGGTGACCTGGTCCGCCGTCGCGCCGACGGGAGCATCGAGTTCCTCGGCCGGCTCGACCACCAGGTGAAGCTGCGGGGCTTCCGGATCGAGCTGGGCGAGATCGAGTCGGTGCTGGAGCGGCAGCCGCAGGTCAACCAGGCGGTGGTGACCGTACGCGAGGACACCCTCGGCGACCAGCGGCTGGTGGCGTACGTGGTGGCCGGCGCCGACGCCCGGGCCGAGGCGGCGGCGCAGTGGCCGCACGAGGTGGAGCAGTGGCGCGACGTCTGGGACGCCGCGTACGACGTGACGGACACCGGCGAGGTCGACCCGACGTTCGACACCCGGGGCTGGAACAGCAGCTACACCGGAGCGCCGATCCCGGTGGCGGAGATGCGCGGCTGGGCCGAGGCGACCGCCGAGCGGATCCTCCAGGACGGCCCGCGCTCGGTGCTGGAGATCGGCTGCGGCACCGGCCTGATCCTCTACCGGGTCGCCCCGCACGTGCGCCGCTACTGGGGCACCGACATCTCCGCTGTCGCCCTGGACCGGCTGCGCGCCGACGTGCCGGCGCGGGGACTGTCCGGGGTGGAGCTGTTCGGCTGCGCCGCCGACGAGCTGGACGCGCTGCCCGACCAGCTCTTCGACGTGATCGTGCTCAACTCGGTGGCGCAGTACTTCGCCGACGAGGACTACCTGCTGCGGGTGATCGAGGGCGCGTTGCCCCGGCTCGCCCCGGGCGGCTCGCTCTTCCTCGGCGACATCCGCAGCCTGCCGCTGCTGGAGACCTTCCACACCTCCGTGCAGGTGGAGCGGGCCGAGGCGCAGGACAGCGCCGAGCAACTGCGCGAGCGGGTGCGCCGGGCCGTCGCCGACGACCGGGAGCTGGTTTTCGACCCGGGCTTCTTCACCGCGTTGCCGGCCCGCTTCCCCCGGCTGACGGGGGTACGGGTGATGCCGAAGCTCGGCTCGGTGAGCAACGAGCTGACCCGGTTCCGCTACGACGTACGGCTCACCGTCGACGGCGACGTCGTCGACGCCGGGGACGTGACGTGGCTGGACTGGCGCGACAGCGGGCTCACCGCGGCCGGGCTGCGCGAGCGGCTCACCGCCGACCGTCCGGCGCTGCTCGCGCTGCGCGGCGTACCCAACGCCCGCGTCGACCGCTGGGCGCGGGCGGCGACGGCGCTCGCCGGGGCGGACGGCACGGTCGCCGACCTGCGGGCCGAACTGGCGTCCCCTGTCGACCCGGCCGCCGTCGAGCCGGAACAGCTGCGCCGGCTCGCCGACGCGACCGGCTACCGGCTGGACCTGGACTGGTCCGGTCACGGACCGGCCGGTGACCTGACCGTCGTGCTGCGCCGGCTGGCCGGCGACGGCCGGCCGGAGACGCCGCTGCCCCGGCTCGCCGGGCCGCCCGCCGCCGAGCCGCGCTGGGACTCGTTCGTCAACGACGCCCTCGGCCGCCGGGCGAGGCGGCTGCTGCCGCGGCTGCGGGCCGCGGTCGGCGAGCAGTTGCCCGACTACATGGCGCCCTCGGCGTACGTCTTCCTCGACGCGCTGCCGCTCACCCCGAACAACAAGGTCGACCGCAAGGCGCTGCCCGCGCCCGAGTCGGGCCGGCGGCAGGTGACATCGGCGTACGTGGCGCCGCGCACACCGGTCGAGGAGGTGATCGCCGGCATCTGGGCCGAGACCCTCGGCGTCGACCGGGTCGGCGTGGGCGACGACTTCTTCGCCCTCGGCGGGCACTCGCTGCTCAGCACCCGGATGGTGGCCCGGGTACGGGAGGCGTTCGGCGTGGACGTGCCGTTGCACAAGGTCTTCACCGACCCGACGGTCGCCGGGCTCACCCGCGCGCTGACCGCCGACCCCGCGCAGCGGACCGTCGTGGAGAAGACCGCCGAGCTGCTGATCCGGCTCAGCGACCTGTCCGACGACGAGGTGCAGCAGGCGCTCGACCGCGCCGACGGAAGGACGCAGGCATGAGCACCAGGCGGTTCGCCCTGTCCGCGCAGCGGCTCGCGCTGCTGGGCAACCTGCTCCAGGAGGAGGGCATCGACCGCGCCCCGGCGCGGACCGTGCCACCGCGCGCCGACCGGGACGCCCCGGTGCCGCTGACCTTCTCGCAGAGCCGGATCTGGTTCCTGGAGCAGTTCGCGGCGCACACCTCCGCGTACGTCATCTCCACGGCGATGCGGGTGCACGGCGACTTCCGCGCGGACCTGTTCGCCGGCGCCTGCGCCGAGGTGGTCCGCCGGCACGAGTCGCTGCGGACGGTCTTCTTCGAGCGGGACGGACGGCCGTACCAGCAGGTGCGGGCCGAGCTGCCGCCGGACGTGCGGGTCGAGGACGTGCCCGGGGTGACGCCCGGGGAGGTCGACGCCGAGCTGCGCCGCCGCGAGGAGGAGCTGATCGGCCGGCCGTTCGACCTGGCCGCCGGTTCGCCGGTGCGGGTCCGGCTGCTCCGCTTCGGCCCGCAGGTGACCGGCGTGCTGCTCAACCTGCACCACCTCGTGTCCGACCGCTGGTCGATGGGGGTGCTGCTGCGCGAGCTGATCGACTGCTACCGCGCCCTGCTCACCGGCGGGCCGCACGGCCTGCCCGAGCTGCCGGTGCAGTACGCCGACTTCGCCCTCTGGCAGCAGGAGCCGGCCGCTCAGCAGGCGTGGGCGGCGGACCTGGCGTACTGGACGGGCCAGCTCGGCGGCGCGCCACCGGAGATCGGCCTGGTCGGTGACCGGCCCCGGCCGAGGGAGAAGAGCTACCGGGGTGACTCGGTGCCGGTGGAGATCCCGCCGGCCGTGGTGACCCGGCTGCGGGCGCTGTCCCGGCAGGAGAACGCCACGCTGTTCATGGTGCTCCAGGCCGCCTTCGCGGTGCTGCTGCACCGGCTCACCGGCGACGAGGAGGTGGTGGTCGGCTCGCCGGTGGCCAACCGGCGCCTGGTCGAGCTGGAGCCGCTGATCGGGCTGTTCATGAACACCGTGGCACTGCGTACCGACCTGCGCGGCGAGCCGTCGTTCCGGGAGCTGCTGCGCCGGGTCGGCGCGGTGTGCCTGGCCGCGTACGACCACCAGGGCATCCCGTTCGAGCGGCTGGTCGAGCAGTTGCAGCCGGAGCGGTCGGCGGCCGGCACCCCGGTCTTCCAGGTGCTGTTCTCGTACCAGAACGTGCCGTTCCCGTCCTGGCACGACGGGCCGCTGCGGGTCGAGCCGGTCTCGCTGGACGCCCGCAAGGCCGAGTTCGACCTGCTGCTTGACCTCTTCGAGGACGGCGACACGATCTGGGGGCGGCTGGAGTACAGCACCGACCTGTTCGACGAGGCGACCGCCCGGCGTCACGTGGGCATGTTCCACCGTCTGCTGCGGGGCCTGCTGGACGACCCGGACACCCCGATCGGCGTGCTGCCGCTCGTCGGCCCGGTCGAGCGGGACGAGCTGCTGGCGCTGGCCACCGGCCCGGCGACCGACGCCGCCCGTCCGCTGGTCGGTGACGCCTTCGCCGCGGCGGTACGCCGTGACCCGGCCGCCCCGGCGGTGCGGTTCGGCTCGCGTACGGTCGGCTACGGCGAGCTGGACGCGCTCGTCGGCGTGCTCGCCGATCGGTTGCGGGCAGCGGGCGTGCGCCGGGGCACCCGGGTCGGCGTGCGGCTGGACCGGTGCGTGGAGCTGGTCGCCGCGCCGCTCGCCGTCTGGCGGGCCGGCGGGGTGGTCGTACCGGTGGATCCGGGGCTGCCCGCGGACCGGGCCGCCGCGCTGCTGACGGCGGCCGAGGTCGCGTTGCTGCTCACCGCGCGCCCGCAGGGCGGCGTCCCGCGCTGGTCCGGGCCGACCTGCCTGGTGGACGACCCGTCCGCCGACCCGCGCGCCGTGCGCGGCGCCGCCGTGCCCGGTGCCCTCGTGCCGGACGCCGCGGCGCCGGCCGGCGCGGGCACTGTCACCGGCGGCGACCCGGCCTACGTCACCTGTCCGCCCGACGGTGTGCCGCGCACCACGGTGCACAGCCACGCGGCGCTGCGCGACCGGCTGCGCTGGTTGTCCGAGGCGGCCGGGCTGACCGCCGCCGACCGGGTGCTCCAGCAGGCGCCCCTGGCCGCCCCGGCGGCGGTCTGGGAGCTGTACGCCCCGCTGCTGAGCGGCGCGGCCGTGGTGCTGGCCCGGCCCGGCGGGGACCGCGACGCCCGCCACGTGGTCGGCCTGATCCGGGCGGAGCGGGTCAGCGTGGCCTGCTTCCGGCCCGACCTGCTCGCCGACCTGCTCGACCAGCGCGGGGTGGAGCGCTGCGCCGCGCTGCGGCACGTGTTCTGCGGTGGGGCGCCGCTGTCCCGGGACCTGGTGGCGCGCTTCGCGGAGCGGTCGCCGGCGGCCCTGCACCACGTGCTCGTGCCGCCGGACGTGGCCGCGCCGGTCACCGCCCACCTGTGCGCCGTCGACGGCGAGCTCACCGATCCGGCCACGCCCGACGGCGGGCCCGCCGACCCGGCCACGCCCGACGGCGGGCAGCGGCAGTTGATGCCGGTCGGCCGCCCGGTGCCGGGCACCCGGGCGCACGTCCTGGACCGGGCCGGTCAGCCACTCCCGGCCGGCGTGCCGGGGGAGCTGTACGTCGGTGGCGACCCGCTTCCGGCGCCGGCCGGAGACGTGGCGGCGCTGCTGGCGCCGGACCCGTTCGGCACGGCGCGCGGCGTGCGGCTGCTGCGCACCGGCGAGCGGGCCCGGATGCGCGCCGACGGCGTGATCGAGTACCTGGGCCGCCTCGACCACCAGGTACGGCTGCGCGGCTTCCCGGTGGACCTGGACCTGGTCGAGTCGATCGTGTCCGGGCATCCCGCCGTGACCGGGGCCGCCGTGGTGGCGCACGACGACCGGCTGGTCGCGTACGTCGTGGGGCAGGCCGGGACCGGTGAGCTGGCGGCGTACCTGAGGCAGCGGCTGCCGGAGAATCTGCTCCCGGCCGCCTGGGTGGCGCTGCCGGAGCTGCCGCGCACCCCGGCCGGCACTGTCGACCGGTCCGCCCTGCCCGCGCCGCAGCCGCTCGCCGACGAGCCCGCCGCCGCTGCCGAAGCGCCCCGCGACGAGGTGGAAGCGGCGATCGCCGACATCTGGCGGGAACTGCTCGGGATCGACGAGGTCGGCCGGGACGACAACTTCTTCACCCTGGGCGGGCACTCCCTGCTCGCCACCAAACTCGCCGCGCAGATCGACGCCCGGTACGGCGTACGGCTCGCGCTGCGCGACCTCTTCGGCAACCCGACCGTCGGCTGGCTGGCCGGGCAGGTCCGGCGGCACGCGAGCGGCGCGGACACCGGCCCGGCCCCGATCCCGCGCGTCGGCCGCGACGGCGACCTGCCGCTGTCGTTCAGCCAGGAACGGCTGATCCGGCACCACCCGCTCGGCCCGGCCGACCCGATCCACAACGTGGTGACCGCGCTGCGGCTGACCGGACCGCTGGACGAGGCGGCGCTGCGCCGCGCCCTGGACGACGTCGCCGGGCGGCACGAGGCGCTGCGGACCCGGATCGTGGACGGCCCGGACGGGCCGGCGCAGCGGATCGAACCGGCCGGCGGCTGGCCGTTGACGGCGGTGGACCTCCGCGACGCCGAGCCGGGCGAACTGCGCGCGCTGATCGAGGAGCAGGGACGGCGGCCGTTCCGCATCGACGCGGAGCCGATGGTGCGCGGCCTGCTGGCCCGCCTCGGCGAGGACCGGCACGCGCTGGTGCTCACCATGCATCACCTGGTCACCGACAACTGGTCCTACGGGGTGCTGGTGCGCGACCTGACCGAGTTCTACGGCGCCCACGCCGCCGGCCGGGCGCCGCGGCTGCCGGAGCTGGCCGTGCAGTACCCCGACGTGGCGGCGTGGCAGCGCCGGCAACTGGCCGGCGGCGCGCTCGACGCGCACGTGGACCACTGGCGGCGCGCCCTCGCCGGCCTGCCACCGGCACTGACGCTGCGGCCACCGGCCACCGGGACGACCGCCGCCGACGGCTTCACCCGCGCGTTCCGCGTCGACCCGGCGGTCACGGAGAAGCTGCGTGGGCTCGCCCGGCAGGAGGGGGCCAGCCTGTTCATGGCGCTGCTGGCCGCGTACCACCTGCTGCTCGCCGCCTGCTCCGGCCGCGACGACATCCCGGTGGGCTTCCCGGAGGCGGGCCGGGACCGGGCCGAGACGGCCGACCTGATCGGCTGGTTCGTGCACCCGCTCGTGGTACGCGCCGACCTGACCGCCGCGTCGACGTTCGCCGGGCTGGTGCGGCAGGTCCGGGACCGGACGCTCGACGCGTACGCCAACCGGGCCGTGCCGCCGTGGCTGGCGGTGCCGGCCACCGCGGACGCTGACCCGACCCGGACCCTGTTCAACCTGCTCAACGCCGAGGTGCCGGAACTCGCGTTGCCCGGGCTGCGGGTCGATTCGTTGGAAATCGGTGACGACTACGTCTTCTCCGAGGTGCTCGGCACCAACCTCAGACCGGCGGAGGTCGACTTGGCGCTGATCATGCGGGAACAGGGCGCGGAACTGCACGGCACCTGGATCTTCTCCACCGACGTCCACGACGCCCGGGCGCTCCAGGCGCTGATGCGACGCTGGGACCTGCTGCTCGGCCGGCTGGCCGACTCACCGGCGGCGCCGCTGACCACGCTCCGTGCCTGGCTGGACGAGGTGGGCGCATGAGCCTCTTCGCCTACCTGCTGCGCTACAGCCGGGGCCCGTTCCTGCTGGCCATCGCGGCGGGCATCGTCAGCGGCGGCACCGGCGCCGCCTTCATCGCCATGGTCAACCTGGCGCTGGCCGCCGACGCCGCGCCCTCGCAGCGGCTGATCTGGGGATACGTGGCGCTCTGCCTGGCCACGCTGGTCACCAAGTTCGCCTCCCAGAGCATGCTGTACCGGCTGTCCCAGGGCGCCGTCTACCACCTGCGCCGCCGCCTCATCGACGGCATCCTGGACGCCCCGCTGCGGACCGTGGAGCGGACCGGCACGGCGCAGCTCTACTCGGCGCTCGCCGACGACGTGGTGGTGATCGCCGACGCGCTGCCCGGCCTGCCGGGCATCTGCTCGGGCGCGGCGTTCGTGCTGGTGGCCATCGCGTACCTGGTGATCGTCTCACCGGCGGTGGCGCTCGCCACCGGCGCCACGGTCGTCGTGGGCGTGCTGCTCTACCTGCTCGTCTCCGCCTCCGGCCTGGGTGCGCTCAAGGCCGCGCGGCGGGAGCAGGACGCGCTGTTCGGTCACTTCCGTTCGGTCACCGAAGGGCTCAAGGAGCTGAAGCTCAACCGGGAGCGGCGGGCCGCGCTGATCGACGGTGAGCTGACGGCCACGGCGTCCGCCTACCGCCGGCACAGCGTCTTCGGCCTCTCCGTCTACGAGGGCGCCACAGGTGGCGGTCAGGCGGTCTTCTTCGCCTTCATCGGCCTGCTGCTGTTCGCCTTCCCCGCCTGGTTCGCCCTGTCCGACCAGACGCTCACGTCGTGCGTGCTGATCCTGCTCTTCGCCGTCTCCAGCCTTCAGGGTGTCCTCGTCTGGTTCCCCGCGCTGGGCCGGGCGTCGGTGGCCCTGGGGAAGATCAAGGAGCGGCTCGCGGAGCTCGACGCGGGTCTCGGCGGGCCGGGCGCGGGGCGGGCGCCCGCCGTGCCGAACAGCAGGGTCCCGGCCGCCGCGGGCCGGGCGGGCAACGTCTTCGCCGGGTGGCGAAGCATCGCCTTCCGCGGAGTCAGCCACGTCTACCCCGGACCGAAAGGCGAGCAGTTCGTGCTCGGCCCGCTGGACTTCGAGTTCCGGCGCGGCGAGATCCTCTTCGTCGTCGGCGCCAACGGCAGCGGCAAGACCACCCTGGCGAAGGTGCTCACCAGCCTGTACGAGCCGGAGAGCGGCGCGATCCAGGTGGACGGCACCCAGGTCACCGCGGCCAACCGGGAGGACTACCGCAACCTGTTCTCCGCCGTGTTCTCCGACTTCCACCTCTTCGACAGCCTGCTCGGGCTGCCGGCGGGGGAGCAGGCCGCCAAGGCGCAGCGGTACCTGGAGCGCCTGCAACTGGACCACAAGGTACGCGTCGACGGGGACCGCTTCTCCACCACGGCGCTCTCGCTCGGGCAGCGCAAACGGCTGGCGTTGCTGGTGACGTACCTGGAGGACCGCCCCTTCTGCCTGTTCGACGAGTGGGCGGCCGACCAGGACCCGGTCTTCAAGGACTTCTTCTACCGGGAACTGCTGCCGGAACTGCGGGACCGGGACAAGGCCGTCGTGGTGATCAGCCACGACGACCGCTACTTCGACGCCGCCGACCGGCTCGTCCGGCTCGACTACGGCCAGATCAGGGAGGAGGAGGTTCCCCGTGGACAGTCGGTGGCTGGGCGGTCAGGTGTGGAATCCGGACGCTGACGTCCGCCTGTTCTGCCTGCCGTACGCAGGTGGCGGCGCGGCGGCGTTCCGGGGCTGGCAGCGCGCCGCGCCACCCGGAGTCCAGGTGGTGGCGTTGGAGCTGCCCGGCCGGGGCACCCGGCTGCAGGAGGCGCCCTTCCTGCGCCTCACCCCGCTGATCCGGTCCCTCGCCGACGCGCTGACCGGCGCGCTGGACCGGCCGTACGCGCTGTTCGGGCACAGCATGGGTGGCCTGCTCGCCTTCGAGCTGGCCCGGGCGCTGCGCCGCCGCCCGGTGCGCCAGCCGGAGCACGTGTTCGTCTCCGCCGCCGCGTCGCCGGACTCCCCGTCGTCGCGGCCGCTGCTGCACTGCGCCGCCGACGACGAGATCCGCGCGCACCTGGCGAAGCTGGGCGGCACCCCGCCGGAGGTGCTCGACAACGCCGACCTGATGCGGCTGATGCTGCCCGTGCTGCGGGCCGACTTCTCGGTGCTGGAGACGTACGAGCACCGCCCCGAGCCGCCGCTGGCGACGCCACTGACGGTGCTGGGCGGCCGGGGGGACCGGATCGTGCCGCCGAGGGCGCTCGACGGGTGGCGGCGGCACACCTCGGCCCGGTCGCGGCTCTGCCTGTTCCCCGGCGACCACTTCTTCCTCCACGGCGCGCGGGCCGAGGTGGTGGCGACGGTGGCGCGGGATCTCGCCGCCGTCGTACCGCCGCCCTGGGTGTCCGGCGCCGCCGACCGGTACCACCACCGACCGCCCCCGACCACAGCCGCCGCCGTACCCGCCCGGAGCGGGCCGCCGGTGGACCGGAACCCAGGAGACGAGACATGACCCCCCTCGACCCGGCGGTGGAAGCGGCCGACATCGAGCCGTTCACGCTGCTCAGTCCCCGGGACCGGGCGATCGTCCCGGCCGGCGTCAGCGACGCCTATCCGCTGCCCGACGTGCCGGCCGACCTGGTCGCGCAGGCGTCGGCGTTCACCGAGGTCGACCTGGACGGCCGGCGGATCGAGGACCCGGCCCCGTTCGCGCCGGAGCGTTTCGCCTCGGCGGTCGAGGCGGTGGTGCGCGCGCACGAGCTGCTCCGTTGCTCGACCGACCCGTCCGGCGGCACCGAGCCGCTGTACCTGGCGCATCCGGACGCCGCGGTCCCGCTGGCCCGGCACGACCACCGCAGCGTCGACGCGGACAAGCGCGACGCGATGCTCGCCGCGCTGCTGGAGACCGAACGGGCCACGCCGTTCGACCCGGCCGCCGCCGGGGCGCTGCGGCTGACCGTGATCCTGGAGACCGAACAGAGCTGGACGCTGCTGGTCGCCGCGCCCCGGGCGCTGAGCTGCGTGGCCGACCCGGCGGGCATCCTCGCCGAGCTGCTGCGCGCCTATTACGCCGCGGCGCCGGTCACCGCCACCCGGCACGCGCCCTGCGTCGCGGACGCGCTCGACGCCGCCGCCGACTTCGAAGGCGAGGAGTACTGGACCCGGGCGCTGGCCGGCGGCTCCTGCGCCCTGCCCGGCGGCTGGGGCGGCGCGGCCGGGAGCACCGAGCTCACCGTCGACCTGGCCGGGATGTCCGCCGGGCTGGCCGTGCTCGCCGACGCCGCCGGGGCGCCGCTGTCCACTGTGCTGTTCGCCGCCCACCAGACCGTGCTCGGCATGCTCGGCGCCGAACCCGCCGGGCACACCGACGCCACCCTCACCCCGCACGGCGGCGCCGCGCGCCCGGACTGCGAGCGACTGCTGCACCGCGTGGTGCGGCCCGTGCCGACGGCCGCCCGCGCGGCGACCTGGCGGGCGCTGGTGCGCGACGTGGCCGCCCACGAGCGCGACGCGTGGACCCACCGGCTCGCGTACCGCCCGGTCACCGGCGGGCCGGGGCAGGGGCAGCACGCCCTCTTCGAGTGGGACCCGGCCGCCGGCCTGCCCGGTGAGCCGCTGCCCGGCCTGCCGGACGACCGGGACGGGTACGGCCTGCGGGTCACCGCCGGGCCGGACCGCCTGCGCCTGCGCGTCGCCGGGGAGACAGTCGACCCCGGGTACGCCCGCCGGCTCGCCGCGCTCTACCGGGAGGTGCTGGTGGCGATGGCCGCCGACCCCGACGGCGACGCCGGGCGCACCTACCTGCCGGCGGACGAGCGCGACGCGGTGCTGCGCGACTGGGCCGTCGCGGAGACGGCGCACCGGGGCGACGTGACCGTGGTCGACCTGATCCGGGCCCAGGCCGACGCCACTCCGGACCGGATCGCCGTCCGGGTCGGCGACACGCGGCTCACGTACCGGGAGCTGATGCGGCGGGCCAACCGGCTCACCCACCACCTGCTCGACCTCGGCGCCGGCCGGGACACCCTGGTCGGCGTGTGCCTGGGCCGCACACCAGACCTCATCCCCGCCCTGATCGCGGTCTGGCAGTCCGGGGCCGGCTACCTGCCGCTGGATCCGCAGCTGCCGGCGGAACGGCTGCGCTACATGATCGAGGCGGCCGGCAGCCCGGTGGTGGTCACCTCCACCGTCGAGCAGGCCACCCTCACCGGCCTGTACGACGGCGTCCTGGTCCTGGTCGACGCGGATGCGGCGGCCGTCGCGGCCCGGCCCGACACCCCGGCGACCGTGCCGATCGACCCGGCCCAGCTCGCCTACGTCATCTTCACCTCCGGCTCCACCGGGCGGCCCAAGGGCGTGCTGGTGCCGCACGCCGGCCTGGCCAACTATCTGCTCTGGACCGTCGGCGCGTACGCCGCGCACGGCCCCGGCGGCGCCCCGGTCTTCTCCTCGATCTCGTTCGACCTGGGCATCCCGAACATCTTCACCCCGCTGATCACCGGGGAGCCGGCGCACCTGCTGCCCGAGCCGCTGGACACCGCCGAGCTCGGGGCGCACCTGCTCACGGGCGCGCCGTACAGCTTCATCAAGATGACCCCGGGCCACCTGGACCTGCTCACCTGGCAGCTCACCGGGGAGCAGGCGCGGGACCTGGCCGGCATGGTCATCGCGGCCGGGGACTCGTTCACCGCGGCGCTGGCCGAGCGCTGGCTGGATCTGGCCGGGCCGGACGGCACGAAGGTCGCCACCGAGTACGGCCCCACCGAGATCACCATCGGCAACTCGGGGCAGCCGATCAGCGAGCCGCCGGCCACCGAGCTGGTGCCGCTCGGCGTCCCGATCGTCAACACCACCATGTACGTGCTGACCGAGCGGCTCGACCCGGTGCCGGTCGGCGTGCCCGGCGAGGTCTGGATCGGCGGCGTCGGGGTGGCGCGCGGCTACCTGGGCCGCCCGGACCTGACCGCGGACCGGTTCCGGCCCGACCCGTACGGCCCGCCGGGCAGCCGCCTCTACCGCAGCGGCGACCTGGCCCGCTGGCTGCCCGACGGCACGCTGGAGTTCCTCGGCCGCATCGACAACCAGGTCAAGATCCGGGGCTACCGGGTGGAACTGGGCGAGATCCAGGCCCGGCTCGCCGCCCATCCGGGCGTCCGTGACGCCGTGGTGCTCGCCCGCGAGCCCAGCCCCGGCGAGAAGCGCCTGGCGGCGTACGTGGTGCTCACCGCCGGCGCGGCGGTGGACGCCGCCGCGTTGCGCGCCCACCTCGCCGTCGACCTGCCCGACTACATGATCCCGGCGGACGTCGTCGCCATCGACCACATTCCGCTCACCACCAACGGGAAGGTGGACAGCCGCGCGTTGCCCGCCCTCTGATCCGCTCCCACGAATCCCCTCCGTGCCGACACCGGCCCCCGTGCGCCGGGACGATCGCGCACGCCGTACGAGAGGACGAATCCATGACCACGACATCTGACCGGTCGACGCGCGGCGCGCAGGGACTGAGGCTGGACCTCGCCGACGACGAACGGACCGCCCTGCGGGCGCTGGCCGAGGAACTCGTCGCCGCGTCGCCGCGCCTGCTGGACGACCTGTCCTGGGTGACGCAGGCCCGGCAGGCGAGCTGCCGGATGCCGCTGCGGCTGATGGAGACGCTGCGCGACTTCCGCAGCGACGCCGGGGCCACCGGCTCACTCGTGCTCGCCGGCCTTCCGGTGGACGAGCGCGACCTGCCGAGCACTCCGACCGTCCGGGAGTCGGTGGAACGGGCGACCACCGTGCCGGCCGTCCTGGCCATGCTCGTCGGCCTGCACCTCGGCGAGGTGATCGCCTACCGCAGCGAGAAGAGCGGCGCCCTGGTGCAGAACGTCGTCCCGGTGCGCGGCCTGGAGGACTCCCAGAGCAACGCCGGGTCGGTGCCGCTGGAGTTCCATGTGGAGAACGCGTTCCACCGGGAACGCCCCGACTACGTCGGCCTGCTGTGCCTGCGCAACGATCACGCCAAGCGGGCCGGCACGCTGGTCACCTGCATCCGGCAGGCCCTGCCGCTGATCGAGGAGACCGACCGGAAGGTGCTGCGCGAGCCCCGGTTCGTCACCGCGCCGCCGCCCTCGTTCCGCCAGGGTGACCGCACCACGCCGCACGCGGTGCTCACCGGCAGCGTGGAGGACTCGAACATCTGCCTCGACCTGAACGCGACCACCGCGCTGGACGAGGAGGCCGGCGAGGTGATGGCGCGGTTGAAGCGGATCCTCACCGACGTCTCCACGCCGCTGGTGCTGCAGACCGGGATGATGGCGCTCATCGACAACCGGCTGGTGCTGCACGGCCGGTCCGAGTTCACTCCCCGCTTCGACGGGCGGGACCGTTGGCTGCACCGGGTCTACGTGCACCTGGACAACCGGCGGAGCCGGGAGTTCCGGGACGACGCCGGCGCCGTACTCAACTGATTTCGACGTTCACAAGGTCCACAAAACGGCCTCTAGTGGACGGTAGGCTGACCGGCGCCGGAAGGGGGCGCCGGCAGCCGTACCGCAGTGGCCGGCGGACATCAGTGCCAACCGCGAAAGGGATTCGATGACCGACACGCTGTCGCGCACCCGCCGAGGTGGCGAACACCGGCCGCTGGAGGAAGGCTTCCTCTACCGCTGGGCCGTCTGGGCGGCGCTCAATCCAGTGAAGGTCATCCTGGTCTGGCTGGTGCTGCTCGCCGGCGCGGCCGTCTCGGCCGGCTACTTCACCTCGCACCTGACCGGCAACACCAACTCCGTGATCGGCTCCGACTCGGAGAAGGCCGCCGAGCTGATCAGCGCCGAGTTCCCCGACACGCCGAGCGAGACCGACTTCGTGGTCCTGCACTCGACCTCGATCGACGCGCAGGACCCGGCGTTCCGCGAGGTCGTCCGCACCGCTGTCGAGCGCTACCGCCAGGCCCCGGACGTGCGCACCGTGGTCAGCCCGTACGACGCGCCGGACCGGCTCATCGCCCCCGGCGGGAAGACCGCGCTCGTGCCGGTCAGTCTCGACGGCGACGACAAAAAGCTCCAGGAGCAGGCCGGGCCGCTCGGCGAGATCGCCGAAGGGCTCGGCACCGGCCAGGTGGAGGCGTACTTCACCGGCGTCTCGCCGCTCGCCGCGGCCGCCGTCGAGCAGGGCAACGAGGACCTGTCCATGGCCGAGACGATCGGCTTCCCGGCCGCCGCCATCGTGCTGCTGCTCGCGTTCGGGTCGCTCGTGGCGGCCGCCATCCCGCTCCTGCTCGGTGTCGTCGCCGTGCTCGCCGCGTTCGGCGCGCTCGGCATCGCCACCCACTTCACCACCTTCGACGTGTTCGTGCAGACCGCTGTCAGCATGGTCGGCATCGCGCTCGGCATCGACTACACGCTGTTCATCGTCACCCGGTTCCGCGAGGAACTGGCGAAAGCCGGTGACAGCGGCCGTCCGGAACGGGCCCGGGCCATCGGGCGCACCGTGGCCACCGCCGGGCAGGCCGTCCTGTTCTCCGGCATCACCGTCGTCGTCTCGCTGGCGGGGCTCTGGCTGGTCCGCTCCGCGAAGGTCTATTCGATGGCCGTCGGCATGACAGTCGCCGTGCTGGTCATGATGCTCATCGCGGTCACCCTGCTGCCCGCCCTGCTCGGTCTTCTGGGCCCCCGCATCAACCGCTTCGCGCTGCCCTGGGCCCGCCGGTCGCTGGCCCACCCGGACCCGGAGCACTCCGGCTGGGCCAAGGCCATCGCCGTGGTCATGCGCCGTCCGCTGCTCGTGGCCGCGCTCGGCACCGTCCTGCTCGGCGCCCTGTCCATCCCGGTCTTCCACCTCCAGTACGGCGTCGACCTCGGCGCCGGCGCGGTGGCCGAGTCGCCGCCGGGCAAGGGGTACGGCATCGTCTCCGAGGCGTACGCGCCCGGCGTGCTCGCCCCGATCACAGTTGTCGTCTCGGCCGGCGGCGACCGGTTCACCGACGCGCAGCTCGACGCCGTCGCCCGGTTCAGCGACCAGGCCGCCGGCAACCGGGAGACCGCTGACGTCGTAAGCGTCACCCGGGTGCTCGACGCCCAGGCCAAGGGGCACACCACCGCCCACCTCGAAGCCGCGACGCGCGCCGCCGGCCCGGCCCTGGCCGAGCTGGTAAGCCGGGACGGGGACACCACTGTGGTCACCGTCCGTCCACGGCACGGCGCGGACACCGACGAGACGGCCGATCTGGTACGCGAGCTGCGCACTCAGGCCGGTGGCGCGTTCGCCGGCACCGGGCTGACCGCTCACGTCGGCGGTGGCCCCGCCGAGATCGTGGACATCACCGACGAGAGCTCCCGGGCCATGCCGCTGGTCATCGGCGCCGTGCTGGCGGCGAGCTGGCTGCTGCTGTTGATCGCCTTCCGCTCGCTGGTCCTGCCGTTCGAGGCGATCTTCATGAACCTGCTCACCTCGGGCGCGGCCTTCGGCGCGGCGGTGCTGGTCTTCCAGGAGGGGCACGGCGCCGACCTCCTCGGCGTCGAGCGGACCGGGTTCATCCAGGTGATCCTGCCGCTGTTCGCGTTCGCCCTGGTCTTCGGGCTCTCCATGGACTACCAGGTGTTCATGCTCTCCCGGATGCGCGAGGAGTGGGACCGTACCGGCGACAACGCCGCCGCCGTCCAGCTCGGACTGACCCGCACCGCGAAGGTGATCACCGCCGCCGCGGCGATCATGGTCGTGGTCTTCGCGTCGTTCATGTTCACCCGCATCCTCGAGATCAAGCAGATGGGCTTCATGCTGGCCCTGGCCGTGCTGATCGACGCGACGATCGTCCGGCTGCTGCTGGTCCCGTCCCTGATGCGGCTCATCGGTCGCGGAAACTGGTGGCTGCCCGGCTGGCTGGACCGGATCCTGCCACGCACCCGGCACTGACCGCGGCGCCGTCGAGGTCCCGCCGGACCGGCACGATCCGGCGGGACCGGCCGTTCGGGGCGGCCGGGCGGCCCGCTCAGGCGGCGGCCGGCTCGACCAGCTCGACCAGGATTCCACCCGCGTCACGCGGGTGGACGAAGTTGATCCGGGAGCCGGCCGTGCCGCGCTTGGGCTGCTCGTAGAGCAGCCGTACGCCGCGCTCACGCAGCTCGGCGGAGGTCTCCTCGACGTCGTCGACGGTCCAGGCGATCTGCTGCACGCCCGGGCCGGACTGGCTGAGGAAGCGGGCGATCGGTGAGGTCGGGGTCAGCGGGGCGAGCAACTGCAGCCGGCCATGGGCGGGGTCGGGGCCGATCGACATCATCGCCTCCCGGACTCCCTGCTCGGCGTTCTCCTCCACGTGTACGCACCGCATGCCGAAGACGGTCTCGTACCGCTCGATCGCCTCGTCCAGATCATTCACCGCCAGGCCGATGTGGTCGATGCCGCGCAGGCCGATTCCGGACAGCGCAGACTGCTGCGCCGAAGGTGAAAGCTCGTCAGACATGTCGTCAGCCTAGTGCCGGAAACGGGTTCTTCGAATAGGCGTCCATCGACGGAATGACGACCGGCGAGGGCGTGCGTGGCGTCCGGGCGAGGCGCTTGCCCCGCGTCCGAACCGGCCGTACCTTACATCGATGATCCTCAGTGACGGGTCGTCCCGGGACGTCGGCCACGGCGCTCCGCCGCCCGAGGACCTCGGCGGCATCGCCTACCTGCGCGGACTGTCCAGACGCGGGCTCCTCACCGGCGCCGCGCTGGCCGCGTCCGGGGTGTCGGCCGCCTTCGCCCTGCTGCCCGGCTCCGCCCGGGCCGCCGGCGGCTACCAGCGGCCGTGCGGACGTGTCCGCATCTCCAGCTCCTGGCAGGACCACCGGAACCGGACGCCGCCCTCGGCCGAGCCGGGCACCGACTACGCGGTCGGCGCCGGCACCCCGGTCATGGCGGCGGCGAACGGCACGATCCGGTTCGTGAAGGCCGACACGTCCACGGCCACCGGGCGGGTCGTGGGGATGGCCCACGACGACGGCAACTACACCCGGCACCTGCACCTGTCGGCGGTCGCCGTCTCACCCGGTCAACGTGTGTCGCGTGGCCAGACCATCGCGTACTCCGGCGCCTCGGCCAACGGCAGCGAGTCCGGCGTCGGGCCGCACGTGCACACCAGCCTCTGGCTGAACACCGCCAGTCCGACGGATTTCCGCGCGACAGCCGATTTCGAGAGCTGGGCCGGAGACGTCACCAACCCGAACCCGCCCGACCAGGAGGCAGACGACGTGTTCATCGCGAACGTGAAGGGCAACTGGTATCTCGTGGTCCCCCAGGGCACCGGCAAACCGCGGGCGGTGGTCCTCGGCGGCGACAGCAACGCCGCCGCCTCCGGCATCCCCGTCCTGAACTTCACCTGGGATCCGTCGATCAGCGCGCTGCGGGCCGCGGTCGACGGCATCGGCTGACCCGATCCCGCGTCCGACCGCGGCTCGTGCGCGCGGGGACCAGCGGTCAGCGCCGGGCCGGGTCCGCCCGGGCGACGACCGCGCCGTCCACGAGCGTGCCCGCCGCGCCGAGGTAGCCGGCCGGATCACCGATGCGGGCCAGTTCCTCGGCGGTGTAGTGGCCCCGCAGCTCCGGCGTCTCCGCCAGGACGTCGTACAGGGCGCGGTCGGTTGCGTCGGCCTCCGCGGCGGCCCGGGTCAGCACCTCCTTGATCCGGTCCCGGCCGACGACGGGGGTGAGCCGGGCGGCGACCCGTTCGGAGGTGAGCTGGCCCCGGGTCAGCGCCAGGTTGGCCGCCATCCGCTCCGGGCGCACCACGAGCCCCCGCGTCAGCGTCACGGCCGCCTCCGCGGCGCCGCCGGTGAGCCGCAGGCACTCGCGCAGCAGCAGCCACTCGGCGTGCCACACGCCGGCGGACCGCTCGTCCTCGCTGAGCAGCGCCTGGGTGAGTCCGGCCGCCAGCGGCGGCACCTGGAGCGCGGCGCTGCGGATCAGCGTGGCGAGGACCGGGTTCCGCTTGTGCGGCATCGCGGAGGAGGCGCCGCGCCCGCTGGCCGCCGGCTCGGCCACCTCGCCCACCTCGCTGCGCGCCAGCGAGAGCACGTCGACGGCGATCTTGCCGAGCGCGCCCGTCACGAACGCGAGCACCGCGGCGAGGTCGGCCAGCGGCGTACGCAGGGTGTGCCAGGGCAACGCAGGCCGGCTCAGGCCGGTCTCCTCGGCGAACGCCGCCACGAGGCGGTCCACGTAGCCGGGGTCCGGCTCGGCCGCGCCGTCCAGCGCCGCGTACTCCAGATAGCCGGCCAGCGTGCCGGCCGCGCCGCCGAGCGACACCGGCAGGCCCTGGTCGCGTACCCGGCACAGCCGCACCCGGGCGTCGCACAGCAACTGGTGCCAGCCGGCCGCCTTCAGCCCGAACGTGGTGGGGGCGGCGTGCAGGGCCAGCGTCCGCCCGGCCATCGGCAGGTCGCGGTGGGTCAGCGCCAGCCCGGCGAGCGCGTCGACGGCGGCGGCGAGGTGGTCGTCGATGACGGTGAGCGCCCGGTGCGCGACTGTCATCGCCGCGGTGTCCAGGATGTCCTGGCTGGTGGAGCCACGGTGGACGTGCTCGGCGGAGGCCGGGTCCAGCTCGGCGACCGCGCGGGTCAACTGGGCCACAAGCGCCACCACCGGGTTCGCGGTGTCCCGGGACGCCATCGCGACGCCCCGCAGGTCGAACAGCTCGGCCCGGGCGGTCCGGGTGATCACCGCGGCGGCCTGGACGGGCAGCGTGCCCAGCCGCGCCTGGGCGCGGGCGAGCGCCGCCTCGGCGTCCAGCATGGCCTGCAGCCAGGCCCGGTCGCCGACCACCGGCTCGATGCTCGTGCCGGCGCGCACCGGTGAGAGCAGGCCGCTGTCCACCGCCACTTCGAGCGTGTCGATCACACGATCACCCCCGGAAAGCGGGCCGACCCGGAGGCCGCGCGGTCGGCCACCGCGTGTCCGGCCGGCGCGAGCGAGCGCACCTCGGCGGCGATCGCGTCGGCGTCGGCCAGGATCACCGAGTCGTTGCCCGGCCGGATGCCGGCCGCTGTCACCCAGTGCACCGACTCGGTGGGCACACCGAACGCGAACCGGCGGGGGTGTGGCTGATCCTGGGCGTCGACGACCCGGTAGGGACGTTCGGTCACGGCGAGTCCTCCTGTCTCGTACGTGCCGCCGTCGTAGGGGATCCGGTACGGCCGGCACTGTTCGGTGTCGAGCATGTGGCGCAGCAACGGGTCGGCGGTGCCGCGCAGGTCGGGTTCCGGCAGCCGCGCCTCGATGAGGACGCCGGCGCGGACCGGGGGACCGGGCACGGTCCGGGACGTCGCTTCGAACGCGGGTGTCTCGGTGTCGATGACGATCTGGGTGTCCGGCCCGGTCAGTTCCAGCACACCGGCTTCGATCAGCGCGATCGTCTCCTCGATGCGCCGGGCCGGCGGGCCGATCGAGAGGAACGCGTTGAACGGGGTGAACCACCCGGTCAGCTCGTCGCGGTACGAGTCGCCGTCGATCCCGCCGTGATCGACCGCCAGGCGGATTTCGTTGCGCAGGTCACGCAGGACGTCCAGCGCTGCCTTGAGCGGCCCGTCGACGTTGCCGGCCCGCGCGTGCGCAACGTCCCGGGCCAGGTGGTCCAGCGCCCAGGCGCGGAAGTCGTCCCGGTCGCGGAACTCGCGCCCGCGGTACGGGTGGGCCAGCCGGTCCCAGTCCCAGCGCCGCTGCGGCGGTATCGGGTACTCGTCGAGCAGCGCCGGCCGCCGCTCGGCGGGGGTCGCGAAATAGCGCAGCGTGAAGCTCTCGGCCCGGCCGGCGTGCCCGGTGCGGCGCAGCAGCGTCGCGTAGTAGACGCTCTCCACCTCGGCGGCGATCAGCGGCCACACGTCGCGGCGGAACCGGATCGACTCCCCGCGGGCGCGGCGGGCGCGCAGCCGCGCCACGGCCTGCGCGGTCAGCAGCCGGGGCAGATGCCGGCCGGTCACACCCTTCTGGTTGTCGCCCCGGGCGTGCGCCGGGATGCCCCGGCGGGAACTGGCGGACAACCTCGGTTCGGCGCCGCTGGGCCGGTACCGCAGCCGTCCGCCCTCCTCGGCGAAGCTGCCGCCCCGGCCGACGGTGAGCAGGATCAGATGGTCGAAGAACGTCAGGCCCAGCCCGCGCAGCAGCACCGGCGCGCCCGCCGGGATGTGGCCGAGGTCGACGTCGGCGGGGTTGGCCTGGGGGAGATAGGTGAGTCCGTGCACCCGGGACAGGCTCGCCGTGCGTGCCTGCCGGGGATCCAGCCGGGCGGCGGCGTGTCCCAGGGCCAGCACCACGGCGTCCAGGTGGTGCAGCCGAGTGCCGTCGGCCAGCCGTACGCCCTGCGGACCGCCCGGCACGCCCGACGTGTCGGCGCTGGCCACCGCGCGGGAGCGGTGGCACCGGATCGAGACGTGCGGCGGCGCGCGGCGCACGATCCGGCGGAAGCTGGCCCGCAGGTAGTGGCCGTAGAACGCCCGGGTCGGATAGTCGTCGGGGCCGAGGGCACGCGCCTCGTCGAGCACGTCGGGGTCGAGCGCGCCCCACGGGCCCGCCGACGCCACGCTCCGGGCCCACTCGTACAGGCTCGGCCCGGGCTCGATCGGCCCGGCCAGCCGGCAGCTCGGGTCGGTGTAGACGGTGATCTGTGAGGCGACGGTGTTCGTCAGCAGCAGCCGGGACTGGTCGGTGCGCCACACCGCGCCGGCGCCGGGCGCGGCCGGGTCCACCACGTGCACGGTGAGGCTGGCGCAGGCCCGGTCGTGCCGTTCCTGGGCGCAGAGCCGCTCCAGGACGGACAGTCCGCGCGGGCCCGCGCCGACGATGCAGATCCGCAGATGCCGCGGGCCTGTCATCGCACGGCCTCGCTCGGGCGCTCGCCGCGCACCCGGGCGGCGTGCATCCAGGCCACCGCCGTGTGCAGCTCCTGCGGCGTCATCGCGGCGAGCGCCCGGTTGCGGGCCGTCGCCGCGTCCCCGGCGGCGTGCCAGAGCCGGATGCTGTCGCGGGAGACGGCCTGCACCGCGGCGGTCCGCTCCCGCCGTTGCGCGACGTAGCGGCGGAGCACCTCGGGCACCGGCTCGGCGCCGTCGCCGAGCAGGTCGCCGAGCACCACCGCGTCCTCCAGCGCCTGGCAGGCCCCCTGCGCGGCGTAGTGCAGCATGGGGTGCGCGGCGTCGCCGAGCAGGGCGACCCGGCCGTCGGCCCAGTCGTCGACGGGCGGCCGGTCGACGAGCACCCAGGCCCGCCACTCGTCGCTGAGGCGCAGCAGGTCACCGACCGCGCCGAGGCGCGACATCGCGGCCCGGACCAGTGCGCCGTCGGTGGGCCGGCCGGCGAACAGCGTGGGCGCGCCGTCGGCGTGACTGGCGGCCATGTTCAGGTACGCCCCGCCGCTGATCGGGTAGTGCACGAAGTGGCAGTCCGGTCCGGCCCACCAGGTGACCGCGTCCCGGCGTACCCGGGCCGGCACCTGGGACATGGGGACTATGGCGCGGTACGCGGTGATGCCGGAGTTGCGCGGCTCGCCGTCGCCGACGAGCTGGCGGCGGATGCGGGAGTGGATGCCGTCGGCGCCGACCACCATGTCGGCGGGGATCCGTTCGCCGGAGTCCAGGCGCACGGTGGCCTCGGCCGCGTTCTGGTCGTAGCCGGCCACCGAGGCGGCCGGGCGCAGCGTGATCCGGGGCAGCCGCCGGGCGGCGTCGAGCAGCCGGCGGTGCAACTCGGCGCGGTGCACCACCACGTACGGGCTGCCGAACCGGCGCTGGTAGCGCTCGGTCAACGGCATGCTGGTGACGTGGGCGCCGGTCACGCCGTCCATGAACCGCAGTTCCGCCATGGCGACCGCGGTGGCCCGCACCTGCGGTCCCACACCGAGCGCGTCCAGCGCGTGCAGGCCGTTGGGGGCGAGCTGGATGCCCGCGCCCAGCTCGGTGAACTCGTTCTGGCGTTCCAGGACCGTCACGTGATGTCCGTGCGCCGCGACCGCCAGCGCCGTGGCGAGCCCGCCGATGCCGCCCCCGGCCACGACCACGCGCACAGGCGTCCGGGTGCTCATCCGGCCGCGCTGTCCCGGTCGAGCAGCTGCCGGGCCAGCTCCAACCGTTTGATCTTGGTGGTCGCGGTCTGCGGGAGATCCGCCAGGCGCCGCTGCACCGGGCGGGCCATCGGCGGCAGCGTGGCGACCGCGCCGGCCCAGCGGTCGATGTCGATCGGCAGGTCCTCGCTGGTGCAGATCACCGGCACGGGCGGCCCGTCCGGCGCCGGCAGGATGATCACCTCGACGAGCTCGTCCAGCCGGGTGAAGAGCGTGTCCTCGACCGCCAGCGTGCTGCCGAACCCGTCGATCTCGTCGACCTCGCGGTCGAGCAGGTGCAGGCAGCCCAACCGGGTGCGGTAGCCCAGGTCGCCCATCCGCCACCACGATCCGTGGCGCTGACCCTCGTACCGCTGCTGCTCGCCGAGGTAGGTGACGATGCGCCCGTCGGTGCGTACCTCGATGTAGCCGGGGTTGTCGCGGGTGGGCGGGCGTCCGTTGCGGCTGACCACCCGGATGTCGGTCATGCCGGGGAACGGCATGCCGACGCAGCGCCCGTCGGCGTCCTCGGGCCGGCGGCGGGTGAACGCGCGGGCCGCGACCGGGCCGACCTCGCTCTGCCCGTACAGCTGGCCGAACACCGGCTTGGGATGCGCGGAGGCCCCGAGCATGCGCCGGACCGTGCGCGGGTGGATGGCGTCGAAGGTGCTGCTGAAGTAGCGCACTGTGGCCAGCGGCGCGCGCGGGTCGTCGGCCAGCCGCTCCCACCGCAGGAACGAGTTGGGGTGGGTCTCCAGCACGCCCGGACGATGGGTGAGGAACAGGTCGGTGGCCTGATCCGGGTCGTTGTCGGCGAGCACCAGCAGCGGGAAGCCGCGCAGCATCGTGATCGCCAGCGCGGTGAACAGGCGCGAGTGCACGAACGAGACGTGGATGGCGACCGGGCAGCGGCGTCGCACCAGCGCGGCGACCGACGCCTGCGGGCGGTAGCGCGCCTGCAGCGTCCGTCCGGTGTGCACGGCCAGCTTCGGCAGCCCGGTGGTGCCGGAGGTGTGGGTGACCAGGATGGGGTGGTCGGGGGACATGACGATCGGCGGGACGCTCGGCACACCGGTCAGGGCGCGCAGCGACGTGGCCGACGGATGCTCTCCGGAGGCGAGCAGCACCCCGGCGACCGCCGGGAACACGGTGTCCGCCAGTTCCCCGTCGAGGGTGGCGCGGTCGGTCAGCAGGTACGGCCGGCCGGCCCGGCGGATCAGATGCAGCACCGTGGTGGCGTCGAGGTGGGGGGAGAGCAGCACCGGCACGGCCCCGATCCGGGCCAGCGCGCACGCGCTCAGCGTGATGTCGAAGTTGTGCGACTTGTGGACCACCACGCGGTCGCCCGGTCGTACGCCGGCGGCGTGCAGGCGGGCGGCCAGGTCGGCGACCAGGCCGGCGACCGCGCCGACCGTGAGCCGCCGACCGAGTTCCGGCGCCACGTCGAGGTCGTGGTCGAGGGTGACGCTGTTGTCCGGGTGCCGGGCCGCGGCCCGGTCGAAGAGTGTGCCCAGTCGGATGCCGCGATTGGCGATCGTCTGCAGCAACATGTCCGGCTCCTACCGTTCGGTCTCGATGATCGACTTGAGTCGGCGCAGCGTCTCGTGCAGATCGGCGCCGACCTTGGCGCCCCATTCGGTGACGAAACGCCGGCGCTCGTCGTCGTCCATGTCTCGGGTGATCTTGCGGATGCCCTCGGTGGGCTCGTCCATCCGGAAGTGGTGCGTCAGGCGGCAGCCGGCGCCCTCGGGGCTCATCCGGAAGGCCCACACGCTGCTCTGGGCGCGCCCCCGGCTGTCCCGCATCGCCCAGCTGAACTCGACGCCGGGGATCGCGGTGTGCACTTGCGACTCCGTGGTCCAGACGCCGCGGACGACCGGCGCCCAGGCGACGACGTCCTCGCCGCGGACGTTGTGGCCGCGGAACACCGCCCCGGCGGCGCCGGGACGGCCGCTGATCCACTCGCCTCCGGTGCACTCGGTGCTCCACTCCCGGCACCGGGGAAGGTCACTGACGAGCGCGTAGACCTCGTCCGGAGTGGCGTCGACGACGATTTCCGCCTGCGATTCGAACAGTGGCGTGGTGGTATCGGTTTCGGCCATGCGGAGAATCGTCGTTATCGGCTTCCCGAAGGGTCAAAGTGTTCGACTGTGATTCATCAGGTTCGACGTCTTTCGTGGCCGGGACGCCTATAATCCGGCGCAGATCCGCGACGCGACTAAGGACACGGGAAGAGTCATGGGGGGGAGCACGGAACAAGGCGCCGCCGTGCCCGGCTCCGCCGACGACGCCGGGGTGCCGCACGACGAAGGCGGTCTGCTGCGGGACATCGCCCGGCAGGGCCGGCGGCTGCTCGACGCGCCGGCCGCCTTCGTCGCCGTCGTGTCCGAGGACGGACCGACGATCACGGTACGGGCAGTGGACGGCCCACACGAGGACGGCCGGCTGGACCTGCCCGGTCACCATCCCTCCGGCGCGGCGCTGCTGGACGGATCGCCGCTGTGGTGCGGTGACGCGGAATCCGCCCCGGCCGCCGCGCCGGTGTCCGGATCGGACGGCGACGGGGCACTGCACGCGGTGGTCGCGGTACGTCTGGGCCACCTGCGCGGATACGCCCCCCGCCGGTCCGTCGCCGCGCTGTACCTCGCCGACCGGCGCCCCCGGACGGTCACCGAGGGGGAGCGCGTCCAGTTGACCTCGTTCGCCCGGCTCGCGGGCGCGGCGATGGAGAAGACGCAACTGCTGGACGTCGCGATCGCCCGGCTCTACGGGCTGGAGCAGCAGTCCGCCCGTACCGCCGCCGACCTGGACCGGATGCGGGCGCTGCGCTCCGCGCACTACGGCTTCATCGACCTGGCCGTGGCCCGCGGCGACGCGCGCGCCTTCGTGGTGGAGGCCGACCGGCGTCTCGGCGCGTCGGTGCGGCTGTGCACCGACGACGGTCTGGTGGTCGCCGCGAGCCGGTCCGCCGCCGCCGGACCGGAGCCGGGCGTGCCGGACGGCCGCCGCATGGTCGTCCCGGTGCTGGCCGGCGACCGGCGGATGGGAGACCTGCTGCTGGAGATGGACAGCCCGCTCGCCGACCCGGACGGGCAGCTCCTGCTCCTGATCGCCCAGGCGGCGGCGGTGATCCTGCGCCAGCTCGACGACAGCCGGGAGAGCCAGGCCCGCCGTGCCCTGCTCAACGAGCTGATCACCACGCCGCAGCCCACCGGCACGCTTGTCGAACGGGCCCGGCGGCTGGGCGTGCGGCTGGACCGGCCGTACGTCGTGGTGGTGTTGCGCCCGGACGGCGTCAGCCCGCACTGGGCGTCGATGTGGAGCGCGGCGTTCGCCGCCCGGGGTGACGGTCTGTCCGCGCTGCACGACGACGACATCGTGCTGCTGCTGCCGGGGGAGGCCGACCCGGCCGAGGTCGCCCGGACGGCGGCGGAGGAGTCGGGCGCGCTCTTCGGCCGCCCGGTGACGGCCGCGGCGTCCGACAGCGGTTCCGGGCCGGAGCGGGTGGCGGTGCGCTACCGGCAGGCGCTGCGCTGCCTCGACGTCATGATCTCAATGGAGCTGGCCGGTCGCGGCGTGTCGGTACGGGAGCTGGGTTTCCTGCCGATGCTGCTGGCCGGCCGGGAGGGCATCGACCAGTTCATCGACGCCACCCTCCAGCCGGTGCTCGACTACGACCGGCACCGCGACGGCGACCTCGCCCGCACGCTCGACGCGTACTTCGAGGCCGGCCGCAGCCCGACCAACGCGGCGGAACTGCTGCACATGCACCCGAACACGGTCACCCGGCGGCTGGACCGGGTGAAGCGCCTGCTCGGCCCGACCTGGCAACTCCCGGCACGGGCGCTGGAGATCCAGCTCGCGCTACGCCTGCACCGCCTGCTCACCGAGCTGTGACGCCGCGCCGTCCGGGACGACCAGGGCCCGCCGCCCGCGCATCTCGCCGTCCTCCACCATCCGGTGCGCCTCCCGCATCGCGGACAGCGGAAGCCGCACCACCTCGCGCGGGCGCAGCCGGTCGGCCGCGAGCAGCCGGTTGATGAAACCGGCCGCCTCCGCCAGTTCCGCGGTCGTGGCGAGCGAGATGACGAAACCGACTATCGACCTGTCGTTCGTGTACAGCTCACCGGCGGGCAGCGCGGGACGGGTCCGCGCGCCCGCGAGCAGCACGATCCGCCCCCGTACGGCGAGTTGCCCGACCGCCAGGTCCAGGTCGTTGGTGCCGGAGGTGTCCAGGTAGACGTGGACGCCCTCCGGGCAGGACGCGGCGAGCCGGTCACCGAGATCCGGTGCGGCGTAGTCGACCACCTCGACGGCGCCGGCGGCCCGGCAGAACGCCTCGTCACGGGGCGCCGCGGTGGCGACCACGCGCGCGCCCAGCGCCGTCGCCGTCGTGATCAACGCGGAGCCGACGTTGCCGCCGCCACCGCCCACCACCACCGTCTCACCGGGGCGCATGCGGCCGTGCACCGCCAGCGCCAGGTAGGCGGTGGCGGCCGGGTGCAGCACGGTGACCGCCTCCACCGAGGCCGCCGCCGGTAGCGGGTACAGCCGGTCCGCGGGCACCACCACCTGCTCGGCGGCCGCGCCCTGACGTCCGCCGTGGCCCAGGCTGTTGCACCAGACCCGGTCGCCGGGGCGGAAGCCGGCCACGCCGTCACCGGCGTGCGCGACCACGCCCACCACGTCCCGGCCCACCACGAACGGCAGCGGGACCGGCGTACGGTACGTGCCGGCCCGCACGAACGTGTCGACGTGGTTGACGGTGGTGGCGAGCGTGTCGACCAGCACGTCGGTGGGGCCCGGCCGGGGCGCGGGCAACTCGCCGTACCGGATCTCGGTGGCCGGGCCCAGCCGGTCGACGTAGGCGGCCCGCACTGTCGTCATCGGCGGGCCGGCCCGCCGTCGTCGTTCTGGAAGAACGCCATGCGCGACGACTGGTCCGCGTACGGGCTCGGCGTCGGCGGCTTGTCCAGGACGATCCCGAACCACCGCCGGTACGCCTCCAGCAGCGCGTCGTCGTCGGTGAGCGTCTCGACGCTCCGGCGGTCGCCGGCGATGACCGTCAGCACGTCGCCCTGGAGCGTGACCCGGCCGTCGGCGGTGGGCAGCGTGCAGAACATGTTCCGCAGGAACGGCGAGTCCGGGCAGGTGCGGTACCACCACAGGTTCTGCCGGAAGTCGGCCAGGTCGGCCGGCTCGTCGTGGAACCGGTACTGCAGCGCGTCGTTGCGGTACACGTCGACGACCCCCGGCTCGACCCGCCGGGTGGCGAACCGGCCGTGCGGGTCCACGTACGGCTCGGCCGCGTCGAGCCGGAACGGGAACCGGCTGTTCTTGCCGAAGCCGACGTCGACCAGCCAGCGGGAGCCGGTCTCGGGCAGGTCCACGGTCAGCATCAGATGATTGTGCGGGCCGTTGAACCGCCCGGAGAGCCAAACCCGCCCCTGATGCAGCGTCACCGCGAAACCCAGCGCCCGCAACAGGAAGAACAGCGAGGTGTTGATCTCGAAGCAGCCGCCGCCGCGGCGCTGGCGGATCACCTTGTCCAGCACCCGCTCGTCCATGTAGATCTCGTGGCCCAGGTGGTAGTCCAGGTTCTCGAACGGCACCGTGAACGTGTGGCGCTCCTGCAGGTCGCGCAGCGCCGCGAGGTCCGGCCGCTCGGGGCGGGCGGCGTCGATCCGGTCCAGGTAGCCGCGCACCTGCTCGTCGGTCAGCACGGCTCAGTCCCGCTCGTACGACATGCGCATCGACTTCTTGACGTGCGGACTCGGCTTCGGCGGCGCGTCCAGCTTGATGCCGAAGTACTTGTCGTACGCCGCCAGCAGGTCGTCGTCGTTGGTGATCCGTTCGATGCGCCGCTCGTCGCCGTCGATCACGACGAGCTTGTTCTCCCGCAGGATGATGCGCCCGTTCTCGGTCGGCAGCGTGCAGGACAGGTTCTGCAGGAACGGCGAGTCCGGTGAGGTGCGGTACCACCACAGCACCTGCATGCCGTCGGCCGCCACGACCGGCTCGTCGTAGAAGCGGTACTGCAGCGCGTCGGCCCGGAAGACGTCGGTGGCGTTGTCGGCGACCCGCTTGGTGGAGAAGGTGCCGTGCGGGTCCTCCTGCGGCTGCGGCGACTCCAGCAGCAGCGGGTAGCGGCTGCTGCGACCCAGGCCGACGTCGCTCAGCCACCGCTGCTCGCCGATGCGCACCGTGGTCACCGAGTGGTTGTACGGCGGCGTGAACTCGTGCCCGAGCCAGACCCGGCCCTGGTGCAGCGTGACGTCGAAGCCCAGCGCCTCCAGCAGGTAGTGGAACGCGTTGTTGATCTCGCCGCAGCCGCCGCCGCGGTTCTGGTACACGATCTTCTCGACCACCCGCTCGTCGATGAAGATCTCCTTGCCGAGGTGGTAGTCGATGGTCTCGAACGGCACCGTCAGCTCGTGCTGCGCGTGCAGCAGCCGCAGCGCCTCGGCGTCGAGCCGCTCCGGCCGGGCCACACCGATGCGGTTCAGGTACGCGTCGA
This sequence comes from Micromonospora sp. LHW51205, assembly GCF_003315815.1. NCBI lineage: Bacteria > Bacillati > Actinomycetota > Actinomycetes > Micromonosporales > Micromonosporaceae > Micromonospora > Micromonospora sp. LHW51205. The sequence continues at coordinate 659,835 of NZ_QMEZ01000003.1, read as the reverse complement.
CAAGCGTGTCGTCGAGCATGTGGTCACTCTCCTGTCGAGGGGAAACGGGCGAACAGCTTCGCCGCGTTGGACCGGTTGACCGCGGCCCACCACCCCGGATCGAGGTCCGCGTGGCGCGCCACTCCCGCACCGATCGAGGCGCCGAAGGACTCCGGCATGAACGGGTAGTCGGAGCCGACCAGGACCCGTTCCGGATCGGCGAACAGCCGCAGCGAGGCGAGCGCGTGCCGGCCGCACATCGCCACGTCGAAGTAGAGGCGGCGGAGCACGGCGAGGGGATCGTCCGGCAGGCGGTCGGCGAGGTCGCGGTTGATGACCGGGCCGTAGGTGAGCCGGTCGGCGTAGTAGGTGACCCCGCCGCCGCCGTGCGGCAGGATGATCCGCAGCTCGGGGAACCGCTCCAGCGTGCCGTTGTAGAGCAGCTGCGCCACCAGCCGCACCGTCTCGAACGGGAACTCGTACAGCGACAGCGGCAGCCCGAAGGCGGGCTGGCCGGTGGCCGGCGGCGCCGCCGGGTGCACGAAGATCGGCGTACGCCGCCGCTCGGCCTCGGCCAGCAGCGGATCGAGCCGGCGGTCGCCGACGTAGAGCCCGTCGTAGTTGGTGAGCAGCCCGAGTCCGTCCAGGCCGAGCACGTCGACCGCGTGGACGAACTCCGCCACGCAGTCGTCGAGGTGGGGGAAGGGCAGCACCGCGAACGCGCCGAAGCGGCAGTCGCCGGCCGCCACGAACTCGGCCAGGTACTCGTTCAGCCGCCGCGCGAGAGCGCGGCTGCGGGCGCGGTCCAGCGACGGTACGCCCGGCCACAGGCTGACGATCGCGGCGCGTATGCCCTGCCGATCCATCATGGCGAGGCTGCCCGACCGGCTCCACGTGGGGCGGTCCACTCCGGAAAGAACCGTGGAACCACCCAATTCGCGAAGCTCGGCCGCATAGAAATCGGGAATTATGTGATGGTGCACGTCGATGGCGTCCATCCACGGTGACCCGGCCGGACCGTTTACGGGGTTGGCGTCCACATCCGCATGGTGGTGACCGGAGCGCGCCCGGCCAAGGCGGTGCGGGTGAATATGTCACGTCGGCTCCGCCGGTTGCCCTGCCCGTTGCGGGTGCCATACATTGACCGCAGGTCTGGTCTGGAGGACCGTCGACACTATTCGCCGCGAAGTCGGTGCCCGTCCTTATCGCAATTTTCGCGATCGACGGCTGGTGAAGAAATGGACCTGGCGCATGCTCACATATTCGCGTGGCGACCGGCCGATCGGTGTGCTCGGCACCGGCTCCTACCTGCCCGGCCGGGTGGTGACTAACGACGAGGCGGCCGAGCACGCCGGCGTGACCGGCGACTGGGTGTACGAGAAGACGGCCATCCGGCAGCGGCGGTGGGCCAAGCCGGACGAGGCGACCTCCGACCTGGCGATCGGCGCGGCGCGCATCGCGCTCGCGGACGCCGGCGTCGACGCGGCCGACCTGGCGCTCGTCGTGGTGGCCACGTCGACGCCGGACTCGCCGCAACCACCCACGGCCAGCGTCGTCGCCCACGAGATCGGCGCCGGACGGGGTACCGCCGCGTTCGACGTCAACGCGGTGTGCAGCGGCTTCAGCTACGGGCTCGCGGTCGCCGAGCGGCTGGTGACCGCAGCGGGGGACCGGCCGGCGCTGGTGATCGGCGCGGACGTCTACTCGCGCATCCTGTCGCCGCAGGACCGCCGCACAGTGGTGCTGTTCGGCGACGGCGCGGGCGCCGCGGTGATCGGGGTCGGTGGCGCGCACCGGGTCGTGGCCACCCGGCTGCTCAGCTTCGCCGAGGCGCGCGGGCTGATCGGCGTGGCGGCCGGTGGCAGCCGCCTGCCGGCCTCCGAGCAGACGCTCCGCGACGGCTCGCACCACTTCCGGATGGACGGCCGGGGAGTACGCGAGTTCATCGACACGTACGTGGTCGCCGGCATCGCCGAGTTCCTGGCCGAGCACGGTGTGCCGCCGCACCGGCTCGGGCATCTGGTGCCGCACCAGGCCAACGGCCGGATCCTCGCCTCGATGGCGGAGCGGCTCGGGCTGCCCTTCGACCGCGTCGCCAGCACGTACACCGCCTATGGCAACACCGGCGCCGCCGCGGTGCCCATCACCTACGACCAGCTGTGCCGCTCCGGCCGGGTCCGCGTCGGTGACCTCGTGCTGCTCACCGCATTCGGCGGCGGGATGTCCATGGGGATGACCCTGCTCCAGGCCGGCTGAGCCCGCCCGTCGCGCGTCAGGAGGTGCGCCGCAGGGCCGGCTCCGGCCGGCCGTGCGTCGCGAGCACCGTGTGCGCCGCCGACGCCAGCGTCACGTGGCGGTGCCAGCCCCGGTACGAGCGGCCGGTGAAGTCGCGCAGTCCCACCTGGTCGCCGGTGGACTCCAGGTCGTCGGTGACCCGCCGGACCAGCGCCGCCCGGCGGACCAGGTCGGCGAGGCCGATGTCGCCGCGACTGGTCAGCCACAGCTGGCCGGGCTCACCGCGCCCCGGCGCGCTCAGCTCCACCAGGAGCAGGGGATCGTAGCTGCGGGTGCTGGGCAGCCGAACCGCGACGGTGCCGGCCAGCACCGGCGGGCGCGCCGTGAGCCCGAAGACCGGCCGGCGCTGGTGCCGTACGGTCGCCGCCAGGTCGCCGGCCGGCTCGGCGGTGGCGCCGGCGGCCGGGACCAGCCGCAGGCCGGCGGGCACCCGGACCAGCACCGGCGCTCCGGCGGCCCGTAACCGGCGGACCACCGCCTCGACGTCCATCTCCCGCGCGTCCACCACGACCAGCTCGCCGGCCGGCGCCCCCAGTTCCAGGTACGCCTCGACGGTGCAGGCGCCCAGCGACTGGGCGACCAGGTCGTCCGGGATGGCCGCGCGCCGGCGGCGCTTCTCGTCGGACAACCAGTCCTCGTTGAGGTGCAGCCGCCAGTTGACCGGCGTGACGACGCTCGTCGAGGCCGCCCAGAGACCAACCGCGTGCTGCGCGTTGAGGGACTGCCCCAGGCCCGGCGAGTACCGGCGGCCGACGCCCACCGAGTGCGTCCCGGCCTTGCGGATCAGGGTCGGTTGCAGCACCCAGGTCCGGGCCCCGCTGATCCGCGTGACGTGCCGGGCGAGCGCCCGCCGGACCGGCATCCAGTCCCAGGTGGAGTCGCTGACGAAATGGTGCAGCGCCTGCTCCGCGGCGGGTTCCGTGGAGATCGCGGCGATGTTGCGGATCGACTTGCGTCCCCGGGCCAGCAGCAGCCCGCGGACGTACTCCCGGCCGCGCCGTCGCTGATCGCTGCGCGGCAGCCCGGCCAGGATGTCGTCACACAGATCCGTCAGGTCCTCGTCCAGCAGCATCCTGCCTCCTCGCGGCGCGGCGGCGAATGCACACGAGCTTGGAACCCGCGGCGAGGATGGTCGAGGTGCTGGCGGCACCGCCCTCGGGGCCACAGTGGTTGGCCGAGGCGCAGGTCGCCGGGAGGCCCGCGGGGCGGGCGTCACTTGCCGATGTGCAGCGCCTCCCGGATGAACATCTGCGCGAAGGTCGGCGCGCCGGTGGTGGTGACCACGTCGATGAACTGGCCGACGTGGAGGTCCTCGGTCGCCTCCCGGACGAGCAGGTCGGCCAGGTCGGTGCGGGAGGTGAACCGGCCGGGGAGCCGGCGCGGCTCGGCCCGGTAGTCGGTGACGCCGTCACCGTCAAAGAGGCCGGCCGGACGAATGACCGTCCAGTCCAGACCGCTTTCCGACACCACCTTCTCCATCCGCGCCATGTCCTCGTAGACGGTGCGTCCCATCCGCAGCAGGATCGGCGCGATGATCTTCTTGAACGTGAACGTCTCGCCCTCGGCGTGCTCGCCGCTGGTGCCGGTCGACGTCACGCAGACCAGCCGGCGCAGGCCGTGGGCCCGCATCGCGGCGATCATGTTGGCGGCGCCCTCGGAGTAGGTTCGCACCGTCTCCTTCGTGTACGGCACACCCAGCGTCGAGATCACCGCCTGCTGGCCGGCGACGGCGGCGTCGACAGCCGCGGCGTCCAGCACGTCGGCGCCCACCACCCGCAGGTTCTCGCCCCGCACCGGGAAGGACTCCGGACGCCGGGTCACTGCTGTGACGACGTGACCCCGGGCCATCGCCAGCTCGGTGGCCAGCCGGCCGGTGGGGCCGTTCGCGCCGAACACCACGAGTCTCATCTGGCCCCACCTCTTCGTCGGCGCGAGGGTCGAACGACGGTCCAGCAGTCGAACAACGTTCCGGTGCCCGACCAATGTACTACGCTCACGGGCGGAACAGGCAGATTTCGGGCGAGGCGGGTGACGGGATGGCGGAGCGGAGCCGGAGCCTGTGGCTGCGGACGACGTCGGCCGGGCGGCCCGACCCGCCACTGACCGTCGAGCGCATCACCGCCGCCGCGGTCGAGCTGCTGGACGAGGACGACGTCGGGCAGCTCACCATGCGCCGCCTCGCCGACCGCCTCGGCGTCGGCACGACCACGCTCTACTGGCACGTGGACACCAAGGAGGACGTGATCGACCTCGCGGTCGACGCGGTGTTCGCCGCCACGCCGCCACCGCCGCCCGGCGACGACTGGCGGGCGGACGTCACGACGCTGCTGACCGAGCGCCGTGCCGCGCTGCTGCGGCACCCGTGGTCGGCGGTGATGCGACGACGCCCCGCGGTCGGCCCCGGCTTCCTGTCCTGGATGGAGTTCCTCCAGGCCACCCTGACCCGCGCCGGGTTCACCTCCCGGGACGTCACCGCGGCGAGCTGGGTGCTCTACAGCCACGTCCAGGGCTCCGCGGCCAGCCAGGCCACGCTGCGGTGGTCGGCGGCCGAACGCCGGGAGGGCCAGCTGATGCTGGAGCGGCACAGCGCCAGCTATCCCACACTGGCCGCGCAGCGGCACCTGCTCGACGACGACTGGGACACGAACTTCGCGCTCGGGCTGGCGTACGTGCTCGACGGTCTGACCGCCCGCGCCGCAGCCGGCGCCACCTGAGGCCGGACACGCCGAACCGGCCCGCGCCGGGCGGGCCGGTTCATGTCGGAGTCAGAGGCCGAACTTCTCCGCCAGCAGCCGGCGGTCCACGTACCTGATCGCCGACGTGGTCTGCTCGCGGCCGATCTTGTACGCGGTGGCCACCTCGACCAGCCGCAGCGCCTGGTACTCGATGGCGGCGAGGTTGTCCTCGTGGACGTTGTTCGCCTCGTGCCGGGAGACGCTGCACGTGCCGTACGGCGCGCCGTTGTTCGGCAGGCCGAGCACCTCGACGCTGGAGCCGTTCGGGACGATCAGCGAACCCCAGTGGCAGATGCAGTTGTGCAGCGCCAGGATGGCCGCCTGCTGCCCGGCGTGTGGCATCGAGCCGGACGCGAACACGGACACCACCTTGTTCGCCAGGTCACCCGGAATGGCGACCGGTCCGGAGTGGTCGATGAAGTCGAGGATCTGCGGAGCCGGCAGCCCGTAGTGCACCGGCGTGCCGATCATGATGGCGTCCGCCGCGACCAGGTCCGCGAGCGTGGCCACCGGGACGTCCGCGGTCTCGGCGTTGAGCTCGGCGTACGCCTTGTGGTCGAGCACCATCGGGCTGGGCAGGTCGGGCACCTTGTAGAGCTGCGCCTCCGCGCCCGCCTTCACCGCCGCAGCCGCCGCTGCCACGGCCATCTGGTAGGTATTGCCGCTGCGGGAGTGGAAGATGATTGCCACCTTGATCACAGGAACGCTCCTCACGAGTCGATGCGCCTGGGCATCGCATGGGCCATCTACGGGCATCCTGTCGGCCGCGCCCCGCCCGGCAAACGGCGCGGATCTTAGTTAGTCACCTCGATGTCCGCCGGGGCCGCGACCTGACAGAACCGGCCCGTCACCGTTGACCGGTCCGTCCCGGTCCGGGTGTGCTGCGCCCATGTCGAACGCTTCCGCGGAACCGCCCGCCGCACCCACCGACCCCGCCGCGCTCCTGCCCCTGTTCGAGCGCGCGTTCAACAACCGCGATCTCGACCAGCTGGAGCAGCTCTACGAGCCGGACGCCCTGCTGATCCTCGCCCCCGGCACGGTCCTGACCGGCGACCAGAGGCGCGCGCGCAGCCGGGAGGAGCAGCACTTCCTGCCGATCAAGGTGGCCGTCCGCCACCAGTACGTCACCGGCGACATCGCCCTGGTGATCAACGACTACGTCCACGAGGGAACCGGACCCGACGGCACCCCGCTCCGGATCGAGGGCACCGCCGTCGACGTGCTCCGGCGCGGCGCGGACGGCGCCTGGCGCTGCGTCATCAGCAACCCCGCCGGCCTGGGCGCCGCCGGTCCCACCGCACCCTGACCACTGTCGACACCGGGCCGCAGCGGCGCCGGTGACCGGCCGGCCGGACGGTCAGCCCGTCAATCGGGCGACGATGTCGGCGGCCGGGCCCGGCACGGCGGACGCGAAACCGGTCCCGGCCCACAGGTTCAGCGCCTCGGCGTCACCGAGACGTGCCGCCGCGGCCCGGATCGGCGCGGTCAGGTGGTGCACCGCCGGATAGGCGACCGGCGCCGCCGCGGAGTAGGCGTCGGTGAAGCGGTTGGCCAGGGCCCGCGCCGGATGACCGGTGAACGCCCGGGTGACAACGGTCCGGCGGAAGTCGCCGGAGAGCATCGCGGCGCGCTGCGCCGGCCGGGTGCCGGCCTCGTCGGCGAGCAGGAACGCGGTGCCGCTCTGCACCGCCGCCGCGCCGGCCGCGCGCAGCCGCGCGACATCCTCGGCGGACGAGGTTCCGCCGGCCACGACGACCGGCAGGTCCGTGACCGACCGTACGGCGGCGAGCAGGTCCCGCGCCTCGCCGCGCGGCCGGTAGCCGGACGGATCGGTGGTCGAGGCGTGCCCGCCCGCCGTGCCCGCCTGCGCGACGAGCGCGTCCGGTCCGGCGGCGACCGCCCGGCGGGCCTCGTCGGCCGAGGTGACGGTGATCAGCACGTGGCATCCGGCGTCGCGCAGCGCCCGCACCACGCCCGCCGGCGGTACGCCGAACGCGAAGCTCACGAGCGGGACCGCGTACGCCACCGCCAGGTCCACCTTCGCGGCGAAGTGGTCGTCGTCGTGCCGGCGCGGCGTCGGCAGGTCCACCCCGTACCGCTGCGCCTCCGGCAGCAACAACCGGCGGTACGCCTCCACCCGCGCCGGGTCCGGCTCGGCCGGGGTCGGCACGAAGATGTTGAGCCCGTACGGCACGCCGGCCGCGCGCGTCGCGCGTACCTGGTCCTCGACGGCCTCGGGGGTCTGGTAGCCGGCGGCGAGGAAGCCGACCGAGCCGGCCCGGGCGGCGGCGGTGACCAGCGCCGGGTTCGACGGACCTCCGGCCATCGGGGCGACCACGAGGGGAGGGAGCAGCTCGGTCATGGCGTGACCCTACGTCGGTTCCGGACGACAGCGAGTGCGGGGAACCCCGTCCAGGGGTTCCCCGCACCCTGTGGGGGAAGGGCTCAGATCCGGGCCGCTTCCTCGACCCCGGCCGGGGGAACCGGGGCCGTCTTCGCCCGCCGTCCGGGCATCCACCAGTTGGCCTTGCCGCACAGCTCCATCACGGCCGGGACGAGGATCATCCGGACGATGGTGGCGTCGACGAACACCGCCACCGCCATGCCCAGGCCGACCTGCTTGACCGAGACGTCGGGGCCGAGCATGCCGGTGGTGAACACGGCGATCATGATGGCGGCTGCCGCCGTGATCACCTTGGCGGTACGGGCCAGACCGCGGGTCACGGCACGGCGGGTGTCGCCGGTGCGCTCGTACTCCTCACGGATCCGCGAGATCAGGAAGACCTCGTAGTCCATGGAGAGGCCGAACAGCAGCGGGAACATCATCATCGGCACCCATGTCGTGATCGGCATGGAGGTGGGGAAGCCGAGGGCGGACCCGAGCCAACCCCACTGCACGATCGCCACCAGCACACCGAACGAGGCGCCGATGGACAGCAGGTTCATCACCGCCGCCTGCAGCGCGATCGTGACCGACCGCACCAGCACGACGAGCAGCAGCAGGGACAGCAGGATGACCACGGTGATCATCACGGGCAGCCGGGAGCTGGTCTCCTCGGCGAGGTCGATCGCGCCGGCGTTCGGGCCGCCGAGATAGACCTCGCGGCCGCCGGACGCCGCGGGGAGCACGTCGTCGCGCAGCTTGTGCACCAGGTCCGCGGTGGCCTCGTCCTGGGCGCCGGTGCGGGGGAAGGCCATGAAGACGGCGGCCTGCCCGTCCTGGCTGATCCGGGGCGGCGTCGCGTACGCCACGCCCTCGGTGCCGCTCACCGCGGCGACGACCGGACCGAGGTCGCTGTTTCCGTCGCCGACCTCGGCGGCGAAGATCAGGGGAGCGCCGTAGCCGGGGCCGAAGCCCTCGGACAGGATCTCGTACGAGGTGTAGCTGCTGCGGTCGCGGGGCTGGACGCTGGCGTCGGGCAGGCTCAGCCGCATCGACAGCAGCGGCGCGGTCAGCACCAGCAGGATGGCGGTTGCCCCGAGCGCGGCGATGACCGGGCGGCGCTGCACCACGCCGGCCCAGCGTTCCGCGAGCGTGCGGCGCTCCTGCTTCGGCGCGTCGGAGCCGGCCTGCCGAAGGGGGCCCCGGCGCGGTACGCGCAGACCCTGGATCTTGTAGCCGGCGAAGCCCAGGAAGGCCGGCATCAGCGTGACCGCGGCGATCATCGTCACCAGCACCGTCGCCGAGGCCCCGAGCGCGACGCCGTTCATCATCTTCTGGCCCATGGCGATCAGGCCCAGCAGCGCGATCATCACGGTGGTGCCCGCGAAGAGGACCGCGTGACCGGCGGTGGTGATGGCCTTGACCGTGGCGCTCTCGGGATCGTCCCCCTCCACCAGGCTGTCCTTGAAGCGGGTGAGGATGAACAACGCGTAGTCGATGCCGACGCCGAGGCCGATCAGCACGGCGATGAGCACCGTGAAGTCCGGTGAGGGGACCAGGTGTCCGACGAGCTTCATCAGCGCGACGCCGCCGAGCACCGCCAGCAGCGCGGTGACGATCGGCAGGCCCATCGCCACCAGCGAGCCGAACGCGAGGAACAGGATCACCGCGGCGGTCACCACGCCGACCGCCTCGGCCGGACCCTGCGGGGGCGTCTCCGCCTTCTCCGCCCGCTCGCCGCCCAGCCCCAGTGTCACGCCGTCGCCGGAGGCGTCCTTGACCGTGTCGACGAGTGGCTTGGCCTCGGCCTTCTCCACGTCCATCGAGGTCAGCGGGATCGTCGTCCGGGCGATGCGGCGGTCGGCGGTGACCAGGTTGCGGTCGTCGTAGGGCGAGACGATCGGCCCGGTCACCGGTGAGGCGTCCAGGTCGGAGATGACCTTCTCGATCTTCTGCCGCGCCGCCGGGTCGTCGATGCCCCGCTCGGCCTTGATGGCCAGGGTGAGCGTGTCGCCCCGCTGCTCGGGGAAGTGCTTCTCGATCAGGGCCTGCGCCCGTGCGGAATGGGAGTCCCCGCCGGAGTAGACGTTGTCCGGGGCGGCGCCGTAGCGGAAGCCCAGGAACGCCAGGGCGATGACGCCGACGATCCAGGTCAGGAGCACCAGTCGACGACGCCGGTAACAGAACCGCGCCAATCCCGCCAGAGCTCCGTCTGTGCGGGGAGTCTCGGTAGGCATCATCTTCTCCTCAAGTCAATAAGCGCTCTACCTAATGGTCGTGAACAGGCACTTCTGTGTCGCCGTACGGATGCAGGCACTTCCTGGACGTCGCTACCACGGTTGCGGTACTCCATTTGCAGTACACCTGTCGGTATCCGGTCAGCGCCGTATCCTGCGCTTTCTCTGTCGGCAGAGCGGTGCGGTGACCCGCCGCCGTCGACCGCCCGCGGGAGCGGTCGCGTCCGGACCGGGCAGGAGTGACGCCGTGTTCCGGTCGGAGCTTGTTTCACCTGGTCATGATGGTGCTGGACGTTCGGCCGGCCGGTCCGGGACGGTCCGCGGCGAGGGCTGTTTCGGTCATGCGTGCGAGTTCTGCCAATCGTGGCATTGTTTAGGTAAGTCCGATATCAGCGGGATGCTGCCTGATATATGACGGCTGCGCCGGGGCCTGCCGGATAGTTATGATGAGCGACGACGGTGATCGATGGCAAATGTGGTTGCTGTGGGGTAGCGTCATCGACCGAGTCCAGGCTTTTCTTGAGCTGTGTGCGCATATTCCGGGGGGATTATGACAACGGGACGGCCGCGGGAGAACGAGGCGACAGCCGCAGCACGAAATCCGGTGTGCGCCGCCGGGGGGCCGGTGTCCCAGCCGGGGGGCGGAGGGAGCGACGAGCAGGTCCTGCGCGAGATCCTCGGGGTCGACGTGCACCGCGAGCTGATTGACTTCGCGGGCGGTGCCGGCGGAAATCCGCACCTGGTCGCCGAACTGGCGCGCGGGCTCGCCGAAGAGGGATTGATCCGGGAGAGAAATGGTCGGGCGGAATTGGTTTCCCGTCGAATTCCCCGGCGTGTGCTGAGTTTTGTCATGCGGCGATTGAATGACGTGAGCGCCGGCTGCCAGCAGTTTCTGAAGGTTGCCGCCGCATTGGGCAGATCCTTCATGCTGGAGGACGTCTCGAGAATGCTGGGCAGATCGTCGGCGGCCCTGCTCCCGCCGGTGGACGAGGCGATCGCCTCGGGCTTCGTCGTGGCCGCCGAGCATCAGCTCGCCTTTCAGAGCGATTTCCTGCTGCGCGGCATCATCGAGGCCATTCCCGGGCCCGCCCGCGACGCCTTACGACGTGAGGCGATGAGCCTTTCCGGGCGACGCAGCCCGGTGGCCGACCGGAATCGCCGGATGGACGCCGCGACTGCCGCGCCGGTGAGCGCGGCCGGAGAGGACGCCACCGGATCCTGTTCCCGCGCGCACCGCCTGATCATGAGCGGGAACGCCGAGGCCGGCGTCCGTGTCGCCGAGGCGGTTCTCGCCGGCCCGGCCGCGTCGCCCGCCGCCCGGCGTGACGCGCAGGCGTGTCTGGTGCTGGCCGATCTCCTGCTCGGCGGCGAGGGCACCGATCCGCTGACCGAGGCGATCCTGCGGGAACGCGACGCCGAGTCCGGTGACGCCGCGCTGGCGATGGCGCTGACCGCCCGGTCCACCGGGCTGTGGTCGGCGGGAAAGCTGGCGGAGGGCCTGGAGCTGGGACGGGCGGCGGTGCGGGCCGGCGCGGAGGCCGAACCGGTGTGGCGTCTGCACGCCCAGCTCGCGCTCGCCGGCAAACTCGCGAACCTGCGTGAGTTCGACGAGGCCGAGGCGCTGATCAACGAGGCGGAGGCCGGCCTGCGCGGACTGCCCGCGCCGATCTGGACGGCCGCGCCGGCGGTGATGCGGTCCCGGCTGCTGCTGCAGGCCGGGCGGATCGGGGACGCGCGCCGGGAGGCGGCGCTGGCCACCGCCGCCGTGGCCGGGGACGCGGTGCCCATGCTGCGGCCCCTCGCCTACGCGGTGCTCAGCACCGCCTCCTTCTACATGGGCGACGTGCCCGCCGCGATCGAGTACCTCAGGCGGGGGCAGAAGGACGCGGACCGCCACGTGGTCCTCGACTCGGTGCAGTACTCGTGGGCGGAAGTGCTGATCACGGTCAAGCAGGAGGGCCCGCGGGCCGCCGCCCGGCTGCTGGCGGGCAAGCACCGCCGCCTGCCGACGCGACGCCGCCTGTACGTCGAGGTGCCGAGCGCCGCCGCCTTCCTGGTCCTGCTCGCCCGCGACGTGGACGACCGTGACCTCGAACGCCGCGTCCTCGCCACGGTGGACGGGCTGGCCGCGGACAATCCCGGGATCCAGGTCGTCAGCCTCACCGCCATGCACGCCCACGCGCTGGCGAACAGCGCCCCGGCGGCTCTGGCGCTCATCATCGTGCAGTCACGGGACCCGATCTCGGTGGCGCTGGCCACCGAGGAGCTCGCCAAGCTCTACGCCGCGCAGGCCCAGGCGGGGGGACGGCCGGTGACACCGGCCCGCGCCGAGGAAACCGGCGTCCCACCGGCGAGCTGCTGGTCGACCCTGTCCGACATGGAGCAGCGGATCGCCTACCTGGTGAGCGTGGGCCTGACGAACCGGCAGATCGCCAAGCAGGTCCACCTGTCCGCGCACACCGTCAACTACCACCTGCGGAAGGTCTACCGGAAGCTGGGCTTCAACACCCGGGCCGAGCTGGCGCACGCCGCGGCCACCTACTCCAGCCGTGCGGCGATCTATTCGATGACCGGCGAGCCGGACTGGGACACGGGCTCCGTGACCGGCAAGGCCAGCTGAACCGCGTCTCCGGCGTCCGCCGGCTGAACCGCGCCCGTCCGCCGGACGGCCCGCTCAGCCGGCGGACGCCGGCTGGCGTGGGGTGGCCAGCGCCGGCCGGACCGCCTCGTGCGCGATGAAGCAGCGGGTCAGTTCGACCCGGCTGTTGATGTCGAGCTTGGAGAAGACGCGCCGCAGGTGGCTGTCGACGGTGTGCGGGGACAGGAACAGCGAGCTCGCCGCCTCACGGTTGGTCATCCCGTCCACGATGGCCCGCACGACCCGCAGCTCCGCGCTGGTCAGGCTCTCCCACCCGGACCGGGGCCGGTCCGGGACCAGCGGGCGGACGTTGTGCGCGGGCACACCACGCAGCTCGGCCTCCACGCGGTCCAGGTCGCGTCGCGCGCCGCACTCGCGGTAGGCGTCCGCCGCGGCTTCGAGGAGCCGGATGGCCTCGGCCCGGTCCCGGGTGCCCCCGGCCGCGTCCTCCACCGCGCCGGCCGCGGCCAGCGTACGGCCGGCGAGCCGGTGCAGATCCGCGGCCCGCAGCAGTGCCGCCGGATCGTCGCGCAGCAGACCCGCGGCGTGCTCGGCCGCCGCCGCCAGCGACTGGACGAACGGATTGCCGCGGGCGACGCGCCGGGCGACCTCCACGGCCCGCTCGGCCTCCGCGTCGAGCCCGGCCCGGCGGGCGTGGCGGACGAGCGCCGCCGCCGCGGCCGGCGCCTCGGTGAACAGCAGCGGATCGGGTACGACCTGCCCGGCGACGTCGATCAACGTCTGCACCATCATCGCCGGACGGCCGCTGGCCGCGTGGAACCGGGCCAGCGCCCAGTCCATCCGCGCCGTGTCGTCGGCGCCGGCCAGCCGCTCGGCCGCCCGTAACTGGTCGCTGGCCGTGGCGAGGTCACCGCGGTGCACGCTCAGGTGGGCCAGGACCAGGCGCGCCGGTACGCAGTCGGCCGGCCGGGCGCGATCGGCGGCTCGCAGCGCCGCCTCCGCCTCGGCGCGCGCCTCCTCCAGCCGTCCCGCCGCCGCCAGCAGCTCGGCCCGGTGGCCGCGCCGGAGCGTCTCCGAGCCGGTGTGGCAGGACTCCCGCGTCGTCGGCCGTACGGTGTCCAGCACCGCCTGCGCCTCGTCGCGCTGATCGGCCGCGGCCAGTGCCCGGACCAGCCAGGTCCACAGCGGCCGCCCGCCGGGCGCGCAGCCCGGCGACGGGGTCCCGGGCTCCGGCCCGGCGGGCGACGCACCGCCCAGGCGCTTCGTGACGTCCGCGAGCGCCCGGTCCAGCTTGGCCCGGTCCAGCTCGCACACGTCGCGGCGGGCGCGCGTGCGCCGCAGGAAGCCGGCCGCCAGGCGGTGGCTGCCGGCGGCCCGCATGCCGTGGCCCAGTTCGAGCACGAGTTGCGTCTCGACGTCCGCCGGGAGGTCGCGGCGCAGGATCACCTCCGCGAGGCGGCCGGCCTCGGTGGGCCGTCCCGCCCCGGCCAGCAGGCGCAGCGCACGGGCCAGCGCCCGCGGCGCCTCGGCGGACCTGTTCTCCAGGTGGGACACGGCCTCCGCCACCACCTCGTCGCACCCGCACCGGCCGGAGCGCGGCGCCGGCCCGGCCGCCGCGACGGGCACTGCCGCCTCCGGCGCGGAGCGGGCGACACGTACGCCGGCGGGGGAGTGGGGCGGACCGAGCCGCCCGCGCGGGGCCGGGCCGTCCGCCACGTCGCCCGCCGCCGGCGCGGTGGCGGGCTCGGCGCGCTCCGGTCGCGGGTACGCGGCGTGCCGAAGCGCCTCGCCGACGACCTGGTGGGCGAAGGTCAGCTCCGCGCCGTCGCGCCGCAGCAGCCCGACCCGTACCGCCTCGTCGATCGCGGCGGACACGTCGGCGGCCGGCCCGTCGAGCAGGCCCGTCACCCGGTCGGCGGGGAACGTGTGGCCGAGCCGGCCGGCGGCCGCGAGCAGGCGCCGCAGCGGGGGCGGCATCTCCTCCAGCAGCCCGTGGACGGCGGTGAGGACACCGTCGGGCAGCCCGTCGGACACCACCGACGCGGCGCCGTCCACGATGATCATCTGGCCGGCCTTGATGAACGCGCTGAACACGTTCTCCATCACCTTCGGGTTGCCGCCGCAGCGGGCCGCCCAGCGCAGGACGGAGGCGTCCGGCCGGGCGCCGAGGAGGCCGGCGCACAGGTCGGCCACCGCCTCCTCGCCCGGCTCGCGCAGCCGTACCCGTACCGCGACGTGCTCGGCCAGCCAGTCGACGGCGTGCTGGGCGATCGACCCGGCGGCGACCGGCCGTCGGGCCAGCAGCCAGAGCACCGGCGAGGACGCCAGCCGCGGCACGAGTCCGCGCAGGGCGAGGGCGCTGACGTCGTCGATGCGCTGGGCGTCGTCCAGGGCGACCACGAGCGGACGCCGGCGCGCCGCGACCTCGACCAGATCGCCGACCCGGTCGATCAGCCAGAACGGGTTGGCGCCCGGGACGGCGAGCTGCTCGACCGCCGCTTCGCCGGGCATCGCGTGGCGCAGGAAATTGACCAGCAGGTGAACGGGCACCGGCTGGTCCGTGACGCTTGCCCGCCCGGCCACCACTGTCAGCCCGCGGGCTGCCGCCTCCAGGCCGGTGACCTTCAGCAGGTGGGTCTTGCCGATGCCGAACGGCCCGTCGACCACGACGCAGCCGCCGGAACCTCGCACGGTGGCGTCGAGCAGTTCCCCCAATGAGGACAATTCCCGCTCGCGCCCCGCCATGCGATTCATGATGACCATCCCGTTTTTCCTCTGCTGAATCGTCCGACGCGCGCCGCGAGTCGAGGTCCTCGGGCGTTCGACCGTCCGTTCTGGACAGTTGAACGCCGGATCGGTGCGGGCTACTCAGTTATACGGGATCTGCGGCCGTTCGTCGGCGACGTCGCTGGCAGCGCCCACTACTCGCGTGAGTAGTGGGCACGGTGACGGAGTGCGATTACTGTCAGGCCATGCCGGAATCGGCATGCCGGCGCGGACGAAATGGCGGCGCCGATGGGGAGATCGGCGTCGTTTCCGCGCCGGCGGGACCGTCCGGAACGGAATCGACTGATCGCGGCTCGACGTGACTGGTCCAGCGAATCCAGGGGAGTCCGAGATGCGTGAGTGTAATGGTGAATGCCGCCTCGATCGGGAGACCCGGGCATGACCGTCGGACATCTCGGGACGGTCACCGACTCGGCGCCCGTCGACGCCGCGCTGCGGGACTTCTTCGCCGAGCGGCGCGCCGAGGCCCGCGAGCTGGGCGACGACTTCGCGGCCCTGGTCGCCGAACTGGAGAGCTACGTGCTGCGGGGCGGCAAGCGCATCCGGCCCGCCTTCGCCTGGCTGGGCTGGATCGGCGCCGGCGGCGACCCGGAGGACCCGGTGGCCGGCGCGGTGCTGAACGCCTGCGCCGGGTTCGAGCTGCTGCACGCGTCCGGCCTGATCCACGACGACATCATCGACGCGTCCCAGACCCGCCGCGGCCATCCCGCCGCGCATGTCGCGTACGCCGAACGGCACCGGGCGCGGCGCTTCTCCGGTGACCCGGGCACGTTCGGCACCGGCACCGCCATCCTGATCGGCGACCTGGTCCTGATCTGGGCCGACGTCCTGGTCCGCGCCTCCGGCCTGCCGGCCGACGCGCACGTGCGGGTCTCGCCGGTGTGGTCGGCGGTGCGCTCCGAGGTCATGTACGGCCAGCTGCTCGACCTGATCAGCCAGGTCAGCCGGAGCGAGGACGTCGACGCGGCGCTGCGCATCAACCAGTACAAGACCGCCTCGTACACGGTGGAGCGCCCACTGCAGTTCGGCGCCGCGATCGCCGGCGCGGACGACGACCTCTTCGCCGCCTACCGCGCCTTCGGCGCCGACATCGGCATCGCGTTCCAGCTCCGTGACGACCTGCTCGGCGTGTTCGGCGACCCGGTGGTGACGGGCAAGCCGTCCGGCGACGACCTGCGGGAGGGCAAGCGGACGGTCCTGCTCGCCACGGCGCTCAAGCGCGCCGACGAACGGGACCCGGACGCGGCGGCCTACCTGCGGGCCAAGGTCGGCACGGGCCTCGCGGACGAGGAGATCGCCCGCATCCGTGGCATCTTCTGCGATGTCGGCGCGGTCGAGGAGATCGAGCGGCAGATCTCGCTGCGCACCGACCGGGCGCTGGCCGCGCTGGAGGCGAGCAGCGCCACCGCCCCCGCGAAACATCAGCTCGCCGACATGGCGATCAAGGCCACCCAGCGGGCCCAGTGATGTCCACGGAACCGGTGACCGTCGTCGCCCGCCGCGTCCTCGACGACAGGGGTGACGGAGCGGTCCGCCTCGGCGCCGGCCGCGCCCACGGCAAGGCCATCCTGCTGGGCGAGCACGCCGTCGTGTACGGCGCGCCGGCGCTCGCCGTCCCGGTGCCGCAACTGACCGCCGTGGCGAAGGCGCGCCAGGTCGGCGGCGACGGCCCGGACGAGATCTCGTTCGCCATCGCCGGGCTGGAGAGCCCGGAGGTGACGTCGCTGCCGACGGACGGTCTGCAGCACCTGGTGACGGAGTTCCGGCAGCGGGCCGCCGTCACCGAGCCGATGCGCGTCGACGTGCTCGTGGACTGCGCGATCCCGCAGGGCCGGGGGCTCGGGTCGAGCGCCGCCTGCGCCCGCGCCGCGGTGCTGGCCCTCGCGGACGCGTTCGACCGCCGTCTCGACGCCGGCACGGTGTTCGATCTGGTGCAGGCCTCGGAGAACGTGGCGCACGGCCGGGCCAGCGGCATCGACGCGCTGGCCACCGGCGCGACCGCGCCGCTGATCTTCCGCAACGGCGTCGGCCGGGAACTGCCGGTCGCCATGGCGGGCTCCGCGCGGCTGTCCGACCCGGCCGGGTTCGACGCGGTGCTCGTCATCGCGGACAGCGGCGTCAGCGGCAGCACCAGGGACGCGGTGGAGTTGCTGCGTGGGGCCTTCGAACGCTCCCCGCGCACGCGCGACGAGTTCGTCAGCCGGGTCACCAGCCTGACCGAGGCGGCGGCGCACGACCTGCTCCAGGGCCGGGTCGCCGACTTCGGCGCGCGGCTGACCGAGAACCACCGGCTGTTGCGTGACGTGGGGGTCAGCACCGACCGGATCGACCGGATGGTCGACGCCGCGCTCGCCGCGGGCAGCCCGGGCGCCAAGATCAGTGGCGGTGGGCTGGGCGGCTGCATGATCGCGCTGGCCGGGGACCGCCGGGAGTCCGCGGCGGTGGTGCGCGGCGTCCGGCAGGCGGGCGCCGTCCGCACCTGGGTCGTCCGGATGGGGAGGTTCGCCGGCCATGACGACTGACCACCGGACGCAGCAGTCCACGCCGGCGCTGGACCGGCGGGCGACCGCGGTGGCCCATCCGAACATCGCACTGATCAAGTACTGGGGCAAGCGCGACGAGCAGCTCATGATCCCGTACGCCGACAGCCTGTCGATGACGCTCGACATCTTCCCGACCACCACCACCGTCCGGATCGACAGCGGCGCGCCGGCCGACGAGGTGGTCCTCGACGGCTCACCCGCCGGCGGCGAGCGGCGACAGCGCGTCGTCGCCTTCCTGGACCTGTTACGGCAGATGGGCGGGCGCACGGAACGGGCCCACGTCGACACCCGCAACTCCGTACCGACCGGCGCCGGCCTGGCGTCCTCGGCGAGCGGATTCGCCGCCCTCGCGCTCGCCGGCGCCGCTGCGTACGGCCTCGACCTGGACGCCACCGCGCTGTCCCGGCTGGCCCGGCGGGGGTCCGTGTCGGCCTCCCGGTCGGTCTTCGGCGGCTTCGCGATCTGCCACGCGGGCCCTGGCGCCGGGGCCGCCGCGGACCTCGGCTCCTACGCCGAGCCGGTGCCGGTCGCGCCGTTCGACGTCGTGCTGGTGGTCGCCATCGTCGACGCCGGGCCGAAGGCGGTGTCGAGCCGTGAGGGGATGCGGCGGACCGTCCGGACCTCGCCGCTCTATCCGTCGTGGGTGGCCTCCGGCCGGGCCGACCTGGCCGAGATGCGGACCGCGCTGCTGCGGGGCGACCTGGACGCCGTCGGCGAGATCGCCGAACGCAACGCCCTCGGCATGCACGCCACCATGCTGGCGGCCCGGCCGGCGGTGCGCTACCTGGCACCGGTCACGGTGGCCGTGCTCGACAGCGTGCTGCGCCTGCGCGCCGACGGCGTCGGCGCCTACGCCACCATGGACGCGGGACCGAACGTCAAGGTGCTCTGCCGCCGTGCCGACGCCGACCGGGTGGCCGACACCCTGCGCGACGTCGCGCCGGGCTGCGCCGTGGTCGTCGCCGGACCGGGCCCGGCGGCCGCGCCGGACCCGGGCAGCCGGCCGTGACCGGGCCGGGCGCCGTGCGCCACCACGCGCCGGGCAAGCTGTTCATCGCCGGTGAGTACGCGGTGCTGGAGCCGGGTCACCCGGCGCTGCTGGTGGCGGTCGACAGGGGAGTGGACGTCACCGTCTCCGGCGCCGACGCCCACCTCGTGGTCGACTCCGACCTCCGCCCGGACCGGGCGCGCCTGCGGTGGCAGGACGGCCGGCTCGTCGCCGCGGACGACGGGCAGCCGGCGCCCGCCGACCTCGGCGCCGTGACCTCCGCGATCGAGGTGGTCGGCGAACTCCTGGCCGGGCGCGGACTGCGCCCGCTGCCGATGCGGGTGGCGATCACCAGCCGGCTGCACCGGGCCGGGACGAAGTTCGGGCTCGGGTCGAGCGGGGCGGTGAGCGTCGCCACGGTGACCGCCGTGGCCGCGTACCACGGGGTGGAGCTGTCGCTCGAATCGCGGTTCCGGCTGGCGATGCTGGCGACGGTGCGCGACGGCGCCGACGCCTCCGGCGGTGACCTGGCCGCGAGCGTCTGGGGCGGCTGGATCGCCTACCAGGCGCCCGACCGCGCCGCCGTACGCGACATGGCGCGGCGGCGCGGCGTGGAGGAGACGATGCGCGCGCCCTGGCCGGGCCTGCGGGTCCGGCGGCTGCCGCCACCGCGTGGCCTCGCGCTGGAGGTGGGCTGGACCGGGGAGCCGGCCAGCAGCAGCGCGCTGACCGGGCGGCTGGCCGCCTCCCGGTGGCGGGGCAGCGCCGCGCGGTGGAGCTTCACCAGCCGCAGCCAGGAGTGCGTACGCACCGCGATCGACGCGCTGGAGCGGGGCGACGACCAGGAACTGCTGCACCAGGTCCGGCGGGCCCGGCACGTGCTCGCCGAGCTGGACGACGAGGTCCGGCTCGGCATCTTCACCCCCCGCCTGACGGCGCTGTGCGACGCCGCCGAGACCGTCGGCGGCGCGGCCAAACCGTCCGGCGCCGGCGGCGGCGACTGCGGCATCGCGTTGCTGGACGCCGCCGCCGCGACGCAGACCGCGCGGCTGCGCGAGCAGTGGGCCGCCGCCGGGGTGCTCCCCATGCCGGTCCAGGTCCACCAGACGAACGGGAGCGCGCGATGATCGCCAACCGCAAGGACGACCACGTCCGGCTCGCCGCCGAGCAGCAGGACCGGCTCGGCGGTCACCACGAGTTCGACGACGTGTCGTTCGTGCACCACGCACTGGCCGGCATCGACCGGTCCGACGTCTCGCTGGCCACCTCGTTCGGCGGCATCGACTGGCCGGTGCCACTGTGCATCAACGCGATGACCGGCGGCAGCACCAAGACCGGCCTGATCAACCGGGACCTGGCGATCGCGGCCCGGGAGACCGGCGTACCCGTCGCGACCGGGTCGATGAGCGCCTACTTCGCCGACGAGTCGGTGGCCGAGACGTTCAGCGTGATGCGCCGGGAGAACCCGGACGGGTTCATCATGGCCAACGTCAACGCCACCGCCACGGTCGAGCGGGCCCGGCGGGCCGTCGACCTGATGCGGGCCGACGCGCTGCAGATCCACCTGAACACCATCCAGGAGACGGTGATGCCGGAGGGCGACAGGTCGTTCGCCGCCTGGGGACCGCGGATCGAACAGATCGTCGCCGGCGTCGGTGTCCCGGTGATCGTCAAGGAGGTCGGCTTCGGGCTCAGCCGCGAGACGCTGCTGCGGCTGCGGGACATGGGTGTCCGGGTGGCCGACGTCGCCGGCCGGGGCGGCACGAACTTCGCCCGGATCGAGAACGACCGGCGCGACGCCGCCGACTACTCCTTCCTCGACGGGTGGGGGCAGTCGACACCCGCCTGCCTGCTCGACGCCCAGGGCGTCGACCTGCCCGTGCTGGCCTCCGGCGGGGTCCGTAACCCGCTCGACGTGGTCCGTGGGCTGGCGCTCGGCGCCGGCGCCGCCGGGGTGTCCGGGCTGTTCCTGCGGACGCTCCTGGACGGCGGCGTGCCGGCGCTGCTGTCGCTGATCTCCACCTGGCTCGACCAGATCGAAGCCCTGATGACCGCCCTGGGCGCGCGCACGCCGGCCGACCTGACCCGGTGCGACCTGCTGATCCACGGACGGCTGAGCGCGTTCTGCGCGGCCCGGGGCATCGACACCCACCGCCTCGCCACCCGCTCCGGCGCCACCCACGAGATGATCGGAGGCATTCGATGAACGACGCCATCGCCGGTGTGCCCATGAAATGGGTGGGTCCCGTGCGGATCTCGGGCAACGTGGCACAGGTCGAGACGGAGGTCCCGCTCGCCACGTACGAGTCGCCGCTGTGGCCGTCCGTGGGCCGGGGCGCGAAGATCTCCCGGCTGGTCGAGGCGGGCATCGTCGCCACGCTCGTCGACGAGCGCATGACCCGCTCGGTGTTCGTGCGCGCCAAGGACGCGCAGACCGCCTACCTGGCCTCGCTGGAGGTCGACGCGCGGTTCGACGAGCTGCGCGACATCGTGCGCACCTGCGGCAGGTTCGTCGAGCTGATCGGGTTTCACCACGAGATCACCGCGAATCTGCTGTTCCTGCGGTTCAGTTTCACCACCGGTGACGCGTCCGGGCACAACATGGCGACGCTGGCCGCCGACGCGTTGCTGAAGCACATCCTGGACACCATTCCGGGAATCTCGTACGGCTCGATCTCGGGCAACTACTGCACCGACAAGAAGGCCACCGCGATAAACGGCATTCTCGGCCGGGGCAAGAACGTGGTCACCGAACTGGTGGTACCACGGGAGATCGTCCACGACAGACTGCACACGACGGCGGCCGCCATCGCCCAGTTGAACGTGCACAAGAACATGATCGGCACATTGCTCGCCGGCGGTGTCCGCTCGGCCAACGCGCACTACGCGAACATGCTGCTCGGGTTCTACCTGGCGACCGGGCAGGACGCCGCGAACATCGTCGAGGGCTCCCAGGGCGTGACGGTCGCCGAGGACCGCGACGGCGACCTCTACTTCTCCTGCACGCTGCCCAACCTGATCGTGGGCACCGTCGGCAACGGCAAGGGTCTCGGCTTCGTGGCGGAGAACCTGGAGCGGCTCGGCTGCCGCGCCGCGCGTGATCCGGGCGAGAACGCCCGGCGGCTCGCGGTCATCGCGGCCGCGACGGTGCTCTGCGGCGAACTGTCCCTGCTCGCCGCGCAGACCAACCCGGGCGAGCTGATGCGGGCGCACGTCCGGCTCGAACGCCCGACCGAGACCACGAAGATCGGAGCCTGACGATGGCCGCGAGACCCGCCGTCGGCATCCACGACCTGTCCGCCGCGACGACGCACCACGTGCTGACGCATGCCACGCTGGCCGCCACCAACGGCACCGACGTGGCCAAGTACCACCGGGGCATCGGCCTGCGGGCGATGAGCGTGCCCGCCCCGGACGAGGACATCGTGACCATGGCCGCTGCCGCCGCCGCGCCGGTCGTCGCCCGCCACGGCACCGACCGGATCCGGACCATCGTGTTCGCCACCGAGTCGTCGGTCGACCAGGCGAAGGCGGCCGGGATACACGTCCACTCCCTGCTCGGCTTCCCCTCGGCCACCCGGGTGGTCGAGCTGAAGCAGGCCTGCTACGGCGGTACAGCGGGACTGCAGTTCGCCGTCGGCCTGGTGCACCGCGACCCGTCGCAGCAGGTCCTGGTGATCGCCAGCGACGTGTCGAAGTACGCGCTGGGCGAGCCCGGCGAGGCGACCCAGGGCGCCGCGGCGGTCGCCATGCTCGTCGGCGCGGACCCGGCGCTGGTACGCGTCGAGGACCCGTCGGGCATGTTCACCGCCGACGTCATGGACTTCTGGCGGCCGAACTACCGCACCACCGCCCTGGTCGACGGGCACGAGTCCATCTCCGCCTACCTGCAGGCGGTGGAGGGCTCGTGGAAGGACTACACCGAGCGCGGCGGCCGCGCGCTGGACGAGTTCGGCGCGTTCTGCTACCACCAGCCGTTCCCCAGGATGGCCGACAAGGCGCACCGGCACCTGCTCAACTACTGCGGGCGCGACGTCGACGACGCGCTGGTCGCCGGCGCCATCGGGCACACCACCGGGTACAACGCCGAGATCGGCAACAGCTACACCGCGTCGATGTACCTCGGGCTCGCGGCGCTGCTCGACACCGCCGACGACCTGAGCGGCCGGACCGTCGGCTTCCTCAGCTACGGGTCCGGCAGTGTCGCCGAGTTCTTCGCCGGCACCGTCGTGCCCGGGTACCGCGAGCACACGCGACCCGACCAGCACCGGGCGGCGATCGACCGGCGGCAGGAGGTCGACTACGACACGTACCGGGAGCTGCACGAGCACGCCTTCCCGGTCGACGGCGGTGACTATCCCGTGCCGGCGGTGACCACCGGGCCGTACCGGCTGGCCGGGCTCTCCGGCCACAAGCGCGTCTACGAGCCGCGATAGCGACCGGCCATGCCGGCCGCCCCGACCGAACGACACATGCTTGGAGGATCGATGTCCGGAACTCCCGAGGTGGCCGAGCTCTACTCGACCATTGAGGAATCGGCCCGGCAGCTGGACGTGCCCTGTTCGCGCGACCGGGTCTGGCCCGTCCTGTCCGCGTACGGCGACGCGTTCGCGCATCCCGAGGCGGTGGTCGCCTTCCGGGTGGCGACCGCGCTGCGTCACGCGGGTGAGCTGGACTGCCGGTTCCGGACGCATCCGGACGACCGGGACCCGTACGCCTCGGCGATCGCCCGGGGCCTCACCCCGCGGACCGACCACCCCATCGGCGGCCTGCTCGCCGAGGTGCACCGGCGCTGCCCGGTGGAGAGCCACGGCATCGACTTCGGGGTGGTCGGCGGCTTCAAGAAGATCTACGCGGCCTTCGCCCCGGACGAGTTGCAGGTGGCCTCGGTGCTCGCCGGCATCCCGGCGATGCCCCGCAGTCTCGCCGCGAACGCCGGGTTCTTCACCCGGCACGGTCTCGACGACCGGGTCGGCGTGCTGGGCTTCGACTACCCGGCCCGGACCGTGAACGTCTACTTCAACGACGTGCCGCGCGAGTGCTTCGAGCCGGAGACGATCCGGTCGACGCTGCGGCGGACCGGGATGGCCGAGCCGAGCGAGCAGATGCTGCGGCTCGGCGCCGGGGCGTTCGGGCTCTACGTGACGCTGGGCTGGGACTCCCCGGAGATCGAACGGATCTGCTACGCCGCGGCGACAACGGATCTGACCACGCTTCCCGTACCCGTGGAACCGGAGATCGAGAAGTTCGTGAAAAGCGTTCCGTACGGCGGCGGGGACCGCAAGTTCGTCTACGGCGTGGCGCTGACCCCGAAGGGCGAGTACTACAAACTCGAGTCGCACTACAAATGGAAGCCGGGCGCGGTGAACTTCATTTGAACACCCGCCGGTGCCGCCCGGCCGGCGGCACCGGGATCAATGCCTGTTCGCTCGGGGCTCAACCCTGGCACCCTCCGCTAAAGTGCGATTATGAGGACTGGACTGTCCAGTGTGTGGGCCCGGGTGAAGAACTGGGTCATCGCGGTCGGTGTGGCGGCGGTGCTGCTGATCAGCGCGCTGGCCGGTGACCATCCCGCCCCCGACGGCCTCGGGCTGCTCGGCTACGCGCTGGTGGTGGCGAGCGGCCTGGCGCTGGCCGCCAGTCGCCGGGCTCCGGTCGCCGTGCTGGTCGCCACCGGGCTGTGCGTGGTGGGCTACAACGCGGTCGGCTTCGGGGTGCCGGCCATCGCGTACCTGTTCGCGGTGTACGCGGCGGTCCGGGCCGGGCACCGGCTCGTCACGCTCGGGGTGAGCGCGGCCCTGCTCGTCGTGCTGCCGCTGGCGATCATGGTCTCGCCGGCGGACGGCGCCCTCAAGGAGGCGCTCGCGCAGTCGCGGGGCGTGCTCGAACTGGCCTGGCTGGTCGCCGCGGCGGCGGCCGGTGAGGCGTTGCGGCAGGCCGAGCGGCGGGCGGACGAGGCGGAGCGCACCCGCGAGGAGACCGCCCGGCTGCGCGCGACCCAGGAGCGGCTGCACATCGCACGGGAGCTGCACGACTCGCTCACCCACCAGATCTCGATCATCAAGGTGCAGGCGGAGGTCGCGGTCCACCTGGCCCGTAAGCGCGGCGAGCAGGTGCCGGAGTCGCTGCTGGCGATCCAGGAGGCCGGCCGGGCGGCGACCCGGGAGCTGCGCGCGACCCTGGAGACGCTGCGCGACCTGACCAAGTCCCCGTCGCACGGTCTCGACCACCTCCCGGAACTGCTGGCCGGGGCCGAGAAGATCGGCCTGGCCACCACGCTGACGATCGAGGGTGACCAGCGGGACGTGCCGGAGGCGGTGGGCCGCACCGCGTACCGGATCGTCCAGGAGTCGCTCACCAATACGGCCCGGCACGCCTCCGCCGCGGCCGCCGCGGTCCGCATCGACTACCGCCCGGACGCGCTGAGCATCCGGATCGACGACGACGGCACGGCCCGGCCGGGCGCCGCCCCGGTGCCCGGCGTCGGGCTGCTCGGGATGCACGAGCGGGTCCTCGCGCTGGGCGGCCGGCTCCGGGCGGAACCCCGCAGCGGCGGCGGGTTCACCGTCCAGGCAGAACTCCCGGTGGTGCGCATCCCATGATCAGGATCATGCTGCTCGACGACCAGCCGCTGCTGCGCAGCGGGTTCCGCGCGCTGCTGGACGCCGAGGACGACATCGAGGTGGTGGCCGAGGGCGGGAACGGCCGGGAGGGCCTGGCCCTGGCCCGGCACCACCTGCCCGACCTCGCCCTGATCGACATCCAGATGCCGGTCATGGACGGCGTCGAGACGACCCGGCAGATCGTCGCGGACCCGGCGCTGGCCGGGGTGCGCGTGGTCATCCTGACCAACTACGGCCTCGACGAGTACGTCTTCCACGCGCTGCGCGCCGGCGCCACCGGCTTCCTGGTCAAGGACATCGAGCCGGACGACCTGCTGCACGCCGTGCGGGTAGCCGCGCGCGGGGACGCGCTGCTCGCGCCGTCGATCACCCGGATGCTGATCAACAGGTACGTGTCGGAGCCGCTCTGCGCGGACGTCACGCCCGGCATGGAGGAGCTGACCAACCGGGAACGCGAGGCGGTCGCGCTGGCCGCCCGGGGCCTGTCCAACGACGAGATCGCCGATCGCATGGTGATCAGCCCGCTGACCGCGAAGACCCACGTCAACCGCGCCATGACCAAGCTCCAGGCCCGCGACCGCGCACAGCTGGTGGTGTTCGCCTACGAGTCCGGCCTGGTGTCACCCGGCAATCGCTGACCGGGCGGCACGGCCCGGTCTGTCGCTCGCAGTGCTGCGACTGCGGTATACGGCTGCTCCGCGCGCAGACGCCGCACCGCGGGAATACCGTCACCGCAGTAGATCGATTGTCTCCATCGGCATGACGACCCGTAGCGGCGTCGTTACCTACGCTGGCGCAGATGCCTGTTCCCGCAGCCGAAGGGGCTCCCATGTTCATCCGTCGTCTGCTCACCGCCGCCGCAACCGGCGTCCTCGGTGGGCTCGCACTCGTCGCGCCGGCGGCCGCGCAGGTGACGGCCGCCGACGGTGACGGTGGTTCCGGCCGGGCCGGGTCCGTGCTGGCGCTCGCGCTCGCGTTGCTCGGCCTCGTCCTGGGCGTGTGGGCGTTGCGCTCCGCGGGGCGCGGCGGCGGTCGTGGCAACGCGATCGCCGCGCTGGTGCTCGCGGCGGCCGGCCTGATCGCCGGTGTGGTCGCCCTGGCCGGCTCCGACGGCGGTGTCGGCAGCGGCAACGGCCGTGGCGGCGCCATCGTGTCCATCGTGCTGGCGCTGATCGGGATCGCCGTCGGCGGTCTGGCATTCACCCGCTCCCGGCGCGCCGCCTGACCGGCGCCGCCGACCGAACACCCCGGTGACCCAACCGACCCGAAGGGGAGTCCCATGCGCAAAGTGTTCGCCGGACTGGCAGCGTTCCTGCTGCTCGTGCTCGTGGTGCAGTTCTTCCTGGCCGCCAGCGGCGCGTTCAGCAACGAGGCCAACGAGGAGGCGTTCCGCCCCCACCGGATCCTCGGTCTGGGGAGCATCCTCGTCGCCGTGGTGCTGACGGTGGCCGCCGCGGTGATGCGGATGCCCGGCCGGATCATCGGCCTGTCCGGCCTGGTCGCCGGGCTGGGGATCCTGCAGGCCCTGATCGCGGTCATCGCCAAGGCGTTCGGCGACTCGGCCGGCGACTCGGCCGTCGGCCGGTACGTGTTCGGCCTGCACGCGGTCAACGGGCTGGTGATGGTGGCCGTCGCCCGCGTCATCCTGCGCAGCGTCCGGCCGGGGCCGGACACGACGACCACGCCCGGCGTGGACACCACTGTGACCGGCCCGGCGGCCGACTCGGCGCGAACGGCCTCATGAGCACGCTCCAATGGATCCTCGTGGACCACGTCGTGGCACTGCTCGGTGTCGCGACGTGGTTCGCGGCAGGCGTGACCGCCGCGCTCGGCCGCAACCGCCTCGCGCTGGGCCTGCTCGCCGCCGCGGTGCTCGTGACGATCACCCGGCTGGGCACCGTGGCGCTGCTGGCCGGGCGCGGCTGGTGGTTCGTCCAGGAGAAGGTTCTGCTGGGGCTGCCGCTGCTCTTCGCCGCCGGGATCGTCGCGGTGCTCCTCGCCGGCCCGCGGCTGCTCGCGGCCCGGCAGTCGCCGGCCACGGGCCTGCCGGCCGGCGGGCTCGTCGCGCTGCTGACCGCCGGTTACGCCGCGCTGGCCGGCCTGGTGGTGACGTTCACCGCCGGCTACCCGTTGACGTTGAGCACCTCGCTGATCGCCGTCGCCGTCGTCTGCGCCGGCGCGCTGCTCACCGCCCGGGTGGTCGGACGACCCACCGGGCAGGGCGCGGACGCGGGCGCCCCGGAACGCTCGGCGGTGGCGGACGCCGGCTCCGCCGAACGCTCGGCGGCGGCTGACGCGGGCTCTCCCGAACAAGCGCCGGTGGCGGCCGGGGCGTCGGCGCTGTCCCGTCGCCGGTTCCTCGGCGTGGCCGGCGGCGTCGTCGCGGCGGGCGCCGGCGCCACCGGCGTCGGCCTGCTCTTCCGGGAGCCCGAGGCGATGGTCACCGGAGGCGGCCCCGGACACGCCGGTGGCGCCGGCCCGAAGGTTTCCGTGGCGGACCTGCGCGGCCCCGGCGCTCCGGCGGCGGGCGGCACCGCGCGACGCCACGTGCTCACCGCCCGGACGGGCACCGTCACGCTGCCGGAAGGGCGTCCGATCGACGCCTGGAGCTACGAGGGCCGGCTGCCCGGGCCGGCCATCACCGCGACCGAGGGCGACCTGATCGAGGTGACGCTCCGCAACGCCGACATCGAGAACGGCGTCACCCTGCACTGGCACGGGTACGACGTGCCGTGCGGCGAGGACGGTGCGCCGGGCGCCACGCAGCACGCGGTGCGGCCCGGCGGCGAGTTCATCTACCGGTTCCGGGCGGACCAGGTGGGGACGTACTGGTACCACACCCACCAGGCGTCGCACCCCGCCGTGCGCAAGGGGCTGTACGGGACGCTCGTCGTGACGCCGCGCGAGGACCGGCCGGACGCGGAGCGCGGGCTGGACCTGACGCTGCCGGTGCACACGTTCGACGACGTCGTGATTCTCGGCGACCAGGAGGGACGCGCCGTCCACGACGTCCGCCCGGGACAGCCGGTGCGGCTGCGTCTGATCAACACCGACTCGAACCCGCACTGGTTCGCCGTCGCCGGCTCGGCGTTCCGGCTGGTGGCCGTCGACGGCCGCGACCTCAATCAGCCGGGCGAGGTACGCGAGGTCGGCCTCCGCCTGCCCGCCGGTGGCCGGTACGACGTGGTCCTGACCATGCCGGACGCCACTGTCACGCTGCTGCTCGACCACGACCCCGACCAGGGCGTCCTGCTGCGCCCGGCCGGCGCCGGCGGCGGCGACCGCACCCTGCCGGACACCGGCGACTGGCCCGAGCTGGACCTGCTGGAATACGGCGAGCCGGCACCCGTGCCGTTCGACCGCGACGACGCCGACCGGCACTTCACCATCGTCCTCGACCGCGCCCTGGCCATGGTTGACGGCAAGCCCGCCTACGCCCAGGCCGTCGACGGCCGCGCGCACCCCTCCGTCCCGGACCAGCTCGTCCGGGAGGGTGACGTCGTGCGCTTCACGGTGGTCAACCGGAGCCTGGAGACCCACCCGTGGCACCTGCACGGTCATCCGGTGCTGATCCTGTCCCGCGACGGCCGGCGCTACTCCGGCAGCCCGCTGTGGATGGACACGTTCGACGTACGGCCGGGAGAGGTGTGGGAGGTGGCGTTCCGGGCGGACAATCCGGGTGTCTGGATGAACCACTGCCACAACCTGCCGCACCAGGAGCAGGGCATGATGCTGCGGCTCGTCTACGACGGTGTCACCACGCCCTTCGACAGCACGAGCCACGCACACTGAAGGGGACTGCCATGACCGCAGACGTGCACGCCCTGGCCGGCGTCCGCTACGTCGTCGACGACGTGCCGGCGGCGATCGAGTTCTACACCGCCCACCTGGGTTTCACGGTGTCGACCGCGTTCCCGCCGGCCTTCGCGGACGTGGTGCGCGGGCCGCTGCGGCTGCTGCTGTCCGGTCCGGCCAGTTCGGGCGCCCGCGTCACGCCGGCGGACGCGGCCGGGTGCGGGCGCAACCGTATCCACCTGATCGTCGACGACGTCGACGCCGAACG
Organism: Micromonospora sp. LHW51205; assembly: GCF_003315815.1. Taxonomy (NCBI): domain Bacteria; kingdom Bacillati; phylum Actinomycetota; class Actinomycetes; order Micromonosporales; family Micromonosporaceae; genus Micromonospora; species Micromonospora sp. LHW51205. The sequence goes on along the minus strand of NZ_QMEZ01000003.1, from coordinate 630,603 downwards.
GGAGCGGCTGCAGCGGGCCGGGGTGACGTTGCGCAGCGACATCGTGTCCGGGCCGGGCGGTCGTCAGTTCCTGATCGCCGACCCGGCCGGCAACCTGGTCGAGATCTTCGAGCCCACGGCCCGCCGCTGAGCCACCGGACCCGACCGCCTCCCGTCTACCCCGGACCGTCCGCGCCGATCTTGCACTTACCGCCCTTCCAGTGCCGGGGATATCCCTTTTGCGGGGGCCGAAAGTGCAAGATCGCGGAGGCCGGGAGGGACGGTGGCGGGATCAGTACCGGTTCGTGGTGGGTGCGGAGAGCCGGGCGGCCAGGATGGGGATGATCACCGCGCCGGCGATCACGTGGGTGCCGGCGAGGACGAGCTGCGTGGACACGGCGGTGTCCTGGGCGAAGGCGGGCGCGGCGAGGGACAGCACTGTGAACGCGACAGTGCCGGCCACGAAGACGCGTACGGGCCGCCGGGCCCGCCGGGCCGCGACCACCGCCAGGACGATCCCGCCGATCGACCAGAGCACGACGCTGCGGGCGATGGCGCCCACCGGGATCGCCTGCGCCTGCTCCTCCCAGACACCTGCCGCCTCCATCGGTACGCCGAGACCCCGGGCGGCGAGCGTGAACGTCTCCGCGGCCACCGCCCCGGCGAGGGTGGCCAGGACGCCGACCAGCCACACCGGGGCGGTGGCCAGCGACCGGTTCGACCGCGCCGCGACGGGGGGTCGCTGAGTGGCCTCATCCATGGCGTCGCCTCCGGTCCGGTGCCTCGATGTGTTCTCCGGGAGAATGCGGGGACGCCACGACGGCAGTCAATCGTGGACAGTTGAACGCCGGGGCGTCACGGCCGGGTCCCGCGCCGGCCCGCCGCCCCGGCTGCGGCGGCGGCCGTGCCGTCGGCGAGCAGGGAGACCAGCAGATCGCCCAGGATCCGCGGGCCGTGCTGGGTGAGGACGGACTCCAGGTGGAACTGGACGGAGCGGAATCCCGCGCCGCGCAGCGCGTGCACGTCACCGCTGTCTGGGCTGCGGCTGATCTCGATCGGGCCCCGCCGGCCGCCGGCCACCACGTCGTGCGCGGAGCGGGCCGTGTAGGTGTTGTAGAACCCCACCAGCTCCGGCCGGCCGAACAGGTCGATCCGCTTCTGCACGCCCTGGTTGGGCACCGCGCGCCGGGCGAGGGGGAACCCCAGCTCGGCGGCGAGCACCTGGTGGCCCAGGCAGATGGACAGGAACGGCACTGTCCCGGCGAGCAGGTCGCGGGTGAGCCCGCGCAGAGTCCGCATCCGCCTGTCGCTCAGGTCGCCCGGGTCGCCGGGGCCGGGGCCGACGACGACGAGGTCGTATCCGTCCGGCCGCAGCGGGCTGTCGAACCGGACGATGCTCGACCGCAGCCCGAGGGCCCGCAGCTGGTGGTCGAGCATGGCCATGAAGGTGTCCTCGTTGTCGACGACGAGCACGCGGCGCCCGGCCAGCGCCCGGTTCGGGGTTCTCCGCTCCGCGCCGTCGAGCCAGAACCTCGACAGCGTGGCGTTGCGCTCGCGCAACGCCCGCCGTACCCGGGGGTCGGTGGCCAGGGACGAGCGTGCCCGCACGGGCGTCGCCGGCCCGCCGTCCGGGCTGGCCGGGTCGACGCCGAGGCCGAGCGCCGCGCGCATGCCGCCCGCCTTGGCCCGCGTCTCGGCCACCTCCGACTCCGGCTTGGAGTCGCGTACCAGGGTGGCGCCGACGCCCAGGCGGAGCGTGCCGTCGTGGTCGATCTCGGCGGTGCGGATCATGATGGCCGAGTCGAGCGTACGGCTGCCGGCCGGGTCACTGCCGATCAACGCGAGCACGCCGCCGTAGTAGCCGCGGCCGGTCGTCTCGTGGCGGGTGATGACCCGGAACGCGTTCTCGATCGGGCTGCCGGTGACGGTCGGCGCGAGCAGCGTCTCCCGCAGCACGTCGCGTACGTCCAGGTCGCTGCGGCCGGTCAGGATGTACTCGGAGTGCGTCACCCGCGCCATTTCCTTGAGGAACGGGCCGTGCACCTGGCCGCCGGAGGCGCACATCCGCGCCATCATTTTCAGTTCCTCGTCGACCACCATGTAGAGTTCGTTCGCCTCTTTCGGGTCGTTCAGGAATTCCAGCAGACCGGAAACCGCCGGGCCATTCGGAGGATGCCGGTACGTCCCGCTGATGGGATTCATCGAGACGGTTCCGTCGATCATGCTGACGTGCCGTTCCGGTGACGCGCCGATGAACGTGCCGGCGCCGGAGTGGAACAGAAACGTCCAGTAGGAACCCAGCTCGCCGGTCAGCAACCGGCGGAAGATCGCCAGTTCGGTGGCGGTCGAGCAGTCGGCCAGCCGCGCGGTGAAGGTGCGCCGGATGACGAAGTTGGATCCGGCGCCCTGCCCGATCTCGTCGCCCACCACCCGCTTGACGATCGCCGCGTAGTCCTCGTCGCTGAGGTCGAAGTCGGCGTCGGTCACCGGTACGGCGCGCTCGGGCAGGCCCGCCAGCGCCTGCTCGCGGTCGAGCCCGAACTGCTCGTGGACGCGCATCGCGAGCAGTGGAGCGCCGTCGTCGTGGCAGTCGTACCCCCGTTCGGTGACCTGCCGGTACGGCACCGCGACGAGCAGGTCGTGCCGCCCGCCGGTCGCCGGCCCGGCGGGCAGGGGCAGCTCGGCGAGCGTGTCCACGTGGCACACCTCGCCGGTCAGAACCTCCACGTACGCGCTCCCGGCGGCGCCGGGCCGGTGCAGCAGGGCGAAGGCACGCCCGTCGCCGCCGAGACCGGACAGCAGATCCGGGAATCCGGCCACGTTCGATTCCGTCCCGTCCATGTCGCTCCCTTTGCCCTAGAGATCGCCTGTCGATAGTGCGTCCGGCAAAAGGCGTCGCGCATGACGTGTTGTCGCCGACGGCATCACGTGTTTCCGGTAACGCGCCGACGTTATGGCGTGAACGACTGAATCGGCGGGCTACTACTCGGGCGAGTAGTGCCCTCGCAGATCGACCGCGATTACTGTCGACCGCAATGCCGATACGACGAGGGCGGTGAAGACGACTGTGGACGTGCTGGTCCAGAAATACGGGGGCACCTCGCTGCAGACCCTCGACCGCGTACGGCACGCCGCGCTGCGGATCGCCGCGGCTCGGCGGGACGGGTCCGCCGTGACAGTTGTCGTGTCGGCCCGCGGCAGCCGCACCGACGACCTGCTGCGGCTCGCGGCCGACGTCGGCGCCGCCGGCCCGTCCCGGGAACTCGACCAGTTGCTCGCAGTCGGCGAGTCCGAGTCGGCGGCGCTGATGGCGCTGGCGTTGACCGGGCTCGGCGTGCCGGCCGTCTCACTGACCGGGCACCAGGCGGAGATCCACACCACCGACCGGCACGGCGACGCGCTGATCTCGCGGATCGGGGCGGCGCGGGTCGAGGCGGCGCTGGGCCGCGGCGAGGTCGCCGTGGTCACCGGGTTCCAGGGGATCGACCGGGCCGGGGACGTCGCCACGCTCGGACGCGGCGGCTCCGACACGACAGCGGTGGCGCTCGCGGCCCGGCTGCGCGCGTCGGCGTGCGAGATCTACACCGACGTGGACGGCGTGTTCAGCGCCGACCCCCGCATTCTTCCGGCGGCGCGTTGCCTGCCGTGGGTCGAGCCCGGCGTCATGGCGGAGATGGCGTTCGCCGGCGCGCGGGTCCTGCACACCCGATGCATCGAGCTGGCCGCCATGGAAGGGGTCGAAGTGCGCGTGCGCAACGCGGCGTCGCAGGCGCCCGGAACGACGGTCGTGGATCGTCCGGACGACCGGCCGCTGGAGACCCGGCGGGCTGTGGTGGCGGTGACCCACGACACCGACGTGGTGCGCGTGCTGGTGCACTGCCGCGACGGCCGGCGGGACATGGCGCCCGACGTGTTCGAGGTGCTGGCCGCCCACGGCGCGGTGGCGGACCTGGTGGCCCGGTCCGGGCCGTACGAGAGCGAGTTCCGGATGGGGTTCACCATCCGCCGCAGCCAGGCCGACGCGGTGCGGACCGCGCTGCACGACCTCACCGCGTCCTTCGGTGGCGGCGTCCACTTCGACGAGAACGTCGGCAAGGTGTCGGTGGTCGGCATGGGCCTGCTCAGCCGCCCCGAGCACACGGCCCGGCTGATGGCGGCGCTGGCCGAGGCCGGGATCTCGACGAGCTGGATCTCCACCTCCCAGATGCGGCTGTCGGTGATCGTGTCGCGGGACCGCACCGTGGACGCCGTCGAAGCCCTGCACCGCGCGTTCCGCCTCGACCGGTCCGAGCCGGCGGACGCCACGTCCCTGACCTCCCGTCGTTCCGCCACCGCCTGAGAGAGGTAGGAAACCGTGGCCGTACTCAACGCTTCGTTCGCTCGTGGCCTGCGTCTGCGCCGACTGTTCCGGCGCGGCGACGGACGCCTGCTCGTCGTCCCGCTCGACCACTCCGTCACCGACGGGCCACTTCGCCGCGACCTGAACTCGCTGCTCGGTGAGCTGGCCGGCACCGGCGTGGACGCCGTGGTGCTGCACAAGGGCAGCCTGCGGCACGTCGACCACGGCTGGTTCGGCGACATGTCGCTGATCGTGCACCTGAGCGTGAGCACCCGGCACGCGCCGGACCCGGACGCGAAGTACCTGGTCGCGCACGTGGAGGAGGCGCTGCGGCTGGGCGCCGACGCGGTCAGCGTGCACGTCAACCTGGGCTCGCCGCAGGAGGCGCGGCAGATCGCCGACCTGGCGGCGGTGGCGGGGGAGTGCGAACGCTGGAACGTGCCGCTGCTGGCCATGGTGTACGCCCGCGGGCCGCAGATCACCGACTCCCGGGCACCGGAACTGGTGGCGCACGCAGCGACGCTCGCCGCCGACCTCGGTGCCGACATCGTCAAGACCGACTACGCGGGTACGCCCGAGCAGATGGCCGAGGTGGTGCGTGGCTGCCCGATTCCGCTGATCGTGGCCGGCGGCCCGCGCTCGGCCGACACCGAGACGGTGCTTGCCCACGTCTCGGACGCGCTGCGCGCCGGTGTGGCCGGCATGGCCATGGGCCGCAACGTGTTCCAGGCCGAGCAGCCCGGCCTGATGGCCGCCGCCGTGGCGCGGCTGGTGCACGAACCACGGCACGTCCCGGACCGGTACGACGTCGACGACCGGCTCGCCCTTACGTCCTGAGACTCCCTGACCGTCCACCGAGGAGAAACCCGTGAAGCTGTGCTGGCTGGACATCCGTAACGTCAACGGCGCCAAGGAGGCAATCGTCGAGGAGGCGGTCCACCAGCGGGTGGACGCCGTCGTGGCGGCCGATCCGGCCGACCTGGAGACGCTCCCCCCGACGGTGAGGAAGGTGCTGTTCCCACAGGGCGGGCCGCTGCCGGAGAAGCTGGAACCGGCCGACCTGGTGATCGTCGAACCAGCCCGGCACGGCGAGCCCGCCGAGCTGGCGGCCCGGTTCCCGGACGTGGAGTTCGGCCGGTTCGTCGAGATCGTCGACGCGGACAGCCTGGAGGACGCCTGCCGGTCCGCGCGCCACGACCGGTGGAGCCTGCTGTACTTCCGCGACCCCACCAAGATTCCGCTGGAGATCGTGCTGGCCGCCGCGGCGGGCGCGGCGGGCAGCATCATCACGCAGGTCGCCGACGTCGAGGAGGCGGAGATCGTCTTCGGCGTGCTGGAGCACGGCTCGGACGGCGTGATGCTGGCGCCGCGCGCCGTGGGGGAGGCCACCGAGCTGCGGACCGCGGCGGTGAGCACGGCGGCGGACCTGTCGCTCGTGGAGCTGGAGGTCACCGGCATCCGGCGGGTGGGCATGGGCGAGCGCGCCTGCGTCGACACCTGCACGAACTTCCGCCTGGACGAGGGCATCCTGGTCGGCTCGCACTCCACCGGCATGATCCTGTGCTGCAGCGAGACGCATCCGCTGCCGTACATGCCGACCCGGCCGTTCCGGGTCAACGCCGGCGCGCTGCACTCGTACACGCTGTCCGCCGGCGGGCGGACCAACTACCTCAGCGAGCTGGTCTCCGGCGGCCGGGTGCTGGCCGTCGACTCGCAGGGGAAGTCCCGGGTCGTCACCGTGGGACGGGTCAAGATCGAGACGCGCCCGCTGCTGGCGATCGACGCGGTCTCCCCCTCCGGGACACCTGTCAACCTCATCGTCCAGGACGACTGGCACGTGCGCGTGCTCGGGCCCGGGGGCACGGTCCTCAACGTCACCGAGCTGACCGCCGGCACGAAGGTGCTCGGCTACCTGCCGGTGGAGAAGCGGCACGTCGGCTACCCGATCGACGAGTTCTGCATCGAGAAGTGAGCGGCGGCGGGAAGGGGAGCGGGGCGATGACCGCGCAGCCGGTGCTGGACTTCCACGTACGCCTGGCGCCCCGGCCCGGCGCGCGGGAGCGGCTGCTCGACGCGCTGGGCGAGTGCGGGCTGGCGCGGGCGGTGGTGTGCGCGGGCGGCACCATCGACCTGGACCGGCTGTCCCGCCAGCTCGTCATTGGCGGCCACGTCGAGACCGACGCCGACAACGACGCGGTGGCGGCGGCCTGCGCGGGCACCGACGGGCGGCTGGTGCCGTTCTTCTTCGCCAACCCGCACCGGCCGGCCGAGGCGTACCGGTCCCGGGCCGCCGAGTTCCGCGGCCTGGAGATCTCACCCGCCGTGCACGGCGTCGCCCTCACCGACCCGCGGGTCGCCGACCTGGTGGCCGTGGCGGCGGAGTTCGACCATCCGGTGTACGTGGTCTGCCTGGACCGTCCCGGCGCGGGCGTGGCCGACCTGGTCGGCCTGAGCCGCCGGTTCCCGCGGGTGAGCTTCGTGCTCGGGCACAGCGGCATCGGCAACATCGACCTCTACGCCCTGAGCCTGATCCAGGACGAGCCGAACATCTCGCTGGAGACCTCCGGCGGCTACACCTGCGTGGCCGAGGCGGCGCTGCGCCGCCTCGGCGACGGCCGGGTGGTGTTCGGCTCCGAGTACCCGCTGCAGCACCCGGCCGTGGAGCTGGCCAAGTTCCAGGCGTTGCGACTGCCGCCGGACCAGTGGCGGCGGGTCGCCTGGGACAACGCGCATCGACTGCTAGGAGAGGAGAAGCGGTGAGCGAGCCGAGTTCGACCCTGCCCCGGCTCGGCCAGTGGCACGGCCCCGAGGACCTGCGGCGCCTTCAGGAGAAGCAACTGGCGGAGACGTTCACCTGGGCGGCCCGATCGCCGTTCTACCGGGCGCGGCTGACGTCCGGGGCGCCGCCGGTGACCCCGGCCGACCTGGCCGACCTGCCGCTGACCACCAAGCAGGACCTGCGGGACAACTACCCCTTCGGCATGCTCGCCGTGCCCCGCGAACGGCTGGCGACCTACCACGAGTCGAGCGGCACCGCCGGCAAGCCCACCCCCTCCTACTACACCGAGGAGGACTGGACCGACCTGGCGGAGCGCTTCGCCCGCAAGTGGATCGGCATGTCCGCCGACGACGTGTTCCTGGTCCGCACGCCGTACGCGCTGCTGCTGACCGGGCACCTCGCCCACGCCGCCGCCCGGCTGCGCGGGGCCACCGTGGTGCCCGGCGACAACCGGTCGCTGGCCATGCCGTACGCCCGGGTGGTCCGGGTGATGCACGACCTGGACGTCACGCTCACCTGGTCGGTGCCGACGGAGTGCCTGATCTGGGCCGCCGCGGCGATCGCGGCCGGGCACCGGCCCGACATCGACTTCCCGGCGCTGCGCGCGCTGTTCGTCGGCGGCGAGCCGATGACCGACGCCCGCCGACGGCGGATCAGCCGCCTGTGGGGGGTGCCGGTCATCGAGGAGTACGGCTCGACCGAGACCGGCAGCCTGGCCGGCGAGTGCGCCGAGGGCCGCCTGCACCTGTGGGCCGACCGGGCGCTGTTCGAGGTGTATGACCCGGCCACCGGGACGGTCCGCGCGGACGGGGACGGCCAGCTCGTGGTCACGCCGCTGTTCCGGGAGGCGATGCCGCTGCTGCGGTACAACCTCGAGGACAACGTGTCGGTCTCCTACGACGACTGCGAGTGCGGCTGGAAGCTGCCCACCGTGCGGGTGCTCGGCCGGTCGGCGTTCGGCTACCGGGTCGGCGGTGCCACGATCACCCAGCACCGGCTGGAGGAACTGGTCTTCTCCCTCCCCGAGGCGTACCGGGTGATGTTCTGGCGGGCCAAGGCGGAACCGGCGCTGCTGCGGGTCCAGATCGAGGTGGCCGCCGCGCACCGGGTCGCCGCCGAGGCGGAGCTGACCCACGCGATCGGGGCCGCGTTCGGCGTGGACAGCGAGGTCACCGGCCTGGCGCCCGGGAGCCTGATCCCGCTGGACGCGCTGACCAGCATGCCGGACGTGGTGAAGCCACGCAGCCTGTTCGGCCCGGACGAGGACTGGAGCAAAGCGCTCCTCTACTACTGAGGGAACCGACATGCCGCAGATGAGGGTCGCCGTGGCCGGCGCCGGCATCGCCGGGCTCGCCTTCGCCGCCGCCCTGCGCCGGGCCGGGATCGACTGCCACGTGTACGAGCAGGCCGAACAGCTGACGGAGGTGGGCGCGGGCGTGCAGGTGGCGCCGAACGCCACCCGGCTGCTGCACCGGCTGGGCCTGCGCGACCGCCTGCGTACGGTGGCGGTGGCGCCGCAGGCGATCGAGATGCGCCGCTGGGACGACGGCACGCTGCTGCAACGCACCCCGCTGGGCAGCGCGTGCGGACGCCGCTTCGGCGCGCCGTACTACGTGGTGCACCGCGCGGATCTGCACAGCAGCCTGCTGTCGCTGGTGCCGCCCGACCGGGTGCACCTGGGCGCCCGCCTCACCGCCGTGACGCAGACCGCCGACGAGGCGTACCTGCACCTGTCCAACGGCACCACCGTCGCGGCGGATCTCGTGGTGGGCGCCGACGGCATCCACTCGGTCGCGCGCGAGCAGATCGTGGCGGACCGGCCGCGCTTCTCCGGGCAGTCCATCTACCGCGGGCTGGTGCCGGCCGAGCGGGTGCCGTTCCTGCTCACCGAACCCCGGGTGCAGTTGTGGCTCGGGCCGGACCAGCACTGCGTCTGCTATCCGGTGTCCGCCGGCCGGCAGGTGAGCTTCGGCGCGACGGTGCCGGCCACCGACTGGCGGCAGGAGTCGTGGTCCGGCCGGGGCGACGTGTCGCAGCTCGCGGCCGCGTACGCCGGCTGGCACCCGGACGTCACCCGGCTGATCGCCGCGGCCGACCGGGTCGGCAGGTGGGCGCTGCACGACCGGGAGAGCATCGACCGGCTCAGCGCGGGACGGGTGACGCTGATCGGCGACGCCGCGCACCCGATGCTGCCGTTCCAGGCGCAGGGCGCGAACCAGGCCGTCGAGGACGCGGTGGTGCTCGCGGTCTGCCTGGCCGGCGTGGAGCCGGCGGGCCTGGGCGCCGCGCTGCGCCGCTACGAACGGATCCGCCTGCCCCGGACCACCCGGATCCAGCGCCAGTCCCGGGCCAACGCCGAGACGTTCCACCTGGCCGACGGCGCCGACCAGCGCCGCCGGGACGTCGCCGCGCAGTCCTCGTCCGGCCTGGACCGCCACGAATGGCTCTTCGGGTACGACGCCGAGAAAGCCACCACGACCAGCGGAGGCACCTGATGGAACTGACCGGAATCGAGTCGAGGGTCGCCCTGGTCACCGGCGCGGCGCAGGGCATCGGCGCCGCCGTGGCCGGTGTGCTGGCCCGGGCGGGCGCGCAGGTGGCGGCGGTGGACCGCAACGCCGAGGCGCTGACCACAGTCGTGACGAAGCTCGCCGCCGAGGGCGACTCGGCGCGCGCCTACTGCGTCGACGTGTGCGACAGCGACGCGGTGGACGCGCTTGTGCGGCGGGTCGAGGACGAGATGGGCCCGGTCGGCATCCTGGTGAACGCCGCCGGCGTGCTGCACACCGGACCGGTCGTCGAGCTGTCCGACCGGCAGTGGCGCCGGACCTTCTCGGTGAACGCCGACGGCGTGTTCCACGTGTCCCGGGCGGTGGCGCGGCGGATGGTCGGCCGCCGCCGGGGCGCGATCGTCACCGTGGCGTCCAACGCCGCCGGGGTGCCGCGTACCGAGATGGCCGCGTACGCCGCCTCCAAGGCCGCGTCCGCCCAGTTCACCCGCTGCCTGGGGCTGGAGCTGTCCGGCTACGGCATCCGGTGCAACGTGGTCTCGCCCGGCTCCACCGACACCCCCATGCTGCGGGCGATGCTCGGCGAGGGCGCCGACCCGAGCGCGGTGATCGAGGGCACGCCGGGCGCGTACCGCGTCGGCATCCCGCTGCGCAAGCTGGCCCAGCCGCGCGACGTGGCCGAGGCGGTCGCCTACCTGGTGTCCGACCAGGCGGGCCACGTGACCATGCACGACCTGTACGTCGACGGCGGCGCCGCCCTGCACGTGTGACGCCGTCGCACGGAAACCGGAGGCGAGAACCGATGGCCATGACCCCGATCGCGCCGTACCGCATGCCCGGCGACGGCGACCTGCCCGGCACCACGCTGCCGTGGCGTCCGGACCCGGACCGGGCCGCCGTGCTGGTGCACGACCTGCAGCGCTACTTCCTGCGCCCGTTCGCGGCCGGGGAGTCCCCGATGGCCGAACTGCTGCCCAACGTCGCGAAGCTGCTCGCCGCGGCGCGGGCAGCCGGCGTGCCGGTGCTGTACACCGCGCAGCCCGGCGGCATGAGCCGGCGGGACCGGGGGTTGCTGCACGACCTGTGGGGCCCCGGCATGAGCAGCGACGAGGACGACCGGGGCATCGTCGACGACGTCGCCCCGCAGCCGGGCGACACGGTGCTGACCAAGTGGCGCTACAGCGCGTTCTTCCGCAGCGACCTGGAGGAGCGACTGCGCGGCGCCCGGCGGGACCAACTCGTGGTCTGCGGCGTGTACGCGCACATGGGGTGCCTGATCACCGCCTGCGACGCGTTCAGCCGCGACATCGAGGCGTTCCTGGTGGCGGACGCGCTGGCCGACCTGTCGCGTGCGGACCACCTGATGGCGCTGCGCTACGCCGCGGACCGCTGCGCGGTGCCCTTGTGGACGGCGGACGTGCTGGACGGCCTGGCGGGCGCCGCCGGCGCGGCGCGTCCGGATCGGAGCAGCATCAAACGATGAGGAGAGCATCGATGTCGGAACGGACCCGGGTCGTGGTCGTCGGCGGCACCTCGGGGATCGGGCGGCACTTCGCCCGGTCCTGCGCCGAACGCGGAGACGACGTGGTGATCACCGGCCGTTCGGCGGCCCGGACCAAGACCGTCGCGGACGAGATCGGCGGGCGGACCCGGGGACTCGCCCTCGATCTGGCCGAGCCGGAGCGGATCGCGGACGCGCTCGCCGACGTGCCACACGTCGACCGGCTCGTGGTCGCGGCGCTCGACCGCGACCACAACACCGTCCGCGCGTACCGGCCGGGCGACGCGGCGCGGCTTCTGACCGTCAAGCTGGTCGGCTACACGGCGGTCCTGCACGCCCTCGCCCCGCGGATGACCGACGAGAGCGCTGTCGTGCTGCTCGGCGGCCTGGCCAGCCACCGGCCGTACCCCGGCTCCACCACAGTCACCACCGCCAACGGCGGGATCAGCGCGCTGGTCCGGACCCTGGCGGTGGAACTCTCGCCGATCCGGGTCAACGCCCTGCACCCGAGCATCGTCTCCGACACGCCGTTCTGGAGCGACAAGCCCGCCGCGCGGGAGGCCGCCGCGACCCGCGCGCTCACCCGGCGGCCGGTCACCATGCGGGACTGCACCGAGGCGATCGACTTCCTGCTGACGAACCGCGCGATCAACGGGATCAACCTGAACATCGACGGCGGAGACGTGCTCATCTGACGCCTGCGGCGATCCGCCACGGCCCCCACCACCCGGTCGCGCCCTGCCCGTGCTCCCGCTGCTCGCGGGAGTACCGGGCCAGGTCGCGAGCGGAGAACAGCGCCATGCCGGCGTGGAATCCGGTCACCGGCACCGGAACCCGCGCCCAGTAGGCGAGCCGGCCGTCGACGTGGAACTCCACCTCCGACGTCGGCGCCCGGTAGGTGATGGCGTAGCCGTGCGCCCGGCCCGGCTCCGTCGGCACATCCAGGACTACCCGGTGGACGTAGTGCTCGTGCGGCTGGGTCACGCCGGGCAGCGCGAGGCGCTCGACAGTCGCGTACACGGTGTCGTTCGTCGCGGCGGCGTTGAACACGACGCCGGTCTCCAGGTCGAACAGGGCCACCGTGCCGAACGCGTCCAGCAGGTCGTGCGGGATCTGCCGGTACGTCCGCACGCCCATCTCCACCTCGACGGTCAGCGTGCCCTCCGCCGGCACGGCGAAGCGTCGCACCGACCGGTACATCTGCTTGGCGTTGTTCTGCCGGGGATCGGTGTCGTGGAAGCGGGTGAACGGGTCGACGGTCAGCTCCAGCCGCCCGTCGCCGGTGCGGACGCGGGCGTTGCGGTCCTGGTACCTGTGGGTCTGCCCGTCCGCGCCGGTGATCGACATGACCGCCCAGCGGGCGGGGTCCAGCTCGCGGCCGGTGAAGTCGTCGTACGTCCACGCGCTGGTTCTCAGTGCCGACGTCATGCAGTCACCATCGGACGCCGGCCGGGCGCGGGCATCACCCGTTCACGCGGTTCGGCCGGGCCGGGCACGCCAATGCGCCGGCCACGCCCCGGAAATCCCGTGATTAAGCCATGCCGCAGCGTGAGCGGTCGCCGAGACTGACGCCGCACGCCATCTCCGCATCGTCTGCGACGTTCTCACCAGGGGGAGAGAGCAATGGACACGGCAGCTCCGGCACCGGACGGCGGTCGTTACCTCGCCGTCCATCACAGCGCAGAGTTCAGGGAACTACGGCGACGATCGAGCACGGTCACGCTCTGGGCCAGCGTCGCCTTCTTCGGGTGGTGGTTCCTCGGCAGCCTGCTCGCCACCTACGCTCCGGACTTCTTCCGAGAGAAGGTGGCCGGCCCGGTCAACGTGGGCCTGCTCTTCGTCTTCCTGTCGTTCACCTTCGTGGTGACGCTCGCCGCCTTCTACCTGCGCTACGCCCGCACGCGGCTCGACCCGCTCAGCGAGAAGATCCGCGCCGACCTGGAAGGAGCGTCCCGATGAGCGTCGTCCTCGCCGACCCGCCACCCCCGGTCGACAACACGTGGGCGACGCCCGCGATCGCCGTCCCGGTCACCGTCGTCCTCGCGCTCGCGGTGCTCTACCTGGTCCGCTCGGCGCGCGCCAGCACCACCACCGCGGACGGCTTCCTGCTGGCCGACCGGCGGATCGGGCCGGTGCAGAACGCGCTGGCGGTGGCCTCCGCGCCGCTGATGTACTCGACGATGTACATCATCACCGGCCACATCGCGCTCAGCGGCTACGACGCCATCCTGCTGATGACCGCCTTCACGATGGGCACCATGCTCGCGCTGTTCCTCTTCGCCGGGCCGGTGCGCAACGTCGGCGGCTACACGCTCGGCGACCTGCTCGCGGTGCGCGTCCGGGAACGGCCGGCGCGGATGGCCTCGGCGGTGCTCACACTGCTGACGTACGTCATGCTGACCGTGATCATGATGGCCGCCATCGCGTTCATCTTCAACCGCTGGTTCGGCGTCGACGCGCTCGTCGGCCTGGTCCTCCCGGTCTTCGTGGTCGGCCTGGTCACCGTCGGGTACGTGTACCTCGGCGGGATGCTCGGGGTCACCCGCATCCTGGTGTTCAAGCTGGTGCTGTCGGTGGTCGTGGTGGGCGTGCTGACCGCCTGGGTGCTGGCCCGCTTCGACCTGAACCTGTTCAGCCTGCTGGAGCGGGCCGAGGCCAACGCGGCGCCGGTGCCCAGCGGCAGCGACCTGCTCGGCCCGGGCCGGCTGTTCGGCGAGGGCGCGACCACGCTCGTGCACCTGTCGAAGCTGTTCGCCATCGCGGTCGGGGTGGCGGCGATCCCGTTCCTGTTCATGCGCAACTTCGCGGTGACCAGCGGGCGGGACGCGCGCCGGTCGACCGGGTGGGCGTCGATGATCATCGTCGGGTTCTACCTGTGCCTGTCCGTGGTCGGGCTGGGCGCGGTCGCGATCCTCGGCCGGGACAACATCGGCGTCATCAAGGCCCACCGCGACATCAGCTTCCCCAAGCTCGCCGACGAGCTGGGCGGGCCGGTGATGGTCGGCTCCCTCGCCGGCGTCGCGGTCCTGACGATCGTCGGGGTCTTCGCGCCGCTGCTGCACAGCGCGGTGACGACGGTGACGAAGGACCTGAACGTGCTGCGGGGCCGCCGGCTGGACCCGGCCGCCGAGCTGAAGGACATCAAGCGCAACACCCTGATCATCGGCGTCGGCTCCGTCCTGCTGGCGGTCGCGATGCTGCCGGTACGGACCCACATCTTCATCCCGACCTCGATCGACGTGGCCGGCGCGGTGGTCCTGCCGATCGTCGTCTACGCGCTGTTCTGGCGCCGATTCAACACCCGCGGCCTGCAGTGGACGGTCTACGGCGGCCTCGCGCTCACCGCGTTCCTGGTGCTGTTCTCCAACGGCGTCTCGGGCGAGCCGGACGCCATCTTCCCGGACCGCAACTTCAAGTTCGTGGACGTCGAGCCCGCGCTGATCACGGTGCCGGTCGGCTTCCTGCTCGGCTACCTCGGCTCGCTCACCAGCCGCGAGCGCGACGACGCCGCCTTCGCCGAGATGCAGGTCCGGTCCCTCACCGGCGCGGTGGCCACGGGACCGGCGCGGCCGGCCGCCGTCGACGACGAGGACCGCGACGGCCGCCAGGACCGGGCGCCCAGCCCGGTGAGCTGACCATCCGCCACGGTGTGGGGCGGCCCCCTCCGCCGTCCCACACCCCCTCGGGAGGCAACTGTGGATCCGGTACCGGTTCTGGTCGTGGGCGCGGGCCCGGTCGGCATGGTCACCGCGCTGGCGCTCGCCCGTCACGGCGTCGCCTGCGTCCTCGTCGACCAGGGCTTCGAGACGTCCGTCCATCCCAAGCTGGACTACGTCAACGCCCGCAGCATGGAGTTCTTCCGGCAGTTCGGCCTCGCCGACGACGTGCGTGCCGCCGGGGTCGCGCCCGAGCACCGGTCCGACGTGATCTGGTCGACCGGCCTCGCCGGTGAGCCGATCACCAGGTGGGGCCTGCCCTCGGTCACCGAGGAGTGGCGCCGCATCGCCGAGCACAACGACGGCACCCAGCCGGCCGAGCCGGGCCAGCGGATCTCCCAGATCGACCTGGAGCCGGTCCTGCGGGCGCGCTGCCGGCGGGAACCGCTCGTCGACCTGCGCCTCGGCGTACGGTTCGACTCGCTGACCCAGGACGACGCGGGGGTCACCAGCGTGCTGGCCGACGACACCGGCGGCGAGGTCCGGCTGCGGTCGCGGTACGTCGTCGGGTGCGACGGCGCGTCGAGCCGGGTCCGCCGGGCCGTGGGCATCGGCGAGGAGGGCTTCGACGTGCCCGGCCTGCCGGGCGCGTTCATGGTGCACTTCACCAGCCGGGACCTGGACAGCCTGCACCGGCACGGCCGGTTCTGGCACTACTTCGCGTTCCGGTACGTGATCATCGCGCAGGACGAGGTGGACACCTGGACCGCGCACGTCAACGGGATCGACCCGAACGAGTTCGACGAGCCGCCGGCCGACCCGGAGGCGTTCCTGCTCGACACGATCCGCACCGAGCTGCGGATCGACAAGGTGCTGCTCACCTCGCGCTGGCGTCCCGGCTTCATGCTCGCCGACCGGTACCGCGCCGGCCGGGTGCTCCTCGCCGGGGACTCGGCGCACCGGATGTTCCCCACCGGCGCGTACGGCATGAACACCGGCATCGGTGACGCCGTGGACGTGGCCTGGAAGCTCGCCGCGGTGCTCCGGGGCTTCGGCGGCCCCGCGCTGCTCGACAGCTACGACGCCGAACGCCGCCCGGTGGGGCGGCGCAACATGCACACCTCGCACCGGCACCTGGGCGTGCACCTGCGGGCGGGGGAACTGCTGCGCGACGGCGCCCCGCTGCCGTCCGTCGCGGCCTTCCTCGACGCCGAGCGGGGCGAGAACGAGTACCGGGGCATCGAGCTGGGCTACCGCTATGCCGGCTCGCCGGTGCTCCGGCCGGAGGGCCCGGCCGAACCCCCGGACGACCCGCGGGCGTACACCCCGACGACCTGGCCCGGCGCCCGCCCGCCCAGCCTCCTGCTCAGTGGCGGGCAGCAGATCTTCGACCGGTTCGACCCGGCCTCGTTCACCCTCGTGGACTTCACCGGCGACGGCGCCGCCGATCCGCTGCTGGCGGCGGCGGCCGCGCGGGGCCTGCCGGTCACCCACACCGTGGTGACCGACGCCCGGGCCCGCGAGCTGTGGGAACGCGACCTCGTCCTGCTGCGGCCGGACCACCACGTCGCCTGGCGGGGCAACACCGCGCCGCCGGACCCCGACGCCGTGGTCCAGCGCGTACGGGGTGGCGGATAGGCGCGACGTGCCGTCACCGGCGGCCGGGTCACGCGCACACGCGACCGGCGGTCCGGCTGACTCTCGACTGGAGGACAGATGCAGCAATCCGGTTCAACGGCGGAACGCAGCCCACTCGGGCCGTGGGAGGGCAAGCCGGCGGTCCAGCAACCGGACTGGCAGGACCACCCGGCGTACGCCCAGACCTGTGCGGCGTTGGCGGCGGCCCCGCCGCTGGTCCCGCCCGGGGAGGTACGGCGGCTCCGGCAGGCGTTGTCGGAGCTGGCGTCGGCCGGCGGGCTCCTGCTGCAGTTGGGCGACTGCGCCGAGAGCCTCTACGAGTGCACCCCCCGGCACACCTCGGACAAGATCGAGGTCATCGACCGGCTGGGGGACCGGCTCAGTGAGCTCACCGGGCGCAACGTGCTGCGGGTGGGCCGGATGGCCGGGCAGTTCGCCAAGCCCCGGTCGCAGGCGACGGAGTGGCACGACGCGCTGAGTATCCCCTCCTTCCGCGGCCACATGATCAATTCCGAGCTGGCCGCGCCCGGTACGCGCAAGGCCGACCCGCGCCGCATGTGGTGGGCGTACGAGGCGAGCGACCGGGTGCAGCGGGTGCTGCGCGCCCACCGGGAGGGGGCCGGGCGGGCCGCGCGGACCGAGGGACCCTGGTCGAGCCACGAGGCCCTCGTTGTCGACTACGAGTCCCGGCTGATCCGCCGGGACCCGGACACGGGTGAGCGCTACCTGGCGTCGACCCACCTGCCGTGGGTGGGGGAGCGGACCCGCCGCTCCGCCGAGGCGCACGTGGCCATGCTGTCCACTGTGGCGAACCCGGTCGGCTGCAAGATCGGGCCGGACGCCGACCCGGAGGAGGTCCTGCGGGTGTGCGAGGCGCTCGACCCGCGGCGCGAGCCCGGCCGTCTCGTCCTGATCCCGCGGATGGGCCGGGACCGGATCCGGGAGGCCCTGCCGCCGATCGTCCGCGCGGTGGTGAACGCGGGCCACCCGGTGCTCTGGCTGAGCGACCCCATGCACGGCAACACCGTCAAGGCCTCGGTCGGCCTGAAGACGCGGCACCTCTCCGACGTGGTCACCGAGGCGCTGCGGTTCCGCGACATCCTCGACCGGCAGCGGCAGCACGCCGCCGGGCTGCACGTCGAGGTCGCCGCCGCCGACGTGACCGAGTGCGTCGGCGGGTCCGTGGCCGGCGAGGACGACCTGGCGCGTCACTACACCTCGCTGTGCGACCCCCGGCTCAACCCGGGGCAGGCCACCGAGTTGATCGAAGCGTGGGCCAAGGACACCGCGACGGTCGGCCCGGCGCCGAGGCGGCCCTGAGGTGCCGACCGTTTTCGAACTGCGGGAAAATTGACAGACGGAGACCTGCCGGAGCAAATTCGGCCAGGCTAGCCGCGCCGCAGTTCGTCGTCCACTACCTGCGTGGGTAGTGTCTACTACCCGTGCCGGGACCGTCAGTGGTGTTGCCCAGCAGGAATCCCATCGCAATGATGTGTGGGAAGGTGTAATCCTTCGATCGGTGACGCGCGCACCTCATCTTATCCGCACGGAATCCTGTCTCGGCTGAAGCGAGTGTTTCCAATGTGGGGCAACTCAAACACGCTGGAAGTGAAGGGCAACGACGAGAGATTTCCCCTGCCGGACGCAGCTACGGAGGATCGGTCTGTGCTTGGCGAGACGGTTCCGGTTTCCGCGCTGCTGCCCGGCGACTCCCCGCGACTGGCGGGAGAGAACGTCGAGCACATCCGGCTGCTGGCCGCGATGCACGACCTCCCCCCGATCCTCGTGCAGCGCGGCACGATGCGGGTGATCGACGGCATGCACCGGCTGCGGGCCGCCAAGCTGCGCGGCGACGAGACCGTACGGGTGACGTTCTTCGACGGCGACGACGCCGCGGCGTTCCTGCTCTCGGTCGACGCCAACATCAAACACGGGCTGCCGCTGTCCCGCGCCGACCGGGAGGCCGCCGCCACCCGCATCCTGCGGTTGTATCCGCAGTGGTCGGACCGCGCCGTCGCCGCCGCCGCCGGGCTGTCCCCGACCACTGCGAGCGGCATCCGGCGCCGCCTGCTGCAACCGGCGGCGCGGGAGGGCAGCCGGGTGGGACGGGACGGCCGGGTCCGCCCGCTGGACGGCTCGGCGGGCCGCCGTCGGGCCAGCGCGGTCATCGCGCTCCGGCCGGACGCGCCCCTGCGTGCCATCGCGAAGGAGGCCGGGGTGTCGGTGGGCACGGCGCGGGACGTGCGCGCCCGGCTGCAGGCGGGCCGGGACCCGGTCCTGACCCCGCAGCGGCCGGCGGCCGAGCCCGAGCCGGCCGCCGACGACGGGTCGGAGGCGCGCAGGCGCCGGCCGGGCCAGGCCCCGGCGCCGCCCGTCGACTGGCCGGCGGTACGCGGCAACCTGATCCGCGACCCCGCGGTGAAGTACGCCGAGGTGGGCCGGGCCTTCGTCCGGTGGGCCGACGGGCACGTGGTCGACCCGGCCGCCTGGCGCGAGTTCGTCGACGCCGTGCCGCCGTACTGGCGCACATCGGTGGCCGAGCTGGCCCGCTCGTGCGCCGCCGCCTGGCTGGCGTTCGCCCAGGAACTGGAGGACCGGGCGTGAAAACGGCGGTCCGCATATTTGCGGCGGTTGTCGACAGCGCGTCGAATTCCGTTGCCGTCGCCACTACCCGATCGAGTAGTGGACCGGCGTGAATAACGCGCGTTAATGTTCCTTCGATCCGCTGCCCTCATTTTCGGTGAGCACATTTGTGCGGCGGTCCAATGGAGAGGAGAATTCCCGGTGAAGATTCTGAGGCGGCCGCGGAAACGGCATCTCGGGGGTGCCGCGGCCGTCGCCGCGGCGATCGCCCTGGTGGTGTCGCTGACAAACGGTGTGTCGGCGGCCCCGCAGGCAGCGACCTTCGACCTCGACCACGGGAACGCCCTGACCGACGTCATCTACCCGGCCCTCAACACCGAGCCGCGGGTCGAGTACAGCGGCCGGCCCGGGTCCTGGGCCGCGGACCGGGCCATGCTCATCGAACTGCCGTGGTTCGACGCCCTGGCGGCGTACCACCCCACCGCGGTCGGCATCTTCTCCACCATCGGCCGCCGTCCCGCCGAGGAGCACACGACGCGCAACAAGAACATCGCCGTCATCTACTCGGCCTACACCTCGCTCAGCAAGCTCTACCCGCAGCACGAGGCGACCTGGCAGCGGATGATGGCCACCGCGGGCCTGGACCCGGCGGTCACCGCGGAGGACCGCACCACCGCCAGCGGCATCGGCATCCTCGCCGCGAAGAACGCGATGGCGGCGCGCCGCAACGACGGTACGAACCGGGACGGCGACGCGGGCGGCCGCCGCTACAACCGCGAGCCGTACGCCGACCACACCGGCTACCGGCCGGTCAACAGCCCGTACGAGCTGCGCTTCCCGTCGCGCTGGCAGCCGAACACCATCTCCAAGCGCGAGGTCGTCAACACGCAGGAGTTCGCGACGCCCCAGTTCGGCCGGGTCAAGCCGATCACCTTCGACCGGCCCGAGCAGTTCCGGCTCACCCCGCCGGCGAACCACCACCTGCTGAACCCGAAGGGCTACCGCAAGCAGGCCGACGAGGTGCTGCGCGCCTCGGCCGGCCTGGACGACCGCAAGAAGATGAGCGCGGAGATCTTCAGCGACAACATCACGCCGTACGGCGCCATCGCGCACACGCTGCTGCGGGGCCGGTACAACACCGAGGACTCGGTCCGGTTCATCGTGATGACGGACGTCGCCGGGTTCGACGTGGCGATCGCCTCCTGGTACTACATGCGCAAGTACGACTCGGTGCAGCCGTTCAGCGCGATCCGCCACCTGTATCCGAACAAGAAGCTGACCGCGTGGGGCGGCCCGGGCCGGGGCACCGTCAACGACATCACCGGCACCCAATGGCGCAGCTACCTCAGCTCGGTCGCCATCGCCGCTCCGGAGTACCCGTCGGTAAACGCGGCGGTCTGTGTCGCCTACGCCCAGGTCGCTCGCCGGTTCACCGGCACCGACAAGCTGACCGTGGTGATCCCGGTGCGCAAGGGCTCCTCGATCGTGGAGCCGGGCGTGACCCCGGCCGCCGACATGATGCTGACCTGGAACAGCTACTCGGAGTGGGCCGCCGAGTGCGGGCAGAGCCGGGTCTGGGGCGGCGAGAACTTCCCCGCCTCGGTCGCGGCCGTCGACCAGTACGCGCCGCAGCTCGGTGACCGTGCCTTCGACTTCGTCCAGCGCAAGCTGAACGGGCGCTGATCCCCGCTGTACCGGTCCGCGCTGCCGGCCATGCCCTCGGGCGTGGCCGGCAGCGCGCGTTCCGACCCCCTCACCACATGTCTTGCATAGCAAGGTATCTTGCGAGGCATGGACGGGGCACGTGAGCGGATCACCACGAACATCCGCAAGGGCGTGCTGGAGTACTGCGTGCTCGCGCTGCTCTCACGGCGCGACATGTACGGCCTGGAACTGGCCGACTGGCTCGCCGTGCGCGGCCTGACCGCCAGCGAGGGCAGCCTGTATCCGCTGCTCGCCCGCATGCGGCAGGCCGGCACCGTGCAGACCCGGTGGGTGGCCCCCGAGCAGGGGCACGCCCGGCGGTACTACGCGATCACCGACCAGGGGCGGGCGCACCTGCGGGTGTTCGCGACGGTGTGGCGGGAGATCCAGCCGCACGTGGACGAGTTGATGGGGGAGGAAGGATGAGCGACGACGGCCTCCCGGAGGCGGCGTGGGCCTACCTGCGGGCGCTGGACGCGGAGTTGTCGGACGTCCCGTCCGGCACGGCGGAGGAGATCGTCGCGGATGTCCGCGCGCACATCGCCGACGCCCTCGACAGCGGGCGGAGCGCCGACGAGGTCCTCGCCGGCCTGGGTGCCGCGCCGGACGTGGCCCGGCAGGCGCGGGAGGAGCTGGGGCTACCGGACCAGGACCGCCCGGAGCGGGTCGGCCGGACGCTGTCCCTGGTCGCGTCGGCGGTCGGCGTGCTGATCGCCGTGTGCGTGAGCTTCCTGCTGCCGTCCACAGTGCCGGTCGAGCCGATCCAGACCGACGCCGGCGAGCCGGGCGTCCTCGGCCGGCTCGGTCCGGGAATCGCGCTGCTCACGCTGCTGCCGGCGCTCGTCGCGGCCGCGCCGCTCGTGGCGCCCGCCCGGGTACGCGCCGGGTCGCGGCTCGCCGGCGCGATCGCGCTGACCATGTTCGCCTGCGCGGCCGGCGAGACGGGCCTGTACTACTTCCCGCTCGCGCTGGTGGCCTGGGCGGCGGCGCTCGTGCCGTGGGCCGTGCGGCGAGGCGCCGGGGGACGGTGGTGGCACGTCCTGGCCGGTGGGATCGTGGCGATGCCCGGCGTACTCGTGGCGGTCGCGTCGGCCGGCGGCTCGGTCGGTGTCGGCTGGGTGGGCGCGGCGCTGTGGATCGCCGGGCCGGTCGCGGCCGGTGCGCTGTGCGCCTACGGATTCCGGGCCGGGTACGCGGTGACCGCGCTGGCCGGCGCGCTGGTCATGATCCTCGCGATGGCCGAGCGCGGCTTCCTGTTCGCCGCCTTCTGGCTGTTCGGCGGGCTGTACCTGGCGCTCGGTGCCGCCGGGTACGCGGCGGCGCGGCCGGCCGACGGTGACCCCGCCACCGCGCGGGCGGCCGACGGTGACCCCACCTCACCGCCCGTCGACGGCGATCCCGCCGGGACGCCCGGCGCACCGGCCCGGCCGCGACCTGAGCCGGCCACGGAGGCGGACCCGGAGGCCGCGGCGCCGGCTGGCTAGGCCGGCACGGCCTGCGGGTCGGCGGCGGTGTCGTGCGCGGCCATCGCCTCCTGGCGTCCGGGCTCCTCGCGCAGGATCGCGGCGTGCAGCCAGGCGTCCGGGATGGCGAACCCGTCCACGAGCGTGCGCATGTACGGGCGCAGCTCCTTGAGCAGCCCGTTCACCACGCTGGTGATCGTCTTCGAGCGGGCCGGGGTGAGCCGGCCGTGCTCCAGCAGCCAGCCCTTGTTCGCCTCGATCACGGTGAGCGCGTACAGGTCGCAGACCCGGGACAGCAGCTCCTTGACCGCCGGGTCGGCGGTGGCGTCGATCCCGGCGACGAACGCCTCCAGCGTCACCCGGTCGATGTGCGCGGCGGCGACGGCGAGGACGTGGTCCTGGACGTCGTTGAAGATGTCGAAGGGCCGGTCCTTCTTGGTCGACGCGCCACCGCGCAGGCGGCGCACCGCGCTGTCGAGCAGGTGCTCCTCGCGGTCCTCGAAGAGCTTGAGCTGCCAGCCCCGGTCGGTGACCGCGACCTCGTCGTCGCGGCCCGGCACCGCGCTGACCAGACGTGCGATCAGCGCCCGGGCGGCGGTGCGCTCCAGCACCATCTCGCGTACCTGCTCGGCGACGAAGGAGGCGCGTCCCCAGCCGTCGAGCGAGCCGAACTCGTCCCGGTAACCGGTCAGCAACCCCTTGGCGACCAGTTGCAGCAGCACCGTGTTGTCGCCCTCGAACGTGGTGAAGACATCGGTGTCGGCCTTGAGGCTGGGCAGGCGGTTCTCCGACAGGTAGCCGGCGCCGCCACACGCCTCCCGGCACATCTGGATGGTGCGGGTGGCGTGCCAGGTCTGCGCCGCCTTCAGCCCGGCGGCCCGGGACTCCAGCTCCCGCTGCCGGTGTTCGTCGACCGGCCCGTCGCCGCCCTGGATCTCGTCCAGCGCCGCGACCAGCTCCGCCTGGGCGAAGGTCAGCGCGTACGTGGTGGCCAGCGCGGGCAGCAGCTTGCGCTGGTGCGCCAGGTAGTCGTTGAGCAGCACCTCGCGGTCGCCGTCGGCGTCGCTGAACTGCCGGCGGATGTCGCCGTAGCGCACCGCGATGGCCAGCGCCGCCTTGGTGGCCGCCGACGCCGCGCCGCCCACGCTCACCCGGCCCCGGACCAGGGTGCCCAGCATGGTGAAGAAGCGCCGGGAGTCGTTCTCGATCGGGCTGGAGTACGTGCCGTCCTCGGCGACCTGCGCGTACCGGTCCAGCAGCATGTCCCGCGGCACCCGCACGTGGTCGAAGCTGAGCCGCCCGTTGTCCACGCCGAGCAGGCCGGCCTTGGGTCCGGCGTCGCCGATGGTCACGCCGGGCATCGGCCGGCCGTGCTCGTCGCGGATCGGCACCAGCCAGGCGTGCACGCCGTGCCGGCGCCCGCCGGTGACGAGCTGGGCGAAGACCACAGCCATCCGCCCGTCCCGGGCCGCGTTGCCGATGTAGTCCTTGCGCGCCGCCTCGTGCGGCGTGTGCAGGTCGAAGGTCTGGGTCTGCGGGTCGTACACGCAGGTGGTGCGCAGTTGCTGCACGTCCGAGCCGTGGCCGGTCTCGGTCATCGCGAAGCAGCCGAAGAGCCGGCCCGCGACGATGTCGGGCAGGTAGGCGTCGTGGTGCCGCTTCGTGCCGAGCGCGGCGACCGCGCCGCCGAACAGGCCCCACTGGACGCCGGCCTTCACCATCAGTGACAGGTCCACCTGGGCCAGCATCTCGGTGGCGACGATCGAGGCGCCCACGTCGCCGCGGCCGCCGTACTCGACGGGGAAGCCCGAGGCGATGCCCAGTTCGACAGGGAGTTCGGACAGCAGCCGGGTGATGCGCTCGCGAGCCTGGTCACCGGTCTCGCCGTACACCGGGAGGAAGCGTTCGTCGAGGTGTTCGCGGTGCGCCCGGCGGACGTCGGCCCACCGGCCGTCAAGCGTTTCCCGCAGGCGTGCGATGTCGATGCGGCCGGCTGCGTGATCGAACATTGTCACTCCTCGGTGCAGTGGACATTTGCGTACACTCTCGGCCTGATCAACATTACCGGCGGTGATCGCGCGCCGCTGGCGGAGCGCGTGGTGAGCCCGGCCACCCCCCGGCGGTTCGGCTGCCCGCGGGGCTGAGGTTAGGCTGTCCTCACTTCAAGCACTGGAGGCATCCCCTCGTGTCCCCGCTTCCCCCCGGCAGCGCCGTCACCGCCCGGCACGTGCTCCGCCAGGCGCTGCGCCGCCAGCGCCGCCCGGTGCTGATCGGCGTGACCCTGCTCGGGCTGCACCAGGTCACCGAGGCGCTCGTGCCGGTGGCGATCGGCGTCATCATCGACCGGGCCGTGGTGACCGGCGACCCGTGGGCGCTCGCGTACTCCGTCGCCGGCCTCGCCGCCCTGTTCACCGTGCTGGCGTTCGCCTACCGCAACGGCGCCCGCCAGGCGTTCGCGGCCGTGGAGCGGGAGGCGCACCTGCTACGGGTGGAACTGGCCGAGCGCGCGCTCGACCCGCGCGGGCACCGCTCCGGCCTACGCGACGGCGAACTGCTCTCGGTCGCCGCCTCCGACGCCGAACTCTCCGCGTACGTGGTCCGGGTGGCCGGCTTCGGCGTCGCCGCGGTGAGCGCGCTGACCGTCGCGGCCGTCGCGCTGCTGGTCATCGACGTCCCGCTCGGACTCGGCGTGCTCATCGGCGTACCGGTGCTGGTCCTGGCGCTGCAACGGATGGCACCGCTGCTGTCCCGGCGCAGCGCCTCCCAGCAGGAGGCCCTCGCCGAGACCACGGCGCTCGCCGTCGACCTCGTCTCCGGCCTGCGCGTGCTGCGCGGCATCGGCGCCCAGCACCACGCCGCCGGCCGGTACGCCGCCGCCAGCCGGCGCGCCCTCGCCGTGACGCTGCGCGCCGCCAACACCAAGGGCCTGCACCTCGGGCTCACCACCGCCGCGAACGGCCTCTTCCTCGCCGCTGTCGCCGGTGCCGCCGGCTGGCTCGCCCTGCGTGGCCGGCTCACCATCGGTGAACTGGTGACAGTGGTCGGGCTCGCGCAGTTCGTCGCCGAGCCGGTGCAGACGCTGGGCTACTGCGTGCAGTTGTTCGCGATGGCCCGCGCCTCCGCGGCCCGGGTCGCGCGCGTGCTCGGCGCCGAGCCGCTGACCCGGCCGGGCGCCGCGTCCCGGCCGGACCGTACGGACGGGCCGCGGCTCGTCCTCGACCACGTCGGGCACGCCGCGCTGGACGGGGTGTGCCTGCGCGTCGACCCGGGGGAGATCGTCGGCGTGCTGGCGTACGACCCGGCCGACGCGGACGCGCTGGTCGCGTTGCTGTCCGGACGGGTGCCCGCGGACCGGCGCCGGGGCGCGGTACGCGTCGACGGCGTACCCGCCGACGACCTGGACATCGACGCGCTGCGCGGCGCCGTGCTGGTCGAGCCGCACGACGTGACGCTGTTCGAGGGAACCGTGGCCGCCAACCTCGCCGCCGGCCGCAGCACCGACGAGGGACGCCTGCGCGCCGCGGTCCGGGCGGCCGCGGCGGACGACGTGGTGGACGGGCACCCCGGCGGCCTCGGCCACCGGCTCGTCGAGCGCGGCGCCAACCTCTCCGGCGGCCAGCGCCAGCGGCTCGGGCTGGCGCGGGCGTTGCACGCCGACCCGCCGGTGCTCGTGCTGCACGACCCCACGACCGCAGTGGACGCCGCCACCGAGGCCCAACTCGCCGACGGACTGGCCGGTGCGCGCCGCGACGCGCCCCGAGGCACGCTGCTGGTCACCAGCAGCCCCGCCCTGCTGCGGATCACCGACCGGGTGGTGGTGATCGCCGACGGCCGGGTGACCGCCGAAGGGACGCACGAGCACCTGCTGGCCACCGACGCCCGCTACCGCGAGGAGACACTGCGGTGACCGCTGACCCGCGTACCGCCGAACCCGGCCGGGCGTTGCTGCCCACCGCGACCGCCCGGCGGACCTGGACGACGCTCGGCGCGGAGTTCCGGCGGCGGCCCGGCCTCAGCGCCGCCGCGACCGCCGTGCTCGTCGCCGCCGCCACCGGTGGGCTGGTCGCGCCCTGGGTGCTCGGCCGCCTCGTCGACGACGTCATCGCCGACGCCCCGGTCTCCCGGATCGCCGGCCGGGTCGCGGTGATCGCCGGTGCGGCAGTGCTCACCGGACTGCTCACCGCCGCCGGGGCCGCGCTCGCGTCCCGCCTGGGCGAGACGGTGCTGGCCCGGCTGCGCGAGCGGGTGCTCGACCGGGCGCTGCACCTGCCCTCGGCGACGCTGGAACGGGCCGGCACCGGTGACCTGCTGGCCCGGGTCGGCGACGACGTGGCGGTGGTGACGAACGTGATCGCGGTCAGCGGTCCGGCGTTCGTCGGCGCGCTGCTGTCCGTGGTGCTGACCGTGTTCGGGCTGGTCGCGCTCGACTGGCGGCTCGGCCTCGCCGGGCTGGTGGCAGCGCCCGCGTACGCGCTGGCGCTGCGCTGGTACCTGCGCCGGTCGGCGCCGTACTACGCCCGTGAGCGCGTCGCCACCGGCGAGCGGACGCAGGCGATGGCCGGCGCGCTGCGCGGCGCGGCGACAGTGCGCGCGTACCGGACCGAGGACGCGCACGTCGCGGCGATCGCCGAGCGCTCCGGCGTGGCGCGCGACCTGTCGCTGGAGATCTTCAACCTGCACACCCGCTTCGGGCTGCGGATCAACAGGTCGGAGTTCCTCGGCCTGGCCGCGGTGCTCGTCGCCGGGTTCTTCCTGGTCCGCGCCGACCTGGTCACAGTGGGCGCGGCGACCACCGCCGCGCTCTACTTCCACCGGCTGTTCAACCCGATCGGCCTGCTGCTGATGGAGTCCGACTCGGTGCTGCAGGCCGGCGCGAGCCTCGCCCGGCTGGTCGGCGTGGCCACGCTGCCCGACACCGCCCCGTCCGGTCCGGCGCCGTCGGCGGCCGTGCGGCGCGGCCCGGCGGCGCTCGACGTCACGGTCCGCCGGCACCGCTACGACGACGACGGCCCCCTGGTCCTGGCCGACGTCGAGCTGCGCCTGGCCCCGGGCGAGCGGGTGGCGCTCGTGGGCGCCAGCGGCGCGGGCAAGAGCACGCTCGCCGGCATCGCCGCCGGGATCATCGCGCCCACCGACGGGTCGGTACGCCTGGGCGGCGTGCCGCTGACCGAGCGGGGCGAGCACGCCGTGCGGCGCGACGTCGCGCTGGTCAGCCAGGAGGTGCACGTCTTCGCCGGGCCGCTCGCCGAGGACCTGCGCCTGGCCGCCCCGGACGCCACCGACGCCGAACTGCTCGACGCGCTGGACCGGGTCGGCGCCACCACCTGGCTGCGCGCGCTGCCGGACGGGCTGGCCACCGCGGTCGGCGAGGGCGGCCACCGGCTCACCGCCGCGCAGGCCCAGCAGGTCGCCCTGGCCCGGCTGGTGCTGGCCGCGCCCGCCGTCGCCGTGCTGGACGAGGCCACCGCCGAGGCCGGCAGCGCCGGAGCGCGTGACCTGGACCGGGCGGCCCTCGCGGCCACCGAGGGACGGACCACCCTGATCGTGGCGCACCGGCTCAGCCAGGCGGTCGCCGCCGACCGGATCGTCCTGCTCGACCACGGGCGGATCGTGGAGCAGGGCACGCACTCGGAACTGCTCGCCGCCGACGGCCGGTACGGGCATCTGTGGCGCTCCTGGAGCGTCCCGGTATGATCGCGCACCGCCCATCGGCCCAGGTGAGGGGAACATGACCGACGCGCCGGCCCGCTTCGTGCTCTTCCCGGGACGGCACCACCTGCTGACCCGGTTCCAGGCCGACTACCTGCGGCGGCTGGCCGGGGACGACGCCACAGTGGTCTGGGCGGTGACGTCGGCCAACCACGAGAACACCAGACGCAACCCGGTGCCGTACCACCGGCGGGAAGCCGCGATCGAACGGTTCAGCGTGCTGAGCGGGCTGCGCTCGGTGGTGGTGCCGATCTTCGATACCGCGTACACCGACGCGTTCGCCGAGGTGACGCTGAAGTCCATCGCGGTGGCCACCGGGCTCGAACTCACCCCCGCCGACACCGTGCTGGCCTGCTCCACGCCGGAGGTCGCGAAGCTGTACGAACAGCTCGGCTTCCGGATCGCGCCGGTCGAGGCGGCCCCGGACCTGCCCGAGCCGCCCGAACGGCCGTGGGACGTGCTGCTGCGCCTGGCCGCCGGGGACGAGACCTGGCGCGCGCTCACCCACCCGGCCACTGTCGACGTGTTCGAGCGCTACCGCCTGGTCGAGTCGATCCGGTCGGTGGTGAACGACCCGCTCGTCGGCGACGAGGGCGGCCTCACCGTGACCCGCGACTACCGCACCTACGTGGAGGCGTTCGCCACTGCCGCGCAGCGCAAGTGGGACTCGGTGCGCCGGTACGTGCAGCCCGGACGCATCGTGGACATCGGCTGCGGCGCGGGCGCGGTCCTGGAGCTGGCCGACCGGGAGGCCGCGCTGCGCGAGAGCGACCTGATCGGCGTGGAGGTCGCCCGCCACCTCTACCAGGAGTGCCTGCACAAGAAGGCGCAGGGCGTGTTCCGCAACGCCAACGTCTACTTCTTCCACCGCAACGTCCTCGGCGGCGCGGTGTTCAAGGACCGCTCGGTCGACACCACGCTCACCTTCGCGCTGACCCACGAGATCTGGTCGTACGGGCGGCGGCGGGAGTCGCTGCTGCAGTTCGCCCGCCGCATCCACGACCACACGGTGCCCGGCGGCGTCTGGATCAACAGCGACGTGTGCGGTCCGGACGACCCCCGGCGGCAGGTGGTCCTGCGACTGTCCACCGACGACGGCGACAACCCGGCCGCGCCCCGCACCGACCTGGCCGAGCTGACCTCGGCGGAGGTCCGGCGCCACGTCGGCGGGCTGTCGACGCGGGCGCGGCTGGACCAGTTCGCCGTCGACTTCGCGTTCGACTTCGCCTACGAGCCGCTCCCGGACGGCGCGGTACGCCTGGAGCTGGGCGCCGCGATGGACTACCTGACCCGCAAGGACTACACGGACAACTGGCTGTCGGAGACGAAGGAGCAGTTCTGCGGGCTGAGCTTCGCCGACTGGACGGCCCTGCTCACCGAGGCGGGGTTCGAGATCGGCCCGGCGTCGGCGCCGGTGCGCAACGAGTGGGTGATCGACAACCGGATCGCACCAGTCGCGTCCCTCACCGACCTCGACGGCCGGCCGCTCGACTGGCCGACCACCCACGTCCTCACCGTCGCCCACCGCCCCCGCAACCAGTGAGACCGACGGCGCCCGCCGAGGCGGCGGGCGCCGTCGTCGCTCACCGGCTCAGCGCGATCCGGATCGCCAGGACGATCAGGATGAGCCCGGTCAGCCGTTCGATCACCAGCAGCACCGACGGCCGGGTCAGCCAGGGCTGCAGCCTGTCGATGAGCATGATGTAGCAGGCCCACCAGAGCACGGCGAGGCCGATGAACGTGGCGGCGAGCACCGCCGTACGGGCCGCCGCCCCGTCGCCGGGCCTGACGAACTGCGGCACGAACGAGACGTAGAAGACGACCACCTTGACGTTCAACAGCTGGCTGGTGACGCCCATGACGAACGAGCGGCGGGCCACGTGCGGCTCGTCGGCGGCCGGGGCCTCCGGCACCGGCGCGGGGCCGGTGTCCGGGTCCGGCCCGGCGCCGCCCGCGCCGACCGGGACCGGCTGCGCCGCCGGGACCGCCCGGCGCGGCCGGGTCGCCCAGAGGATCGTGCCGCCCAGGTAGAGCAGGTACAGCGCGCCGGCGACGCGCAGCACCGTGTAGAGCGTCGGCGAGGAGACCAGCAGCGCGGACAGGCCGGCGGTGGCGAACGACGCGTGCACCAGCGCGGCGACGAACAGCCCGGCCAGCACCACGAACCCGGCCCGCCGGCCGTACCTGACGGTCTGCCGGGTGACGAGCGCGAAGTCGACGCCCGGCACGATGATGATGAGCAGGCTGGCGGCGACGAAACTGATGATCTGGATGTCAGACACGACGCCGGCTCTCCTGTCCTGCGGCGAGCGCCGGCGCCGCCTCCTCGATGACGGAGACGCCGCTGTCCTGGCGTGGCCCGTGCCGGCGCCACTGTTCCCGCAGCCGGATCCGGCCGTCCGGCAGCCGCTCGGGCCGGGACTCGCACTCGCCGACCACTATGGTGCCGTCGGTGAGCACCTCCAGGTAGGCGAAGCGCACCACGCCCTGGGCGTCGCAGGTTCCCGCGAGCCGGCCGTGCCGGACCGGGCCACCGGTGATCTCCGCCCAGACCAGGTCGCCGCGCTGGTGGTAGTGCCCCCGCAGCGGCTCGGCGTCACCGGCGTGGTCGACGGAGACGAAGACGCGGCCGTCGTAGTCGAATGTCGTCATCGCGCTCACGCCCACCGGGTGCTCACGTAGTCGTCACGGAACCGGCAGACCGTGCGGCCGGCGATCGAGTTCAGGATCATCGCGCTGCGGATCGGCAGAATGCTCAGGTTGGAGTCGACGAGCCCCTGCACGTACCGCCCCCGGTTCAGCACGAAGATCTTGTGGTCGTCGGCGTGCTTCCACCGGATCGAGTAGTCCGACTCGATCACCGGTTCGCCGCGCTCGTCCACGTCGATCAGCGCGGACAGTTCCGGATCGAAGGGGAGCGGGGCGAGCCGCCGGCCCGCCGCGACGATCACGTTCACCGCCCGGTGCCGTTCCTCGCCACTGCCGGCGGTGAGGCACTCCAGCTCCACCTCCCCGTCGAGCTGCCGGGCGCCGGTCACGGTACGGCTCGGCATGATCGTGACCGGGAACCGGCCGGTCCGCAGCCGCTCCTCGTAGTTGTGCTGGTAGACGCCGCGCAGCGTGCCGGGGGAGATGCCGTCGCTGGTCAGGATCTGCCCGGAGACGAGCCGTTCCCGCACGTCCCGGGACAGGTTGAGGAACGCCTCCTGGTAGGCGGGCCGGTACAGGTCGTTCGCCGAGGGAGAGTCCTCCAGCGGCGCGAACCAGGACCGCCGGCCGATCCACTTGATGTCGCGGCAGCCGCGGGCGAGCAGCGCCGCGACGCACTCCGCGCTGGTCTGGCCGCTGCCGATCACGACCCACGGCACGTCCGGCTCGTCGGGCACGCCGGCCAGGCGCCGGTTCAGCTCGTCGGCGACGAACAGGTGCCGGGGATCGAGGGCGTCCAGGAAGTCCGGTACGAAGGGGACGGTCCCGCTGCCGAGCACCAGGTGCTGGGAGCGGGCGACCTCGACGCCGCCGCTGCGGGTGACTATCGCGCCGTCGAACTCGACCCGGTCGACGCGGGCGCCGTAGGTGATGCGCGGCAACTGCTCCGCCGCCCACACCAGGTACTGCTGGTACTCGATCCGGGGGATGGTGTCGAAACCGGCGCCCAGCAGGGCGTAGACCCGGCCGGTGGTGACCAGGTAGTTGAGGAACGACAGCGGGTGCGTCGGGTCGTAGAGCGAGACCAGGTCCTTGACCCAGCCGGTCTGCATGCGCACGCCGCTGTGCAGCATCCCGTCGTGCCAACCCGGCTGGTCCCGCGCCTCGAACAGCGCGATGTCGTGCGGCGCGAGCGCGTCGTACATCGCGGCGAGGCTCAGGTTCGCCGGCCCCGCGCCAATTCCCACTGTGTGATAGGTCTGCGTCATCAGTCTGCCTCTGTGTCTAGCCGTGCGGGACACGGATCGCGGATCGGGAGTTCAGCAGGGCGGTGGCGGCGAGCCGGCTGGCGGCCAGGACGGTCTTGGCGGCGCCGCCGCTGCCGCCGGTGAAGGTGTGCACGGCGCCGGCCACTGCGCGCAGGGCCAGGCCGGGCGGGTCGCTGTAGCAGTCGGCGGCGCTGACCGGCGGGCCGTCCGGGCGCGGGTCCAGGCCGGGCAGCCGCCGCGCGGCGACCGCCCGCACCCGAGCCGCCAGGCCGGAGTCCGGCGCGGGCGCGGGCGGGTCGACGTCCCAGCGGTCGCTGGGCAGCCCGAGAAGGACACGCCCCGGACCGGCGGGCCGCCCGTACAGGCCGCTCGTCTCGTCGACGAAACACGGCAGGTCGGCCCGGCCGGTGCGGTGGTGGGCGTACTGGATGTGCTTGGTGCGCAGCGTGCTCGGCAGCCCGGCGGCGCGCAGCAGGCCCGGCGTCCAGGCTCCGGCCGCCACCACGACGAGGTCGCCGGTGAGCCGGCGGCCGTCGCGCAGGTCGACCGCGCCGTCGCCGAGGCGGGCCACCGGCGTGGTCTCGGTCCGGTCCAGGCCCCGCAGGACGCTGCGGCGCAACCGGTCCGGGTCGAGGTGGCCGGCCCGGCGTTCCCAGACCCCCACCGTGCCGTCCGGGAGCCGGTCGAAGCCGAACCGCCGGGAGACCTCGTCGCGGGTCAGCACCTCGGCCCCGGCCACGCCGGCCGCCGCACCGGCGTCGACGGCGTCGAGCAGGTAGAGCGAGCCGGTGGCCCGCCACCCGGCGGCCGCGGCGAGCGCCGGGTCGTCCCACAGCTCGGCGAGGCTCGCGGTGGCCAGGGCCCGGGCGGCCGGATCGGGCTCGAAGGCGCGTGCCAGGCCACCGGAGGCGGCGGTGGCGTCGGCGTGCCCGCCGCCCGGACCGCCGCCGTGCGGGCCGACCAGCACCGCCTCGGCGCCCGCGTCCCGCAGCCGCCGGGCGAGCAGGACCCCGGCGAGGCCGGCGCCGACGACGAGCACGCGGGGCTCACCCACCGGAGGCCGCCGGTTCCGCGCCGCCGACGACGTCGAGCAGGCGGGCCGCCCGGTCCGGGTCACCGGGGTACGCGGCCAGCGCCGCCCGGACGACGGTGGCGCTGTCGAAGTGCGCCGGGCGCAGGGCCTGCTCGCCCCGGGTCAGCTCGACGTCGGCGAGCACACCGTCCAGACCGGGTACGGCCCCGGCGCGCGTGGCGGCGTAGCGCGCCTTGAACGCCTCGTACACCTCGGGCCGGAAGTCCGACTCGTAGCGGTCCGGCCGGTCCCAGCTCAGGAACGCCCGCACCACGGCCGGGTCCTCGTCGGCGAGGAACTCGTGCGCCCAGATCGCGTGGCCCCGGCTGGTGGAGAACTTCGCGCCGGTGAGCCGGTAGAACTCGTTCACCACCAGGCCGGTGGGCCGGTCGGGCAGCCCGGCGGCCAGGTGCAGGGCGGGGATGAGCAGCGCGTAGTAGAAGGCGTTGTCCACCCCGAGGAAGATCCACTGCTCGCCCACGTCCCGCCACGCGTCGAGGTACCCGGCCAGGGTGTCCGCGTCCGGCCGCAGGTGGCGGGCGGGCAGCAGCAGGTTGGCCAGGGCCATCTCGGCCCAGACGTCGATGCGCAGGCCGTCGTCCCACTCGATGCCCCAGTCCGTCGGGTACGCCAGCGGCACCTCCGGCAGCCCGCCGTCGAGGTACGACGCGACGAGCCGGCGCAGCCGGGGCGGTAACACCGCCCCGGACCAGAACCCGGCGAGCCGTTCCCGGTGCTCGTCCAGCCGCAGCACCGGCACCGTGTGGGTGACCGGCTCCGGTGGCGCGTCGCAACAGGTGGACCGCGCGTCGACCAGGTTCGCGGCGCTGCAGAAACCGCCGCACCCCTCGCAGGTGCCGCCGTTCGCGCCTGCCCCGCAGGCCGGGCAGCGCCCCGCGACCCGCACGTGGTGCAGGGTCCGCCGGCAGGCCGCGCAGGCGCGCAGCGACACCGGCGCGACCTCGACCACCTTCGCCTCGACCAGTTCGGTGAGCAGGCCGGCCACCGCCCGGCGGTACGCCTCGTCGGCCAGTGGGTCGGCCATCACGTCGTACCGGATCCGCGCGGCGCGCAACGCGGCGTGGATCAGCCACCCGTAGCGGGCGACCGTGTCGGCCGGCGTCTCGCCGTTCGCCTCCGCCCGGGCGAGCACGTAGTTCTGGTGGGCGTCCAGCCCGCACTGGGTCACCACCCGCCGGCCGGCGGCGCGCAGCGCGCGGGCCGCCACGTCCCCGGCGACGTACGGGCCGCTGAGGTGCCCGAGGTGCAGCGGACCGTTAGGGGTGGGCGGCGGGGTGACCAGGAGCACCGCGCCCCGCCCGGCCGGATCGTCAGCCACGGCCGGTCCCGTCGCCCGCGTCCGTCCGGCCGGTCTCGGGGCGCGGCATCCAGTAGACGCTCAGGATGGTCAGCGGCTGCTCGGGGGAGGGGTTGTGGATGACGTGGCGCTGCTCGGGTTCGAGCAGGATCACCCCGCCGGTCGGCACCTCGACCTTCTCGCCGCCCGCCTCGTAGATGGCGGTCCCGCGGGTCACCACGGCGAACTCCACCTCGGGGTGGACGTCCTCGGTGCTGCTGCCGCCAGGCGGGATCACGCACCACATGGCGTCGAACGGCAACGGGCCGAGATCGCGGTACTGGGTCCAGCGGCCGATCTGGATGCCGTACTCGTCGGTGAGCTCGGCGGTGTCGCTGACGTACCTTCGCATGTTCGTCCTCCTGGTCGGCGCGATGCCCGTCGGGCGCGCCGGACGGATCTGGGTTTGCGGAGAGTGACCGGAAGTGGTGCTTCTGCGACGCAGAGCCAACCGCCTGCCGGAGTGGCAATTCGACTTCGGTCGATAGCGTCGGACCCACTGTGGACCTAACCTCGGCTGGCCAACAGGAGCTACACCGGCAGATCACCGGCAATGGCGCTACTGATTGCCCGCTCAGTGGCCGCGCAGCGGTGGTCCGCCTGTACGAATCCACCAGAACCGGTACGGAGACGACGCTGTGATCGGCTACATGGATACGTTGGGTGACGAAATTGCTACCGCTCGGCGACGAGCCAACCTGACTCAGGAGGAACTGGCCGCCCGCACCGGACTGAGCGTCCGGAGCATCCGCAACCTGGAGTCGTCGCGGGTGACCCGCCCGCGCCCGGCGACAGTGCGGCTGCTGCGCGACGTGCTCGGCCTGCCGGCCCACCCGGCGCCGGCCCGGATCCGCCCCATGCAGTTGCCGCTGGAGATTCCCGGCTTCACCGGCCGTTCGGCACAACTACGGCAACTCGACCGGCTGCTCGACGGCGGACCGCGGCGGATGTCCAGCGTGGTGGTCTGCGTCCTGTCCGGACGCTCCGGGATCGGCAAGACGGCGCTGGCGCTGCGCTGGGCCCACCGGTCCGCCGCACGGTTCGTCGACGGGGTGCTGCACGTCCAGCTCGGCGGAAGCGACTCCCGCCGGCCGGCGGTGGCGCCCACGGAGGCGCTCGCCGGCCTCATCGAGGCGCTCGACGTGCCCGGCGGCATTCCCTGCGGTCCGGCCGCGCGCACCGGGCTGTACCGCAGCGTGCTCGCCGGGCGCCGGATGCTCATCGTGCTCGACGACGCGCGCGACGCCGAACAGGTCCGGCCGCTGCTACCCGGTGTCCCCGGCTGCATGGTGGTGGTGACCAGCCGGGACCGCCTCACCGGACTGGTCGTCGGCGAGGCCGCGCGTCCGGTCGTGGTGGACGAGCTGGCGGCCGGTGAGGCGTGGGAGCTGCTGGCGGCCCGTCTCGGCGAGCGTCGCCTCACCGCCGAACGCGAGGCGGTACGGCAGATCATCGCCCACTGCGCGGGGGTGCCCCGGGCGCTGGCGGTGGTCGCCGCCCGCGCCGCCGTCGCGCCCCGGCTGCCGCTGGCGGAGGTGGCCCGCCAACTGCGGTAGGGACCGGCGGACCGGGGCGGTCGCGGGGCGCGGGCGCCCCGGTCAGCGCCGGTCGGCGCGGGTGCCGGCGCGGGCGGCCACGTGGGCCGGCACCGGCGCGGTCGGCGGGAGCGCCGGGTCGGTCACCGGCTGCTCCCAGCGGGCCACGAGCGGAAGCTCGCCGGCCCAGAGTCCGAGCGCGGCGTCCGGGCTGTCGCCGTCGTCCGGCGGGCCGCTGCGCG
Organism: Micromonospora sp. LHW51205; assembly: GCF_003315815.1. Lineage (NCBI taxonomy): Bacteria > Bacillati > Actinomycetota > Actinomycetes > Micromonosporales > Micromonosporaceae > Micromonospora > Micromonospora sp. LHW51205. The sequence goes on along the minus strand of NZ_QMEZ01000003.1, from coordinate 594,619 downwards.
TCTTCACCGACGCCTCGGCCAGCGGCAGCGCCAGCAGGGCCGTGGCCGCCAGCTCCCGCCGGTTCGGGCGGCGGGCGTGGTCCCACTGGCCGGGGGCGACGTGCTCGGTGAGCAGGCGGAGTCCGTGCAGCTTCTCCTCGGTGCCGGTCACCCACCGAGGCCGGCCGTAGATCATCGCGCTGCGGTAGTTGACGCCGTGCTCGAACACCGAGCGCGCCAGCACCAGGCCGTCGACCACGGTGACCGTGACGCAGACCTCGGTGTCGGTGGTGAGGCTCCGGCTGGCCACCGAGCCGTGCAGGTAGAGGTGGCGGTCGTCGAACCCGTAGACGGTCGGCACCACCATCGGGTGACCGTCCACCAGGACGCCGAGGTGGCAGACGAACCCGGCCCGGAGCACGTCCAACAGGGCGGCGCGGTCGCGGTGCCCCTTCTCCTTCATCCGGCGCAGGCTCGTGCGGGGCGTCGCGGACAACTGCCCGTCGGCATCGGTCATGGCTGATCTCCCGTCGGTCCCGCCGTTTCTACCGGGCCGGACGGCGCTCCTCAAGAGGGCCGGCGGGGACGACCCGGTCAGGTCGGCGGGTGCTCGCGGCAGCCCCGCGGTCGCCTGCTCAGCGGACCTTCCTCGTCGGTCGCTTACGAGGCGGCGTCAGCAGCTCGGCGATCGCCGAGATCGCGGACGGCACCAGGCGGTAGTACGCCCACACACCCCGCTTCTCACGCTCGATCAGACCGGCCTCGGTGAGGATCCGAAGGTGATGGCTGACGGTCGGCTGGGAGAGCCCGAGCGGCGCGGTGAGGTCGCTGACGGACGCCTCGCCCTCCGGAGCGGACTGGATCAGGCTGAGCAGGCGCAGCCGGGCCGGGTCTGCCAACGCCTTCAGCACTCCCGCGAGGCGTTCGGCATCGGCACGCTTGATCGGCTCGCCGGTCAGCGGCGAGATGGCAGGGGTGGCAGTTTTCGCAGTTCCCACGCTTGCATCGTTGCATCAACGGCCGCCGCATGCCGGTGCAACCAGGACCGGATCATGGTGAGTCGCACGACAGGGGTGTCAGGCGGTGGGGCGCAGGTCGGCGAGCAGCCGTTCCACCCGGGCGCGGATCTCGTCCCGGATGGGGCGTACCGCGTCGACGCCCTTGCCCGCGGGGTCTTCCAGCTTCCAGTCCTCGTACCGCTTGCCCGGGAAGACGGGGCAGGCGTCACCGCAGCCCATGGTGACGATGACGTCCGAGGACTCCGCCGTCTCGTACTCCAGGCGCTTGGGGGTCTGGTCGGTGATGTCGATGCCGACCTCCCGCATGGCCTCGACGGCGGCGGGGTTGACCTGGTCGGCGGGCGCGCTTCCGGCGGAGCGGACCTCGACGGTGTCGCCGGCGAGGTGGCGCAGCCACCCGGCGGCCATCTGGGAACGGCCGGCGTTGTGCACGCAGACGAACAGGACGCTGGGTTTGTCGCTCATCGGGTCTCCATGATCCTGATGGTTGCCGTGACGTGCCGCGGCGCGGTCGGGGCATCTCATGGCCGGGTTCCCGGCGCGGGGAACAGGCGGGCACGGGCCCACAGCGACACGTAGACCAGGCCGACGAGAACCGGAACCTCGATCAGCGGGCCGACGACGCCGGCGAGGGCCTGGCCGGAGGCGATCCCGAAGGTGCCGATCGCGACCGCGATCGCCAGTTCGAAGTTGTTGCCCGCCGCGGTGAAGGCCAGGGTGGTGGTGCGTTCGTAGTTCAGGCCGATGGCCCGGCCGAGCAGGTAGGAGCCGGCCCACATGAGGGCGAAGTAGGCCAGCAGCGGCAGGGCGATGCGGGCCACGTCGACCGGCCGGTCGGTGATGGCCTCACCCTGCAGGGCGAACAGGACGACGATGGTGAACAGCAGTCCGTACAGGGCGACGGGTCCGACCCTGGGCAGGAATCGCCGCTCGTACCAGTCGCGGCCCCTGGTCCGTTCGCCGAGGCGGCGGGACAGGTAGCCGGCGAGCAGGGGGATGCCGAGGAAGACGAGCACGTTGCCGGCGATCTCCCAGCCGGAGACCTGCAGCGCGGCGCCGTCCAGACCCAGCCAGCCCGGCAGCACCGACAGGTAGAACCAGCCGAGCAGGCCGAACGCGAGGACCTGGAACACCGAGTTGACGGCGACGAGGACCGCTGCCGCCTCCCGGTCGCCGCAGGCCAGGTCGTTCCAGATGATGACCATCGCGATGCAGCGGGCCAGGCCGACGATGATCAGACCGGTGCGGTACTCCGGCTGGTCGGCCAGGAACATCCAGGCCAGGGCGAACATGACGGCGGGACCGACGATCCAGTTGAGGATCAGCGACGAGACCAGGAGGCGCCGGTCACCGGTGACGGTGTCGAGGCGGTCGTAACGGACCTTGGCCAGTACCGGATACATCATGATCAGCAGGCCGAGGGCGATGGGCAGGGAGATGCCACCGACCTGGACGGCGTCGAGAGCGTCGTCCAGGCCGGGAACGATCCGGCCGAGCAGCAGGCCGGCGACCATGGCCAGGCCGATCCAGACCGGCAGGAACCGGTCGAGGCGCGAGAGGCGTGCCACCAACGGTGGGGCGTGTTCGGCTCTGGTGGCGGTGCTCATCGGTCTGCTCCCGTGGATCGTCGGTGCCGGCGCGTGCGCGTCGGGTGAGGTCGCCCTGTGCCGGGCGGCTGCGTCGGGCGCCCGCAGACTGAGGCGGTGATCAGGCCGGCTTCCCGCAGGGTGCGGCGGTGTGCGGGGCGACGCGATCGACGCGGTCGGCGAGGTCGGCGTAGGCCGCCTCGAACGCTTCGTCGGTGTCGACGCGGGCCGGGTCCGGCACGGACCAGTGCAGGCGGGGGCGGACCGGCCCGGTGAGTTCCTCGTGGGCGTTGTCGCAGACGGCGATGACCAGGTCGCCGTCCCGGACGACGTCGTCGACGTGTGCGGTGCCGGCCGGGTCGAGGTCGAGGGCGTGGCGGTGGGCCACGGCGAGCGCGCGGGGATGGACCCGCGGCGCCGGCCTGGTGCCGGCGGATGCGGCGTCGCCGTTGGCGCGCTGCCTCCACAGCGCCGCGGCCAGTTGCGAGCGGGCGGAGTTGTGGGTGCAGACGAAGACGACCCGATGCGCGCCCGCCAGTGGTGGCGGCGTGAGGGCGGAGAGGGCGGCCGGTCGGAGTCGAAGGTAGATGCGTCGCCGATCGCCCTCCGACCGGCCCCGGACGACGAGGCCCGCGTCGGCGAGGACCTTGACGTGATGGGCGACCAGGTTCGTCGGCATGGCGAGGGTGTGTGCGATCTCCCCGGGTGAGGCGTCGCCCAGGGTGAGCGCGTCCACGATGGCCAGGCGGGCCGGGTCGCCCAACGCGGCATGGATCCGCGCGCGCTCGACCAGCGAGAAAGACTCAATGTCCATTGACTCAATAATTTCTGATTAATCTGGAGGCGTCAAGCCGGCGCGGCCGGATCCCCCGGGAGCGCGAGTCGCCGCGGCGGTCGGCTCGATCGACAGCAGGCCGGCGAGCTGGCGCAGGATCTGTGGCCGCGCCCGGTAGTAGACCCACGTGCCCCGCCGTTCGGCGTCCACCAGGCCTGCCTCGCGCAAGGTCTTGAGGTGATGAGAGATCGTCGGCCCGGTCAGGTCGAACGCCGGCGTCAGGTCGCACACGCAGGCCTCGCCGCCGTCGGCGGAGGCGATCATCGACATCAGCTGCAGCCGTACCGGATCACCGAGGGCCTTGAACGCGGGCGCGAGGATCGCGGCCGTCTCTGCCGGGACCCGGCGCTGCGCCAGTGGGGGGCAGCACGGCGCGTCGGCGTCGAGGTCGACGAGGGGGATCGGCGCTTGGCGCTTCGGCATGCCTCTAGGTTGACATCCATCTAATCAGCGTGCAACTCTCTGTTTAGACATATGTCAAGACAAGGTGCTCCCAGGAAATGAGGCTCGTCATGTTCGGCTTCCCGCGTCGCCGGCCGTCATCCGTGGCAGGGGTCCGGTTCTGCGACTCCTGCGCCCGGGTGTCCACTCCCGCGCAGAGGATCGCCCGCCTCCGCGACCGCGCCCGCACCACCGCCTACGCGCTGACGGCACCCCGCTGAGAAGCGGGACCGCTGCCCTGCGGATCGCCCGCTCCGGCGCCTGCTAGGCTTCCATCGTCAATCGGCGATTAACGATGGAGGGAGAGATGATGGGGGACCTCCTCGACCGCGACACCGCGCAGACCTATGCCTCGTGGTTCCGGGCCCTCGCGGACCCGACGCGGGTGCAGGTGGTGGAGTACCTGGCCCGCCATGCCCGGCCGATGAGTGTGGGGGAGATCGTCGCCGCCGTCGGGCTCGCCCAGTCCACCGTCTCCCAGCACCTGAAGATCCTCACCGAGGTGCGGTTCGTGCTCGTCGAGCCGGTCGGCACCGCACGCCACTACCGCATCAACGACGCCTGTGTCGGGTGCTTCCCGTCCGCCGCCGACGTCGTCATGGGCCGCCCGGCCCCCGATCCGGTCGGAGCCTGCTGAGGCAGGCGTCACCCGCACCTCTTGATCCGCCATTCTCAACACCGAGGAGTTCCCGATGAGTGTCCTGGACGAGTCGCCCGTCGTGGTGATCGGCGCGGGCCCGGTGGGTCTCGCCGCCGCCGCCCACCTGCACGAGCGTGAGCTGCCCTTCCTCGTCCTGGAGGCCGGGGACACCACCGGCGCGGCGGTGCGGCAGTGGGGGCACGTGCGGCTGTTCTCCCCGTGGCGCTACAACGTCGACCCCGCCGCCCGCCGGCTGCTCGACGACGCCGGCTGGGTCGCCCCGGTCGAGGATGCCCTGCCCACCGGCGCCGAGCTGGTCACCGACTATCTTCAGCCGCTCGCGGACCTGCCGCAGCTCAAGCCCCACCTGCGCTACGGCGCGCGGGTGGAGGCGATCAGCCGGCTCGGCCTGGACCGGCTGCGCACCGCCGGCCGCGAACAGACGCCGTTCCTGATCCGCCTCGCCGACGGCGACGAGTTGCTCGCCCGCGCCGTCATCGACGCCTCCGGCACCTGGGGCACCCCCAACGTCCTCGGCGCCTCCGGCCTGCCCGCCCGCGGCGAGACGGACGCCGCGGCGTTCCTCGAGCACGCCCTGCCCGACGTGCTCGGCAGCGGCCGGGACCGCTTCGCCGGCCGGCACACCCTCGTCGTCGGCGCCGGCCACTCCGCCGCGAACACCCTGCTCTCCCTGGCCGAGCTGGCCACCGCCGAACCCGGCACCGAGGTGACCTGGGCGATCCGCTCGGCCAGCCCCGCCCGCACCTACGGCGGCGGAGACGCCGACGCCCTGCCCGCCCGCGGCGCGCTCGGCGCCCGGCTGCGCGACCACGTCGACGCCGGCCGGATCAGGCTGCTCACCGGTTTCTCCGTACACGGCCTCACCCCGGCCGAGGGCCGGGTCACCGTGGCCGTCCGGCACGCCGACGGCACCGACGAGTCCGTCACCGTGGACCGCGTCGTCGCCGCCACCGGCTTCCGCCCCGACCATTCCATCGCGGCCGAGCTGCGCCTGGACCTCGACCCGGTCATGGGAGCCACCCGCGCCCTCGCCCCGCTGATCGACCCGAACGAGCACTCCTGCGGCACCGTCCCGCCGCACGGCGCCGCCGAACTCGCGCACCCCGAGGTCGGCTACTACGCCGTCGGCATGAAGAGCTACGGCCGCGCGCCGACGTTCCTGATGGCCACCGGCTACGAGCAGGTCCGCTCCGTCGTCGCCGCACTCGCCGGCGACTGGGACGCCGCCCGCGACGTCCAGCTCGACCTGCCCGAGACCGGCGTCTGCAACAGCAACCCCGCCGACTCCACCGGCGCGGACAGCTGCTGCGGCCCCGACCCGGCGGCCACGCCGGCCGCACAAGGGTTGGCGACCGGAATCTCCGGGGGCCTGCTCTCCGCGCCGCTCAGCCTGGTCAGCCTCGACACCCCGACCAACGGCGAGACCGGCGGCTGCTGCACCAGTTGATGACCACCACGACGGCGCCCGCCGGCCCCACGGCCGGCGGGCGTCACGGGTGGCGCCTCGTCGCCGCCCTCGCCGTCACCAGCACCATCGGATACGGCACCCTCCATCGCCTGCTGGCCGCGGTCACCACCGCCCGCCTTCTCGCCGCCGCCGCGATGCGCTCGGTAGGGAGCGGACAGCCCTAGCCGAGCAGCGTCCGCAGCGCCCCGGCGAGGCCGGCGCCGGCGGTGACCGGGTGGAGGAAGGACAACCGGATGTCGGCGTGACCGTCCGGCCGCTCCGCGCGCAGCACGATGCCCTCGGCGTCGAGCGCGACCGGGACCATCCGCGTCGCGCCGGCGCTGACGGCGCTGTCGACGAGCGCACCGAGCCGGTCCAGGAGGTCGCCGTGGCACCGGGTCAGGTGCGCGAGGTGGGCGGCCTCGTCGACGGCGATCGGGTCCGGGCGGGCGGCACGGTACGTGCCGAGGTCCACCGCGACGGGTTCGGTGGCCCGGTCGAGGAGGATCTCGTCCGGCTCGATCGCCCACAGCGCCACCGGCGGCAGGTCGAGCAGCGACATCACGGTGGCCGGGTCGCAGGCGTCGAGCGCGGCCGGGTCGAAGCGGCGGGCGGTGCCCAGGATCCGCAGCCGGTCCCGCACCCGCGAGCGTACGGCGACCGGAGCGAGGTGGGTCACGTCCACGCGTACCGCACCGCGGTGACCGCGCGCGGCCACCAGCAGGCCGCCGGTGCGGCTCATCGCGTCGACCGCGAGGACGATCGTGCCGTCGGGGAGGACTGCGTGGGCGGACAGGAGGTCGGCGGTGGTGTCGCCGAGCGTCAGCCGCAGCGACGAGGCAGCGCTCAGCACGCACCGGGCGGCGACGGCGTCGCGGGGCGTGGAGGTGACCGGAGACGGCCCGGCGGCGACCGGGGTGACGCCGGTCGACGGGGCCGGGCGCCCGGCGGGGTGCAACGCCATGTCTGTCTCCTCGGCCGGAAGGGGTGAAGTCGGCCCAGGTCAGACGGTAGTAGGTAAGCCTTACCTGTGCAACGGCGGGTCGGGTGCCGGAGACGCATACGGGTCACGACGGTGACCGTCGTGACCCGTACGGGCGTGGGTGTCCGCTTTGTTAGGCGGGCTGGTAGGTCAGGCAGTCGCTGACGGTGGCGCCGGGGCCCACCGTGATCGACTCGGCCGTGCAGGCGAGGTTGGTGTTGAACACGCACTCGGCCCGCGCGCACGCGCCCACCGCGCCGGTGACCTCCGCGATCCCGCCGCTCATCGACGACTCGACGAACGTCGCGCAGGACGCCGCGTCGGCGCTCGCCGCCACGGTGATCGCGGGCGCGTGACAACCGTTGTCGTTGAAACTGCACGCCGTGGCGGCGCACTCACGTACCGGCGGAGACTGCAACAGCGTCTTCATGGTGCCTCCAAGTCATGCGGGCCGGCGGTGCGACGGCCGGCCTCGTGGTGCTCGAATGCCATTCGGTATTAGCCCTGCGAGCGGGGCTTCAAACCTGTCCGCCCGAAGTGAGGATCATGCTCACCATAGCAGCGCAATGCGGCGTCGGCGGCGGTAAACCGTCGATCCCGCGCGAACTCCCGGGCGGGCGAAGATGAGGCTTACCTTTGTAAGGAAAGCCTTTGTTTGCCGGTGCGAGGTGGGCATGCGCTGGCCCCGTCCGCGCTGGTCCGAGCGCAGGGTGCGGTCCGGCGAACGGCCTGGAGCGCGCCGAGGGTCATGCGCCGGATCGGGGAGGTGAATTGATGTGCGGAAATCGGCGCTCCGGAGCCGGGAATTGGTTTCGCCGCCCGGGGCGGAAATCGAATTTCCGCAGCGCCGGTTCCGTACACGGAATTGTGCGCCCGCGCCGGTCGGCGGCGGTGGGTCGGCCGGGGGTCCGCGTCGTGCCCGTGCGGCGGGCTGTCGTCCGCGCGGGCCGCCCGGGGCGGGGGCCCGCGGGGTGGCGGGCAGGATGGCACCCTGGGCGCGCCGGGACGCCGGTCCGCGCCGGTCGGACCTGGCAGGATCCCCGGGCGGACAGAAGGTGAGGCGGCGTGGTCGAGGGGTGGCACGGCTGGTTCGGCACGATCAACGGGGTCGTGCTCGTCACGGTGGCCGCGCTGCCGTTGGCCGCGCTGGTGGTGTGGCTCCTCGCGCGCCGGCGCGGCGGCGGGCCGGCCTGGCGGCTGTCGCTGGCCGAGGTCGGCATCGTCTACGGGACCGCGCCGTGGGTCTGGATGATCATGCTCCCGGGGGACGGCGCCGGTGTGGTTCCGGGCCGGGTGAGCCTGGTGCCGCTGCGGGACCTGCTGACCGTCCTCGCGAGCGGGCCGCTGACGGTGGCGGTCCAGATCGTCGGCAACCTGCTGGTGTTCGCGGCGCTCGGGTTCTTCGGCCCGCTGCGGTTCGCGGCGCTGGCGTCGGTGCCGCGGATCCTGGCGCTCGCGGCGGGCTGCTCGGTCCTGGTCGAGGTCGCGCAGTACGTCCTGCGGCTGGACCGGGTGTCCTCGGTGGACGACGTCCTGCTCAACACCGCCGGCGCCGGACTGGCCGCGCTGGCCTCGCGCCGCTGGTGGCCGGCCCCGGCGTCTCCGGACCGGCCCCTGCCGGTGCCGGCGGCGAAACGCTGAACGGCCCGGATACGGCACGATGGGCCGGACCTCACGGCCCGGCCCATCGCGTCAGCGCGTCAGGTCGACGCGTTCACCGTCCGGTCAGCACAGCTTCTTCGCCAGAGCGGTGGTGGCGCCACCGCTCTCGTAGGAGACGAGCAGCGAGGTGCCGGCCGGGAGCGACCCGCTCAGCGGCAGGACGAGCGTGCCGTCCTTCCGCAGGCTGGCCTGGGTCTGCGCCACGACCCGGCTGCCGTCCCAGACGAAGACCCGGGCGGTGCCGGCCTTCTTCACCTGGAGCTGCACCGAGACCTTGTTGGCGGTGCGGGTGACCTTCTTGAGCTTCACCGTGTTGTCCGCCAGCTTGGCGTAACCACCCGGTGCGACCCCGTCCGAGACGGACTGCAGCAGGGTCTGCGGCGAGTCCACGCTCAGCGCCGCGGTGTCGGGCATGATCGGAGCCTTCGGCGCCGACGGCTGCGCCGGCAGGCCCGGCAGGAGCGCGTTGCCCCAGCGCCACGGGTCGGCCCGCACGCCGCTCCAGGTCGACCAGCCGACCCGGGTCTGCGAGCTGAGGTCCTGCGTGTCCGAGTCGTTGACCAGGATGTTCAGGCCCATCCGGCTCGGGTCGATGGTGTCCGGCAGCACGCTGAACGGAATCTTGACCTCGATCCGGTAACCCGTGTACGGGTTGCTGGTCACCACGGAGGCGATCTCCACACCCGGCGCGGTCTCCGGGCCGCCCTGGTGGTTGTCCCGCTCCCGGGCGAAGCACGGCGGGTTCCCGTTGGCCGGGTCGTTCGTGGCCGGGAAGAGCGCCATGTTGAACACCGTGGAGGTGTTCGCCGAGTTGCCGCGCGGGTCGATGCCGAACTCGATGTTGTCGTTACGCCGCGGACGCTTGCAGTCCTCCGGCGGCAGGACGGTGCCGAGCACGTCATCGGTGATGTTGAAGATGGCGTACAGGGCGTCGTCGGTGTGGGTCAGCTGGGCGGTGCCGGAGATGTCCGACGCCGGGGCGGCGGTGCCCTCCCAGCGGGTGGAGATGTCGATGACCTCGCCGGTGTACTCGTGGTCGTGCCCGTGACCGTCCACCGTCGGCGCGGTGGTGGCCTTCGGGATCGTGGTGGTCGGGACCAGGTTGAACGCGCCCGGCTCGGTGGCGCTGCCACCGACGTAGCTGGTCTCGATCTGCACCCGGTAGGCGCCGTTGTCCGGCGCCCGGTTGGCCGTCGGCAGCGACGTGTCGGTGTTGCTGACGGTGAACGTCACCGAGGTGGTGGCGCCCGGCCGCAGGCCGCTGTACGGCACCTGCTGCTCGGCCACCGAGAAGCCGGCGGGAACGTTCAGCTTGACCGAGCCGGACTCGACCCGGGTGCCGTGGTTGGTCAGGTTGACCTTGACGCTGCGGGTGCCGCCGCTGGGGATGTTCAGCAGGGACTCGATGAGCGCGTCGAGCTGCTGGGTCTTGTTCCGCACGGTCCAGGCGCGGAAGTCGGCGATCTCCTCCAGCGGCTCCAGGGTGCCGCGCACCGGAGCGGTGCCCTGCACCTGGGCGCTGCTGACGCCGCTGCCGTCCTTCTTGCTGGTCAGCGTGGCGTTGAGCCGGAAGCGGGTGCCCACCTCGACCTGCGCGGGCGGGGTGACGGTGAAGGTCTTCACGACCTCCTTGCCCGGGGTCAGCGTGCCGACGTTGCCGTTGCCGCTGACGCTCCAGCCGGCCGGGACGTCCAGGGCGACCTTGGCGCCCGGGATGGCCTTCTCGGCGTACAGGACGGTGTCCACCTTGATGGGCTGGCCGCCGACGGCCTCCCAGGTGCGCGGACGCACGTGGATCTCGGTGCCGAGCGGCAGGCCGCCCGGGGCACGCAGGGTGGCGCCCTGCAGCGCGCCGGTGCCGGCGCCCACGTTCGGGTCCGGGTACGGCGTGCGGGTGTCGATCAGCGTCAGCCGGTTGCAGCCGATGGCGTCCGGGTTGGTCGTCGGGAAGGAGCTGTTGCCCCAGCCCTGCGACACGTACTCCCGGCGGGCCCAGGTCTGGACCGTGTTCCACCGGTTGCCGTCGTGCCGCGCCGACTCGTAGCCCTGCCAGGTGCCGAAGATGACGTTGCTGGCCTCGGCCGGCGTGAACGTGGTCTCGCAGGCGGGGCCGTTGGTGCCGGTGGTGCCGCTGCCACCGGTCTGGAAGATGCGGGAGACCCGCCAGGGCTTGAGCCCTTCCTTCTTGATCTGCTCCGGGAACGCCTTCGGGTCGGCCGCCGCGTAGAAGGCCTCCACGGCCAGCATGGCCGCCTTCTGGTGGTTGCCGTGGTTGCCCTGCGTCGCCGAGGGGTTCATCGTGAGGATGACCTCGGGCTTGGTGGTCCGCAGGACCCGCACGATCCGGGACAGCGTCTCCTGGTGGCCCCAGACCTCCTCGGTCAGCGGGGCGCTCGCGGTGTACCAGAAGTCGAGCGCGTCCAGGTTGTAGATGTGCTCGACGCCGGCCCAGCCGACGGCCTTGCGCTCCTCGGCCTCCCGCAGGATGCCGAGCTCCGGGCCCTCCTCGAGACCGGTGGCGTTGCCACCGCCCTCGCCGCGGGTGGTGGTGATGACGCCGGCCTTCATGCCGTGATACTCGTTCCAGTATCCGAGCATGCCGAGCTGGCCTGCCTCGTCGTCCGGGTGCGCGCCGATGAACATGATGTCCAGGTCGACGGGCTTGTCGGACTTCTTGGCCTGTGGCTTCGGTGCTGCGTTCTGGGGGTTGGCCTGGGCCGGAGTGGCCAGGCCCAACGACAGAAGACCGCACATGGCGATCGCTGCCGTGGTGCGCCATCTCATGGGCATACCTCTTCGTCTCGAAGCGAGAGTGCTGCGGCTGGGGGACGGGTCACGGGCCCGGCGCGCGCCGGGTCGTGACGCGGACAGCTGTCCATTGAGGACTGTTGGGTCCTCGCTGGTCGTGGTGCTCGACAACGGGGTGATGGTGTACGCGCACCGTCACGGCGTGAGCGGTGCACACGGTGGCGACGGATCGGTCCACCGGAAGGCCTTCGGGCCGTAACCTAGGGATCTTGCGGAGGCGTCGTCAATAGGCCCGGACGACTTTCTTCCTTATTCGAAGAAACAATCCCCGCAGCTCAGTGGCCCGGCTGCTCGGCCTGCATCAGCCGTAGGGGGCGCTTTGCCCGACTTTGGGCACCCAATGTGGACGCGAGGGCCCGGTTTTGCGTGCCATGTCGGGGTGGCCTGGCGCGTCCGGCTTGCCACTTCCCAAATTTCCGCTGGCCGGAGCTCCGAGATCATCTCGTTACTTGACGTCTCATTTTTTTCACACTAGGAAGAAAGCGTGTCTGACAAAGCCCCGACCAGCCCGGTCAGCCGTGAGCGGTCCCGTGAGATCAAGCGTCTCTCGGTGATCTTGGCCGCCCGGCAGGCCCGGCGGCTGTCCCGAGTGGACCTGGCCGAGATGACCGGCCTCTCGGCGGCCACGGTCACCGCGCTCGTGCGGGAACTCGTCGCCGAGGGCTACCTCATCGAACGCGGGCCCGGCGCGCCCACCACCGGCCGGCCCCGGGAGATGCTCGAGTTCAACCCCCGCGCCGAGCTCGTCGCGGCGGTGTCGCTGGAGCCACCCCGGATCAGCTGCGAGATCGCCGACAGCGAGGGCGCGGTCATCGCGCACCGCGTCGCGCGGCTCGGCGCGAACGTGGTGGAGACCGTCTGCGAGTTCGTCCTCGACCTCGTCGGCGACAACCTGCCCTCGCTGCGCGGCGTCGCGATCGCGGTGCCCGGCGTCTCCACCAACGGCGCGGTACGCCTCGCGCCGTCGGTCGGACTGGTCGAGGCGTGGCCGATCGGTGAGTCCGTGCAACGGCGGCTCGGCGTGCCCGTGGTCGTCGACAACGACGTGAACCTCATGGCCGCCGGCGAGTGCGTCGCCGGCGCCGGCGCGGACGTGGCGAACCTGCTGCTGATCCACGTCGCCGAGGGCATCGGCGCCGGCCTCGTGCTCGACGGCAAGGTCCGCCGCGGCGCCAGCGGAGCCGCCGGCGAGGTCGGCTTCCTGCCGCTGGGCGGTACGACCGAGCGCCGCTACAGCGGTGTCGGCGACTTCGAGGCCCGGTGGTCGGTGAACGCCATCGCGGAGCGGGTCGTCGCGCTCAACCCGGGCCGCCGGCCCGAGTCACCGGTACGGGAGCTGAGCCGGCTCGCCGCGACGTCTGCGCCCGCCCGCGAGTACCTCGACGAGGTCCTCGGCGCCTGGGCCGGGCTCATCCTCTCCTGCGCCTGCGTCGTCGATCCGGGACTGGTGCTGCTCAGCGGCGCCGCCGCGGAACTGGACGACGCGGCCCTCGACCAGCTTCAGACCCTCGTCTCCGCCCGGACCCCGGCCCCCACCGAGGTGCGCCGGGCCACCCTCGGTGACCAGGCAGTGCTGCACGGAGCGATCAGCTACGCGCTCTCGGCCGCGGTGCCCCGCCCCTCGCTTCCCTGACCACCACCCGACCCCGGCCCCCGACGACCCCGACCCCGACACCCGCCCACCACACCCCACCGTCACCGTCGCGGCGACCGCGTCCGGATCCCGGACGACAGGTCGCGGCGCGATGCGGCGCGCCCCGGTCCGGGCGCGACCCGCGGACCTTCGACCCCGAGCCCGGGGAGCCGGCGAACCCGCCGGCGTCCCCGGGCCGGCACCGCACACCGTCTTTCTCCGCTCCCGATAGTTCCCCCGCAAAATGGAGGTACCAATGAAACGTCGTTTGGCCCTGGCCGTCGCGTTCAGCGCGCTGCTGGCCGTCAGCGCGTGCGGCAGCAGTGACGACGACAAGGACACCGGCTCCTCCGGCGCCGCGCCGGCCGAGAAGGTCGTCATCTACAGCGCCCGCGACAAGTCGGTCACCGACTACGTCGTGGAGCAGTTCACGACCAAGAACCCCGAGTACAAGGGCAAGGTCGAGGTGCTCAACATGGGCGCCCAGGAGGTGCTCGAGCGGGTCCGCGCCGAGAAGGCCAACCCGCAGGCGTCGGTCTGGTGGGGCGGCACCCAGCAGGGGCTGGCCGCCGGCGCGTCCGAGGGGCTGCTGGAGTCCTGGCAGCCGTCGTTCGCCTCGAAGATCGACGCGCGGTACAAGGACGCCGAGGGCCGCTGGTTCGGCGAGATCCTGCTGCCCGAGGTCATCATGTACAACAACAAGGCGCTGACCCCGGAGACCGCGCCGAAGGACTGGGACGACCTGGTCGACCCGAAGTGGAAAGACAAGATCATCATCCGGGACGTGGCCGCCTCCGGCACCATGCGCTCGATCTACGCCTCGATGATCCAGCGCTACACCCCCGACGGGTCGAACCCGCAGCCCGGCTACGACTGGCTGCGCAAGCTCGACGCCAACACCGTCGAGTACGCCGCCAACCCGAGCGACCTCTACCTGAAGATGTCGCGTGAGCAGGGCGTGGTCAGCGCCTGGAACCTCCAGGACATCCTGCTGCAGGCCAACGAGAAGATGCCGTTCGGCTACGTCATGCCGGCCTCCGGCGCGCCGGTGCTCGTCGACGGCGTGGCCGCGGTCAAGGGCGGCAACACCGAGGGCGCGAAGAAGTTCCTCGAGTTCCTCTTCGACGACTCGCTGCGGGCCAGCCTGGCCAAGGACTACTTCCAGATCCCCGCGGTCGAGATCGCCGAGAAGCCCGAGTGGCTGACCAAGCTCGACCTCAAGCCGATGGACGTCAACTGGGACGTGATCGGCAAGAACGAGACCGCCTGGATCACCCACTGGAACGCCCAGATCAAGGGCAAGGGCTAAGACGCTCGGAACCGGGCCGTGCTGCGGCACGGCCCGGCTTCGTCCTGGAAGGACCCACGAAATGATCGATGTCCGACTGACGGCGGTCAGTAAGCGCTTCGCCAAGTCGAGCGACTCCGCGGCGGTCGATGACGTCACCGTCACCATCGGAGCCGGCGAGTTCTTCACGCTGCTCGGACCGAGCGGCTGCGGCAAGACGACGACGCTGCGCATGGTGGCCGGCTTCTACTTCCCGACCTCCGGTCACATCCACTTCGGCGACGACGACGTCACCCACTGGACGCCGAACAAGCGGGACACCGGCATGGTGTTCCAGAACTACGCGCTGTTCCCGCACATGACTGTGGCGCAGAACGTCGCGTACGGGCTCAAGGTCCGCCGGGTCTCCCGCGCCGACCAGGCCCGCCGGGTCACCGAGGCGCTCGAACAGGTGCACCTCGCCGGGTACGGCGACCGGCGCATCGACGCGCTCTCCGGCGGCCAGCAGCAGCGGGTCGCGCTGGCGCGGGCCCTGGTCATCCGCCCGCGCACCATGCTGCTCGACGAGCCGCTGTCGAACCTCGACGCGAAGCTGCGCGAGGAGACCCGCGCCGAGATCCGGCGCATCCAGCGGGAGAGCGGCACCACCTCGATCTACGTGACGCACGACCAGGCCGAGGCGATGGCGATGTCGGACCGGATCGCCGTCATGGAGTCCGGCCGGGTCCAGCAGGTCGGCACCCCGCACGAGATCTACTACAAGCCCGCGAACGCGTTCGTGGCCCGGTTCATCGGGCGCAGCAACGTGCTGAGCCTGCCGGTGACCGGCGCGACCGACGACAGCGTCGCGGTGCGCCTGCCCGGCGGCGCCACCATCGACGTCGGCGCGCCCGCCGGGCACGGGCTCGGCGCGGGCGACACCGCGCTCGTCTCCGCGCGCCCCGAGCACATCGCGCTCGGCGGCGACGACGACACGGCGGCCATGCGCGGCCGGATCAGCCACGTCGAGTTCACCGGCATGGCCACCAACATCAGCGTCGACGTGGACGGCAACGAGGTGATGGCGGCGCTGATCGACGCGCCGGCCGGCCTGCAGCTCGGCGACGTGGTGGGACTGCGGCTCGTACCGGAGCGCCTCTGGGTGGTCAAGCCGTGACCGCTGCGACCCGGACCGCCCCCGCCTGGGCGGCGGCCCTCGGCCGGCGTCTGTCCGGCGGGGCCAATTCCCGCTGGTTCCCGTACCTGCTGGTGCTGCCGCTGGTCCTGGTGCTCTGGGGCTTCGTCGTCCAGCCGATGTTCGCCACCTTCCGCGAGAGCGTCAGCGCCAACGGCTCTGACAACTACCTGCAGTTCCTCTCCTCCTCCGGGGTGGCCCGCGAGTCGCTGTTCACCTCGCTGTTCATCTCGGCCGCCAGCGTGCTGCTCTGCGGCATCGTCGGCGTGGCGATGGCGTTCCTGCTCAAGCGGTTCCACTTCCGCGGCCGGCGGCTCATCGAGGCGTTCATCCTGGTGCCGGCGGCCCTGCCGCCGCTGATCGGCGCCGTCTCCTTCCAGCTGCTCTACAGCAACATCGGCATCGTGCCGCGCGGCCTGCAGGCGCTGCTCGGCACCGAGAAGCCGGTCCTGGCCTTCGACGGCATCGCCGGTGTGCTCGTGGTGCACACGTTCACCATGTACCCGTTCTTCTTCCTGGCCGCCTCCGCGGCGCTGGCCGGGATGGACCCGTCGGTCGAGGAGGCGGCGTACAACCTCGGCGCGGGCCGGTTCCGGGTGTGGCGCACGGTCCTGCTGCCGATGCTCACCCCCGCGCTGATCTCGGCGTCGCTGCTGGTCTTCATGACGTCGCTGGCGTCGTACACCGCGCCGCTGCTGTTCAACGTCAGCCAGACCATGACGATGCAGATCTACATCAACCGCACCAACGGCGACCTGCCGATGGCCTCGGCGTACGCCTCGGTGCTCGGCATCGTCTCGATCATCTTCCTGCTGGCGATGCGTTGGTACGAGGGACGGCGCAACTACCAGTCGCAGTCCAAGGGCATCTCGGCGGTCCGGCGGGAGATCACCAACCCGATCGGCCGCTGGCTCGCGCCGCTCGCCTCGGTGCTGGCCACGCTGGTCCTGCTCGCCCCGGTCGCCGCGATCGCGCTCGTCGCCTTCTCCGAGGACCGGTCCTGGACCACCGAGGTGCTGCCGCCGACGTACACGTTCGAGAACTTCGTGACCATCTTCACCGACCCCAAGGCGTTCGAGCCGATCCTCAACTCGGTGCAGATGAGCCTGATCGCGGTCGTGGGCTGTGTGGTGATCGGCGTGCTCATCGCGTACGCGGTGCGGCGGCTGAAGTTCGTCGGGCGCGGCCTGCTCGACGTGGCCGTCATGATCGCCTGGGCGCTGCCCGGCACGGTCGTCGCGATCAACCTGATCTCGGCGTTCAGCACCGGCAACGCGTTCAGCTTCGGGCAGGTGCTGGTCGGCACGTTCTGGATCCTGCCGCTGGCCTACTTCGTGCGGTTCCTGCCGATCGTGTTCCGGTCCAGCTCCGCGACGCTGGCGCTGATCGACCCGTCGCTGGAGGACGCCGCCCGTAACCTCGGCGCCTCCTGGCTGCGCGCGTTCTACACGATCACCGTGCGGCTGATGCTGCCCGGCGTGCTCGCCGGCGCGCTGCTGGCGTTCGTGCACGGCGTCGGCGAGTTCGTCGCCTCGGTGCTCATCTACACCTCGTCGACGGTGCCGATCTCGGTCGCCATCAACAACCGGATGTACAGCTTCGAGCTGGGCACCGCGGCCGCCTACGGCATGCTCCAGGTGCTGCTCATCTTCGTGGTGATGTGGTTCTCCGGTCGGCTGGAGAGCAGCCGGACCGCGACCCGGAGGGCCGAGCAGTGGACGAACTGATCGAGCGGTGGCGGACCGGGGGAGGGCTGCTCCCGGTCACCCGGGTACCCGGGCACGCGTTCGCCGCCGTGACCGAGGCGGCCGACCTGGCGGTGCTGCCGGTCGGCGCGGTCGAGTGGCACGGCCCCCACCTGCCGATCGGAACCGACCTGATCCTGGCCGAGGGCTTCGCCGGGGAACTGGCCACCGGGCCGGCCCGGGCGGTGCTGTTCCCGGCCACGCCGTACGCCGCCTGCCCGGGCCAGACCCGGCCGTGGCCGGGCACGGTGGCGCTGCGACCGGAGATCGCCGTCGGCTACCTCGCCGACGTGCTCGCCGGCATCGTCGAGGCGGGCTTTCCCCGGGTGCTCGTGGTCAACGGGCACGACGCCAACATGTCCACCGTCCGCGCCGCGATGGAGTGGGTCTCCGGCCGGCACCGGGCCAGCATGATGCTGGTGAACTGGTTCCAGCTCGTCGGCCCGGACGAGACCACCGAGATGTTCGGTGAGCTGCCCGCCCGGGGGCACGGCGGCGCGTACGAGAGCTCCGCGGTGCTGGGCTTCGACCCGGACGCGGTGCGCCTGGACGCCGCGCCGGACCTGCCGCCGAAGCCGAAACTGCCCACCCCGTACCCGTACGTGCTCGTGGAGTCGCGGCCCGACCCGTGGCAGGGCTGGTCGGGCCATGTCTCGCTGGCCGGGGAGGAGGCCGGCGGCCGGATCCGCGCCACCGCCGGCGCACGCCTGCGCGAGCTGGTCGGGGCGTGGCTCGCCGCGCCGCTGCCCGGGCCCCCCGGCGCCGACGGGCCGGACCAGACGACCGGATGACCACGCGCGGCACGCCGCACGACAACGCACCACCTCGGGAGGCCACCATGAGCCCGTCACTGACCGTCTATCAACAGCACCACCTCCGGGTGGTGTTCGACCACCACGTCGCCCACCTCTACCCGGCGATGGTCACGGCCAGCAAGGCCCACGTCGTCATGCTCGCCGAGCAGGGACTGATCACCGACGAGGCCGCCGCCACGATGCTGCGCGGCCTGGTCACCCTCACCGGGGACCGGCCCGAGGAACTGGAGTACGACGGCAGCGTCGAGGACGTCTACTACACGCTGGAGAAGCGGCTCGCCGCCGCGGCCGGCATCGAGCCGTCGCAGCTCAGCGTGCAGCTCGCGCGCAGCCGCAACGACCTCGACGCCGGCGTGTTCCGGATGGTGCTGCGCGACCAGCTGCTCCAGGTGCTCGACGCGCTGCTGGCCACCGGCCGTACCGTGCTGGACCGCGCGGACCGGCACGCCGACGTGGTGGTCACCGGCTACACGCACCGCCGCCCGGCCCAGCCGACCAGCATCGGGCACGTCTTCGCCGGCTACGCCGAGGCGCTTGCCGGTGAGGCCGCCGCGTACGCCGACCTGCTGGACGAGATGAACCGCTCGCCGCTGGGCTCCTGCGCGTTCGCCGGCACCGACCTGGACATCTCGCCCCGGCGGCTGGCCGACCTGCTCGGCTTCGACCAGCTGATCGTCAACTCGTACGAGGCGGTGGCCGGCGCGGACCACCTGGTCCGGGTCGCCACGCTCAACGCGCAGGCGCTCGCCACCGGGGCCCGGCTGGCCCGCACGCTGATGGACTGGCTGAGCTGGGGCTGGGTGGTCACGCCCGGCGAGTTCACCCAGGGCAGCAGCATCATGCCGCAGAAGCGCAACCCGGTGGTGTTGGAGCACCTCGTCTCGATGGCGGGCGCCGCGGCGGCCGACGCGGCCAGCGTGCTGAACAACGTCGGCGCCGCCTGGTGGGAGGACTCCAACAACGCCACCACCGACGTGCAGGCCCGGCTCTGGGACGGCGACGACCGGGCGTACCGGTTCTTCTCGCTGCTCGGCGGCCTGATCGAGAAGCTGGACCCGCTGCGTCCGCCGTCCGCTGAGGAGATCGTCGCCTCCGGCGCCACCACCACCGCCGCGGCCGACGCGCTGGCCCGCCACGGTGTGCCGTTCCGGGGTGCCCACTCGCTGCTCGGCCGGCTGGTACGCGGCGGCGCGCCCGCCACCTGGACCGGGGACCTGGTCCGGTCCACCGCCGCCGAGCTGGGTCTGACGCTCGACGACGCCGCGGTGCGGGACCTGCTGGCCGCCGCGGTCCGCCCCGAACTCGTGCTGCGCCGCGCCCAGGCCGACGGGCCCGGCGAGGCGGCCGTCCGGGACCAGGTCGGACGACTGTCTACAATGCTCGACGCGGTGCAGGAGCGGGCGCAGGCGTTGCGCGAGCGGCTGACCCGTGCCGACACGGCTCTCGCCGAGGCGGTCGCGGCGAGGGTAGGCCCGTGACGGGGCGACAGACGCAGCTGGCCGTGGTCGCGGACGTCGTGTCGCGGCGACCACGTGATCTGGACCGACGGCCCGAAGGGCGATCTGACATCACCATGGAACGACCGGCAAATCCGCGCCTGCTCGGCATCGACTTCGGCGGCACCAAGATGGCCATCGGCGTGGGCGACGCCGACGGCCGGCTGCTCGTCTCCGAGCGCCTGCCCACCAATGCCGAGCAGGGCGCGCAGCAGGCCCTCACCCGGGCGCTGGACCGGGCCCGCGAACTCGCCGAGCAGACCGGCGGCACGCTCGTCGCGGCGGGCATCGCCTCGCCCGGCGTGGTCCACGACGAGGGCATCGAACTGGCGCCGAACGTGCCCGGCTGGGAGCAGCTGCGGCTCGCCGACGCGGTCCGCGCCCACCTGAACCTGGCGCACGTGCGGGTCACGAACGACCTGAAGGCAGCCGCCCACGCCGAGCTGCGGCTCGGGGCGCTGCGCGACGCGGACCCGGGACTCGTCGTCGGGCTCGGGACCGGCGTCGCGGCGGCGGTCACCGTCAACGGCGAGGTGCTGCCGGGCCGCCACGGCGCCGCCGGCGAGATCGCGTACGGGCTGACCGACCACAGCTGGCCGCCCCGGCTGGAACCGATGCTGGAGGCGACGTTCTCCGGCCGGGCCCTGGACGAGCTGGCGCAGCGGCTGGGCGTGGACGGCCGGGCCGCCGGTCTGTGCGCGGCCGCGCAACAGCCGGGCGAGGTACGCGAACAGCTCCGCCGACGCGTCGACGAACTCGCCCGCCACCTCGTCACCTGCTGCCTCGTGCTCGACCCGCAGCGGATCGTGCTGGTGGGCAGCGTCGCCGGCAACGACCTGGTGCGGGCGCTGCTGACCGAACGGCTCACCCACACGCTGCCGTACCCGCCGGAGATCGTGCTGTCGGACTTCGCGCAGGACGCCGCGCTGCTCGGTTCGCTCGCCATGGCCGTCGAGGCCCAGCCCGCGGTGGTCTGAGCGGGCCGGGCGCCGGGAACGGATCGGGCGGGGCGCGGTGGGGCGCCCCGCCCGGTCGTTTCTCGCGGGTTCAGTCGGTGGACGCCTCGGCGCGGCGTACCACCTCGGCGGCGGCCCGCACCACCGCCCGGTCCAGCAGCCGCCCGTCGGCGTCGGTGGCCACCCCGGAGCCGCCGCGTTCGGCCCGCTCCAGCGCCTCCAGCACGGCCCGCGCCGAGGCCACCTCGGCCTCGGTGGGGGTGAACACCTCGTTGATCGTCGCGATCTGCCCGGGGTGGATGGCGCTGCGGGCCCGGAAGCCCTGCCGCAGCAGCGCCCGGGTGGTCAGCTCCAGCCGTTCCGGGTCGCGCAGCGTCGTCTCCACCGGTCCCACCGGCGGGGTGATGCCGGCCGCCGCCGACGCGACCACGACCTGGGAACGGATCGGCGCGAACTCCGCCCGCTCCGGTCCCGGCTGCAACCCCAGCTCACCGGCGAGGTCCGCCTCGCCGAGGCCGAGCCGCAGCACCCGTGGCGCCTCGGCCACCCGCGGCGCGGTGAGCACGCCCCGGGCGGTCTCGATCAGCGCCACCACCCGGAACGCCGGGGCGTCCGGGCCGATCCGCCGCTGCACCCGGGTCAGCGCGGCGTCGACCTCGGCGAGCAGCTCCGGCTCGGCCTTCGGCACCCAGACCCCGGCCGCCGCCGGCGAGAGCACCTCGACGTCCGCCGCGACCTGGTCGCTGTTGATGCGCACCCACAGCTCGGGGCCGGCCGGCGCGGCGGCGCCCAGGTACCCGGCGACCGTCTCCCGGGCGTGCGCCTTGCGGGCCGGCGTGACCGCGTCCTCCAGGTCGAGCACGAGCGCGTCCGCGCCGCGCCCGGCCGCCTTGTCCAGCAGGTCCGCCCGGTCGCCCGGCACGTACAGGTAACTGCGCGCCACCGCCGCCATCAGTCGTTCCCCCTACCGCTGCGGGCGGGCGAGGTAGCGGCCGGCCGGCTCGCCGGTCACCTTGCCGTCGACGAGCACGTGCTGCCCGCGCACGAAGGTGTCAGTGACCCGGGCGGTCAGCTCGAAGCCCTCGAACGGCGTGTACTCCTGCGTCGACTCGGAGTCCTCCGCGCGCACCGTCCAGGTCGAGTTCGGGTCGACCAGGCAGATGTCGGCGTCGTACCCCTGCGCGATCGCGCCCTTGTTGCGCAGGCCGAAGCGCTGGGCCGGGTTCCACGAGGTCAGCTCCGCCACCCGCTGGTAGGACAGGCCGCGCCGGTTGCCCTCGGTGACCAGGCCGGGCAGCAGGTACTCGGCGCCGCCGAACCCGGACTTGGCGACGAAGATGTCGTCGCGCGGCTCACCGAACTTGACCTCGTCCTTGCAGCAGGCGTGGTCGCTGACCACCCAGTCGATCTTGCCGTCCAGGACGTACCCCCAGAGCGCCTCGACGTCGGCGCGCGGGCGCAGCGGCGGGTTGACCTTGCCGCCCAGGCCGTGCGCGGTGTCGATGTCGGCCACCAGGTGCCCGATGGTCACCTCGCGGCGGAAGTCGATGTGCGGGAACGCCCGCGCCATCCGCAGCGCCGCGTCGACCGCCTTCTCCGAGGTCAGGTGCAGCAGGTTGATCTTCGGCAGACCGGTCTCGTGCGCCAGGTACGACGCGATCGACACGGCCAGTCCCTCGGAGTGCGGCGGCCGCGACGCGTGGTACGCCTCCAGCCCGCGCAGCGTGCCGTCCTGCTCGACCTGCTTGGTGTACGCGCTCATGATCTCGGCGGTCTCGCAGTGCAGCGACAGCGAGATCTCGTCGGCCAGCTCGGGGAAACGCTCCCGGGCCGCCTGGACGCCCCGCATCACGAACTCGAAGTGGGCGTAGTCGTACCGCTCGCCCTCCGGGATCATCAGGAACGAGTTCTGGTCGGCGGAGCGGCCGTGCAGGCCGTGGCTGCCGTAGAACATGAAGATCTTGAACGAGGTGACCCCGTGCTCCTCCACCAGCGACGGCACCTCGCCGATGTGCTCCCGCGACATGGGCGCCAGGTGGAAGCCGTAGTCGATGTAGGAGCGGCCCTCGGTCGCGGCCAGCACCTCGGGGAAGAAGTCGGCGTACCGGCCGCCCCGGTTGAGGTAGTACTGCCCGGTGCGCATGTAGTTCAGCGCCGTGGTGACGCCGCCCTGCACCGAGGCGCGGCTCTCCGAGACGGCGTCCTCGCTCAGCGGGTTGTAGATGCCCCAGTGCTGGTGCGCGTCGACTACGCCGGGGAAGGCGAGCCGGCCGCCGCCGTCGACGACCTGGGCGGCCTCCACCCGGTCGATCTGCGGGGCGACGCGGCTGATCCGCCCGTCGGTGACGCCGATGTCCATCAGCTCGGGCTCGGGCCGGTCGTGCCGGACCACGCGGACGTTTGTCAACAGCAGGTCGTAGGTGCTCATGGTGTTGCTCCTCGTGCTCGGTTCAGCGGCGGTTGATCAGGCCCATCAGGCCGTGGACGTCGGGGGCCTGGTCGAGCCGGTGGACCTCATCGGCGATGCGGGCGGCGGTGGCCTCGGGCAGGGACGCGGCGTTCGTGCGGAACTTCACCGCCAGCTCGGCGTCGCTGAGCGGACGCTGCGGGC
Source organism: Micromonospora sp. LHW51205 (assembly GCF_003315815.1). NCBI lineage: Bacteria > Bacillati > Actinomycetota > Actinomycetes > Micromonosporales > Micromonosporaceae > Micromonospora > Micromonospora sp. LHW51205. The sequence goes on along the minus strand of NZ_QMEZ01000003.1, from coordinate 571,481 downwards.
CGCCCCGGTTGGCCAGGACCTCCTGCACCCACTCGCGTCCGTCCCGGGTGACGATCCGCAGCACCGCCGGGAACTGGTGCGGGAAGATCTCGTCGCACCGCTCGTCGGCCACCACGTCGACCCGCGCCATCAACGCCCGCCGTTGCGGGTCGTGCGCCAGGGCGTCGGTGAAGTCGGCCAGCTCCACGCCCAGACCGCCGCCGCCGATCAGGCCGGCGGCGACCGCGTACGGGCCGCTGAACTGCGCCTCGTAGCCGGTCTGCGGCGCGCGCTTGCGCTCGATCGGCTGGCCGATGGTACGCACCGTCGGCGTGGGCACGCCGAGCGTGATCGACTCGATCTCGTCCAGCGGCAGCCCGCGCTCGCGCAGCGCGATCGCCGCGTCGATGGCGGCGTGGGTGAAGTGGTTCGCCGGGTACGGCTTGAAGAAGATGCCGGGCACCGCCCACTCGGAGCCGAGCCCGCGGACGATCTCGTCGCCGTCGAACTCGCCGCGCAGGAACGCCTGGAAGAAGCCGAAGCGCCCCTCCAGCACGGTCGGCGGGCCGGTCACGCCGTGCCGGGCCAGCTGCGCGGCGCTGACCGCCGCGTGCGCCGCCCAGCCGCAGTGGATCCGCTTGACGGTGCCGCCGTTGCGGTTGGACTCGATCAGCCCGGCCGCCATCGAGGCGGACACCCCGAGCGCGTCGAGCGTGCCGCCCGCGTCCAGCTTCAGCAGCCGGGCCGCGGCCACCGCCCCGCCCAGCGTGCCGCAGATCGAGGTGGCGTGCTGGCCGTGCTCGAAGAAGACCGAGTTGCCGGCCGCCGGGTCGTAGCCGGCCATGCCGAGGCGTACGCACGCCTCCAGGCCCACCGCGATCGCGGCCACCGTCTCCTGCCCGGAGGCGCCGGACAGCTCGGCGGCGGCGAGCGCGGCCGGCACCACCGTGGCACTGGGGTGCAGCACCGACGGCAGGTGCGTGTCGTCGTAGTCGAGGGAGTGCGCCAGCACGCCGTTGGCGAACGCGGCCAGCGCGGCGGGGACCTTCTCGTCCACGCCGACGGCGGTGGCCTGGCCACGGCCGCCCTGCTCGGCGACGTACGCCAGCGCGGCCTGGCTGGTCGGCAGCGGCTGCGCCGCCACGCAGAGCCCGAGCACGTCCAGCACGCGGGCCCGGACGCTGGCGACCACCTCGTCGGGCAGCGTCGCGGCGGAGGTGTCGGCGGCGAAGGCGGCCAGGTGCCGGCCCAGGGTCGGCTCAGCCATGGCTGACCACCGCCAGCGGACGCACCGGGGAGCCGGTGGCGCCGTACAGCGGCAGCGGGGCCATGACGAAGGTGAACTCGTGCACCCCGTCGCGGGCCAGCTCCTCCAGCGCCATCGTCTCGATCAGGTAGATGCCGTGCTCCACCAGCAGGATCCGGTGCGCCGGCAGCGTGCTGTGGCCCTTGCCCGGCGGCAGGCACTCGAAGGCGATGGTGTCCGCGCCGGCCGCGTGCACGCCCCGCTGCGCCAGCCAGCCGGCGCCGTCCGCGCCGACCCCCGGTACGCCGGAGTCCTTGCCGATGTACTGGTTGCGGTCCTCGTGGTCGAACAGCCGGCCCCAGCCGCTGCGGATGAGCACCACGTCGCCCGCGCCCACCGGCGTGCCCTGCCGGGACACGGTGGCGTCCAGGTCGGCGGGGGTGATCTCGTAGCCGGCCTCGCAGCCCTCCAGGCCCAGCGTGGCGGGCACGTCCAGCAGCACGCCGCGGCGGACCATCGGCGCGACGGTGTGCACGCCCAGCTCGTCGAACCGGCCGCCGACCTGCGCCGCGGCGGCGTCGGCGCCGCCGTGCAGCCGGCCGTCCTGGGACACGTGCGCGAGGGCGTCGACGTGCGTGCCGACGTGTGTGCCCATGACCAGCAGGTCGTTGGCGGCGGAGCCGCCGTCGGCGCGCACCATGTCGCCGTGCCGGCGCGGCAGGGTGAGCCCGAACGCCGGGTGGTTCGGTGACTGCGGCATGCCGACGGTCAGCCGCCGGCCCAGGTCGTAGATCGTGACGCCGGCCTGCACGGCGTCGAGCAGGCGGTCGGCGGTTCTGGCAGTGGTGCCCACGGGGTTCCTCGCGTTTCGGCTGTCGGCGTCGTCAGGCGACGACGCCACGGGCTTTCAGGTCGGCGATCTCGGCCGGGTCGCAGCCGAGCTCCTCGACGAGCAGGGCGTCGGTGTCGGCGCCGGGGGAGCGGCCGGTGAAGCGGATCCGGCCCGGCGTCTCCGACATCCGCCACATGACGTTGTGCATCCGCATCGGGCCCAGGTCCGGGTCGTCGACCTTCGTGATCATCTCGGTGGCCTGCACGTGCGGGTCCTCGACGATGTCCTTGGCGCTGTAGACCGGTGCGACGGCGGCGCCGGCCTCGGCGAAGGCCGCGGCCACCTCGTCGCGGGTCCGCTCGCCGATCCACGACCCGACGTACTCGTCGAGCAGGTCCGCGTGCGCCACCCGGCCGACGCCGGTACGGAACCACGGCTCGTCGATCACCTCCGGGTGGCCCACCAGCCGCAGCACCCGCTCGGCGATCGCCTGGGCGCTGGTGGAGATGGCGACCCACGAGCCGTCCTTGGTCTGGTACGTGTTGCGCGGCGCGTTGTTCGTCGACCGATTGCCCTGCCGCTGCTCCACCACGCCGAGCTGGTCGTAGACGGTGGGACCCGGGCCGACGGCGGTCATGATCGGCTCCAGCAGGCTCATGTCGATCACCTGGCCCCGGCCGCCGGAACGCTCCCGGTGCCACAGCGCCATCATCACCGCCGAGGAGGTGGCGATGCCGCAGATGCTGTCGGCCAGCCCGAACGCCGGCAGCGTCGGCGGGCCGTCCGCCGTGCCGGTCAGGTGGGCGAACCCGCTCATCGCCTCGGCCAGCGTGCCGAACCCGGCCCGGGAGGCGTACGGGCCGGTCTGCCCGAAGCCGGTGATCCGGGCGATCACCAGGCCGGGGTTGACCCGGTGCAGCTCCTCCGGGCCGATGCCCCAGCGCTCCAGCGTGCCCGGGCGGAAGTTCTCCACCAGCACGTCGGCCCGCTCGGCCAGCCGCAGCAGCAGCGCCGCGCCGTCCGGCGCGGACAGGTTCAGCCCGATCAGCCGCTTGTTGCGGGAGATCTCCTTCCACCACAGGGGATGGCCGTCCTTGGTCTTGCCGTGGCCGCGCATGCTGTCACCCATGGTCGGGTGCTCGATCTTCACCACGTCGGCGCCGTAGTCGCCGAGGATCTGACAGCACAGCGGTCCGGCGAGGATCGTCGAGACGTCCAGCACGCGCAGGCCCGTCAGGGGTCCGTCACTCACCTGTTCCACCTCCCCAGTTCTGTTCCTGACCCGTCCGTCCGGCGGCACGTTGCGCCGGCGGCCGGAAACCCAGTTCGGCGGATATCTCCGCCGCCGCCGCGGCGACCAGCGCGCCGTGCGCGGCGCAGACCTCCGGGGTGAACCGGTTCTGCGGCCCGCACAGCGAGATCGAGCCGAACACCTGCCCGGTCGCGTAGCGCACCGGCGCGGCCACGCTGCCCGCGCCGTTCTGCCGCTCGCCCATGCTCACCGCGTACCCCTGGCGGCGGACCCGGCCCAGCTCGGACCGCAGCTTCGCGGTGGAGGTGATGGTGGCCGAGGTGACCGCGTCCAGCGGGTGGTGGTCGAGGTAGTCCTCGATCTCCGCGTCCGGCAGCGCCGCGAGGATCGCCTTCGACGACGACCCGGAGTGCAGCGCGTGGCTGGTGCCCAGGGACACCGACATGCGTACCTCGTGCGGCGAGAGCACCTGGTCGATGTAGACGCGGGTCCAGCCCTGCCGCACCGACAGCGTCGCGGTCTCGCCGCTGTCGCGCACCAGCCGGACCAGGTACCGGCGGGCGATGTCCGGCACGTCCAGCGCGCGCAGCGCGGCCAGTCCCACCGCCAGCGCGCCGCTGCCCAGCCGGTACCGCTTGGTCTCCTCGTTGAAGGTGAGGAAGCTGTCGGCCACCAGTTCCTTGAGGATCCGGTGCGCGACCGCCTTGGGCAGTCCCAGCTCCCGCGCGATCGTCGACACGCCGAGGGTCTCCGGCGCCCGTTCGGCGATGATGTTGACGATGTCGAGGGCGCGTCCGAGGCCGGAGCGGGTCCGGCCGGCGGTGGCGCTCTCGACAACCGCTGTGGTGATCATCTTCTCTCCTCCACTGTCGACGTAGGGCGGGATCGCCGGGCCTCAGGCGGGCGCGACCGGAGTCTTCCCGGGCGGCAGGCCGTCCGGCTGCCGGGGTCGCTCCCGCGCGATCACCAGTGCCACCGAGGCGAGCACCACGGCGCCGGCGAGCACCTGACGTCCGGACAACGACTCATCCAGCACCATCATGCCGAGCAGGACCGCCACCACCGGGTTGACGTACGCGTAGGTGGACGCGAGCTGGATCGGCGCGTTGCGCAGCAGCCACGTGTAGACGCTGAAGCCGACCACCGTGGACACGAGCATCAGGTAGGTCCAGGCCAGCCAGGACCGGCCCGTCACGTCGGCCAGGCGGAACCCGCCCAGCTCACCGCTGGCCAGGCTGGCCACCGCCACCGCGAGACCGCCCACGAGCATCTGCCAGCCGGTGCCGACCAGGTGGTCGGCCGGCATGCGCAGCCGCTGCGACAGCGTCGAGCCCAGCGCCCACACCATCGTGGAGAGCACCACCAGCAGCATCCCGCCGAGGTGCCACCCCTGCGTCGGCACCGCGAACAGCAGCGCCAGCCCGACCACACCGCCGAGGACGCCCACGGCCGCCAGCGGGGACGGCCGCGGACCGACCACCAGCCGCAGCACCAGCACCCACAGCGGCATCCCGGCCACCAGCAGCGAGGTCAGACCCGTCGGCACGTACAGCTGGCCCAGCGCCAGCAGCGCGCTGCCGGCGCCGACCATCAGCAGCCCGCTGGCACCCACCCCGGTCCACTGCCGCCGGGGCAGCAGCAGCCCCGCCGGTCCCCGCCACAGCGCCGCCACCGCGAACAGCAGCAGCGCCGCGGCCAGGAACCGGGCCGAGGTGGCCACCAGCGGCGGAATGCTGTCCAGGGCCACCCGGTTGCCCAGGTAGGTCGAGCCCCAGATCAGGTAGACCGCGCCGAGCCCGACGGCCAGGGCCATCGGGCCGGCGGGCCGCGGCGGATCCGCCGGGTGGCGGGCCGCCGCGGGCCGGGTCAGATCAGCGGTGTCCATTTACCCGGATCGCCACCGCGGTGTTGCCCCGAAGGGCGTTCGAGTACGGACACATCCGGTCGGCCAGCTCCACCGCGCGCTCCAGGTCGGCCTGCGGGCACTGCGGCGCGGACACGTCCAGCACCACGGCGATCGCGTACCGGCCGTCGTCGGTCTGCCCGAGGGAGACCGAGGCGGTGACAGTCGTCGGGCCGGGCTTGACGCCGGCCTGGCGGGCGGCGACGGCGAGCGCGCTGTCGAAGCACGCGGCGTAGCCGGCGGCGAACAGCTCCTCCGGGTCGGTGCCGGGCGCGTCCGGGCCCCGCTGGGCGGGACGGGTCAGGTCGACCCGCAGCGACCCGGTCAGCGACCGGGCGCTTCCGCCCCGGCCGCCGGACACCTCCACCTTCGCGGTGTAGACGGTGTTCGCCGGTACGACCTTCGCCTCGGACGCCGGGGTGCCGACGTTCATGCCGGCACCTCCGTTCCCAGGTCCGCGTGCACCTGCGCGGCGACCGCGTCGGCGAACGCCTCCGGCTGCTCGTCGGCCACGAAGTCGGTGCCGCCGGGGATGGTGACCAGCTCGGCGCTGGGCAGCGCGGCCCGCACCTGCGGCGTCATCCGGTCCAGCAGGTCGTCGGCGCCGTGCAGCAGCACGATGGGCAGCGCGTCCAGGGCGGCCGTGTCGACGTGGTGGTCGAACACCGCCCGGTACGCGGTGGCGTAGTCCGGGCCGGTCAGCAGGTACTCGGTGACCTGGCGGTTCGCCTCCTCCGGGGTCAGCGCCGGGTACAGGCCGTACACCCGGTCCCAGATCACCTTCAGGTGCCCGCCGTCGCGGTCCGGGGAGTAGCCGGGCGCGTACGACCGCTTCTTCTCCGCCCGCTCCTGCTCGTCGTAGAGCGGGATGCCCTGCAGGATCAGCCGGTGCACCCGCTCCGGCGCCGACATCAGCGCCTGCGCGCCGACGATCGCGCCGGTGTGCTGCCCGAGCAGGTGCACCTTGGACAGCCCGAGGGCGTCGGCGAACTGCCACACGCCGGCCGCGTACTCGGGGATGGACCACGGGCGCGGCGGGGCGTCGGACATCCCGAAGCCCGGCGTGTCCGGGGCGATCACCCGCAGTCCGCGGCGGGCCAGCGGCTCGATGACCGCGTCGTAGGTGGCCGAGGAGAGCGGGGACTGGTGCAGGATCAGCAGCACCGGGGCGTCGGCGTCGCCGCCGTGCCGGTAGTGCACCTGACCCCACGGCACGTCGACGTAGGCGCGGCGGGCCACGCCGCGGGCCCGGGTCACTCGGCCACCGCCAGCGCCGCCATGACCTCGATGACGTGCTTGATGCCGGCCTTGTAGTCGTCCAGCCGGATGTTCTCGTTCGGGCCGTCCACACCGGAGTCCGCGCGGGAGACGCCGACGCCGACGATGGGCCGGTCGGCGATCACGCCCTGGTTGCCGATCCACTGCGTGTACGGCTCGATCACCGGCTCGGTCCCGTACACCCGGCGGGCCGCGTCCGCGACGAGCGCGACGAACGGGTCCCGGTGGTCGGTGAGGTTGGGCCGGCTGGTCGCCATCACCTCGATGCGCAGGTCACCGAAGCCGGTCGCGGCCAGGTGGTCGCGCACGCACCCGAGGACGCGCTCCGGGTCCTGGCCCGGCACCAGCCGGATCTCCAGCTTCGCCGACGCCGTCGACGGGATGCCCAGCGTCACGTCGTCACGCATGTCGCCACCGGCGATGCCGGCCACGGTCAGCGTCGGCACGGTCCGGATGGCCACCGCCGCGGCCTGGTCGTCCAGGTCGCCGGTGAACCGCTCGACCTGGGCCCGCTTGCGCAGGAAGTCCCCGTCGAACGCCACCTTCTCCAGCAGCGCCCGCTCCTCGTCCGTCGGCGGCCGTGCGTCGTCGGCGAAGCCGGGGATCGTCACGGTGCCGTCGGGCCGCTGCAGCTGCGCCAGGGCGGCGGCCAGGCGCGCCGTGGCGGCCGGCAGCAGCGCGGTGTTCTGGCTGGTCAGGTCACGCGGCAGGGTCTGCGCGGTGAGGCGCAGGTAGAGCACGCCCTTCTCGGCCAGCTTGAGCAGCAGCCGGTCCTCGCCGTCGAGCCAGGAGTTCTCCCACAGCGCCGCGTCGCTGGCGAGCCGGTCGGCGTGCGCCTGCACGAACGAGCCCAGACCCGGGCTGTGCAGCCACTTCTTGCCCTCGAAGATGATCCGGTTGGTCACCGGCGGGGTGAGCCCGGCGAGCTTCCAGGCCGCCGCCGCGTGGATGCGGGACATGATGACGCCCTTGTCGTCGGCCACGCCCCGGGCGTAGAGCCGGCCGTCGTGGATCTCCGCCGCGTAGGGCGGGCTGATCCAGTCGGCGTCGTCACCGGCCGGCTCGACCTCCACGTCGTAGTGCGTGAAGTGCAGCAGCGCCTTGTCGCCCTCGCCGGCCACCTCGGCCAGCACGTACGGGTACGACTGCTCCCACGGGATGATCTCGGCCTCGCCACCCCAGCGGCGGACCGATCCGGCGATGAACTCGGCGGTGGCCTCCATCTGCTCCGGCTCCTGGCGGCGGCTGCGGATGCGGCACAGCTGCTGGAGCTCCTCGACGAACTCGTCGAAGTGGGCGTCGACGGCCGCCAGCGCGGCCGCGGTATCCGGTTTGGGCATGGTGGTCCTCACAGAAGGGGTCGGAGAGGGGAAGTCAGTGGATGGTGACGCCGCCGTCGACGAAGATCGTCTGGCCGGTGGTCATGGCGGCGGCGTCGCTCAGCAGGTAGGCGACCGCGTTGGCGACGTCCTGCGGCTGCGCCATCCGGCCCAGCGGGATGCTCGCCATCTTGTCCGCGAGGTACGCCTCGTCGCCACGTACGTCGGAGGTCATGTCGGTGGGCACGATGGTCGGTCCGACGGCGTTGACCCGGATCCGGTCGGGCGCCCACTCCAGGGCCAGCACGCGCGCCATGTGCATCACGCCGGCCTTGCTCACGCAGTAGCCGAGCGTGTTCAGCACCGCGATGTGCCCGTTCGTGGAGCCGATGTTCACCACCGCGCCGCTCGTCTGCCGCAGCGCCGGGTACGCGGCCTGGCACATCCGGAACGTGCCGGTGAGGTTGACGTCCAGGACGTCGGTGAAGTCCTGCTCGGACATCGTGGCCGCCGGCCCGCGCCGGACGATCCCGGCGTTGTTCACCAGCAGGTCCAGGCGGCCGTGGGAGTCGAGGACCTCGTTCACCAGCGCGGCGCAGGAGCCGGCCGACCGGACGTCGACCCGGTGCCGGGTGTGCGCGCCGCCGGACAGCTCGGCCTCGCTCCAGTCGTCGAGCAGGTCGGCCTGGGCCACGGTGGCCCCGCGCTGCGCGAGCGTCGCCGCGATGCGGGCCCCGATGCCGCGGGCCGCCCCGGTCACCACTGCCACCCGGCCGTCGAACCGGTTCGGGTCGGTGTTCATGTCGCGTGTCCTGCCTTTCCGGTCCGGCCACCGGCCGGGCGGGCGTTGCGCACGCCCGACCGGTGCCCCCAACACGTGACGGCGGTCCCGTCCACTGCCGTCACGCGCCGATCACCTTCGTGTCCTCGGCCCAGAAGGCCAGCCGCTTCTGCAGCAGCCGGATCACGAAGTGCGCCACCAGACCCATCAGCGACAGCACCACCAGCACGGCGAACATGCCGGCGATGTCGAAGTTGTAGTTGGTCTGCAGCAGCAGGTAGCCCAGGCCCTCCTTGGCGCCGATGAACTCGCCGACGACCGCGCCGAGGATGGCGAAGACGATGCCGATGTCCAGGCCGGCGAAGATGAACGGCAGCGCGCTGGGCAGCCGCACCATCCGGAAGATCTGCGCCTTGCTCGCGCCGAACACCGTCAGCATCTGGATCTTGTCGGCGTCGGCCGCGCGCAGACCCTCGATGACGTTCACCAGCATCGGGAAGAACGAGATCACCGCGGCCATGACCACCTTGCTGGTCAGGCCGAAACCGAACCAGACCACGAACAGCGGGGCCAGGGCGACCTTGGGCACGGTCTGGAAGGCCACGATGTACGGCATCAGCGTGGCTTCGACGATCTTGATCTGGGAGATGAACGTGCCGAGCACCAGGGCGGCGCCGACGCCGATCACGAACCCGAGCAGCGCCTCCTGCGTGGTCACCCAGAAGTGACCCCAGAACTGGTCGTCGCCGAGCTGCTGCCACAGCGACTCGACCACGCTCGACGGCAGCGGCAGGACGTACTCGTCGACGCCGAGGAGCTGGACGCCGTACTCCCAGGCCAGCACGACCACGACGAAGACCGTCGGGACCAGCCAGAGCTGGGGCTTCTCCCGCAGGTCGAACTTGCGCCGGGCGGGCCGGGCGGACGGCGCCGGTGGCTGGGCCGGCTTGCGGACCAGGTTGCTTGTTGCCATGGCTGTCCCTCGTCAGTCGATTACGCCGGCGGCGTTGAAGTGTCGGCGGATCCGTTCCACATAGACCCCGGCCCGGTCGGACGACATGATGCCGAGGTCACGCGGACGCTCCAGGTCGATGTCCATGACCTCGGCGATGCGGCCCGGCCGGGGGCTGAGCACCACCACCCGGTCGGAGAGGAAGACCGCCTCCGGGATGGAGTGCGTGACCAGCACGATCGTCTGGTTGCTCTCCTGCCAGATCCGCAGCAGCTCCACGTTCATGTACTCGCGGGTCATCGCGTCGAGCGCGCCGAACGGCTCGTCCATCAGCAGCACCGCCGGGTCGTGCACGAGCGCCCGGCAGATGCCGGCCCGCTGCTGCATACCGCCGCTGAGCTCGTGCGGGTACTTCTGCTCGAAGCCGTTGAGACCGACCATCTCGAGCAGTTGCTGCGCGCGTTCCCGGTGCCGGCGGGGATCCAGTCGCTGGATCTCCGCCGGCACCATCACGTTGTCGAAGATGGTGCGCCAGGGCAGCAGCGTCGGTGCCTGGAACACCATCCCGACCTCGGGAAGGGGCTTCGTCACGTCCCGCCCGGCGATCCGTACCGCGCCGCCGGTCTTCGGGCTGAGCCCGGCGAGGATCTTCAGCAAAGTGGTCTTGCCGCACCCGGACGGTCCCACGACCGAGATGAACTCGCCGCGACGTACCGTCAGGTTGATGTCGCTCAACGCCAGGGTCGGTGCCGACTTCCGGGGCCGGTACTCCTTGTCCAGCCCGTCGATCTCGATCCAGGAGTCTTCCGACACCGATGCCGGAGCCTGCGTCTGCGCCCGGCGGGCCGTCGCCTTGATGGCCATCGAAATCCCTTCCGCTGTCCGCTGCTAGGCGGTGTAGTTCGCGGCCTTGCTGAGCACCGCGGCCTTGTCGAAGTTGTTCGCGCCGGAGAGCAGGCTCGGGTCCCAGAGCTTCTTCAGGTCGACGTCACCGGAGATCTGGCCGGCCTCCTTGGTGTACGCCTGGGTCTTCGCCCACTCGTCGTCGCTGATCGCGCCCCAGTCACCGAACTGCTCCGGCTCGCCGCTGGCCGGCGTGGCCGTCTTCAGCCACGCGGCGAGGCTCTCGGTGTCCGCCTTGAGCCGCTCGTCGGCGGACTTGCCGGCGAGGATCTGCGGGAAGACCTTGTAGCCGATCTTCATGGCGGCCTCGGGGTTCTTGGCCGAGAAGAGCATCGCCTTGTACGCCGCGCGCAGGAACCGCTCGTACGAGTCCTTCTTGGCGTCGAAGTCACGGGCGCCGACGCTGAAGGTGAGCGACCGGATGCCGGTGAACACGTCCGGGTTGGTCAGGTACTTCAGCTGGGTGCCGGCGTTCTCGATGACCGCGTACGCCTGGGTGTAGAGCGCCAGCATGTCGACCTTGCCGTCGTTGAGCGCGGCGGCGGCCTGCGCGCCGACGCCCACCGGCAGCAGCTCGACGTCCTTGGCCGGGTCCAGGCCGGCGGCCTTGACGTAGGCGCGGGCGTACGGGGCCGAGCCGGAGGCAAGGCTGATCACGCCGATCTTCTTGCCGCGCAGGTCCGCGCCGCCGGTGATCGGGGAGTCCGGCTTCACCGCCATCACCCACGGCCAGTTCTGCACCAGGCCGCCGATGGCCTTGATCGGCACGTTCTTCTCCACTGCGCCGAGCGCCGAGCCGGCGTCGGCCGGGGTGATGTCGCCGCTGCCGGAGGCGACCGCCTGGAGGGCGGCGACCGAGCCGTCGGCGTTGATCGTCTCGACGGTCAGCTTCTCCTCGGCGAAGTAGCCGAGTTCCTTGGCGACCGCGTAGACGGCCACCTCCTCCTTCGGGCCGATCACGGCCGAGGCGATGGCCATGGTCAGCTTCGCCTCCTTGCCCTCGCCGCCGGCCTCGTCGTCGGAGCCGCCGCCGCAGGCGGAGAGAACCAGCGTGGCGGCCAGCGCCGCCGGGAGCAGTGCCCACTTCCGTTTCATATGCACACACCTCGTCGTGAGTCGGGGGAGACCGCCTCCGCCGCCGTGGCGGCGGAGGCGGGGTATCAGGCGTCGCGGCGCGACGCGACAGTTGCCGTCAGGCGTCGCGCGGCGACGCCCCAGTGCCCTCAGGCGTCGCGCAGCGACGCGACCAGTGCCAGGTCGTTGTAGACGTGCTGCTCGACGATCAGCGCGCCGTCGAGCACGAACACGTCCGCGTAGCGGATGTCCTCGAACGGCGTGCCGTCGAGCCACTCCCCGTACAGCCGCCCGAGCGAGGTCACGGTGACCCGCCCGTTGTCGTCACCCACCAGGTAGCGGTCCCGGTGCTTGCGCACCCACCGGTAGGTCCCGGTCGAGGCGGCCGCCATCTCCCGCAGCGAGGAGTACTCCCGGCCGCCCGGGAAGACCAGCCGGGCCTGCGGCGCGAGGAACGCGCCGGCCTCGTCGAGCCGGCGGTCCTCACACAGCTGCAGGTAGCTGTCGATCAGCCCGGGCGCGTCCGGTGCGCTCATCAGCCGGTCTTCTCGCTCAGCGCCGCCTCCCACTGGTCCCGCAGCGGGTGCTCCGCGGGGCCGTGCTCGGTGAGGATGCGCATCAGGCGGGCCAGCAGCGCGTCCCGCTCGCGGTCGAGGACCTGCTGCTCCTCCTCGGTGGAGGCGAACCCGTCGACGGCGCCCTCGGTCAGCACGCCGGAACGGGTCAGCAGCGCCTCGACCACACGTACCCGCTGCCGGGTCACGTGCAGCTCGGTGGAGAGCTGCAGCACCAGGTCGAGCAGCTTGCCGACCTTGGGGTCTCCGAAGTAGTCGAACTCGGTGCTCATCACGCCTCCGGCTTGGTCGCGGCCAGTACGGCCCAGGGGAAGTGCCACTCGGGACGGTCGCCCCAGCCCTGCGGCTGGACGCCGTTGCGGCGCTCGTCGAACGGGGTCCACGACACGTCGGTCAGGCCCGCCTCGGCGCAGACCTCGATCAGGTCCGAGCCGAACAGGTCGTGGAAGAACGGCTCGTTGTTGCGCTCGGCGTGCTCGTAGACGGTGGCGTCGCGCAGCGGGTCGCCGGTGAGCATGAACTCCAGGAAGCGCAGCGAGCCGCCCGGCTTGAGCAGGCGCGCCGCCTCCACGATCGTTTCCCGGATCGCGGTGGCCGGCATCTCGTGCAGCACCATCGTGCCGGTGACCACGTCGCAGCTGCCCGACTCGATGCCGGTGGCCCGGCCGTCGGCCTGCCGGTAGTCGATCGCCAGCCCGGTCGCCTCGGCCTCGGCGTGGGCCAGCCGTAGACCCGGCGCGGCCAGGTCCACGCCGATCACCTGCGCGGACGGGTACTTGGCGGGCAGCGGCCGGGTGCTCTTGCCGAAGCCGCATCCGATGTCCACGATCCGGGTCGCCGCGGGCAGCTCGGGCAGGGCGGTCTTGGCGAACAGCGTGTGGAACTTGTAGCCGTCGTTGTCGCGCAGCATGACGATGCGCGCCCCGAACTCGTACACGTAGGCCGACATGTCGTCGGAGAAGAAGCTGCCGGGCTGGATGTGGATGTCGTAGTCGGTGTACCAGTCGGGCAGTTCCAGGTCTGGGTTCAGCTCCAGCGAGCCCTTCGGCTGCTCGGGCACCGACGTCAGCTGGTCGGTCAGCTCCTCGCGGCGGCTGAGCACCGCGTCGCCGGCGACCTTCCACAGCATCTTCTGCTGCACCCGCTCCAGGTGGCTGAACCACGGGTAGAGCGGAAGGCCGCGCAGCACCTGGCTCGCGTCGCCGACCGTGGTGGCCGCCGCGCCGGTGGCGCCGTACTCCTCGCGCAGCGCCGGGTAGACGGTGTCCGCCCAGCGCTTGCGCAGGCCGAGGACGAAGTCCACGGCGGAACGCTCATCCAGGGTGAGGCGCTCCTCGATGTCCAGCATGCGTGTCTCCTCTTCAGGTGGGGGAGGACCGGTCCGCGGCGGGCCGCGACCGGGATGGACGGGTCAGTGGGCGTACCGCACGCGATCTGCGGACGCGGTGTCGTAGCGGCCGAGGAACGCACCCGCCATGCGTCCCTCGTAGACGGCCTCGAAGGCCGTGCGGGGGGCGTTCGCGTCGCCGACGACGTGGATCCGGGGACCGTCGGGCAGCGCGTCGAGCTGCCGGTACAACTCGTCGGCGGCCTGCGGCGAGCCGGCGTCGACGACTGTGGTGACGCCCTCGACGAGGGTGTCGGCGCCGGCGAGCGGACCGCCCAGGGCGACCGCGTCGGCGCCCGCCGGGCGCGCCGTGCGCATCGGGTGCACCGCGATCCCCAGGTCCGCGAAACGCTTGAGCAGCGCCAGCCGCGAGTACGTGGTGATCTTGGCGCTCACCGAGGCGGTGGGGGAGACCAGGTGGACGCGGGCGCCGCGCCGGGCCAGCCCTTCGGCCACCGAGGCGGCGGCCCAGGTGCCCTCGTCGTCGAGCACGACGACGGCGCCGGTCGGCCGGAAGTCGGGGTCGGTCAGCGCGTCGACGGCCTGCCAGATGTCGATCACCGGCGGGCCGCCGGGCAGCTCCCGCCGGGTGGGCCGGGAGCCGGTGGCCAGGACGACGTCCTGGTAGCCGCCGGCCAGCACGTCCTCGACGCCGATGCGGTGGTCGAGGCGTACCGGGATGCCGGCGGCATCGACGTCGCGGGCCAGGTCGCGGGTGAGCAGGCCGAGCCGTTCCCGTCCGGGTACGCGCGCGGCCAGTTCCACCTGCCCGCCGAGGTGCCCGCGCGCCTCGACCACCGACACCTGGTGCCCGGCCCGGTGGGCGGAGAGGGCGGCCTCCAGGCCGGCCGGGCCGCCACCGACGACGAGGACCTTCCGCGCGCCGGACGGTCCGGGCAGCTCCGGCCAGGCCTGCGCCCACTCCCGCTCGGCGCCGACCTCCGGGTTGACCACGCAGGAGATCGGCAGGCTGGTCTCCAGCCGGCCGATGCAGCCCTGGTTGCAGGCGAGGCAGGCGCGTACCTCGTGCTGGCGGCCCTGCTCGGCCTTGCGGACCAGGTGCGGGTCGGCGATGTGCGGGCGGGCCAGGCCGACCAGGTCGGCCTCGCCGGCGGCGACGAGCTCGGCGGCCTCCGGCAGGCTGTCCAGCCGGCACACCGCGAGCACCGGCAGGTCCGGGAACTCCTGCTTGAACAGCGCCGCGTGGTGCCGGAACGGGGCGTGGCCGAAGCTCATGTCCGCCATCTGCGTCGCGAGCGACCAGCTGCCGTGGTAGGCGGAGTGGCTGACGTGCACGTAGGCGAGCGGGAAGTCGGCGCGCAGCTTGCCGACGATCTCCAGCACCGCGGCCGGGTCGAGACCGCCGGGCAGGAACTCGTCGGCGCTGACCCGCAGTCCGACGGGCAGGTCCGGCGCGGCGGCCAGCACCGCGGTGAGCACCTCACGGGTCAGCCGCATCCGGTTGTCGAGGCTGCCGCCGTAGGAGTCGGCGCGGGTGTTGGTGTGCGGCGAGAGGAACTGCTGCAGCAGGTGGCCGTGGCCGGCGTGCACCTCCAGGCCGTCGAAGCCGGCATCACGCATCCGCCGGGCGGCGGCGGCGAACGCCTCGACGACGACGGCGATGTCCCGGCGTCCCATCGCGTGCGGCACGTGTGAGCCGGCCGCCCACGGCACCGGTGACGAGGACCAGGCGGCGGTGCGGGTCGCGTCCCCGTTCGCCTGCCGGCCGGCGTGCATGATCTGGGCGAAGATGCGCGCGCCGTGCTCGTGCACGGCCTCGGTCACCGCCGCGTACGCCGGGATCGACGAGTCGTCGAAGCTGCCGAGGCTGATGCTGCGGCCCGCGCTCGTGGGGTGCACGCGGATCGCCTCGGTGATGATCAGGCCGACGCCGCCCCGGGCGCGCTCCGCGTGGTAGGCCACGTGGCGCCCGGTGGGCACGTTGTTCAGTCCGAAGTTGGTGGTGTGACCGGGGACGAAGACCCGGTTCCGCAGTGTGAGACGACCGAGCCGGGTGGGGGAGAGAAGAGCGAGAAGCTTGTCGTCAGGCATGCCTCGGACTTCCTGTTTCGGGCCGCGCTCGGCATGGCCGAGAGCGTTCGGTTGAACCGTACGCCGTTCGATTGAGTGGAACGGTAGGGGTGACGCCGGTCTCCGTCAACAGGCTACTGATCGGTAACTTACCGAACCGTACTGCCTCTGACCTGCTGTTCCACTAGGCGGAACGCAAGCGGGCAAGGTTCGTCGATTCGTGGCTCGATCGTTCGGGCGGCCACGGGAGATGACAGTGCCGCCGCCCGGCGACCGGCCGGCGGTCCGTTTCGATCGTTCGGCCGGCCGGGTCGGCACTGTCCGGTTCGGAGGGACGCTCGCCGCGAGGCGGCCGGGTGGGACGTGCCGGCGGTGGCGGGGGTCAGGCAGCGGCGGGGCGCACGTACGGCGTGAGCAGCTCGCGGGCGAGGCCGGTGGCCGAGGGAAGGTCGAGGCCGTTCTCGATCATGCGGCTGAGGGCGTAGACGATCGACTGGATGACCTCGGCCATCCGGTTCGGGTCGCTCGCCCCGTGGTCGGCGAGAGCGGCGCGCAGCGGCGCCTCGAGGCTGTCGTGCAGGAGGCGGCTGGAGGTCGCGAGCACCTCGCTGTTGCCGACTGTCGCCATCGCCCGGGCCAGCGCGTGGTCGCCCCGGGCAACCAGTTGCAGGTTGGCCTCGACGTACGCCAGGATCCGCGACCCGGGCGTGCGGGCCTCGGCCATCCGGTTCTCGACGAAGGCCGACCACCGCGGAAAGGTGTCGGCGACGAGCACGTCGAACATGTCGGTGCGCGACTTGAAGTAGGAGTACGCGCTGGACCGGGCCAGGCCGGCGTGCCGCGCCACGTCGGCGAGGCTGGGGATCTGGTCCGGGTGTTGCGAGAGCAGGGCGCGGGCGGCGTCGAGCAGCGCCGCCCGCTGGGCGGCCCGGTGCTCGGCGACGGTTGAGGCCTGGATCTTCGGCACGCCAACCTCCAAGTCTCCGGTGCGCGCACCGGGTCCGCGTCGCGCCCTGCCGTCGCGGTCAGCTGCTCGTGGCGAGCTTGCCGTCGATCATCTCGTAGACGGTGTCACAGTACTGCAGCACGTCGTGATCGTGAGTGACCATGACCACCGCCACCGACCGCTCCCGTGCCTCCTGGGCGAGCAGCTGGACGATGTCGTGGCTGCGGGCCCGGTCCAGCGCCGCTGTCGGTTCGTCCACCAGCAGCACGGACGGCTGTGTCATCAGCGCCCGGGCGATGCCGACGCGCTGGCGCTCGCCGCCGGAGAGCTGGTGCGGCCGGCGGTCGGCCTTACCGGCCAGGCCGACGTGCGCGAGCATCTCCAGCGGGTCGCGTCCGGCGCGGTCCCGCCGCCCGCCCAGTCGCAGCGGCAGGCGCAGCTGGTCGGCGGCGGTCAGCGCGGGCAGCAGGTTGCCCGACTGGAACACGAACCCGACGTGCCGGCGGCGAAGCTCGGTGCGCGCTCGGCGGCTGGACACGGTCATGTCGTGGCCGGCCACTGTGACGGCGCCCTGATCGGGGCGGGCCAGCCCGCCGGCGACGGCGAGCAGGCTGGACTTGCCCGCGCCGGACGGCCCGACGATCGCGGCCAGCTCGCCCGGCGCGACGGTCAGGTCCACGTTGTCGAGCGCGTGCACGGTCTCCGCGCCGTCGCCGTGCCGCAGGTGGACGCCGCGCATGACCAGGCCGAGGTCGGCCGGCGCGGTGCCCGTCGTCGAGGGGGATGCTGTGGTCCGGCTGCTCATCGGTTGCCTCCCAGGGCGGTCGCCGGGTCGATGGAGGTGAGGCGGACGACGGCGGCTGCCGCGCCGACCAGGCCGAGCACGAGCAGTCCGGTCGCGGCGGCGGCGATGCTCTGCGGGTGCAGCGCGAACGGCACGTTGCCGCCGGAGATCAGCGCGCCGAGGCCGAGTCCGATCCCCATGCCGACGGCGATGGCGAGGGCCAGCAGGATCAGCGCCTGGGTGAGGGCGTCGCGCAGCACCCAGCCGGTCGAGGCGCCCAGCGCCCGCAGCACGGCGACCTCCTGCTTGCGCTGGATCGCCCAGACCGCGAAGAACGCGCCGGCCACGAGCGCCGAGATCGCGTAGAGGAAGCCCTGGATCAGCTGGAGCGTCGTCGTCTCGGCGGTGTAGCCCGGCGAGGCGCCGTAGGACTCCTCCAGCGTCAGGCTCTCCGTGCCGGCGGCCTTGTCGCCCGCGGCCAGGTCCACCGAGTCGCCGTCGGCCGCGCGGACCGCGACGGCGGTGATCTCCTGGGTGGCCTGTGCCGACACCTGCGTGCCGGCCGGCGTGCCGGACTTGACCGCCTGCCAGGTGGCCAGCGGTACGTACGCCACGTCGACGTGGCCGAAGGTGTCCTGCTGCTCGGTGACGCCGACGACCCGCAGCTTCGTGCCGAGCCGGTCCACCGTCACGGTGTCGCCGACGCGCAGGCCCGCGTCGATCGCGGTGGGGCTCACCACGATCCCGTCCGCCGGGCCGAGCCGGTCGCCCTCGCTGACCGCGGGCGACAGGAACGAGTCGGTCTCGACGCCGAACAGCGCCAGGTCGACCTCGGTGCCCCGGTCGGTACGCCCGTTGATGAGCGTGTTGCCGAACGGGGTCGCCTCCGCCACCCCGGGCTGCTCGCGCCAGGTGTCCACCGTCGAGGCGTCCACCACGCTGCGCGAGAACGCCGAGTCGTGCTGCACGCCGTGGGCGAACGCGAACGAGGTGACCGGAAGGTTCTGCAGCCCGGAGACGCCGTCGCGGACCAGTCCGACGGACAGGCCGGACAGCATCACCATCAGCACCGAGATCAGCACGATCACGGCTCCCATCAGGGCGAATCGCAGCCGCGCGAACCCCAGCTCACGAATGGCCAGGAACATCAGCCGCCACCTCTCATGTTTGTCGACACCATGTCGCGATCTTACCAACGCGGTGTCGGCAAAAAGCGGGATCCGGCGCTGTCTACCCGACCACAATCCGTGACGGCTCGGCCGGTCAGCCGGGCGAGGGCAGCGTCCCGCGCTCCCGCGTCAGGTACGCCTCGATGCGGGCGAACGCCCCGGTCCACACCTCGGTGGCGAAGAAGTCGCGCAGCTCCGGGGCCGGGAAGCCGCTCTGCGTCACGGTCATCAGCGTGCCGCCGTCCTTCTCCTCGAAGGTGACCTCGACGCGGGTGGTCATCGTCTCGCCGTCCGGGCTGCTGCCGGAGGACTCGGTGACCAGGCGGTGCGGGCGGTCGATCTCCAGGAACGTCTGGGTCTCGCGGAACAGCATGTCGGGGGAGGGCCCCCAGACGGCTGTCTGCTTCCCGCCGACCCGCAGGTCGACGTCGATCTCCGCGATGCCCGGCTCCTCGTCCAGGATGCCGAACCAGATCTTCTGTTTGCCGGCGTCGGTGTAGGCGTCGAACGCCTCCTCAGGCGTGCCCGGAAGCTGTCGGGTCAGGTGGATCTGGAGCGTCATGGTCACGGTCCTCCGTGGTGAGAGTGAGATAGGCGTCGAGGCCGTCCAGGCGGCGTGCCCAGAGGCGCCGGTAGAAGCTGATCCAGGCCATCGCCGTGTCCAGCGGGGCCTCGCTGAGCCGGCACTGTCGGGACCGGCCGACCTTCTGCGTCACCACGAGACCGGCGTCCTCCAGCGCGCGGACGTGCTTGCGCATGCCGGTGAGGCTCATCCCGGTGGGCCCGGTGAGCTCGCTGATGGTGGCCGGACCCGTGCCGAGCCGGATCAGGATGTCGCGTCGGGTGGGGTCGGCCAGGCTGGCGAAGACCCGGTCGAGCGTCTCTTGCTGAACCACATGGTTCACCGTACAACACTGAACCCCTTGGTTCACCATTGCCGCGCATTCGGCGTGCATTTCGCCGTCGAGTGGTCTGACCACTGGGGGTGATCGAGGCGCGGTCCGCCGTTCGGCCCGATCGCCTCGTGCATTCGGCCGGGGCCGGCTCAGTTGCTCGGCCTGCTTGCCGGAGCCCGGTCCCGACCTGCGGGAATGTTCCCCGATTCCGGTAACGGAAAGGTCACGAGGTATTCCTGTGCCGTGCTTGCGCTCGGTACGTTCCACGAGGCATGAGGTCAGACCTCACTCCTCATGCCTCTAGCTGACGAGGTGAGTAGACCAGTGCAGGAACCCGCCCCCCGCTACGCCGGATACCGGTCCTTCGACTACCTGGTGCCGCATGTGGACTACAAGGTCTTCGAGCTCGCGCCACAGATCGGCCGGGTGCCGGAACACGACCTTGGCCTGACCGACGACCAGCGTGCCCGCGTCTCCCGGCTGCTGCGCGAGCACATGGCCATCTCGCTGCACGAGCACCCGAAGATCCTGCCGGCCGACGTGACGCAGTTGCGCGACTACAACCGCACCGGCCGCAACTCCTTCGGGTTCGAGGGCCTGGCCCGGTCCGGCATGACCGCGGTCTTCGACAACTTCATGAACGGCACCGGCTGCGTGACCAGCGAGCACGCCTGGAAGTGGGACGACGTCATCTACGACATCGGCCTGCGCTTCGCCGACGTCGCCAAGCAGGACCACGTGGTGGTGGCGACCACGCTCGAACAGATCTTCGAGGCCAAGCGCAACGGGCAGATCGCCCTGGTGGCCGGCCTGGAAGCAGCCACGATGATCGAGAACGAGCTGGACCGGATCGACATCCTCTACGGCTTCGGCGTACGCCAGATGGGCATCGCGTACAGCCAGGCGAACATGCTCGGTTCCGGCCTCTCCGAGGACCGCGACGGCGGGTTGACCCACTTCGGCCGGCGCGCGGTGGACCGGATGAACAAGCTCGGGATCGCCATCGACATCTCGCACTCCGGCGACCAGACGTCGCTGGACGTGATCGAGGCCAGCCGGGTGCCGGTGTTCATCACCCACGCCGGCGCCCGCTCGGTCTGGAACACCCCCCGGATGAAGCCGGACGAGGTGATCCGGGCCTGCGCCGAGCGGGGTGGCGTGATCGGCATCGAGGCCGCTCCGCACACCACCCTCTCCGGCGACCACCCGCACCACTCGATCGAGTCGGTGATGGACCACTTCACCTACTGCGTGGAACTGGTCGGCATCGACCACGTCGCGTTCGGCCCGGACACCAATTTCGGTGACCACGTCGGACTGCACGACAGCTTTACCCAGCACCTGGCGATCGGAAAGGCCCACGGAGTGGTGGACCACCCTCGGGTTCCGTACGTGAGTGGCATGGAGAACCCGGCGGAGTGCTTCAGCAACATCGTCGGGTGGTTGGTCACGCACGGTTACTCCGACGACGAGATCGCCAAGGTCATCGGCGGCAACATCATCCGGGTTCTTCAGGAGGTTTGGTGAACAAGACAGTCAAGGGTCGGTGGCGGCTCGCTGTCGCGCTCGGCGTGGCGGCCACGCTCGGTGTCTCCGGCTGCGGTCTGAACGAGGAGACCTCCTCCTCCAGCGGCTCGTCGTCGGACTCGGTGCTGCGGATCGGCACCACCACCGACGTGAGCAATTTCAACCCGCTCCAGTCGTTGAGCAAGACCGACTCGTGGATCCTCAACGCGATGTACCCGCACCTGCTGCGGATCGACGAGAACGCGAAGAAGTCGCCCGAGCTGGCCAAGGAGTACCGCTACGAGGACGACGGCAAGACCGCCGTCTTCGTGCTGCGCGACGACTTCAAGTGGACCGACGGCAAGCCGGTGGTCGCCGAGGACGTGAAGTTCTCCGCCGAGTCGATCATGAAGTACAAGCTCGGCAACGTCGCGGCGAAGCTGACCTGGGTCGAGTCGGTCGAGGCGCCGGACGCGACCACTGTGAAGTTCAAGCTCTCGCAGCCGTACGCGCCGTTCGCCGAGGGCGTCGGCTTCTGGATGTCGGTCGTGCCGAAGCACGTCTTCGAGCCGGCCGGTGACCTGTCCAAGTTCGCCAACGACTCCAACTGGGTCGGCGCCGGGCCGTTCGTCCTGGACAGCATCACCAAGGGCCAGCGCTACGTCATGAAGCGCAACGAGCACTACCCGCTCGCGCCGGGTGGCAAGGCCGCGGTGAGCCAGGTCGAGTACCGGGTCTACCCGGACGTGAACACCATGATGCTGGCGCTGCGCAACGGCGACATCGACATGATGGGCACCCCGGTGCCGGTCTCGGCGGCGAAGACCTTCGAGAACGACGACAAGATCAAGCTGAAGAAGGTCGGCGCACTCGGCTTCGCGCACCTGACCTACAACATGAAGAACAAGTACCTCGCCGACCAGGACGTCCGGCAGGCGCTGTCGATGGCGGTCGACACCAAGGCGATCATCTCGGCCGTGCTGCAGGGCGACGGCCAGCAGATGGCCGGCCCGATCTCGCCGATCTTCTCCGAGTACGACAACACCGAGCTGCAGCCGTACCCGTTCGACCCGGAGGGCGCGAAGGCCAAGCTGAGCGCGGCCGGCTACAAGGACGCCAACAACGACGGCTTCTTCGACGAGCTGAAGTTCGGCGTGGCGTGCGACCAGTCCAACGCCAACATCACCCGGGTCGTGCAGCTGTTCCGGGAGAGCGCGGCCAAGGCCGGCGTGAAGCTGGAGAACGAGTGCGTGGAGCGGAACACCTTCCTCACCCGCACCAAGAACGGCGAGTACGACATCGACGCCTCGCAGTGGGGTGTCTTCGACAACCCGATGGACCAGCTGCGCAGCACCTACCTGTCCAGCAACCCGGGTGGCATCAACTACAACCTGCTCGAGTCGGCGGAGATGGACGCGCTGATCAACGACGCGGCCGGCACCACCGACGTGGAGGCGTTCAAGACCAAGATCAAGAACATTGACAAGGTCGTGCACGAGCAGGCGTACCTGACCCCGCTGTACGTGGAGAACTTCCAGTTCGCCTACAACGCCAGCAAGTTCACCGGCTTCGTCCCGTCGCCGTCGGACCTGCTCGGCATGGTCACCGCGTACTCGCTGGCCCAGGTCACCCCGGTCAAGTAACCCACCCAACCAGACGAGAGGAGGGGTCCCCCGTGGCGCGTTTCGTGCTCAGCCGGGCACTGAAGGCCGTCCTGACCGTGTGGATCGCGATCACTTCGACGTTCTTTCTGCTCCGGCTCCTGCCGGGGGACCCCACGACCCTCATGGTCGAGGGCGACATGACACCGGAGATGCAGGCGGCGCTGCTCAAGACGTACGGCCTGGACCGTCCGCTGTGGGAGCAGTACGTGTCGTACCTGCGCGAGCTGGTCCAGGGCAACCTGGGCATCTCGTTCCGTCAGATCCAGCCGGTCACCGACATCATCCTCGACCGGCTTCCCTGGACGTTGCTGCTGGCCGGCAGCGCGTTCGTCCTGACCGTCGCCGTCGGCATCCCGATCGGCGTGGCCGCCGCGGTCAACCGCGGCAAGTGGCTCGACCGCGCGTTGCAGGGCTTCGGGATCAGCGCCAACGCGCTGTTCGTGCCGAGCGTCGCGATCCTGCTGCTGGTCTTCTTCGGCGCCCAGCTCGGCTGGTTTCCGATCGGCGGGGCGATCGACCCGGACACCCGGGGCGCGGCGGCCTACCTGAGCCTGGCACACCACCTGGTGCTGCCGGTGCTCTCCCTGGTCCTGGTGCAGCTCGGCCCGTACGCGCTGACCCTCCGTACCAACATGATCGAGGTCCTCGGTGAGGACTACATCCGCGCCGCGCAGGCGCGTGGTCTCTCGGCCCGGCGTCGGGTGTGGAAGCACGGCCTGCGCAACGCGATCCTGCCGGCACTGACCCTGATGGGCCTGCAACTGGGCACCCTGGTCGGCGGCGCGGTGCTGACCGAGACGGTCTTCGCCTACCCCGGGGTCGGCCGGCTGATCTACGAGGCGGTCGGGCAGCAGGACTACCCGGTGATCCAGGGGGCGTTCATCATGCTCGCCGTCACCGTGGTGATCGCCAACGCCCTGACCGACATGCTCTACGCGGTCCTCAACCCCCGGATCCGGCTGTGAGCGCGCGCCGCGTCCCGGCGCGTCGCCCGGATCCGTTCGCCGCCACCACCGAAGGGAGGGTGCCGTGAGTGCCCCCGTGCTGACCGAGCAGGCGCTCCCGCCGGCCCCGGCCGCGCCCAGGCGGTCCTTCCTCTCCGGCTACCTGCGTCAGCCCGTCGTGGCGCTGTCGGTGCTGGTGCTGCTCGTGATGGCGGTGCTGGCGGTCTTCGCGCCGCTGATCGCCGACGAGCCCGCCGGCGCCGGCGCGGACGTGCTGCAACCGCCCTCCGGGGCGCACTGGTTCGGCACCGACGACCTCGGGCAGGACATCTTCGCCCAGGTGGTCTGGGGCACCCGGACCAGCATGGTGATCGGCCTGGCCGCCTCGCTGCTCGCCATCGTGCTGGGCACCGCGATCGGGCTGGCCGCGGCGTACTTCCGGCCGTTCGACGCGGTCGCCACGGTGATCACCGACGTGATGCTGGCGCTGCCCACCCTGCCGCTGATGATCATGCTGGCGGCGGTGGTGAGCCCGAGCGTCACGACGCTGACCCTGATCATCGGGTTCTTCGCCTGGCCCGAGGTGGCCCGGCTGATCCGGTCACAGGGCCTGGTGATCAGCGCGATGCCCTACATCGACGGCGCGCGGGTGCTCGGCGCCACCGGCTGGCGGATCGTCACCCGGGAGATCCTGCCCGCCGTCGTCTCGCTGATGGTGGTCAGCGTGCTGCTCACCGCCTCCCGGGCGGTGATCTCCGAGGCCGGCCTGAGCTTCCTCGGGCTCGGCGACCCGGACGCCTGGTCCTGGGGACGCATCCTGCTCAACGCCCAGCGCAGCGGCACGATCGCGATCGCCTGGTGGCAGACGCTCTTCCCGTCCCTGGCGATCCTGTTCCTGGTGCTGGCGGCGACCCTCGCCGGAACCCGGTTCAACGACACCCGCGACCCCCGTCGCAACGGAGGCTGACCATGCGACTGCCCGAGAGCTTCTACCACAGCGTCCGTGGCCGGCTCGCCGAGGCGCTCGAACAACGAGGGCTGGACGGGTTCCTGGCCACCTCGCCGGCGGAGGTCGCCTTCCTCAGTGGCTTCTTCTACATCGCCACCGAACGTCCGGTGTACCTCTGGCTGCCGCGGACGGGGGATCCGCTGCTGGTGATCCCGCGCCTCGACGAGGAGTACGCGGCCCAGCAGGGCGTGACGGTCCAGACCGTCACGTACTTCGAGTACCCGGGCGTGGTCACCGCCGAGGAGACGCTCGCCTCGGCGCTGTCCCGTCCGGGCGGTCCGGTCCGCCGTATCGGCGTGGGCGCGGGCCTTTCGGTCGGCGCGTTCCGGGCGCTGTCCCGGGCCATCGGCGGGGCCACGCTGGAGACCACCGACGCGGTCGCCGAGCTGCGGCTGCGCAAGTTCCCCGAGGAGATCCCGTTCCACGAGGCGGCCGCGCGGATCTGCGACGAGATGCTGGCCGCCGGACGGGCCCTGATCGAGGAGGCGCTCGCCGCCGGGCGGCCGCTGCCGCGTGAGGACGAGATCGCCCGGCACGTGATCGGCTTCGGCACCGACCGGATGTACGCCGAGTACGACCTGGTCGTCTACACCACCAAGCTGGCCGGCGGGCTGGTCTACGCCGGCCCGAACTCCGCCCTGCCGCACGGCCTGCCGACCCGTCGGCGGCTCCAGCCGGGCGACACCCTGATCCTCTCCCTCGGCGCGGCGGTGGCCAGCCGGTTCGTGGAGAGCGAGCGGACATTCGTCATCGGCGAGCCCACCGCCGAACAGGTGCGCTACTACGAGGCCGACCGGGAGGCGCAGGAGGTGGGCACCCAGGCGATGATCGCCGGGCGTACCTGCGCCGAGGTCAACCGGATCTGCCTGGACGTCCTGCGGGACCGGGGCCTGGGCGACTACATCCGGCACCGGCAGGGCCACGGCATCGGGCTGCAGAACCACGAGGCGCCCTGGGTCGAGGACGGGGACCACACCGTGCTGGCCTCCGGGATGCTGCTGTCCAGCGAGCCCGGCGTCTACGTGCCCGGCCACGCCGGCTACCGCATCTCCGACACGGTCCTGGTACAGGACGACGGCCCGCGCCGGCTCACCCGGTACCCGCGTGACCTGGCGTCCAACATCATCGAGGGGGTCCGATGAGAATCAACGGAGCGGAACTGGTCGTCGAGGCGTTCGGCCCGGTCGACGGCCCGGCGATGATCGTGCACCACGGTGCGCCGGGCCTCGGCTCCCGCCAGGAGCCGAAGCGCTCGTTCGGCCCGTTCGCCGACCGCATGCGGGTCATCGTCTTCGACGCCCGCGGCTCCGGCGAGTCCAGCGACGACGAACCGTTCACCCACGAGCAGTGGGTGGCCGACGTGGACGCCATCCGCGCGCACTTCGGCTACGAGACGATCGTCATGGCCGGCGGCTCGTACGGCGGGTTCATCGCCATGGAGTACGCCATCGCCCACCCGGAGCGGGTCTCCGCGCTGGTGCTGCGGGACACCGCCGCGGACACCGCGCACGACCACCTCGCGGTGGAGCGGGCCCGTAACACCGACCGTTCGGTGATCCCGGAGTGGGTCATCGACCGGATCGGCACCGGCCGGTTCGAGAGCAACGAGCAGTTGCGCGAGTACTGGAAAGCGATCCTGCCGCTCTACGACCACCAGCACGACCCGGCAAAGGACGAGGCGCGGCTGGCCGCCACCCGGTTCCACTACCGCACCCACAACGCCGCCTTCGGGCAGAACATGCCCCGCTACGACCTGAAGCCGAAGCTGCCGTCGATCACGTGCCCGACCCTGGTGACGGTGGGCCGGCACGACTGGCGTACCCCGGTGGCCGCCTCGCAGGTCATCGCGGACCTGGTGCCCCGCGGCGAGCTGGTGGTCTTCGAGTCCTCCGGCCACTCGCCGCAACTGGAGGAGCCGGAGCTGTTCCAGCAGGTGGTGCGGGACTTCCTCAGCCGCGCCGGAGTGCTCCGATGAGCCTGCTGGAGATCGCCGACCTGAAGGTCGCGTTCCCCGGTCCGACCGGGCCGGTCAACGCGGTGAACGGGGTGTCGCTGCGGATCGAGTCGGGGCAGACCCTGGCCATCCTCGGTGAGTCCGGCTCCGGCAAGAGCGTCACCGCGCAGGCGGTGACGGGCATCCTCGACGTGCCGCCGGCGACGGTCAGCGGCTCGGTCCAGCTGCGGGGCAGGGAACTGCTGACCCTGTCACGCAAGCAGCGGGAGCGGGTCAGCGGCGAGGAGATCGGGATGGTCTTCCAGGACGCGATGGCCGCGCTCAACCCGGTCTTCACCGTCGGACACCAGATCGTGGAGGTGCTGCGGGTCCGGCGGGGCATGTCCCGGGCCGACGCCCGCCGCCGCGCCGTCGAACTGGTCGACCGGGTGCGGATCCCGGCGGCCAAGGACCGGATGCGGGACTATCCGCACCAGTTCTCCGGGGGCATGCGCCAGCGCATCATGATCGCGCTGGCCATCGCCCTGGAACCGGACCTGCTGATCGCGGACGAGCCCACCACCGCGCTGGACGTGACGGTGCAGGCCCAGGTGATGGAGTTGCTCGCGGAGATCCAGCGGGACAGCGGAATGGGCCTGCTGCTGATCACCCACGACCTGGGGGTGGTCGCCGAGGTCGCCGACGACGTGGCGGTGATGTACGCCGGCCGGATCGTCGAACGGGGCACCGTCGAGCAGATCTTCGCCGGTCCGGCGCACCCCTACACCGAGGGGCTGCTCAACTCGATGCCCCGGGTGGACCGGCGCGACGAGCAGCTCTACGCGATTCCCGGCGCTCCGCCCAACCCGGCTCGGCTCCCTGCCGGCTGCCCGTTCCACCTGCGTTGCCCCCGGGCCACCGACGAGTGCCGGGTCGTCCTGCCGCCGCTGCTGGCGCTGCCGGCCGATCGCGCCAGCGCCTGTCACCACCACGAGGAGGTGCTCGATGCCACCCGGCGATGAGGTCGTGCTGCGGGTCGAGAACCTGGTCAAGCACTTCCCGGTCAAGGGACGGGTCCCGTTCACCTCCGGCGGCGTGGTCAAGGCCGTCGACGGTGTCTCCTTCGACCTGCGCCGGGGCGAGACGCTCGGCGTGGTGGGCGAGTCCGGCTGCGGCAAGAGCACGCTGGCCCGCATGCTCGTCGGGCTGGAGCAGCCCACCTCCGGCGCGGTGCGCTTCGGCACGTCAGTGGTGCACCAGGCCAGGGGACGGGAGCTGCGGGCCCTGCGCCGGCGGATCCAGATCGTGCTCCAGGACCCGTACACGTCGCTGAACCCCCGCCGCACGATCCGGGAGATCCTGCTCCAGCCGTTCGAGATCCATCCGGACGTGCTGGACCGCCGGCGCCGGATCGAGCGGATCAAGGAGCTGCTCGACCTGGTCGGTCTCGACCCCGGCCTGCACCTGGACCGCTACCCGCACCAGTTCTCCGGCGGGCAGCGCCAGCGCATCGGCATCGCCCGGGCGCTCGCGCTGAGCCCCGACGTCATCGTCTGCGACGAGCCCGTCTCCGCGCTGGACGTGTCGGTCCAGGCGCAGGTGGTCAACCTCCTGGAGCGGCTCCAGGAGGAACTCGGCGTGGCGTACGTCTTCATCGCCCACGACCTGTCCGTGGTGCGCCACATCTCCGACCGGGTGGCAGTGATGTACCTGGGCAAGCTCGTGGAGACCGGCCCCGAGGTCAGCCTCTACGAGTCGCCCCGGCACCCGTACACCCGGGCGCTGCTGTCGGCGGTGCCGGTGCCGGACCCGGCCGGCCGGCAGGGGCGGCAGCGGATCCTGCTGGCCGGCGACCCGCCCAGTCCGGTGGATCCGCCCTCGGGCTGCCGGTTCCGGACCCGTTGCTGGCAGGCGGCCGACACCTGTGCCACCACCGAACCACCGCTGGCCGCCGGCGCGCATCCGGTCGCCTGCCACTTCCCGCTGGCCGCGTGACGGCCGGCGATCGCCAAAGGAGAAGCGTCTTGCTGCAAGAACCCGCCCCCCGGTACAAGGGTCACAGGTCGTACTCGTACCTGGAGCCGCACTCGGACTACCGGGTGTTCACGCTGGCCGAGGAGATCGGCCGGGTGCCGGAGCACGACCTCGGCCTGACCGACGCTCAGCGTGCGCGGGTGACGCGGCTGCTCACCGAGCACGCCGCCATCTCGCTGCACGAGCATCCGGTGGTCCTGCCGGCCGACGTCAGCGAGCTGCGGGCCTACAACCGCACCGCCCGCCAGCGCACCGGATACGAGGGGCTGGCGCGCTCCGGCCTGACCGCCGTCTTCGACAACTTCATGGCCGGCGCCTCCTGCGTGACGAGCGAGAACGGCTGGAAGTGGAACGACCTCGTCTACGCCCTCGGCATGCGGATGAGTGACCTCTACAAGCAGGACCACGTCTTCCTGGCCACGTCCCTGGACGACATCCACGCCGCGAAGCGGGACGGCCGGCTGGCCCTGGTCGCGGGCCTGGAGTGCAGCAGCCCGATCGAGAACGAGCTGGACCGGATCGACATCCTCTACGGCTTCGGCGTACGCCAGCTCGGCATCGCGTACAGCCAGGCGAACATGCTCGGCGGGGGCCTGTCGGAGAAGCACGACGGCGGGCTGACGCACTTCGGCCGCCGGGCGGTGGACCGGATGAACAAGCTCGGGATCGCCATCGACATCTCGCACTCCGGCGACCAGACCTGCCTGGATGTCATCGAGGCCAGCCGGGTGCCGGTGTTCATCACCCACGCCGGCGCCCGCTCGGTCTGGGACACCTCCCGGATGAAGCCGGACGAGGTGATCCGGGCCTGCGCCGAGCGGGGTGGCGTGATCGGCATCGAGGCCGCCCCGCACACCACGCTCTCGCAGGCGCACCAGCACCACTCGATCGAGTCGGTGATGGACCACTTCACCTACTGCGTGGACCTGGTCGGCATCGACCACGTCACGTTCGGTCCGGACACCATGTTCGGCGACCACGTGGGGGTGCACGACACCTACGCCGGCAACTACGCCCACGACGCCGGCAACCGTCCGCAGCACCCGCGGGTGGAGTACGTGTCCGGGCTGGAGAATCCGGGCGAGGCGTTCGGGAACATCGTGGGCTGGCTGGTGGCGCACGACTACTCCGACGACGAGATCGCCAAGGTGATCGGCGGCAACACCATCCGGGTGCTGGAGCAGGTGTGGTGAGGCCGTGCCGGTGATCGTCCGAGCGGACGTGGACGAACTACACTCCGTACGCCGACGCGGCGGCGGGCAGTGATGAGGTGAGGGCGGATGGCTCGGCGGGAAACCGCGCTACAGGCGGCGCACGGCCGGCTGCGGCAGCTGATCGGCAGCGAGTTCCGGTCGGGTGAGAAGCTGCCCAACGAGCGGGACCTGGCCGATCGTCTGGAGGTCAGCCGCGCGACGGTGCGCGAGGTGCTGGGGCAGCTCGCCGCCGAGGGGGTGGTGACCCGGACCTGGGGGATCGGCACCTTCGTGCACGACGACGCCGAGCGGGTGCCGGTGTCCATCGGTGACGTCACCGCGCTGCGGGACCGGATCACCGCCACGGGTCACCGTCCGACGCTTCAGGACGCGTCGGTCAGCCGGGCGAAGTGCCCGGCCGACTGCGCGCGCGTCCTCGGACTGGAGCCGGGCTCGCCGGTGTGGCGGGTCGACCGGCTCTTCGCCGTGGACGGGGTCCCGGCGGCCTGGATCCGTGATCACCTGCCGCTGCGGTTCGACGGCCGCGACCTCGACCCGTCCGGGCTGCTCAGCATCGACCTGGACATGTTCGAGTTCCTGGCCAGCGCGACCGGCATGCCGGTGCGGCGGGCGGAGATCGAACTCACCGCGGTGCTCGCCGACGACGAGGCCACCGAGCGGCTCGGCGTGGCGGTCGGACATCCGCTGGTCACCGCGACCCAGGTCGGTTACGGGACGGGCGGAGCGGCGCTGTTCCACGGCCACATCACGGTTCGCACCGACGTGTTGACGCTGCGGATCAGCCGCGGCGGGGCTCCGGAACCGGCCCCACCGGCCGGGTAGCCGGCGGCCCCGCGACGCGGGGTCGCGGGGCCGCCGTCCGGACGTCACCGGGGTCGGGGTACGCCGGTCAGGTGAGTGTGCAGGACTGGCCGTTGAGGGTGAACGAGCTGGGCCGCCCGGCGTTGCCGGTGTGCGTGGCCTGGAAGCCGATGGTGGTCGAGCCGCCGGCCGGGATGGCCGCGTTGTAGGAGACGTTGCGCGCCGTCACCTGGCCCGAGGAGGGGGAGTACGAGGCGTTCCAGCCGGAGGTGATGGTCTGGCCGCCGGGCAGCGTGAACGCCAGCGACCAGCCGTTCACCGCGGTCGAGCCGGTGTTGCTGATGGTGATGTTCTCGGTCAGGCCGTTGTTCCAGGCGTTCAGCTCGATGCGCACCGAGCAGGCGCCGGTGCCGGGCGGCGGCGTGGTCGGTCCCGGCGGCGGGGTGGTGGGGCCGGGCGGGGGCGTGGTCGGCCCCGGCGGCGGAGTGGTCGGTCCCGGCGGGGGCGTGGTCGGCCCGGGCGTGCTGGTCAGGCCGAAGAAGGCGATCGCCGCCGCAGCCATGCCGGACGACGGCAGGCTGTGCCCGGCGCCCTGGATGCTGTACGCCTCGACCTGCACGGTGCCGGTGGAGTCGGCGTAGCGCCGCCGGTTCCAGCCGGACTGCGGCGTGTCGGTGGAGGTGGGGTTCTGGCTGAGCCCGAACACGTTCGTCCACTGCTCGATCGTCTCCTGCAGCAGCGAGTACGGCACGAGCGTGTCGTTGGTGCCGTGCCACAGCTGCACGCGGGGACGCGGCCCGGTGTAGCCGGGGTACGCCTGGCGGACCGCGTCACCCCACTGCTGCGGGGTGCGGTTCATGTTCCCGCCGGTGCACTGGCTGGACCCGGGCGGGTAGTCGGAGGCGCCGGCGAAGCAGTTGAACGGCACCCCCATGAACGCCGCGCCCGCCTTGAAGACGTCCGGGTAGAGCGCCAGCATGTGGTTGGTCATCATGCCGCCGGACGAGCTGCCGGTGGCGTAGACCCGGTCCGGGTCGGCGCCGTACTGCTGCTGCACGTAGCGGACCATCGAGATGAGCGACACCGGGTCACTGCCGCCGCCGCGGCGCTTGGCCGCGTCGGACCAGGTGTCGAAGCAGTTGCCGAACCCGGCCTGCTGGGTGGCGCTGGGATAGATCACGATGAAGCCGTACCGGTCGGCCAGCCCGGCGAACTCGCTGCCGGAGTAGAAGCCGGGGCCGGAACCGCCGCAGCCGTGCATGGCCACCACCGTGGCCGGCCGGGACGGGCGGTTGTCCGGCACGTAGACGTGCATGCGCATGCGCCCGGGGTTGTCGCCGAAGCTGGTCACCTCGGCCAGCGACGCCGCGTACGCGGGTTGCACGGTGGGGATCACCAGGCCGGCCGCCACCAGCGACGCGGCCAGGGCCACCACCATCTTGGCTCTGATTCTCACGGAGACTCCTTCGATCGCCTGTGTGCAGGCGGGAATGAGCGGTCACGCGCCGCGCCGGCCGCCCGGACGGCAGCGGTGTCGCGCCTCGCTCACGGAATGTGGCTTGCCCGGCCCGGCTCCGCGCTCATATGGCACATAGTGTTCCCGTCGGGCGGTGAACTGTCAATCGAAGCACGCCGATATGCTGCGGCGGCGTTCGTCTAGAGTCGATGCTCCGTCCCTGAGCCGAGCCCGGAGCGCGTGTGCCAAGCCCGTTCGACATCGAGGAGATCTACCCGGACGAGGCGCCCACGCCACGGCTGCCCCGGCGGCAGGCCGGCACCTCGCCGCAGAGCGTGGCGGTGACCCTCCTGGCCGACTACACGCTGCGTACCCGGGCCCCGCTGCCGTCCGCCGCGATCGTCGAGCTGCTCGCCGAGACCGGGGTGACGAGCGCCGGCGCGCGTACCGCGATCAGCCGGCTGGCCCGGCGCGGCGTGCTGGAGGGCAGCCGGCAGGGCCGCAACAGCTTCTACCGGCTCAGTCGTGGCGCCGCCGCCGACCTCTCCGCCGGCGGGAGCTGGATCGTCGCCTCCACCGCCGACACGCAGGCGTGGGACGGATGCTGGACGGTGGTCGCGTTCTCGCTGCCGCAGGACCGCGGCACGCAGCGCCGCGCCCTGCGCGGGCAACTGCGCTGGCTCGGCTTCGCGCCGCTGTACGACGGGCTGTGGATCTCCCCGTACGAGCTGGCGGAGCCGGCCCGGTCGCGACTGGCGCAGCTCGCGCCCGGCGCGGTCACCGTGTTCCGGGGCCGGCAGGACGCGCTCGACGTGACCGGCCAGCGCGCCCCCGTCGACGCCTGGGACATCGCCGCGATCAGCGCCCAGTACGAGGATTTCCTGCGCCGGTGGACCCCGCTGGCGTCCCGGCTGGAGTCGGTCGACGGTCCGGCGGCGGTGCGGGCCCGCACCGAGGTGATGGACACCTACCGGCGGTTCCCCACGCTCGACCCGCGGCTGCCGCTGGAGCTGCTTCCGGCCGGATGGCTGCGCCGGCCGGCCCGGGACCTGTTCACCGCCGTCTACGACGGACTGGCCGAACCCGCGCAACGGCACGTGCGGGCGGTCGTCGCGCGGTTCGCCGATCCGGTGCCGTCCGGCATCCAGGCGCACACGACCGCCGACATGCTCGCCGGCGTACGCGAGGACGCCTGCGGGGCGGGCCCGGACTGACCGCCGGACGTCCCGTGGACACATCGGCGCCGGTGAGTCTATGGTCACGGGACTGCGGTGACCGCGAGGAGTGGCCATGAGCGTCCGCGTCTCCCTCGACGAGCTGCTCGGCGACGAGGTGCGGCGCGACCCGTACCCCTTCTACGCCCGGCTGCACGAGGCGGGGGAGGCGGCCCGGCTGCGGCCGGGCGACCCGCACGCGCTCGTCGTGCACGGCTACGAAGCGGTCAACCGGGTGCTGCGCGACCCGGTGTTCCGGGTGCTCGGCGCCGACTACCTGGACCGGGCCGGCGTCCGCTGGCGCCAGCACCAGGTGACCCGGATCCTCCAGTCGTCCATGCTCAACGCCGCCGAACGCGACCACCTCCGGGTCCGGCACCTGTTCTCCCAGGCGCTCACCCCGCGCCGGGTCGCCGCGCTGGAACCGGCCATCGGGCGCATCGCCGACGACCTGCTCGACCGGCTCGCCGAGGCGGGCGCGGACGGCCGGCCCGTCGACTTCATGGCGCGCTTCGCGCTGCGGCTGCCCAGCGACGTCATCGGCGAGCTGCTGGGCGTGCCGGAGGAGGACCGGGAGTGGTTCCCGCCCCGGGTCCGCGCGTTCGACGCGGTGCTGGAGATCGGCCGCCGGTCCATGCGCGAGGTCCGGGCCGCCAACGTCGCGGCGGCGGAGCTGACCGCGTACTTCACCGACCTGGTCGCCGCGCGCCGGGCGACCCCGCGTGACGACTTCGTCTCCGCGCTGCTGCGCGGCCTGGACGACGAACCCGGCCGGCTGACCGCCGACGAGCTGCTCGCCAACCTGATCATCATGTACAACGCCGGGTTCCGGACCACCGCGAACCTGCTCGGCAACGGGCTGGTGCTGCTCACCGAACGGCCGGACGCGCGGGCCGCGCTGCGCGCCGACCCGTCGCTGGCGGCGTCCTACGTGGAGGAGATCCTGCGGTACGAGCCGCCGGTGCACTTCGCGGTCCGGTACGCCGCGGCGGACACCGAGGTCGCCGGCCTGCCGGTGCCGGCCGGGCGGACGGTGGTCGTGCTGACCGGCGCGGCGAACCGGGATCCGCGCCGCTTCCCCGACCCGGACCGGTTCGACCCGTCCCGCGCCGACAACCGGCACCTGGCGTTCAGCGCCGGGCCGCACTACTGCTTCGGGGCGACGCTGGCCCGGGCCGAGGGGCGGCTGGTGCTGCCCCGCCTGCTGGACCGCTTCCCGGCGCTGACCGCCGAACCGGGGCCGCGCCGCGCGCTGATGCTGCGCGGGTACGACCGGCTGCCGGTACGGCTGACCGATCGGGTGCCTTGTCAAACCAACCTGATCGAGTAAGGTCGATGCTACGCGGAGTGTCCGCTCCGCGCCTCACAGGTTCCGTCGAGCAGGTCGAGCGCGCCGCCAGGCACCGTGGAAGGGAAACACCGGACATGACCGATGAGATCCGCGCGTTCCTCCTCGCCGCACTGACCGAAATGAAGTACGACGTCGGCGACGTCGACGACGACACCGTCTTCGGCCCGGCCGGGCTCGACGTGGACTCCCTCGGCCTGGCCGAGCTCGCGGTGCGGGTGGAGGACCGGTTCGGGGTCGCGTTCGACGACGACGAGGCGGAGGAGCTGGCGATGATGACAGTCGGCGAGTTCAGCCGCGCGGTCGCGGCGCGGATCGCCCCGGCCTCGGCGCACTGACCGATGCCAGGGCACGGCACCCGGCCGCGTCACGCCCCGGCGCGCCGGTTCCGGTGAGCGTGCGCGAACGGGTCACGGTCACCGGCATCGGGCTCGTCAGCCCGGTCGGCGCGACCGCCGCCGAGGTGTTCGACGCGGTCTGCGACGGCCGCTCCGGGCTCACCCGGCCGCCGCACGACCATCCGCTGCACGGCGTCGTCGACGTCGCCGCGTTCGCCCCGGCGATCGATCCGGCCACCGTGCTGCCCGGCCCGGAGTCCCGCGTCGTGGACCGGTCGATAGTCATGGTGCTGCGCGCGGCCGAGGACGCGCTCGCCGACGCCGGACTGCGGATCGGCCACGACGTCGACAGCTACCGGGTGGCGGTCGTCGTCTCCGGCGTCGGCGGACTGTCCACGCTGGAGGAACAGGTGCTCGCCCGCGCCGGGCGCGGGCGGTTCGGGGTCAGCCCGTACATGCTGCCCGGCACGCTGCCCAACATGGGTGCGGCCCGGATCGCGATCAAGTTCGGCATCCACGGCTACACCTCGTCGATCGGCACGGCGTGCGCGGCCGGCGCGCAGTCGATCGGCGAGGCGCTGCGCATCCTGCGCGCCGGCGACGCGGACGTGGTGCTCGCCGGATGCGCCGAGGCGCCGCTGTTCCCGACGTTCGCCGACGCGTTCGGCAACGCCCGGGCGCTCGCCCGCGGCTGGGCCGACCCGGCCGCCGCGAGCCGCCCGTTCGACCGCCGCCGCAACGGGCTCGTCCTCGGCGAGGGCGCCGGGGTGTTCGTGCTGGAACGCGCCGCGCACGCCGCCGCGCGCGGCGCCCGCCGGCACGCCGACGTGCTCGGCTGGGGCGCCACCAACGACGCCCACCATCCGACCACGCCGCGTCCGGACGGCGCCGGCGCGGCCCGGTGCATGCGCCTGGCCGTCCGCGACGCCGGTCTGGAGCCCGCCGACATCGGGTACGTCAACGCGCACGGCACCAGCACCCGGGCCGGGGACGCCGCCGAGCTGGCCGCGCTCGCCGACGTCTACGGCGCGGAAGCGCCGCCGCTGAGTTCGACGAAGGGCGTCACCGGGCACATGCTCGGCGTCTCCGGCGTGATCGAGGCGGCGATCGCGGTCGAGGCGCTGCGCCGCGGCCTGCTGCCGCCCACCCGCAACCTGGACGAGCCGGAGCGCGACGGCGAGGTCGACCACATCCGTGGGCGGGCGCGCGCGACGACGGTGGACGCGGTGCTGTCGAACTCGTTCGGCTTCGGCGGCCACAACGTCAGCCTCGTCCTGGCGCGGCCCGCCTGAGCGGCGGGTCAGCGGAGCGTGATCACCGTGGCCGCGTCGTACGCGGCGACGGCGACGCTGAAGTGCGGGCGCAGCATGTCGGCCACGTAGTCCAGGTCGGCGACGAGCGGCACCGGCAGCAGAGCGCGCTGGTCCAGGCCGGTACGGGTGGCGACCAGCTCGATCCGGTCGGCCTTGAGCAGCCCCCGGGTGAGGAACGCCGGCAGGTCCTCGGGGAGCAGGCAGCGCCACATGTCGACGTTGACGATCAGGTCCAGCGCGCCGGCCTTGAACTGCTGGAGCACGGTGCCGAGCAGGTGGGAGTTCGTCCCGCCGACCGGCGCGTCGTGGTCGAACGTGTGCGACCCGGGGCCCAGGTCGAGCGCGGACACGCCGTTGCCGACGACCAGCGCGGCGCTCGTGGCCAGCTCGTCGCGCAGCGACCCGGGCAGCACGTCCGGCCGGCCCAGCCCACCGGAGCGGTACGCCTCGATGGCCGCGCCGTAGAGCCGGATCCGGCCCAGGTGCCGGCCGAACGTGTTGATCCCGTACAGCACCTCGACGTCGTAGCGCAGGTGCTTGCGCAGCAGGTACTTCATGTTGTCCATCGAGGCGATCCCGTTGGACGTCTTGCGGAAGTGCGGGAGGTGGTAGGAGAGCGCGTCGACGTCCAGCCGGAACAGCTCCGGCGGGGCGCCGTGCAGGTGGAACACCCGGTAGAAGAACTCCAGGTCCTCGAAGCCCCACTTGACCATCGCCTCGTCGAAGCCACCGACCCGCCGGAACGACTCGTGGTCCACCGACGCGTTGTGGGTCAGGCCCAGCACCCAGGGCGCGCTCGGGAAGTCGCCCATCCGCTGCGGGAGGGCGATGTCCTCCAGCCGCGGGTCGCCGCGCTCGGCGTCCAGCATCGCCGGCACGACCGGCTCGCCGCGGCGCAGCGCGTCCGCGCCGGCCCAGTCCAGGTCGTACCGCTGGCCGAGCAGCACCCCGGGCCGGCCGGCGCGCCCGGCGTGGAAGTCGCGGTGCCGCTTGAGCAGCGTGGGATGCGCCACCGTGTCGGCGTCCAGGAACATCAGCGTGGCCGCGCGGGCCCGGGCCGCCGCCGCGTTGCGGTTGGCGCTGCGCCCCCGGTTCCGGTCGCTGCGCACGTACTCGATCCGCAGCCGGCCCCGGTACGCGTCCACCACCGGGCCCAGCGCGACGGCCGACCCGTCGTCGCCGACGACGACCTCGAAGTCGGCGGCCGGCAGCGTCTGCCGGGTCAGCGAGCGCAGCGTGGTGTCGAGCGCGGACGGGTTCTCGTGCGCGGGCACCACCACGCTCAGGCTGGGCCGGTCCGCTGTGGGCATGCTCAGCGCGCGGTGGAGTTGGCGGTGATGTAGTCGGCCAGGTCCCCGAGCGTCGCCATCCGGTCCTCGTCCAGCTCCTCGACGTCGATCTGGATCTCCAGCTCGTCTTCCAGCGCCAGCAGCAACTCCAGGCCGAGCGAGGAGCTGAGGCCGAGCTCGTCCATCAGCTGGGTCTGCTCGGTGACCGGCGCGTCCGGCCGCAGCATCCGGGTCAGCAGCACGGTCAGGCGGTCCACGACCTGGTCCCGGGGCGGCGCGTCGTGTTCTAGCACCGGGGCTCCCACGGATCGATCACGCGCTCCAGCATGGAGTCATCAGAGCAGGGGAGATCGGTGAGTGTCAACGGGTGCGATGGTGGTCACGGGCAGTCACCGAGGTCGGTGCGACACTCGACGGCGTACGGCTCGTCGCCGGCCAGCGCCACCGCCACCGCGTACCCCCGTGGCGCGACCAGGTCGGCGAGCCGGTGCCGGCCGGCCGGGTCGGCGCACTCGACCACGTCGGCCCGGTCCACCGGCATCCCGAGGTTGGGCCACAGCCGGCCCCCGGCCGCCTTGACGGCCGCCTCCTTGCGGGCCCACAGCCGCACGAACCGCCGCGCCCGGGCGGCCTGGTCGGGGCCGGCGGCGACGTGCCGCGCCTCCCGGGGGTGGAAGAAGCGCGCGGACGCCGGCACCGGGTCCCCGCCCGGCACGACGTGCTGGATGTCCACCCCGACCGGGCGGCCGTCGCTGAGCGCCACCGCGAC
Source organism: Micromonospora sp. LHW51205 (assembly GCF_003315815.1). Classification (NCBI taxonomy): domain Bacteria; kingdom Bacillati; phylum Actinomycetota; class Actinomycetes; order Micromonosporales; family Micromonosporaceae; genus Micromonospora; species Micromonospora sp. LHW51205. The sequence continues at coordinate 533,342 of NZ_QMEZ01000003.1, read as the reverse complement.
CAGATCGCCGGAGTAGGACAGGCTGGTGTGCAGGCCGCGCCACGGCCCGGTCAGCGCCGGTTTGCCGTACCGGCCGCGACGCCAGGTCAGCGCCGCCGGTGACGCGCCCGTGGCCCGCCCGGCCAGCACGCGCAGCGCGCCGTGCGCCACCGTGAACCGGTCCCGCAGCCCGTCGGCGGCGAGCCGCGCGGCCCGGGCCCGCTCGGCCGGGTCGAGCACCGCCCGGTACCGGGCCAGCACGTCCGGCGGCGCCCCGGCCGCAAGCACCCAGACCCGTACGGTGTCCCGCATGGACGGCAGCGTAACGGTGCGCCGTCGCGTTGACACACACCGATGCCCGTTGCTCTCATTGACCGGTGTTCGCGCAGACGGCCCAGGCCCACGTTCCCGTCGCGTTCGCCGGGCCGGGCGCCGGCGTCGCGCCCCTGACCTGGGGGCAGAAGGCCATCATGCAGGACATGCGGGAGACCGGCTGGACGCACAACGTCAGCGGCGCCCACCCGGTGCCGCCGGGCGTCACGGTCGAGCAGGTGGCGGCCGAGTTCGCCGCGCTGATGGCCCGGCACCCGGCGCTGCGGATGCGGCTGGGCGAGGGCGACGGCGGTCCGTGCCAGGTCGTGTCGGCCACCGGCGAGACGGTCCTGGACGTGGTGGACGTGCCCGACGACGCCGACCCGGCCGACGTGGCCACGTTCGCCTACGACCTGGGCCACGCCCGCCTGCTGAGCCACTACGACCTCTACCGCGACTGGTCGGTGAAGATGGCGGTGATCCGGCACCGGGGCGTCCTGGTGCACCGGGTGCTCACGATCGACCACCTCGTGGTCGACGGCACCGCCACGTCGCTGCTCCTGGCCGATCTGGGCCTCGCCGGCCGCCCGGTCCGCCGGGTCGCCGACCCGCGTACCGTGCAGATCCTCGACCTGGGCCGGCGGGAGGAGACGCCGCCGCTGCGCCGGGTCAGCGACCGGGCCGTGCGGCACTGGGCGGAGCACCTGCGGGACATCCCGCCGCTGACGTTCGGCGAGCCGGCCGCCGGTGGGCGCCGGGGGCACCGGTACTGGCACGGCCGGTTCAGCTCACCGGCGGCGTACCTGGCGGTGCGGGCCATCGCGGCGCGGACCCGCACCGACACCTCGCGCGTGCTGCTGGCGGTCATCGCGGTCGCGATCGGCCGGGCCACCGGCGTCAGTCCGCTCACCGCGAAGCTCATCGTCGGCAACCGGTTCCGGCCGGGTTTCGCCGAGGCCATCGCCCCGCTGAGCCAGAACGGCGTGCTGCGCGTCGACACCGCCGACACCACTGTGGACGAGGTGGTGGCGCGTGCCCGCCGGGCCGCGGTGTCGGCCGGGAAGTACGCCTACTACGACCCGGCGCAGCTCGCGGAGGTGTCCGACCGGCTGGACACCGAACGCGGATACCCGGCCCGGATCAGCTGCCGGATCAACGACCGGCGGGTGACCACGCGGCAGGCGGCCGACGTCGGGCTGCACGACGACCCGGTGACCGCCGAGCGGATCCGCCGCCGCGCCGACGAGACGTTCCTGGTCTGGGACGGCCCGCTGGACCACCTGCCCGAGCAGGTGTTCATCACCGTCGAGGACCAGCCGGAGACGGTCTACCTCCAGGTCATCTTCGACTTCGGCTGCTTCACCGAGGAACAGGCGGAACGGTTGCTGCGCGGCGTGGAGGAGGTGGCGGTGGAGGCGGCCCTCGACCCCGCCGCCCCGACCCGGGTGATCCCGGGATCGGCGGGCGGCTGACCGGTCACAGCGCCGGTCACGCGTCCCAGGTCACCGGCAGCGACTCCAGGCTGCGCACCACCAGACCAGGCCGGAACCGCAGCTGCGACTCGTCGACCGCGAGCCGCAGCCCGGGCAGCCGGCGCAGCAGGCCGCCGAGCGCCTCCTGCAGCTCCATCCGGGCCAGCGCCGCGCCGAGGCAGTGGTGCGGGCCGGCGCCGAAAGCCAGGTGCGGGTTGTGCGCGCGGGTCAGGTCGAGCGTGTCCGCGCCCGGGAACACGGTGGCGTCCCGGTTCGCCGACGCGATCGCCGGCAGCACCGCGGCGCCGGCCGGCAGGCGTACGCCACCCAGCTCCACCTCCTCGGTCGTGACGCGGGGCAGCAGCACCCCGTTGTCGCCGAGCTGGATGAAGCGGGACAGCTCCTCGACCGCCCGGGCCACCGCGACCGGGTCGTCGCCGCGCAGCGCGGCCAGTTGCTCGGGGTGGCGGGCCAGTACGAGCAGGAACAGGTTGAGCTGGTTGGTGGTGGTCTCGTGCCCGCCGACGAAGATGCCGGCGGTGACCGAGACCAGCTCCCGCTCGGTGAGGTCGTCGTGCTCGTCCCAGACCGCGATGAGCGCGCTCATCAGGTCGTCGCCGGGCTCGCGGCGGCGCTGCTCGATCAGCTCGCGGAACGCCTCCAGCGCGGCCCGGGGCGCCTCCGGGTCGGCGTCCCAGTCGCCGACGAGCGCGTCCGACCACTGGCGTACCCGCTCCCGGTCCCGCTCGGGGATGCCGAACAGCGTGCTGATCACGGAGATCGGCAGCGGGCCGGAGACGTGCGTGATCAGGTCGGCGGGCGGACCCGCGGCCACCAGGTCGTCGATCATGGCGTCGACGAGCGCCGCGACCCTGGGGCGCAGCTCCTCCACCCGGCGGACGGTGAACGCGTGCGACACGGCCCGGCGCATCGTGGTGTGCCGGGGCGGGTCCATCCCGATCAGCGAGTCCTCGGCGAGCGAGCCCAGCTCCCGGGTCGGGCGGTTCGGGCCGGCCGCTGCGGCCCGGCTGAACCGCTGGTCGGTGAAGACGCGGCGCACGTCGGCGTGCCGGGTGGCCAGGTACGCGCACGCCCCGTCGGGCAGCTCGACCCGGGCCACCGGGCACGTCTCGCGCATCCGGGTGTAGTCCGGCGACGGGTGGTAGATCGTCGGAGCCGGCGCGAGCGGGTACGGGATGGCCGGCGGGTCCTGCGTCATCTGCGACTCCTCAGATCGGGCCGCCCCGGGCCAGGGCGGCGAGCGTCGGCACCAGGTCGGCGGGGGCGGGCATGGCGTGGACCCGGTCGCGCATCAGCGCCGCCGCGCGCCGCCACGGGCCGTCGGCGATCAGCTCGCGGACGAGGTCCCGCACCGCGGCGGCGGTGGCCTGCTCGCGGGTCAGCCAGGCGCCCGCGCCGGTGGCCGCCAGTCGTTCACCGTTGAAGTGCTGGTCGCTGACCTGCGGCAGGACGAGCTGCGGCACGCCGTACGCGAGCGCGGTCATGGTGGTGCCGGCCCCGCCCTGCTGCACCAGCGCGGCGCAGGTCGGCAGCACCAGCCGCATCGCCAGCGGCCCGTCGGCCAGGCGGACCCCGGCCGGCACCGGCCCCAGCGCCTCGCGCTGGCGCGGCTCGACCACGACGACGACCTCCACGTCCGGCCCGGCCACCGCGTGGATCACCCCGGCCAGGTCGAGCCGGTCGTCCAGGCCCGCGCCGGCCATCATGGTGCCCGCCGTGACGCACACCCGGGGCCGGTCCGCCGGGCGGCGCAGCCAGGGCGGCAGCACGGCCGGGCCGTTGTACGGCACGAACCGCACCGGGCGGCCGGGGCGGCGCATCGGCACCTGCATCGGCGGCGGCACCGGGTCGAGCGTGAGCACTCCGTCCAACGCCACCTCGGCGGTGGCGAGCCCGAACCGGGCGGCGAGCGGCCCGACCACCGACTCCGGGTCGAGGCGCAGCGTGGTCGAGGAGTCCGGCCCCCACAGGTTCAGCACGCCGGGTACGCCGAGCGCGGCGGCGGCCACCGGCGCGGCCAGGTTGAACGGCTCCCAGAGGATCAGGTCCGGCCGCCAGGACCGGCCGAAGGAGACCAGCTCGTCGAGCACGGCGTCGGCGAAGCGGACCACCCCGCCGTCGGCGGTGATAGCCGGCTCCAGGGCGTCCGCCGTGGCGGGCCCGTCGAGCGGCGCCACCGCGCCGATCCGGCCGGCGAACGCGGCGGCGAAGTCGACGTCGGCGCCCAGCGGCACGGCGGCGAGCCCGGCCGAGCTGATCGCGGCGACCATCGAGGGGTGGCTGGCCACCCGCACCTCGTGGCCGGCGGCCTGGAGCGCCCAGCCGAGCGGGACCAGGCTGTAGAAATGCGACCGCCAGCCCCACGTCGACATCAGAATTCGCAGAGCCGCAGTCAAATCCCACCAATCCGCGCGTGAAACGGCAGTCCTGGCCAACCGATGCTAGGTGATGGAAGCGGTACGCGGAAGGTCGCGGCCGACCGCAATGGATATTGACGCCGGGCTAACCGATGCTGGAGTCTTAGCCGGTGCCCGAGGTGGACCGCGATCGGCAGGCGGTGGTGCGTTGAGCGTCAATTCCGGGTTGCGTTCCTATCCGTTCGAGCCATTCACCGGCGATCTTCCGGCCGAGCTGCTGGAGATGGTCGTGACCGAGCCGGTCAGCCGGGTGCGGCTGCCCGACGGGCGGGCCGCCTGGCTGGTGCTCGGCTACGAGCAGTGCTGCACCGTGCTGGCCGACCCCCGTTTCTCCCGGCTTCCGCTCGGCGCCACCGCGACGCCGGACGGCGGCGGTCCCCGCGAGTTGAACATGGACGGTCCGCCGCACGCGGCGGTGCGCCGGGTGGCCGCGCGCGCGTTCACCGCCCGCCGCATCGAGACGTTCCGTCCCCGGGTGCAGCGGCTGGTGGACGAGCTGGTCGAGGCGATGCTCGCCGGCCCGCGCCCGGCCGACGTGGTGGCCGGGCTGGTCGCGCCGCTGCCGGTGTTCGTGGTGTGCGACGTGCTCGGCGTGCCGGCCGCCGACCGTCCCCGCTTCTACGCCTGGATCGAGGGGCTGAACTCGGTCACCGCGTACGGCTCGGCCGACGCCGCGACCGCGCAGGCCCAGCTACGGGACTACCTGGCCGGTCAGCTCGCGCGCAAGCGGGCCGAGCCCGGCGACGACCTGCTCTCGGCCTGGGTCCGCGGCACGCACGAGCTGGCCGACGCCGAGCTGGTCGAGCTGGCCATGGGGGTGCTGCTCGGCGGGCTGGAGATCAACTCGACGAGCGCCGGCCTGCTCGCGCTGTTCCGGCACCCGGAGCAGCTGGCCAAGCTGCGTGCGGCGCCGGAGAAGCTCTCCGCGGCCACCGACGAGATCCTGCGCTACACGTCGGTGAGCGCCATGTTCCGGGTGCAGGTGGTCCGGGAGGACCTGGTCCTCGGCGGCGTCGGCATGCGCGCCGGGGACTGCGTGATGGCGGTGCCGTGGGCCGGCAACCGCGACCCCCGGTTCTTCCCCGAGCCGAACGTCTTCGACATCGACCGCAGGCCCGACGCCCCGCATTTGACCTTCGGCTTCGGGCCGCACTTCTGCCTCGGTACGGCGCTGGGCCGGATGCAGGTGGAGCTGTCGCTGGGCGCGCTGCTGACCCGGATGCCGGCGCTCGCGCCGGCGGTGCCGCCGGCCGAGATCCCGTGGCGGCACGACCGGATGAACGGCGGCATCGCCTCGTTCCCGGTGACCTGGTGAGCGGCGGTCAGTAGCTCTCCACCGCGTTGACCCGGCCCGGCCAGTAGCGCTCGCCGGGCGCGGGCGCGTAGTGCTCCCAGCGCGGCGGGTTCCCGGTCGGGTGGTCGCCGAGCACGGTGATCCGCTGCCCGCGGCGCAGTCCCTCGTAGTCGTTCACCGCGTAGTGCTGGGTGACCCGGTTGTCCCAGACCGCGACGTCCCCGGTCCGCCAGCGGTAGCGGCAGGTGAACTGGGGACTCTCGGAGAAGGCGAACAGGTGCTCCAGCAGCGCGTCGCTCTCGTTGCGGGTCAGCTGCGGGATGTGCGAGGTGAACAGCCGGTTGACGTACAGCGAGCGGCGTCCGGTCTCCGGGTGCACCCGGACCACCGGGTGTTCGGCCCGGCTGGTGAACTCGGTGCCGATCCGGATGACGTGGATGGCGGTCAGCCCGTCGAGCAGGTCACGCATCGGCGCGGAGAGCGCCTCGTAGACCCGGCACTGGTTGGTCCACATGGTGTCGCCGCCGACCTCGGGCAGCTGGACCAGGTGCAGGATCGAGGCGATCGGCGGGCTCTGGTGGAACGTCATGTCGGTGTGCCAGACGTCGACCTTGCCGCCGTCGGCGGAGTCGATGACGACGATCTCCGGGTGCCCGTCCAGCCGTGGCAGATAGGGGTGCAGCTCGACCTCGCCGAAGCGGCGGCCGAACGCCACGTGCGCGGCCGGCGTCAGCCCGGTCTGGCCGGCGAGGAAGACCACCTGGTGCTTGAGCAGCAGGTCGTGGATCAGCGCGAAGCCCTCGTCGGTGAGCGTGTTGAGGTCGATGCCGTGAACCTCGGCGCCCAGCGCGCCGGAGACGAGCCGGACCTCGGCCGCGATGGATGTGGTCATCGATGATCCCTCCGGTCTGCGCGCCACGGCTGGTCCGCGAATTGTTCCACGTCCGTGAATGTCCTCACCAGCCGTCGTCGTTGACTCACCCGGCGTACGCCTGGAACCATTCGGTGCCGGCGGGGGCGGCGAGGCCGGCCCGCGACGTGGAGGAGGCGCGGGTGGCGATCGATGCCCCGATCGAGGGTGACGCGGCGGAGCGGCTCGACCGGCTCACCGACCTGGCCACCCCGTTCGCGGTCCGTACGGCGGTGACCCTGCGCGTGCCGGACCTGATCGCCGACGGTGTCACCGGCCTGGCCGAGCTGGCGGGCGCCGCCGGGGCCGACGCCGCCGCGCTGGGCCGCCTGCTGCGCTACCTCGCGCACCGGGGCGTGTTCGTCGAGGTGTCGCCGGACGTCTTCGGCCTGACCGACGTCGGCGAGCTGCTCTGCGACCGCGAGGGCGGTGGCCTCGGCGCCTATCTGGACCTCGGCGGCCTCGGCGCGCGGATGGACCTGGCCTGGGCCGGTCTGCCGCACGCGATCCGCACCGGCGGGCCCGGCTACCGCGAGGTGCACGGGCGGGACTTCTGGGCCGACCTGGACGCGCACCCGGACCACCGGGCCTACTTCGACGCGCTGATGCTCAGTCAGCAGCGGTTCACCGCGCCGGAGGTCGCGGCGCTCTATCCCTGGCGCGAGGCGGGCCACGTGGTCGACGTGGCCGGGGGCGCGGGCGGGCTGCTGCGGGAGGTGCTGGGCGCCCATCCGCACCTGCGGGGCACGCTCGTCGACCGCCCCGAGCCGGTGGCCACCGCCGCCGCGACGTTCGCCGAGTGCGGTCTCGCCGACCGGGTCGAGACCGTGGTCGGGGACTTCTTCGCCCCGCTGCCGCCCGGCGCCGACGTGTACGTGGTCTCGCGCGCGCTCACCGACTGGAGCGACGCCCACGCCACGGCGATCCTGTGGCGCTGCGCCGAGGCGGCCGGAGCGGCCGGCCGGGTGCTCGTCATCGAGGTGCTGCCGACGGTGCCGCACGTGCCGCACCTGTCCGCGTACGACCTGCGGATGCTGGTGCTCGTCGGCGGCCGGGAACGCGGGTTGCCCGAGTTCGCCGCGCTGGCCGCCGCCGCGGGCCTGTCGCCCCGGCGCACGTACCACGGCGCCGACGGGCTCACGCTCATGGAGTTCGCCGCCGGCGCCTGAGGGCGCGTCGCACCTGTCCGGTGCCGTCCCGTGCGCCCGATCATTGACGTATATGCATCGACATGGCGGCCCTGGGTGGAAGGGCGGTTTTCTCTGGGCATCGGTCAATGTGCTGAGAAATGCGGTCACGACATTTGCCGCCACCCATATCTGCTCGCATTTATCAATGGTTGTTCGCGGGGAGGGCGGCCGGTAACGTCTCGCGTGGCGACTAGCCGATCCCTCGCGAAAGGGTCGACGCGTCATGACGGTTGCTGGCTCCACGCGATATCCGCCCTTCATCGACGACCTCGCCCGCAGCGAATCGGGACGGCTGCTGCGCGCCGAACTCGGACGGCGGTGGCCCGAGACACCCGACCAGCTCGACGCGATAGTGCGCTACGCGCTGCTGCCGGCGGGCAAGATGCTGCGCCCGATGATGACGCTGCACGCGGCCGAGGCGGTCGGCGGATCTCCCCGCGACGCGCTCGCCGCCGCGCTCGCCACCGAGTACCTGCACGTCGCGACGCTCGTGCACGACGACATCATCGACGCCGACACGCTGCGCCGCGGCCGCCCCGCGGTCCCGGTGGCGTACGGCATCCCCGGCGCCATCGTGGCCGGCGACCACCTGATCTTCCACGCCTTCCGGGCCGTCGTGGAGGGCGGTCCGGACACCCCCGCCGGCCCCGTCGTCGCCGCGGTCGCCGCGCTGGCCGAGGCGGGACAGGACCTGTGCCGGGGGCAGGCGCTGGAGGCGCGGCTCGTCGGCGACCTGGACGCGGGCGCCCGCTGGTATCCGGAGATGATCCGGCTCAAGACCGGCGCGCTGTTCCGCGCCGTGTGCGAGATCGGCGCGCTGCTCGGCGGCGCGGACCAGCCGGTTGCCGCCGCGCTCGCCCGGTACGGCGAGCACCTCGGGATGGCCTTCCAGATCCGCGACGACCTGCTGTCCTATCTGGCCACCCCGGAACAGACCGGCAAACCGGCGTCCAGCGACCTCAACAACGGCCGCCCCACCCTGCCGCTGCTGCTGGCGTACGACGCGGTCACCGACGCGACCCGGGTGGAGCTGCTGGCGGTGCTGCACCGGCGCGGCGCCGGTCCCGGCGACGTCGAGTGGGTCGCCGCGCTGCTGCGCGACGTCGGCGCGGTCGACGGCGCCCGCCAGCGGATGGTGGGGCACGCCGAGCGGGCCCGCGCCGAGCTGGCCGTGCTCACCCCGTCCGCGGGCGCGGACGTGCTCACCGGCATCGCGGCCTGGATGACGAGCGGGACGGCGTGAGCACGGCCGCCGCCGTGCGGGCACTGCGGGCCCACGTCGAGACCTGGCGGCCCTACACCCTCTGGTACGTGGGGCTGGTCGGCCTGGCCGGCGCCGCCGTGGCCGGCGGCCCGCACCATCCGTGGGTGCTGCTGTCGGCCTGGGCCGCGCCGACCGCCGGCTGGCTCGGCGGTCACTATCTCGGCGACTACTTCGACAGGCACCTGGACGCCGGCAGCAAACCGCACCGGCCGATCCCCTCCCGGCGCCTCGGCGCGGGCACCGCGCTCTGGTGCGGCTGGGCCTGTTTCACGCTGCTCGGCGTCCTGGCCGTGCTGGGCGGGTGGGGCACCACCGTGGCGGCGCTGCTGGCCGGGTGCGGCATCGTCGCGTACAGCAGGTGGTTCAAGGCCCGCGGCATCGCCGGAAACCTGGTCCGGGGCGCGCTCGGCGCGGTCGCGCTCGTCTACGGCGCGCTCGCCGCCGGCCTCGCCCCGGACCGCGCCTCGGCGACGCCGGTGCTGCTCGCGCTCGTCGTCGCGTTCTGGTCGCACGACGCGATGTCCAACCTGGTCGGCGCGTTGCGCGACATCGACGGCGACCGCGCGGGCGGTTACCGGACGCTGCCGGTGGGGCGGGGCGTGCCGTTCGCGGTGCGGACCGTGCTGGCGCTCTACGCCGTCGCGATCGCCGCCGCCGTGGCCGCCGGGCTGCTCGCCGGCCGGGACGCGCGGACCGCGTACCTGATCACCGTGCTCGTGGTCCTGCTGACCGGCGTGGTGGCACTGGCCCCGCTGGTGCGCCGGCGCGGCGGCATGCCGGTCGTGGTGGCGCTGCGCGCGCACTCGGTCCTGGTGGTGGAGCGGGTCGCGCTGGCCTCCGCGGCGGTCGGGCTGGGCCTCGGCGTCGCCGTGCAGCTCGCGCTCGCGCTGCCGATGGTCGCGCTGACCTGGGTCGCGCAGCGCGCCATGCGTGCCCGGCACGAACTCGGTCCGCCGGTCGCGGGCCTGACCCTCGCCACCCGCAGTCGAGTACCGGTGGAGGACGCGCCATGACCACTGTGACCACCGAGGCCGTCGGGAAGGCCGTCACCGCCGGCGCGGAGGCGCTCCTGCGCCGGCGCCGCCCCGACGGCGCGTTCGGCGACGACCCGCCCGCCTCGGTGCTGGGTACCGCGGGCGCGGTGGCCGCGCTGCACGCCGCCGACCCGTCCGGCTGCGCGGACCTGGTCGGCGCCGGAACCGCGTGGCTGCGCCGGCAGCAGCACGACGACGGCGGCTGGGGCGGCGTGGTGGGCGCCGGCACCGAGGTCGTGCCCACCGCCGTCGCGATCGCGGCGCTGGCCCTGACCGCGCCGGCCGACAGCGCCGGGGCGATCGCGGCGGGCCGGACCCGGCTGGCCGCGCTGGGCGGCGTCGACACCGTCACCGACCCGGCCATCTCCTTGCTCTGCCGCCAGTTGCTCACCATGGCCGGGATGACCGCCGAGGCGGGCCCGCTGCGCCGGCTGCCACTGGAGATCGTCCTGTTCGACCGGGTACGCCGGCAGCGCCTGTCGTTCCGTACCGCGCCGTTCATCGGGCTCGCCCTGATGCAGGCCGACCTGCTGCCCACCGGCCGCCTGCGCCGGGCCACGCTGGGCCGGGCCCGGCCGGTGGCGCTGCGGCTGCTGCGGTCCATCCACGACCACGAGGGCGGCACCGGCGCGCTCAGCGAGGACCCGTGGCCGGCCGCGCTGGTGCTGCTCGGCCTGGCCCGCAGCGGCGAGGCGCCGGACATCGCCCGCGCCGTCGTCGGCTGGCTGCGCCGGGCGGTACGCCCCGACGGCGCCTGGGACGCGGTCACCAACCTGGACCTGACCCGGACCGGGTACGCGGCGACCGGGCTGATCGCGGCCGGCTACGCCGACGACCCCCGGTTGCGCGCCACCCGGGAGTTCCTCCACGCCGGCCGCAAACCGGAGGCGTTCGAGGTGCTGGACGTGCCGCCGGGCGGATGGAGCTACTCGAACGCGCGCGGCTGGCCGGTGACGCTGGAGTCCGCCGAGATCCTCTCCGCGCTGGCCGGCTTTCCCGGCGCCGGCGCCGACCCGGTCCTGCGCGACGGACTGGCGTGGCTGGTCGGCCGCCAGGACAGCCGCGGCTCGTGGAGCCTGTGGGTCCGTGACACCCGGCTCGCCAACGACGGTCCGTGCCCGGCCATCACCAGCCAGGCGATCCTCGCGCTGCACGACGCCGGCCACCCGGACGACAATCCGGCGATCGCCCGGGCGGCGACCTGGCTGCTGACCCGGGCCGCGCCCGACGGCACGTTCGAGAACCTCTGGTACCGCGACCACACCTCCGGCACCGCCGTCGTGGTCGCCGCGCTGTCCCGGGTCGGGCACGCCCGGCACGAGGTGGTGCGCCGGGCGGCCCGGTGGCTGCGCGACACCCAGTTGCCCGACGGCTCGTGGGGGCCGGGCGACGGCACGGCGGGCTCGGTCGAGGAGACGTCCTGGGCCGTCCAGGGCCTGCTCGCCACCGGCGACCCGGACGCCACCGGGGCGGTGGACCGGGGCGTGGCCCGGCTGGTCGCCGCCGCCGGGCCGGACGGGAGCTGGCCGGCGGCCCGGGTGTGCAACTACATCCGCCACCACATGCGCTATCCCAACGCCGTGATCACCCAGGCGCTCGCGCTGCGGGCGCTCGGCGAGTACCGCCGGGCCGCCGCCGCGCGGCCGGACGTGGCGCCGCCGGCGGTGACCCGATGACCCCCGACGTGGTGGTGGCCGGCGCGGGCGCCGGCGGCCTGGCCTGCGCCCGCGCGCTCGGCGCGCTCGGCCTGCGGGTGCTGGTGCTGGACCGGCAGCGCACCCCGGCGTCGATCGCCAAGGGCGAGATCCTGCAGCCCGAGACGGTACGCATCCTCGACTCCTGGGGCCTGCTGGACGCCCTGCGGGCCACCGGCGCGCGCCCGGTCGGGCGGCTGGCCATCCGCGACCCGGCCGGCGAGCCGTTGCTCTGCCTGGACTACGCGGGGCTGCCCGGCGCGTACCGGCAGATCCTCTGCGCCGACTACGGCGACCTGCGCCGCGTGCTCACCGACCGGCTGCCGCCCGCAGCGCGCATCCGGTGGGGAGCGCGGGTCACCGGCGTCCTGCGCGACAGCGACGGGCGCATCGGCGGCGTCCGGTTCGTCGCCGACGGCGCCGAACAGGAGATCCACGCGCCGCTGGTGGTCGCCGCCGACGGCATGTCGTCGCCGCTGCGCCGCGGCGCCGGGATCGCGGTGCGGCGCCAGGAGTACCCGCACGGCCTGGTCGCCTTCGACGTGGCCGGCGCCGACGTGGCCGAGGAGGTGTCCGCCTACCGCACCGCCCGGGGACTCTGCCTGGTCTACCCGCTGCCGGGCGGGCGGTGCCGCCTGTACGCGCAGGTGACGCCGGACGAGTTCCGGGGGCGCGTCGACCTGGGCGCGTGGTGCGACCGGCTGCTCGCCGACGTGCCGGCGATCCGGCCGCTGGGCGCGGCGCTGCGCGCGAGCCTGGACCGGCGCCAACTGCTCGCGGTCTACCGGCTGCGCAGCGCGCGCCTGGCCGTGCCGGGGCTCGCGCTCGCCGGCGAGGCCGCCCACGCGGTGCACCCGATGGCGGCGCAGGGCGTCAACAGCTCCCTCGGTGACGCCGAGACGCTCGCCGCCTGCCTGGCGGCCGAGGGCGGCGCGCCGGAACCGGCGGCGGTGGACCGGGCGCTGCTCGCCTTCGAGGCGGCGCGGCGGCCCCGCCTGGACCACGTCGCGACGGTCAGCCACAACGCCTCCCGCATGATCACCGCGGTGTCCGGGCTGCCGAAGCTGCTCGGCGCGCGGATGATGCGCCGCACCGCCGCCAACCCCCGCCTGCTCGGGCTGACCGCCGGCAACCTCTCCGGCACCGACGTCCGGCCGCTGTCCGCGGTCGACCGGATGTACCAGCTCGGGCTCCTGGCCGACCGGCGAGCGCACACCCCGCCGGTCCCGTCGGAAAGTGAGCGACCATGACGCCTGGCACCGCCGTCGGGACGCACCCGCCGGCCGACCTGTCCATGAACGAGACGCCCTACCCGCCGCTGCCGGGGGTGCGGCGGGTGGTCGCCGACGCCGCCGCGACGCTGCAGCGCTACCCGGACCGCACGTCGGCGGCGCTCGTGGCCGCGCTGTCCCGGCGGCTCGGCGTCGGACCGGAGGCGATCCTCGTCGGCCCCGGCTCGGCCGGACTGTGCCAGCACCTCGTGCAGTCCCTCGGGCCCCGGCCGGACGTCGTCCACCCGGCCCTGTCGTTCGAGGGCTACCCGCTGATCATCGGCAACGCCGGGGCCCGCGCCGTGCCGGTGCCGATGGACGGGTACGGCCACGACCTGCCCGCGATGGCGGACGCGGTGACCGAGCGGACCCGCTGCGTGCTGCTGTGCAACCCGAACAACCCGACCGGGGCGGCGCTGCGCCGCGACGACGTCGAGGCGTTCCTGGACCGGATCCCGGCCGACGTGCCGGTCATCGTGGACGAGGCGTACCGCGAGTTCGTCACCGACCCCCGCTCGCCGGACGGAATGGACCTGTACCGGGCGTACGGCAACGTCTGCGTGCTGCGCACGTTCTCCAAGGCGTACGGGCTGGCCGCGCTGCGCGTCGGGTACGCCGTCGTGCCGCCCCGGCTCACCCGGGCCGCCGCGCTCACCGGGGCGGTGTTCTTCCCCTCCGCGCTCGCCCAGGCGGCGGCGGTGGCGAGCCTGACGCCGGAGGTGGATGCGGAGCTGACCCGGCGGTGCACGGAGCTGGTGGCGGAGCGTACCCGCCTGGTCGGCGCGCTGCGCGGCCTCGGGCTCACCGTGGCGCCCAGCGAGGCCAACTTCGTGTGGCTACCGCTGGGAGAGCGGGCCGTGCCGTTCGCCGACCGGGCCCGGGAGGCCGGCATCCTGGTCATGGCGCTACCCGGCGCCGGGGTCCGGATCACCGTCGGTTCCCCGGAGGCGAACGAGCGGCTGCTCGCGTTCGTCCGCGCGGCGCTCGCCGACGGGCTCTGACCGGCCGGCCGGCGCCAGCGCGACCACGCTCAGGTAGTTCAGGCCGGGCTCGTAGTCGGCCACCACCACCGGCCGGGGCCGCGCCGCGGCCCCGGCGAGACGGTCCAGCAGCGCCCACCAGACCCCGGTGGACGGCTGCCTGCGCGGCCCGGTCGTCACCGCGGCGCCGCCGTGGCCGGGCCACACGGCGGCCAGGTCCGCGCCGAGCACGACCGCGACATCGGTACGTCCGGCCGTCAGCTCGCCCACCTCGGCCGCCGCGAGCGCGGCCACGTCGCCGGCGTCGACGTCCACGTGCTGGCGCAGCGCGGTCACCCGTGCGCCGCCGCCGAGCCCGATCAGCTCGGGACCGCCGGCCGCACCATCGCTGTCGCCGCCGGTCGCGCCGTCGTCGGCGAGCGCGTCGTAGAGCATGGCCACGGCCCGGTGGCGCGCCGGTACGGGCACCGCCGCGTCGTACGGCAGCACCGCCTGCTCGACGGTGAGCAGCAGGGCGCGGCGGCACCCGTACGCGCGGGCGATCCGCAGCCCGGTGAACGCCGCCGCCGAACCCTGGTCGCAGAGCGCGAACGACATCGGCGTGCCCGGGCAGACGTGACTGAGGTACGCCGCGGTGGCCCGCCCGGGCAGCATGTCGTGCACGGCGAACGCCAGCACGAGCAGGTCCACCGGCTCCTCCGGCGGCACGACGGCGGGGATCAGCTCGGCGGCCATCTCCCCGTACGACTGGCCCAGCGCCGCCGCGGGCGCGTCGAACAGGCCGGCGGGCACACGCAGCCCGTACGGCCGGGTCAGGTCGGCCAGGTAGCCGGCGGCGCGCTCGCGCAGCACGGGGTCGCCGAGCAGCGCGGCCGGACCGGTGAACGTGCGCCGCGCGGCCCGCAGCAGGCGGAGTCCGGTCTCCATGGTGGCCTCCGCCGCTCAGTGCTCGAAGACCATGGCGGCGAACGTCGCGCCGTCCCCGGCGCCCACCGCCGCGACCAGATAGCGGTCACCGGGCCGGAGCAGGTCGCGCTGCCGGGCGGTGCGGTAGTTGACGAACGCGTCGGCGCAGAACACGTGCCCGGTCTCGGTGACGTTGTCCAGCAGCACCCGGTCCAGCGGCAGCCCGATCAGCCGGCACAGCCGCTTCCAGGTCATCAGGTTCACGTTGTGCGGCAGCACCAGCCGCAGCTCGGACAGCGTCGTGCCGGACTGCTCCAGCGCCCGGCCGATCACCTCGGCCAGCGCCGGCCGGTACGCCCGCTGGAACCGCGCCGGGGACTCGCCGCCGGCCACGTCGAACTCGCCCCGCTGGTGGCAGGCGTACGCGAGCAGCCGGTCCCGGCCGCCACCGGCGCTGAGCAGGCAGGCCGAGGCGCCCTCGCTGAACACCGACGTCTCCGGGATGAACTGGGCGTCACGGGTGAACGCCTTCTCGCCGGTCAGCACCAGCGCCAGCGGCGGGCCGTCCGGCGTGTCCGGTTCGGACGCGAGCAGCCGCCCGGCCACGTCGATCGCGGCGAGCGCGCTGGCGCAGGACTGCTGGGTGAGCGTGAACGCGAGCGCGTGGCCCAGCCCGAGCGCGCGGCACACCTCGTGCAGCGGGTTGACCGGGTAGGGGGTGACCACCGGGAAGGCCCGCCCGTACACCACGAACCGCACCCGCCGCCGCAGCGTGTGCAGCGCGGTGAGGCCGTGCGCGGCGCGCAGCAGCAGGTCGGTCAGGGACAGCCCGGGGTCGCGGCGGACCTCGGTCAGGCCGTGGAAGCGGCGGAACAGGCGCACCTGCATGTCGCTCAGGCCCAGTGGCGCGGCCAGGCTCTCGACCGGCACCCGGCGCTGCGGCAGGAACACCGAGACGGCCTCGATGGCCGTCATGCGCGAACCGTCACGACACGGATCAGATCAGTGACGCCGATGGATGTCAACGCGCGTGCGATCATATCGACGTGGCTCGCTTCCTGTTCGTCGTCCTGCCGGTGGAGTCCCATCTGAACGCGCCGGTCGCCATCGCCCAGGAACTGGAGGCGGCCGGGCACGAGGTGGCCTGGGTCGGGCCGCGCAGCGACCTGCGCCCGCTGGTCGGCCCGGACGCCACGCTGTTCCCCACCGGCAAGCGCTACTACCGCCCCGACGACGCGGCCGGGATGGCCTCGGTGCGCAGCCTCTGGGAGGGGCACGTGCTGCCCGCGAACCGGTTCATCCGCGACGCCGCCGACGCCGCCGTCGAGCGGTACCGGCCGGACGTGGTGGTGGCCGACCAGTACGCGCTGGCCGGCGCGCTCGCCGCGCACCGCCGCGGGCTGCCGTGGGCGACGTTCTGCGTCGGCATGCTGGAGCTGACACCGCCGACCGAGGAGATGCCCGAGTTCACCGGCTGGGTGGACGCCCAGGTCCGCCGCGTGTGGGCGATGACCGACCTGCCCGTGGACGAGACGATCGACCTGCGCTTCTCGCCGTACCTCGTGATCGGCCTGACCACGACGGCGCTCACCGGCCCGGCGCCGCTGCCGCCGGGCTGCGTGCTCACCGGGCCGGCGCTGGGACGGCGGCCGAACGCGCCCGCGTTCGCCTGGGAGGCGTGGGATCCCGGCCGCCGGCACGTGCTGGTCACGGTCGGCACGATGGCCGAGCACCTCGCCGCCGACTTCTACCGGCGGATGACGGCGGCGACCGCGCCGCTCGCCGAGCGGGTCCAGGTGATCCTCACCGCCGGCGCCGGACTGGTGCCCGACCCGCCGCCGCACGTGCTCGTCGCGCCCCGGGTGCCGGTGCTCGCGCTGATGCCCCGGCTCGACGCCCTCGTGTCGCACGGCGGGCTGGGCACCGTGTCCGAGGCGCTGGCCCACGGTGTGCCGGTGGTGGTCGCGCCGATCCGGCACGACCATCCGGCGGTGGCGCGGCAGGTGCGCCGGGCCGGCGCCGGACTGGAGGTCTCCTTCGGCTCCGCGACCCCGGCGGAGCTGACCGCCGCGCTGAGCGCGGTGCTCGACGAACCCGCGTACCGGGCGGGAGCGCGCCGGGTGGGGGAGTCGTTCGCGGCGGCCGGCGGCGCCCGCGCGGCGGCGGCACGTCTCGCCGTGTTGGCACGCACGGCTCCCGACACTGACGCATCGACCGTTGTCCAACCGTCGGGGCCGAACTAGCCTGACCTGACGCACCCGCGCCGGCGTCGCGCCGCACGAGGAGGCTCGATGATCGAGGCCACCGGCCTACGCAAGTCCTTCCGGGTCGGACGTGGCCGCGGCGCCACCACTGTCGAGGCGGTACGCGGCGTCGACTTCGCGGTCCGGCGCGGCGAGATCGTCGGATTCCTCGGCCCGAACGGCGCGGGCAAGTCCACCACGCTGCGGATGCTCGCCACGCTGATCCGGCCCAGCGGGGGAGCGGCCACCATCGCCGGGGTCGACCTGCTGCGCGCGCCCGCGCAGGTGCGGCGGCGGATCGGCTTCGTGGCGCAGGCCAGCGGCACCTACGACGACTCGACCGCCCGGCGGGACCTGGTGCTCCAGGCCCGGATGCACGGGCTGTCCAAGTCGGTGGCGCAGGAGCTGGCCGCCGGGGCGATCCGCGCGTTCCAGCTCGACGACTTCGCCGACCGCAAGATCAAGACGTACTCGGGCGGGCAGCGCCGCCGCCTCGACGTCGCGCTCGGCGTCATCCACTCGCCGCAGGTGATGTTCCTGGACGAGCCGACGGCGGGGCTCGACCCGCCCAGCCGGGTCCGGATGTGGCAGGAGGTACGGCGGCTGCGCGAGGAGGGCATGACCATCTTCCTCACCACGCACTACCTGGACGAGGCCGACAGCCTCTGCGACCGCGTCTCGATCATCGACGCCGGGCGGATCGTGGCCGAGGGCACCCCGTCGGCGCTCAAGCGCGAGATCTCCGGCGACGTGGTCGCCGTCGACTTCGCCGCCGCCGACGTCGCGGACGAGACCGGCGGCGACCTGCCGGCCGCGGCGAAGCTGCTGGCCGAGGCGCCGTACGTGCACGCGGCCGAGCCGGTCGACGGCACGCTGCGGCTCTACGTCGACAGCGCCGCCACGGCCATCCCGCAGGTCATGCGGGCGCTCTACGACCGGGGCATCGAGCCCGGCGCGATCGAGGCCCGCCGGCCCAGCCTCGACGACGTGTTCCTGGCCAAGACCGGCCGGTCGCTCGCCGAGTGACCGGACGCCGAGAGGAGTACGGCGTGAAGCTCGTCCGCGACACCTGGCTGATCTTCCAGCAGGAGGCCGGCCTGATGGTGCGCAACCCGGTGATGGTGGCGTTCAGCCTGGCCCAGCCGATCACCTACCTGATCCTCTTCGCGCCGTTCCTCAAGGTGGTGATGGTCGACCGGGGCGCCTCGACCTACGCCGACGCGTACCGCATCTACGTACCCGGCCTGTTCGTGGCGATGGGCCTGTTCGGCGGCCTGTTCGCCGGTTACGGGCTGCTCAGCGCGCTGCGCGCGGGCATCATCGACAGGTGCCGGGTGACGCCGGTGAGCCGGACCGGCCTGCTGCTGGGCCGGGCGCTGATGCACGTGTGCCTCAACGTGGTGCAGGCCATGGTGGTCACGCTCGTGGCGCTGCCGTTCGGCCTGCGGGTGCACCTGGCGAACCTGCTGGTGTCGTACGCGCTGCTGTCGGTGATGGTGCTGCTGAGCACCTCGATCTCGTACGACATCGCGTTGCTGGTCCGCAACGAGAACAGCCTCGGCGTGCTGGTGAACACCGTCGGGCAGCCGGTGTCGCTGCTGGCCGGCGTGCTCATCCCGCTCGTGCTGGCGCCGATGTGGATCCAGCGGGTCGCGGTGTGGAATCCGTTCGCCTGGGCCACCGACGGCATGCGGGCGCTGTTCGCCGGCCAGATCACCCAGAGCGTGGTCTGGCAGGGCGCGCTCATCATGTCCGGGCTGGCCGCGGCGAGCCTGTTCTGGTCGTCGCGGCTGTTCAACCGCGACGTCTCCTGACCGAGCGTACATCGAGCATTGTCTCAGCGTGGCGGGCGCTCTAGCCTGATCGTGTCCCCGCCCGGCGGCCGGTACGCCGCCGGCGCGGCCGTGACGTGTGTCAGCTGAGGAGGCGACTCGTTTGGGTGCCGACAACTTCCGCGCGACGCTGGCGGCCGACATGGAGCTGGGCGCGGGCAACGTGCTGCTCCGGCTGGCCGAGCACGGCGCCGACATGGACATGCCCCGGGTGACGTTCGACGTCGACGTCGACGGCATCCCCGCCTGGACGCCGCTGTCGCTCGCCACCCTGACCGAGCGGGTCGCGGCGCGGGCGGCGTGGTTCCGGGCGCGCGGCGTCCGCCGGGCCGACCCGATCGCGGTGTACGTGACCTCGGCGCCGGACGTGTTCCTCAACTTCCTGGCGCTGACCTGGCTCGGCGCGATCCCGGCGCTGATGAACGGCAACATGCCGATCGAGCTGGCGGCCGAGTTCGTGCGGCGGCTGCGCGCCGCCGGGGTGGTGGTCGACGCCGACCACGCCGCCCTGGCCGGGCACGACCTCGGCGCGCCGGTCCTCGGCGACGCGGCGCAGACCGGCGCGGGCGACCCGGCGCAGGCCCCGCCGCACCACCGGCACCACCCGCAGGACCCGGTGGTCATCACCCACTCCTCGGGCACCACCCGGGTGCCGGCGGCGATCGTCCACTCGCACCACGGCCTGTTCGCCGCGATCCGCGCGGTCCGGCTCACCGAGTCCCGGCCGTACGGCGAGGTGCGGGAGATGTCCGCGCTGCCGGCCGCGCACGCCGCCGGCATCATCACGCTCAACCAGGCGCTCTGCAACGGCTACCAGCTGCTGTGCCTGTCCGCGCAGGGCGGCCCGTTCGCGCGCAGCGCCGAGACGATCCTCTCCGCGATCGAGCGGTGGCGCCCCACCGGCGTCTTCGGCTTCGCGGTGACCTGGTCCGAGCTGGCCCGGGTCGACCTCACCACCCGCGACCTCAGCTCGGTGCGCAACTGGTTCAACACCGGAGACTGCGCGCACGAGTCGCACGTACGCCGGCTGGTCGCGGTCGGCAGCCATCCCACGTACACCCGCGACGGCATGGTGGACGCCCCCGGCTCGAAGTTCGTCGACATGCTCGGCTCCACCGAGATGGGGCACGGCGCGTTCCGGATCACCCACCGGCTGGGCAGCGACCGGTACGACCGCTGTGTCGGCAAGCCGTACCCGTTCGCCGAGATCGCGCTGCTCGACGTGGAGACCGGTGAGGAGGTAGCGCCGGGGCAGGTGGGGCACGTCGGCCTGAAGTCGCCGACGCTGGCGCTCGGGTACTGGAACGACTCGGTCACCACGTACCGCACCCGGCTGGGCGGTTACTACCTCACCGGCGACCTGATGTACCGCGACGAGGCCGGCGACTACCACCACGTCGACCGGGCCAGCGACGCGGTCGACCTGGGCGGCGGGACCTGGCTGTACACCGCGCTGTCCGAGGAGCGCGTCCTGCGGCACTGCCCGGACGTCCGTGACTGCACTGTGGTCGCGGCGGCGGCCGAGGACGGCACGACCGTCACCGACGTGCTGCTCCTGCTCGCCGAGGACGCGGATCCGGCGCGCGACCGCACCGACCGGGTCCGGGCCGCGCTGGGCCCCGCGGTGGCCGCGACGCTGCGCCGGGTGGTGACCGTCCCCGACGACGACGTGGTCATGGGACCCACCGGCAAGGTCCGCAAGTTCCTGATGCGACAGCGCCTGCTCGCCGGCGCCGCGGCGCCCGGCGCCGGCTGAGCGGGGGAGATCGACACCTGGCGCGGCCGTGCCAGAATCTGGCCGTGTCCTACCTCCCCTCGCAGCCGTACCCGCCGATGCACGGCGTCGTCCCGCTGATCGCCTACCCGCACCCGATCACCCCGCCGCCGGGCTGCGGAGTGCTCGTGGTCTCGGTGAACCGGGGGCCGTACATGATTCCCGCGCCGGTCACCAGCCGCTTCAAGATCGACCGCCAGCTGGTCGCGATCCCGGGCGAGGGCACGTGGCACGTCGCCGTCCCGGCCGGCGGGCACGACGTCCGCTACACCGACTTCATGGGCGTCCCGCTGATGACCACGTCGCTCATGGTCCAGCCGGGAGCCGCCCACCACCTGGTGTTCCGCTTCGGCGGTTGGCGCAACCGGGTGCACGACGGGTACGGCACCGACGTGACGCGGTTCGGCCTGTGGTCGAACTACTCGGTCGCCCTCGTCACGCTCGTCGTCGGCGGGCTGGCCTGCTGCGGCGTGTTCGGGGTGATGCTGGGCTCGACCGGGTAGCGGTGCCCGGCGCGGGCCCGGCCTTGATCCGGAAAGCCGCCGAAACTTCCGGTCACCATCGCTTACTCGGCTCGTTCAAGAGACCTCCGGCAGGGCTGCGACAGCCTCACCCGGCAGCGCTAAGCCCTATTTGTGCCACTTCGGGTTTCCACAACATTTCCGGAACTTGTTGACACGGAGAAATGAGCCTCCAATACTGTGGCCATCGGCGTATCTCGATTGACGTCGATGTCCGTCCACCGCCGTGGCGCGCAGTCGCCCGTCCCGCCGTCCACCAGCGGACGGCCACATGCGGCTCGTGCCACCCGGCTGGCCGCGCCAGCCGGTCACAG
This sequence comes from Micromonospora sp. LHW51205, assembly GCF_003315815.1. Classification (NCBI taxonomy): domain Bacteria; kingdom Bacillati; phylum Actinomycetota; class Actinomycetes; order Micromonosporales; family Micromonosporaceae; genus Micromonospora; species Micromonospora sp. LHW51205. Next base: position 511,914 of record NZ_QMEZ01000003.1, on the reverse strand, counting down.
GGAGGAAACCCGTCCATGAACGACGCCCCCGTCCGCACGGGCAACCGCAGGCGCGGACGCCTCCGGATGCTCTTCGGCGGCGCCTGTGCCGTGGCGCTGATCGCCGCCGGGACGACGGCGGTCACGTCCGGCCCGGCCTACGCCGACACCACCGTCACGTCGAACTCGACCGGCACCAACAACGGCTACTTCTATTCCTTCTGGAAAGACAGTGGCAACGTCTCCATGACCATGGGCAACGGTGGTCAGTACAGCACCCAATGGAGCAACATCAACAACTTCGTCGCCGGCAAGGGCTGGAACCCGGGCGGCCGCCGCACGGTCAGCTACTCCGGCAGCTTCAACCCGTCCGGCAACGCGTACCTGACGCTCTACGGGTGGACCCGCAACCCGCTCGTCGAGTACTACATCGTCGACAGCTGGGGCAGCTGGCGCCCGCCGGGCAGCGGCTACATGGGCTCGGTGTCCTCCGACGGCGGCACGTACGACATCTACCGCACCCAGCGGGTCAACGCCCCCTCGATCGAGGGCACGCGGACGTTCTACCAGTACTGGAGCGTCCGGCAGTCGAAGCGCGTGGGCGGCACCATCACCGCCGGCAACCACTTCGACGCCTGGTCCCGCTACGGCATGAACCTCGGTTCGCACGACTACCAGATCCTCGCCACCGAGGGCTACCAGAGCAGCGGCAACTCCAACATCACGATCGGCGGGACCAGCGGTAACCCGACCACCCCGCCGCCGAACAACGGTGGCTGCACGGTCAGTGTCAGCCGGGCCGAGGAGTGGGGCGACCGGTTCAACGTGACCTTCTCGGTCAGCGGCACCAGCAACTGGGTCGTCAGCATCCAGACCCAGGGCGGCCAGAGCCTGCAGAACAGCTGGAACGCCTCGGTCAGCGGCACCAGCGGCACGCTCACCGCGCGTCCCAATGGCAACGGCAACAACTTCGGCATCACGCTCTACAAGAACGGCAACAGCAACACGCCCACCGCGAGTTGCTCAGCCGCCTGAGCCCTCTTCCGGGGAGGGGGTGCCGCGCCTGGCGCGGCACCCCCGTTTTCGTGTGCGCGGACGGCCGCGGTGGCGGCCGACACACCTGGGCAGAAACTTGATTCATTCCAAAAGACCGGGCTAAGGTCGTCGCATGACGGCCGACTTCGAGACGCAGCTCCGGGCGGTCTCGTTGCGGGTGACCCGGCCCCGGCTGGCGGTGCTCGCGGCGTTGCGCGACCACCCGCACGTCGACACCGACACCGTGATCGCGCTGGTCCGCGCGGAGCAGCCCACCGTGTCCCACCAGGCGGTCTACGATGTGCTGCGGGCCCTCACCGACGCCGGGCTGATCCGGCGCATCCAGCCGGCCGGCGCCACGGCCCGCTACGAGTCTCGGGTGGGAGACAACCACCATCACGTCGTGTGCCGTTCCTGCGGCGCCATCGCCGACGTCGAGTGTGCCGTCGGCAGCGCCCCCTGTCTCACCGCCTCCGACGACCACGGTTTCGTGGTGGACGAGGCGGAGGTCGTCTACTGGGGCGCCTGCCCCGGCTGCGCGGCCGACCGCACCGCCCAGTGATCCGCCAGTTCGGAAGGAAACAGATGAGCGACACCCAGGACAACCGGCCCGTCAGCCCGCAGGGCGTGGACGCGAAGGAGGCGGCCGGCTGCCCGGTCGCGCACGACTCCGTGACCGCGCACGGCAGCGAGAGCGAGAACCCGGCGATCGACTCGCCGACCCCGAAGACCGGCGGTCGTCCGCGCAGCAACCGTGACTGGTGGCCCAACCAGCTCGACCTGTCGGTGCTGCACGCCCACTCGGACAAGGGCAACCCGCTCGGCCCGGAGTTCAGCTACGCCCGGGAGTTCGCCAAGCTCGACGTCGAGGCGCTCAAGCGGGACATCACCGAGGTCCTCACCACCTCGCAGGACTGGTGGCCGGCCGACTTCGGTCACTACGGCGGCCTGATGATCCGGATGAGCTGGCACGCCGCGGGCACCTACCGCATCGAGGACGGCCGCGGTGGCGCCGGCGACGGCGGTCAGCGGTTCGCCCCGCTGAACAGCTGGCCGGACAACGCCAACCTGGACAAGGCCCGCCGGCTGCTCTGGCCGGTCAAGCAGAAGTACGGCCAGAAGATCTCCTGGGCCGACCTGCTGGTGCTCGCCGGCAACGTCGCGCTGGAGTCGATGGGCTTCAAGACCTTCGGCTTCGGCTTCGGCCGTGAGGACGTCTGGGAGCCGGAGGAGATCTTCTGGGGCCCCGAGGACGCCTGGCTCGGCGACGAGCGCTACGCCTCCGAGAAGGAGATGGTGGCCGGCGTCGGCGCGACCGAGATGGGTCTGATCTACGTCAACCCGGAGGGCCCGCGCGGCAACGCCGACCCGCTCGCGGCGGCGCACTTCATCCGTGAGACGTTCCGCCGGATGGCGATGAACGACGAGGAGACCGTCGCGCTGATCGCCGGCGGCCACACGTTCGGCAAGACCCACGGCGCAGGCCCCGCCGACCAGCACGTCGGCCCCGAGCCGGAGGCCGCGCCGCTGGAGGCGCAGGGTCTGGGCTGGCTCAGCACGTACGGCGAGGGCAAGGGCGGCGACACGATCACCAGCGGTCTCGAGGTGACGTGGACCGACAAGCCGACGCAGTGGTCCAACCGGTTCTTCGAGATCCTCTTCGGCTACGAGTGGGAGCTGACCACCAGCCCGGGTGGCGCCAAGCAGTGGGTCGCCAAGGACGCCGAGGCGATCATCCCGGACGCCCACGACCCGTCGAAGAAGCACAAGCCGACGATGCTGACGACCGACCTGTCGCTGCGCGTCGACCCGGCGTACGAGAAGATCTCCCGCCGGTTCCTGGAGAACCCGGACGAGTTCGCGCTGGCGTTCGCCAAGGCCTGGTACAAGCTGCTGCACCGTGACATGGGCCCGGTCAGCCGCTTCCTCGGCCCGTGGGTGCCGGAGGCCCAGCTCTGGCAGGACCCGGTGCCGGCCGTCGCGCACGAGCTGGTGAACGACGCCGACGTCGCCGCGCTCAAGGCGAAGGTGCTGGAGTCCGGTCTCACCACCGCCCAGCTTGTCTCCACCGCCTGGGCCTCGGCCGCGAGCTACCGCTCCACCGACAAGCGCGGTGGCGCCAACGGTGCGCGGATCCGCCTGGAGCCGCAGCGCAACTGGGAGGTCAACCAGCCCGAGCAGCTCGCCACCGTGCTGGCCACGCTGGAGGGCATCCAGCAGGAGTTCAACGCCGCCGGCGGCGCCCAGATCTCCCTCGCCGACCTGATCGTGCTGGCCGGCTCGGCCGCTGTCGAGCAGGCGGCGCGCGACGCTGGCGTCGAGCTGACCGTGCCGTTCCACCCGGGGCGTACCGACGCCACCCAGGAGCAGACCGACGTCGAGTCGTTCCGGGTGATGGAGCCGCGCGCCGACGGGTTCCGCAACTACCTGCGGCCGGGCGAGAAGACCCAGCCGGAGGTGCTGCTCGTCGACCGGGCGTACATGCTGAACCTGACCGCGCCGGAGATGACCGTGCTGGTCGGCGGTCTGCGCGCGCTCGGCAACAACGTCGGCGGCGCGTCGCACGGCGTGCTCACCGACCGGCCCGGCGTGCTCACCAACGACTTCTTCGTCAACCTGCTCTCCCCGGGCACCCGGTGGAAGGCGTCGGAGTCCGAGGAGCACGTGTACGAGATCCGGGACCTGGCCACCGACCAGGTCAAGTGGACCGCCACCGCGGTCGACCTGATCTTCGGCTCCAACTCGCAGCTGCGGGCCCTCGCCGAGGTCTACGCCAGCGACGACGCGCGGGAGAAGTTCGTGCGTGACTTCGTCGCCGCCTGGACGAAGGTCATGGAGCTGGACCGCTTCGACCTGGCCTGATCTGCCGTCTCCGAGCGAGCCCCGGTCCGTCGCGCCGCGACGGACCGGGGCTCGTCCCGTGTCCGGCCGGTGTCGGGGACCAGCGGCGCACACCCGGCCCGCAAACGTTGGAAAATCTGCTCAGAAGTTGCGGTCGTCCCGCGAAGCGGTTTGTTTCGTCCCGAGCGTCGGGATCTCGGTCGAGCGCCGGATTGCTCGGTCCAGCGTGGATCGCCGCTGGTGGTCGGGGATCTGACCCCGCTCGTGTTGCCTGCGGGTTTCGAAAACTTTGCCGCAAGCTCTTGCAAAGACTTTCATGGATGGCGCATCGTGTTCGCTACCCGGGACGGCCGCCCCACCCCCCGCTCACCCTTTCGAACCCACGGAAGAGGTCCCCCAACCATGCTTTCCGTCAGGCCACACCCCCGTGGCCGCGCCGGTCGCCTGCTGCTCGCCGCCGCGCTCGTCGCGGCGGGCGGCACGGTTGCCGTCGCGGCTGCCACCACCACCGCCGCACCCGCCCGCGCCGCCGTCGTACTCAACGACAGCGAGGTGACCGCCAACCTCTGGGAATGGAACTGGACCTCGGTCGCCGCCGCCTGCACCGACCACCTCGGACCGGCCGGCTACGGCGCGGTGCAGGTGGCACCGCCGCAGGAGTCGGTGAAGCTGCCCGCCAGCGCCGACGGCGCCTACCCGTGGTACGAGGTGTACCAGCCGGTGTCGTACAAGCTGGACAGCCGGTTCGGCAACCGCCAGCAGTTCGCCGCGATGGTCACCGCCTGCCACAACGCCGGTGTGCGCGTCTACGTCGATGCGGTGGTCAACCACATGGCCGGCACCAACAACCCGGCCGGTACGCGCGGCTACGCCGGCACCGAGTTCTCCGGCTACAGCTACCCGGCCGTGCCGTACGGCGACGGCGACTTCCACCGCCCCGGCGACAACTGCCCGACCGGCGGCGCCATCAACGACTGGAACAACGAGGCCCAGGTGACCAGCTGTGAGCTGCTGTCGCTGTCGGACCTGTACACCGAGAAGGAAGCGGTCCGGAACAAGATCGCCGCGTACCTCAACGACCTGATCGGGCTCGGCGTCGACGGCTTCCGGGTCGACGCGGTCAAGCACATCCGCAAGGACGACTTCGCGGCCATCCTCGGCAAGCTGAACAACACGGTCGTCGAGGGCCGGCGCCCGTATGTCGCGCAGGAGATCTTCGACGGGGCGAGCAACTCCGCGCTGCAGGCCCGCGCGTACATCGCCAACGGCGACGTGCTCGACTTCGCGTACGCCAAGGGCGTCCGCTCGGCCTTCCAGGGCTCCATCTCGGCGCTGGCCAACGTGCCGAACTGGAACCTCGACGCGCCCGGCGCCAACGTCTTCGCCATGGTCACCAACCACGACCTGGAGCGCGACGGCGTGGTGCTGTCGTACAAGAACGGCACCGACTACGTGCTGGCCAACTACTTCGCACTGGCCTACCCGCACGGCAAGCCGTCGGTCTACGACAGCTTCACCTGGTCCAACCGCAACCAGTCCCCGCCGCACGACGGCACCGGACGGGTCACCGACACGGTCTGCGGCGCCGCCTGGACCTGCCTGAGCCGCACCACCGGCGTCAAGGGCATGGTCGGCTGGGCCAACGCCGCCCGCCCGGTGAAGACCGTCTCGGACTTCACCACGGTGAACAGCAACGTGATCGGCTTCCACCGGGGCGACCGGGCGTGGATCGGCATCAACGACTCCGGCTCCGCCACCACCGCCACCTTCACCACCGGGCTCGCCGACGGCCGGTACTGCGACGTCATCTCCGGCGTCGCCACCGGCAGCGGCTGCACCGGCTCCACGGTGACCGTGTCCGGCGGCCGGGCCACCGTGACCCTCCCCGCCAACGACGCGGTCGCGATCCACGTGAACGCCCGGCCGGGCGCGAGCCCGTCCCCGTCGGCCTCCCCGACCGTGTCGCCCACCGTGTCGCCCTCGCCGACCGTGTCCCCCACGGTGAGCCCGGGTGACCGGATCGCCACCACGTTCACCGTCACCGCGAACCTGGCCGCCGGGCAGGACGTCCGCGTCGTCGGCAGCATCCCCGCGCTGGGGTCGTGGACGCCCGCGAGCGGCGTCAAGCTCACCGCGCAGGGCGGCGGCGTCTACCGTGCCACCGTCGACCTGCCCCGGTCCACCGCGGTGGAGTACAAGTTCGTCAAGCTGACCGCCGCCGGCGCGGTCACCTGGGAGTCCGGCGCCAACCGGACGCTCACCACGCCGGCCACCGGCACGTACGCGGTGACCGAGACGTTCCGCGGTGACACGGTCTCCACGGCTGTGGCCACCACGTTCTCCGTCACCGCGACCACCGCCTACGGGCAGAACGTGTTCGTCGTCGGCAACATACCGGCGCTCGGCGGCTGGAACCCGGCCGCCGCCGTCGCGCTCTCCTCGGCCGCGTACCCGGTCTGGCGGGCCACCGTCGACCTGCCCGCGAACACCGCTGTCGAGTACAAGTACGTCAAGAAGAACCCGGACGGGACGGTGACCTGGGAGTCCGGCGCGAACCGGACGCTCACCACGCCGGCCGGCGGCACCCGGGCCGTCACCGACACCTGGCGCTGACGATCGTGCGGCCCGTCCCCCTCACCCCTGGGGACGGGCCGCATCCGCGCCGGTCAGACCGCCGCGAACGACCAGACCTGGGCCGGGTTGCCGAACCCGGTGCAGCGGTAGATCTGGACCGTCGCGCCGTCGGCGTCCGATCCACTCCGCACGTCCATGCACCGGCCACCGACCTGCGACTTGATCTGGTGCACCCCCGCGAACGAGTTCGGGTCGACCGTCCACTTCATGCTCGACGTGCCGGTGCAGGCCCACTGCTGCAACGGCGTGCCGTCGGCGTTCACCCCGTTGCGGACGTCCACGCACATGCCGCTGAACTGGTTGACGAACGTGTAGGTGTCCCTGCCCACCGGCGACCAGCGCTGCACGGCCTGGCCGTCACAGGTGCGCTGCACGACCCGGCCGCCGAGCGACGACGGGGCGCCGGACCGGTCCACCTCCAGGCACTTGCCGCTGCCGTAGTTGACGATGGCGTAGTGGCCGCTGGCGGCCTGTGCCGGCGGGCCGTACGCCACCCCGAACCCGGCGGCGAGCAGTCCCGCCGCCAGCACCCCGGCCGCTCTCTTCCCGATCATGGTGTCTCCCCTCGGAGTCGTGTCGTCGTCCCGGATCCGCCGGTGGTCACCGGCCGGACGACTGGGGAAGACGCTAGGGAGCCGCGACGGCACCCGGATCCGGGTTCCTCCTAGTCGACGAGGCCGCGCGGGCACCCTGTCGGGTTCGCGTCGCGCCCGCCCGGACGGACCACACCGGCGGCTAGCGTGCGGTCATGGGCAGCGGTCCGGCGCCGGCCGGTGCCGTCGGCACGGCCACGGACACCGGTGATGACGCCCTGCTCGGGCGCGCCGACGAGTGCCGGCGGCTCGGCGCGTTGCTGGCCGACGCGGTCGACGGTCACGGCGGCGCCCTGGTGCTGCGCGGTGCGGCAGGCGTGGGCAAGACGGCGCTGCTGGAGCACTGTGCCGCCCGGTCCACCGGGATGCGGGTGCTGCGCGCCACCGGCGCGCCGTTCGAGGCGGACCTGCCGTTCTCCGCGCTGCACCAACTGGCGCGGCCACTGCTGCACCGGCTCGGCGATCTGCCCGCGCAGGCCGACGCGCTGCGTACCGTATTCGCCATCGACGGCAGTTCCCGTCCGGTCAACCGGCTCGCCGCGTACGTGGCGACGCTGAGCCTGCTCACGACGGCGGCCGAGGACACGCCGGTGCTCTGCCTGGTCGACGACGCGCACTGGATCGACCCGGCCTCCGCCGAGGCGTTGCTGTTCACCGCCCGGCGGCTGCTCGCGGACCGGGTCGCCGTCGTCTTCGCGGCCCGCGACGCCCCCGCGTTCCCCGCGCCCGGCCTGCCGGAGCTGCCGCTGACCGGTCTGGCGCGCGACGACGCGATCCGGCTCGCCATGCGCGCCGGCCTGGACCGCCGGGTGGCCGCCGACCTGGCGGCGGCCACCGCCGGCAACCCGCTCGCGCTGACCGAGCTGCCGGCGACGCTGTCCGAGGAGCACCGCAACGGGTGGCTGCCGCTGCGGGAGCCTCTCGTGCTCGTCGAACGCATCGAGACGACCGTCCTGGCGCACGCCCGCGGGCTGCCCGACGACACCTGGCGTGCGCTCGTCGCCTGCGCGGTCACCGAGGTCACCACCCCGGCGCTGCTGGAGCGGATCCTGGTGGCGGACGGGCTGCGTCTGGGCGTGCTGGACCCGGCGGTCGACGCCGGGCTGATCCGGGTGACCGACCGTGAGGTGACGTTCCGCCATCCGCTGACCCGCGCCGCGGTGCACTCGGTCGCCGGCCCCGGCCGGCGGCGGGCCGCCCACCTGGCGGTGGCCGCCGCGCTCACCGGCGACGACACCGCCGACCGCCGGGCCTGGCATCTCGCGGCCGCCACCACCGTGCCCGACGAGGGCGTCGCCGCGTTGCTGGCCGACTCCGCCGAGCGGGCGCAACGCCGGGGCGGCGTGGTGGCCGAGGCACGCGCCTACGAACGGTCCGCCCGTCTCACCCCGGACCCGGACGTACGCGCGTCCCGGCTCGCCGCCGCGTCGCGCGCCTGGGCCAACGCCGGCGCGAGCCGGCACGCGATCACGCTGGGGGAGGAGGCGATCGGACTGACCCGGCGCGCCGACCTGCGCTGCCGGGTCAAGCCGTTGCTCGCCCACCTGGCGCAGCAGCACGGTGACACGGCGGGCGCCGAGGCGTACCTGGCCGACGCGCAGGCGTACGCGCAAGCGGATCCGCTCGGCGCGGCCCGGCTGATGAGCGCCCGCGTCAACCAGTTCTGGGCGCGGCTGGACGTCACCGGCATGGTGCCGCTGTGTGCGCGGGTGGCCGAGCTGGCCGCCGCGGACGCGGGCGCGACCTGGCCGAAGGGCCCGATCCGGCTGGCCGCGGCACAGGTGCTGGCCGGGCTGCCCGAAGGGGTCGCGTCGGCCCGTGCCCTGGTCGCCGCCTGCGCCGGCCACGCCGACGGCTCGGCAGCGGAGCTGGCCGAGGTGTTCTGCTGGCTCGGGGACCACGACACCGCGCGGGCGCTGCTGGAACCGGAGATCGACCGGGCCCGCGCCGCAGACGACGTGTTCCTGCTGGCGTACGCCCTGCCCCGGCTCGCCGGGCTGGAGTGGCGCACCGGCCGGCTGCACGCGGCGTACCAGGCCGCCGCTGAGGCGGTCCGGATCGCCGAGCAGGTGGCGCTTCCGGTGCTGCGGGCGGAGGCGCTGGCCGCGCTGGCCCTGGTGGAGGCGCTGCTCGGCGAGGAGCCGGAGGCGCTCGCGCACGTCGAGGACGCCCGCCGGCTCCTGCCGGGCGAGTTCCGCGAGATCGAGGTCCGGCTCCGCTACGCCACCGGGATCGCGGCGGTGGTGGGGGCGCGCTGGCAGGACGCCGTGACCGAGCTGGAACGGGTCCGCCGGGCCCAGCGCGACGGAGGCATCGCCGAACCGGGGTGGCTGCCCGTCGCGGCCGAGCTGGCCGAGGCGTACGCGCACCTGTCCGACCCGCAGCGGTCGGCGCGGCGGCTGCGCGACCTGGCCGGGGCCGGCGGTGCCGCCGCCCGCGCCGCCGCCGCGCGCGTCGAGGGCCTGCTCGCCGGCGAACCGGACCTGGACGAGGTCTTCGCGGCGGCGCTGGCCCGGTGCGATCCCGCCGTCGTCCCGCTGGAACGGGCCCGGACGCTGCTCAGCTACGGGCAGCGGCTGCGCCGGGCCCGGCGCCGCCGGGACGCGCGGGTCCAGTTGCACGCCGCGCTGCGGTTGTTCGAGGCGCTCGGCGCGCAGGGCTGGGCGCGGCGGTGCCGCACCGAGATCGACGCCACCGGCCGGCGGCCGCCCGAGCCCGGCGACCGGACCGTCGACCGGCTGACCGGCCAGGAACGCCTGATCGCCCTGCACGTGGCGGAGGGCCTGACGAACCGGGAGATCGCGGCCCGGGTCTTCCTGTCGCCGAAGACCGTCGAGTACCACCTCGGCAACGTCTACCGGAAGCTTCGGCTGCGCTCCCGGCCGGAGCTGATCCGCCACCTGTCCGGCCCGCCGGCCGCGGGCTGACGACCCGGCCGGGCGGCCGCCAGTGCCGCGGCCAGGCACGCCACGGCGGCGAGTACCAGCGGCGGCCGGCCGCCGACCGCGACCGCCGCCGACCCGAGCGGGATGGCCAGCGTGATCGGGCCGAACATCACCGTGTTCGCCGTCCCGGCGACCCGCCCGAGCATCTCCCGCGGCGTGTACGTCTGCACGGCGGTGACCGCCGCGACGAGCGTCCACGGCAGACCGACGCCGATCACCACCGAGGCGGCGACCGTGCCCGGCCACCACGGCAGGCAGCGTCCCAGACAGCCGGCCGCGAACAGGACCGCGCCGGCGACCCCCACCGTGATCTCGCCGTGGCGGCGGACGAGCCGGCCGACGACCAGCCCGGCGAGCAGCGATCCGCCACCCTGCGCGCCGGCCAGCACGCCGAGGAAGGTGGACGGCAGCCCGAGGCCGGTCACCACCACGTCGTACAGCGCCGCGGTGGTGAAGCCGGACATCGCGATGGACGCCGCCGCGAGCGCCACCGGCACGCGTACCGCCCGCCGGGCCAGGAGCGCGGTCAGCCCGGCCCGCAGCCCCACCGCGGGTGCGGTCGGGGGAGCGGACGCCGCCCGGGCCAGGCGTAACGCGCCGTACAGGGCGGCCACGAGCACCGGTACGACGGCGGCGAGCACCGCGACGACGTGCCCGCCCCGCCACGCGTACAGGCCCGCCCCGGCCAGCGGCGCGACCAGCTTCACGCCCTCCTGCGCGCTCGACCGCCAGCCGTTGACGTCGGCCAGCCGGGCCGGTGGGAGCGCGGCGGGCAGCAGCGCAGTCTCGCCGGCGTCGACGAGCACGTATCCGATCCCGTAGGCGAGCGAGACGGCGTAGATCAGCCACGCCTGGCCGGGCCCGCGCACCGCCAGCAGGCTCAGCAGCGCGGCGGCGAGAGCGAGGTTGACGCCGACCACCAGGGGACGCCGGGGGACCCGGTCGAGCAGGCCGCCGAGCCAGGGGCCGGCCAGCGTCGGGGCGTAGACGCAGAGACCGGCCAGCGCCGCGAGCCCGGTGGAGCCGGTCAGGTCCAGGATCCAGATGCCGGAGACCAGGGCCATGGCGCTGCCGCCCAGGCCGGACAGCAGCGAGACGGCCACGAACAGGACGGCGTTGCGGCGCATGGGTCCCCCGAGAGTTGAGCCTGGAGGACTCATCCTCGGAACATGAGCCGGGGCGTGGCAACACTTCGGAGCTACGTCAATTTCTTGTTGACAGTGTCGCCGTGATGCGCCCGGCGGCGTCGCGTACCGGAGGCGGCAGCCGGAGTCCGGCCCCGGCGAGATCGTCGGCGAGGTGCGCGGCCAGCGCGTACAGCGGCCCGGCGGGGGCGTCGAGCGCGAGCGCGCAGGTACGGCGCGTCAACGCCGCGCGGGGGAAGCGCCCGTCCCACGCGCGGTCCGTCTCGATCCAGCGGCGCAGGTCGGCGACCGCCGTCCGCAGCACGGGCAGGTCGGGGGCGCCGGCCGGGTCGAGCCGGGTCACGCGGGCCCGCCGGGCCGCCGCGAGACGCTGCCGGCGCTGCTCGGCGGCCTGCCGGCTGCCCAGGCCCAGCGCCCGCGCGATGTCGGCCCAGGTGGCGCCGTCGTGCCGGGCCCGGTCGATCAGGTCCAGCTCGCGGTCGTCCAGCCGGACCCGGGTCGCGGCGATCTCGGACAGGTCGGCCAGGCTCACTCGTCAACGCTACATTGACACGGGCCCGAGAAGGTCAGTCCTCCGGCCGTCGCGCGGCAAACCGGGCTGGTGTCTCAGCGCGGCGGCGAGACGTACAGGCCCGTCCGGCAGCCGGTCTCGCCCGGCTCCAGCCAGATCCGGTCGTACCCGGGGGATTCGATCTTCCCGGCCGGGGTGCGGACGAGCAGGAGGCAGTCCCGTTCGGCCGGTACGCCGACGGCGGCGACGAGCGCGCCCTCGTGCACCGTCGTGTCGACGGTGATCCAGTCCTGCGGGAACGCCGCCCGCACCGCGCCCGCAAGGGTGTCCGGGGTGGCGGTACGCAGCACGGCGGTGAGCCGCTGCCGCCCGTCCTCGGGCACCTTCGGCACCGGCGCGGCGGTGGGGGGCGGGGGAGCAGCCCCGCTCGGACAGTCGATCTCGTGGTACGTCGTGTAGCGGTAGAGCTGGAACTCGTACCGGTAGCAGCGGGTGGCGTCGCCGGCGCTGTTGCTCGCGCCGCCGACCGACACCGGCGGTCGTTCCGGCACCGTCACCACGAACCGCACGTCGACGGTGGCCCGCTCGTCTCTGGCGGTGCGGCCGGACCAGGCCAGGGCCTCCCGCCGGACGGTCTCGTCATCGCTCAACGCGGTGCCCTGCGGCTGCTGGACGATCTCGGCCGCCGCGATCGACCCGGCGTCGCGGACCCGGTTGCGGTGCCCGAGCTCCGTGTTGAGCTGCTTCGCCTCCGCCGCCGCGACGTCGCGCGCCAGTTCGTCGCCGCTCTCCTCGCCGAATCCCCTTCCGCATCCGACCGACGCGAGCAGGAGCACCGCGAGCGCCCAGCGGACCGGCCGGTGACGGGACGGGGGTGTCGGGCCGGCGGCGCTGCGTGTCCGGTTCACCGCACGGACGTTACCGACGAGTCGGACGCCGCGCTGCCCCGTACCGCGGGGGCCGTTGGTCCCGGGTCCGACAGGCCCTCGGCCCTGCGAGCCGCGCCCGCGCACCCGGCATGCTGGGAGTGCCCGGCGCGGGCGGTGACGACATGGAGGCAATGTGGTGATCAACGGCGGGCAGGGCACGGTGACGCCCACCGAGATCTCTCCGGCCCCCGCGACCGGGCTCGGCTCGGCCGAGGCGGCCGCCCGGCTGCGCGCCGACGGGCCGAACACGGTGGCCGCGCCACGCAAGCGCGGGCTGGCCGGCCGGATCTTCCGTCAGCTCACCGATCCGCTGGTGGCGCTGCTGCTGGCCGCCGCCGTGGTGACCACGCTGCTGCGCGACTACCCCGACACCGCGGTGATCGTGCTGGTCGTCCTGATCAACACGGCGATCGGCGTGGTGCAGGAGGTACGCGCCGACCGGGCGGTGGCGGCGCTGGACCGGCTCGCGGCGCCGACCGCGCGGGTGGTCCGCGACGGCCGTGACCTCGTGCTCCCCGCCGCCGACCTGGTCCGGGGCGATCTGGTCCGGCTGGAGGCCGGCGACGTGGTGCCCGCCGACCTGGACCTCACCGACGCGGTACGGCTCAGCCTGGACGAGTCGGCGCTCACCGGTGAGTCGGTGGCGGTGACCCGGGTCGCGGGGGAGGAGGCGAGCGCCGGCACGGTGGTCACCACCGGCCGCGCCACCGGGACCGTGGTACGCACCGGCGCGGCGAGCGCGCTGGGCCGCATCAGCGCCCTGGTCGCGGCGACCCGCCCGGCGCCCACCCCGCTGCAACGCCGCCTGTCCTCGCTCGGCCGGGTGCTCGGGCTGACCGCCGTGGTGCTCTCCGGGCTGGTCTTCGCACTCGGCGTGTTCGACGGACGCCCGGTCACGCAGATGGCGGTCACCGCGGTGAGCCTCGTGGTGGCGGCCGTACCGGAGTCGCTGCCCGCCGTCGTCACGCTCGCGCTCGCCCTGGGCGCACGCCGGATGGCCGGCAGCCGGGCCATTCCCCGGCGGCTGCACGCGGTGGAGACCCTCGGGTCGGTCACCGTGATCGCCTCCGACAAGACCGGCACGCTCACCGAGGGCCGGATGGCGGTGCAGCACGCGGTCGTGCCCGGCCGCGACCGCTACGCCGTGACCGGCACCGGCTACGCGCCCGACGGCGAGGTGCGCCACCGGGGCGAGCCGGTGAGCGCCCCGGACGAGCTGCGCGCCCTCGCCCGCGCCGGGCTGCTCTGCAACGACGCCACGCTGACCCCGCCGACCGGCGAACGGCCGGAGTGGACAGCGATCGGCGACCCGCTGGAGGCCGCGCTCGTCACGTTCGCGGCCCGCTGCGGTCTGGACCCGGAGACCACCCGCGAGGCCTGGCCCCGGGTCGCGGAGGCCCCGTTCGACCAGGACCTGCGCCGGATGACCACCGTGCACCGCCGCTGCGACGGGCGCTACCTCGTGGTCTGCAAGGGCGCGCCGGAGAACCTGCTGGCCCCGCCGCTGATGGACGCCGGCGCCGAGGAGCTGGCCGAGCTGACCGATGCCGCGCACCGGCTCGCCGCCGAAGGGCTGCGGGTGCTGGCGGTGGCCTCGGCCGTGGTCGACACGCTGCCGGACCCGGCCCGGCCGACCGGCCTGCGCCCGCTGGGCCTGGTCGCGGTCGGCGACCCGCTGCGCACGGCGGCACCCGGCATCGCGGCGGGCTTCGAGCAGGCCGGCATCCGGCTGGTCCTGATCACCGGCGACCACCCGGCGACGGCCGCCGCCATCGGCGGCCGGCTCGGGCTCTGGCGCGACGGCGACCCGCTCGCCAACGGCGACGACGGCGACCCGGGCGGCGCCCACCCCGACACCCGGGTGTACGCGCGGACCCAGCCGGAGCAGAAGCTCGACATCATCGCCGGCCTTCAGGACCGGGGACACGTCGTGGCGATGACCGGCGACGGCGTCAACGACGCCCCGGCGCTGCGCCGGGCGGACATCGGCGTGGCGATGGGCGGCGGCACCGAGGTAGCCCGGCAGGCCGCCGACCTGGTGCTCGTCGACGACGACCTGACCACCGTGGCGACCGCCATCGGCGAGGGCCGCCGGATCTACGACAACATCCGCCGGTTCCTGCGCTACGCGCTCGCCGGCGGGGTCGCCGAGATCGCGGTGATGCTGCTCGGACCGCTGGTCGGCCTGCCGGTGCCGCTGCTGCCGGCGCAGATCCTCTGGATCAACCTGCTCACCCACGGCGTACCCGGGGTGGCGCTGGGCGCGGAGCCGGCCGAGCCGGGCACGCTGCGCCGCCGTCCCCGCTCGCCGCAGGAGTCCGTGCTCGGCGGCGGCCTCGGCCGGGACGTGCTGGTCACCGGCGCGCTCATCGCCGCCGCGACGCTCGGCGCCGGCGTGTGGGCCGCCGCGGCGGACCGGCCGTGGCAGTCGGTGGTCTTCGTGGTGCTCGGCCTCGCCCAGCTCGGCGTGGCGCTGGCCGTCCGCGCGACCCGGGCGCCCGGCTCGCGGGAGCACAACCGCGCCCTGCCGGTGGCGGTCGCGATCTCCGCGGTCCTCCAAGTCGCCGGCGTGCTGCTGCCGCCGCTGCGCGAGCTGCTCGGCACGTCCCCGCTGAGCGCGCTCGACCTGCTCGCCTGCGCCGCGATCGGCGTCCTGCCCGGGCTGGTGCTGCGGCTGACCCGCCGCTCCGGCACGGCCGACGGGACCGACGGCCCTCGCGCCGGGACCCAGGACCCTGCCCGGCCGGCCGCCGGACGGGCAGGCTGAGGACAGTGAAGGAGGCGTCATGACAATCCATTCGCAGGCCCCCGTCGTGGTGGGCGTGGACGGGTCGGCCACCGCCCTGGACGCGGTCCGGGTCGCCGCCCGCGAGGCCGCCGACCGGAACCGGCCGCTGCAGGTGGTGCACGCGTTCATCTGGCCGCTGACCCGCGCGCCGCTCACCCCGGCCCCGGGCGCGCCCGCCGGCGCCGGCCTGCGCAACCAGGCCGAACGGTGCGTCGCCGAGGCGGTCGCCGAGGCCGGCAAGGTCGCGCCGGACGTACCGGTCACCGGCGTGGTGGTCGACGGCGCGCCGGCCGCGGTGCTGGTCGCCGAGTCCCGCGACGCCGCGCTGATCGTGCTCGGACACCGTGGCCTGGGCGGCTTCGCCGGCCTGCTCATCGGCTCGGTCACGCTCCAGGTGTCCGCCCGCGCCCACTGCCCGGTGCTGGTGACGCGCGGCGAGGCACGCGCCGACGGCCCGGTCGTGGTCGGCGTGGACGGCTCCGAGCTGTCCACCGCGGCGGTCGGGTTCGCGTACGAGGAAGCCGCCCGCCGGGGCGCCTCGCTGATCGTGGTGCACGCCTGGCTGTACCCCACTCCGATGGGCCCCGGCGACATCCTGCCCCTGGTGTACGACCCGGAGGCGCTCGCCGAGGAGTCCCGGCGCGTCGTCGCCGAGTCTGTCGCCGGCTGGTCGCAGCGTTACCCCGACGTGCCGGTGCGGCAGCGGTCGATCCGCGGCGCCCCGGCCCGGGTGCTGGTCGAGGAGTCGAAGGACGCCCAGCTGGTGGTGGTCGGGGCGCACGGCCGTGGCGCGTTGGGCGGGCTGCTGCTCGGCTCGGTCAGCCACGCGGTGCTGCACCACGCCCACTCGCCGCTGGTGATCGTCCGCGACGCCGCCTGACTCCGCGACAGCGCCTGTTTCCGCGACAGCGCCTGACGCCGCGACGGCGTCAGGCGCGGCGGACCGTGGTGAGGTCGGCCAGCCCGGAGATGGTCAGCAGCGGCTCCAGCAGCGGACCGGCGACCAGCGCGATCCGGTCGGCGTGCGGGAACAGCGCGGCCAGCCCGGCGCTGTCCAGGTACTCGACCTTCGTGAGGTCCACGACCAGGGGTTCGCCCTCGGGCCGTACCCCCTCGGCCAGCGCGTCGGCGAACGAGGACGCGTTGCTCATGTCGATCTCGCCGACGGCGGTCAGCACGCGGACGCCGTCGGGACGGTCGCTCGTGGTGAGAGTCAGGGACGCGCTCATGCGGTGATCCTCGCCTGCATGTCGACGGTGGTGCCGGTCGCTCCCGGGGTGACGCTGATGCTGTCCATCAGCGCGCGCATGAGCACGAGCCCCCGGCCGCGGTGCGGATCGGGGGGTTGCTCGCGCTCCCGCCAGTGACCGCTGTCGGTCACGCTCAGGCGCAGGTTGTTCGCGGTGGCGGCGGCGCGCAGCCGGATCCGCCCGCCGGGGTCGTCGCGGTGCCCGTGCTCGATCGCGTTGGCGCACGCCTCGCCGGCCGCCACCAGGATGTTGTAGGCGTGGGCCGGGGCCAGCCCGCAACGGTCCAGCCATCCTCGCAGCGCGGTACGCACCTCGGCCAGCCGCGTCGACTCGGCCGGGAACTCCAGCTCCAGCGGCCCGGGATGGCGGTAGAGCAGCAGCGCCACGTCGTCGTGGTAGCCGCCGTCGGGCGTGAGCCGATCCATGATCTCGGTGGCGAGCACCTCCACCGGCGCGTGGTGGCCCTGCTGGATGGCGTCGGTGGCGCGGGCGATGCCGACGGTGATCGGCTGGCGGCGGCGTTCCACCAGACCGTCGGTGTAGAGCATCAGGGTGGCGCGCGGCGGCACCGTCGCCTCCGCCTCCGGTCGTTCCTCACCCGCGCGGACGGCCAGCGGCCGGGACCGGCCGTGCTGCAGGAGCTGGGGAGTGCCGTCGGCGCCGACCACGATGGCCGGCGGGTGACCGGCGCTGGAGTAGCGCATCAGGCCGGTGACCGGGTCGAGGACGCCGCAGAAGACGGTGGCGCAGGACGCGCCGGGAAGCAGCGCGGCGAACCGGTCCAGCGCCGCCAGCGTCCGGGCCGGGCTGGGGTCCTGCAACAGCAGGGCGCGGCACGCGCTGCGCAGCTGCCCCATCACGGTGGCGGCCCGCAGTCCGTGTCCCACGCAGTCGCCGACGACGATGCCGATGCGCCCGTCCGGCAGCTCCACCGTGTCGTACCAGTCGCCGCCGACCTTCAGCGGCACCGCGGCGGGGGCGTACCGCACGGCGAAGCCGGCGGGCAGTTGCGCCGGGCCGAGGATCGCCCGTTGCAGGGCCAGGGCGGTCTCCCGCTGCTGGTCGATCTGGTGCACCCGGTGCAGCCCCTGACCGATGTGGCCGGCCAGCAGCGCCAGCAGGGTCTGGTCCTGCTCAGTGAAGGGCCGCTTCTCGCCCAGGTCGATCCAGAGCGCCATGGTGCCGTGCGGGTGCTCGACTGCGATGCCGGCGCCGTGCCGGCGTGTCGCCACCGGCGTCAGCAGCGGGGTGTCGCGCAGCGCGAGCAGCGCCCGCCGGCGCTTCTCGGGCAGCGTCGCCCACCGGGCCGCCGGGTCGGTGCCGGTCACGTCGGGGGTGGGCAGGTCACCGAAGACGGCGGTGAGCACGCCCGCGGCCCGCCACAGCTTGCGCAGCTCGTCCAGCACGCCGTGCAGCGCGTCGGCGAGGTCGTCGGCCCGGGACAGGCGCATGCCGAGCCCGGCCAGGGCGGTCTCCCGCTGGACCGCGTAGTGCTCGGCGGTGACGTCACGGAACGTGCCCACGATCATCCGCCGGCCGCTGTCCGGGTCGTCCACCTGGTTGAACGCGGCAGAGATCCAGATCCGGTGCCCGTCGCGATGGGTCACCGGCACGGTGTAGGTGCCGCGGGACTGGCCGACCAGCCTCGAGAACGCGGCGGCCACCTGACGGTGCGCGTCCGGTTCGGCCTCCTGGTCCGGCCACCACGGCTGTACCGGCGGATAGGGCAGGCCCTCGGTCCCGTAGCCGAGGACGTCGGTGAACGCCGCGTTGATCTCGACCACGGCGCCGTCCTCGTCGCAGACGAAGAACGCCTCCTGCAGCGAGTCGACGAGCGCGGTGCGCCAGCGCGCGTGGTGGTTGCGCAGCCGCGCCAGCTCCACGTTGGCGCGTACGCGGGCCAGCAGCTCGGCGGCCGGGAACGGCTTGACCAGGTAGTCGTCGGCGCCGGCCTCCAGCCCTTCGATCGAGGCCTCCTGGCCGGCGCGGGCGGACAGCAGCAGCACCGGCGTGCCGGCCGTACGGGGATCGGCGCGCAACGCGGCCACCAGTTGCAGGCCGTCGAGCCGGGGCATCATCACGTCGCTGACCACCAGGTCGGGCGTCTGCGCGCGGGCGGCGTCCAGCGCGGCACGCCCGTCGGCGACCGTGTGCACCTCGTGTCCGGCCGAGCGCAGCAGCCGGGTGAGGTACTCCCGCATGTCGGCGTTGTCGTCGGCCACCAGGACGCGGGCCGGCGCGCCGCCGGGCAGCGGATGCACCGGGCCCTCCGTGGCGGCGGGCCCGTCCTCGCCGACGACGGCGCCCGGGTCGGCGGGCAGCCAGCGCAGCGCCTCCTGCACGAACGGCTCGGCCGACCCGGGCGCCCGGCCGGCGCCGGCCGGGGTGAGCGCGTCGGCGGGCAGGTGGGCGGCGCCGAACGGCAACCGGACGGTGAAGGTGGTGCCGCGGCCCACCGTGCTGTCCGCGTCGATGTCGCCGCCGTGCAGCGAGACCAGTTCCTTGACCAGGGCGAGGCCGATGCCGCTGCCCTCGCCGGAGCGGGACCGGGCGTTCTCGATGCGGTGGAACCGCTCGAACAGGCGCGGCATCTCCTCGGCCGGGACGCCGATGCCGGTGTCGGAGATCCGCAGCACGGCCATCCCGTGCTCGGCGTCCATCCGCACCCGCACCGTCCCGTCGAAGGTGAACTTCAGCGCGTTGCTGAGCAGGTTGAGCACCACCTTCTCCCACATGCCCCGATCCACGTGCACCGGCTCGGGCAGGGGCGCGCAGTCGACCTCGAAGGAGAGGCCGGCGCGCTCGATCGCCGACCGGAAGACGCTGGCCAGGTCGGCGGTCACCGCGGCCAGATCCACCGGCTCGTAGCGGGCCTGCATCCGGCCCGCCTCGATGCGGGAGAAGTCGAGCAGGCTGTTGACCAGCTTGCCCAGGCGCAGCCCGTTGCGGCGGATGACGTCCAGCTCCGTGCGGACCCGCTCGTCGGCGTCGTGCAGCCGGCCGCGCAGCTCGTCCACCGGCCCCATGATCAACGTGAGCGGGGTGCGGAACTCGTGACTGATGTTGGAGAAGAAGGCGGTCTTGGCGCGGTCCAGCTCGGCGAGCTCCTCGGCCCGCCGCTGCTGCGCCTGATAGCTGCGGGCGCTCGCGATGCCGGTCGCCAGGTGCCCGGCGGTCAGCTCCACGAAACCGCGGTAGCCGTCGTCCAGCGCCCGGTAACGGTTGAGTCCCGCCACCAGGAACCCGTACGGCGCGCCGCCCTGCTGCCGTAGCGGCACCAGCAGGGCCTCGGCCGGCGGGGCGGGCCAGGCGCCCGCGGGCAGGTCCGCGAAGGCCGGTCCGTCGAGCGCCACCCGTACCGGGTCGCCCTCGGTGAGCGCGCCGGCCGGCCACGGGGAGGCGGGGTCGGTGAGGGACAGCGTGGCCGGGGCCGCCGGGTGCCCGGCCGCCAGCCCGGTCGCCTCCGCCAGCCGGGCGTCGCCGTCGCGGTCGTACAGGTAGGTGAGCGTGAACGGCAGGTCCTGCGGGTTGCGGGCCAGCTGGCGGCTGACGAACGTGAGCGTCTCCTGCTCGGTGCGGATGACGCTCGGGTCCGAGCCGAGGTCGCGCAGCGTGGCCATCCGCCGCTCGCCGATGACCCGCTCGGTGTCCTCGCTGACCACGCAGAGCATCCCGACGAGGCTGCCGTCGTCGTCGCGCAGCGGGCTGTAGGAGAACGTGTGGTAGGTCTCCTCCCGGTAGCCGGCCCGCTCCAGGAACAGCAGCAGGCCCTCGTCCCAGGTCGCCTCGCCGGTGCGCAGCACGGTGTCGACGCGGGGACCGATGTCGTCCCAGATCTCGGTCCACACCTCGTTCGCCGGGCGGCCCAGCGCCCAGGGGTACTTGCGGCCGAGCGTGTCCCGCCGGTAGGCGGCGTTGCAGAAGAACGTGAGCTGCGGTCCCCAGGCCATCCACATCGGGAACCGGGAGGACAGCAGGATCCGCACCGAGGTCCGCAGGCTCTGCGGCCAGGTGTCCGGCGGCCCGAGCGGGTGCGCGGACCAGTCGACGCGCGCCAGGTCCGGCCCGATCTCGCCGTCGACGGCGAAGACGTCGGCGCGCGTATGCGGGTCGGTGTCAGCGCCGCTCATCGCCCGAGTCTCCCCCACCCCGTCCGATCCCGCTCGTCCGGGCCGCGTCGCGGCCTCGTGGTCGCTTCTTGCCCCGTCGCGCGCCCGGCACTCCACCCGGGGCGGGGAGATCTGACTCACGTGACGGCGGCGGGTCAGGGCAGGGGTTCGTGGTGCGGCCAAAATGAAAGGCTGCGGCATAACGAAAGGCAAGGAGACAGATCTCCTTGCCACTATCAATGTATATCGCACCCCCGGTCTTGCCGCAAGGCCCCGGTGATGCCGCAGAATCATCGGCCGATGCGGGTTGAGCTGCGAAAACGGGGGCATGGCATGACCGGACGGTACGTGTGGCAACTGCACGAGGTGGACGAGGCGCGGATCGCCGCGGTCGGCGGCAAGGGCGCGCACCTGGGGGCGCTGACGCGGATCGACGGGGTGCGCGTACCCAGGGGTTTCTGCGTGACGACGGACGCCTTCCGGCTGGTGGCGCGGACGCCGGCGCTGGCCGGCCCGCTGGACCGGCTGGCCCGCGCGGACGCGGACGACCCGGCGGCGCTGCGCACGGCCGCCGCCGAGGTCCGTCGCGCCGTCGAGCGGACCGCCCTGCCCGGCGACGTCGCGGCGGCGGTCACCGCCGCGCTGGCCGCGCTCGGGGCGGACGCCGCGTACGCGGTGCGCTCCAGCGCTACCGCGGAGGACCTGCCGGATGCCTCGTTCGCCGGCCAGCAGGACACCTACCTCAACGTGGTCGGCACGGCCGAGGTGCTGCGGCACGTCAGCCGCTGCTGGGCCTCGCTGTTCACCGACCGGGCGGTGACCTACCGGCGGCGCCACGGCATCGACGACCGCGCCGTGGACATGGCGGTGGTGGTGCAGCGGATGGTCTTCCCGGACGCCGCCGGGGTTCTGTTCACCGCCGACCCGGTCACCGGCGACCGGCGGGTGGTCTCGGTGGAGGCGGGCTTCGGGCTGGGCGAGGCCCTGGTCTCCGGCCTGGTGAACCCGGACGTGTTCACGGTGCGCGACGGCGCTGTCGTCGGCCGGCGGATCGGCGCGAAGTCACGGGCCGTGCACGCGGCGCCCGGCGGCGGCACCCGGCAGGCGCCCGTCGACCCGGCGCGGCAGGCCCAGCCGGCGCTGACCGACGCGCAGGCGGTACGCCTCGCCGCGCTGGGCCGGCGGATCGAGGCGTACTTCGGCTGCCCGCAGGACGTCGAGTGGGCGGTGACCGGGGACGACGTCCACATCCTGCAGAGCCGGCCGATCACCACGCTGTTCCCGGTGCCGGCTGCCGCCGCCGACGGGACGTTCCACGTCTACCTGTCGGTCGGCCACCAGCAGATGATGACCGACGCGATGAAGCCGCTGGGTCTGTCGATGTGGCGGCTGACCGCCATGGCGCCGATGCACGAGGCGGGCGGCCGGCTGTTCGTCGACGCCACGCCGCACCTGGCCACCCCGGCGGGCCGTACCGCGTTCCTGGGCATGATCGGCCGGGCCGACCCGCTCACCCGGGACGCGCTGGAGACGGTCCTGGCGCGGGACGTCCTGCCGGCGACGCCGGACCCGGACCCGGCTCCGGCCGGGCCGCCGACGGGCGGGCCGCCGCCGATCGAGACCGATCCGGCGATCGTCGCCGGCCTCGTCGCGCGCAGCCAGGCGTCCGTCGCCGCCCTGCGCCGCGACATCGAGGGCCGCAGCGGACCGGAGCTGTTCGACTTCCTGATCGAGGCGTTCGCCGAGCACAAGCGGGTGCTCACCGATCCGGTGAGCGCCCAGGTGATCATGGCGGGGATGCAGGCCGCGTGGTGGCTCAACGACAAGCTGGGGGAGTGGCTCGGCGAACGCGACGCCGCCGACACGCTCACGCTGTCCGCGCCCGGCAACGTCACCGCCGAGATGGGGCTGGCGCTGCTCGACGTGGCCGACGTGATCCGGCCGTACCCCGAGGTGGTGGCGTTCCTGCGGGACGCCGGCGACGGGTTCCTGGACGAGCTGCCGAAGCTGCCCGGCGGCGTCGAGGCGCGCGCGGCCGTCGATGGCTACCTGGACCGGTACGGCATGCGCTGCGTCGGCGAGATCGACATCACCCGGCCACGGTGGAGCGAGCGCCCGGCCACGCTCGTGCCGCTGATCCTGGACAACGTCCACACCTTCACCCCGGGCGCGGCCGCCCGCCGCTTCGCCCAGGGCCGGGAGCGGGCCGAGGCGAAGGCCCGGGAGGTGCTGGACCGCCTGCGCGCGCTGCCCGACGGTGAGCGCAAGGCCGCCGAGACGCAACGCATGATCGACCGGGTACGCACGTTCGCCGGCTACCGCGAGTACCCGAAGTACGACATCGTGAGCCGCTACGCCGTCTACAAGCAGGCGCTGACGGCCGAGGCCGGCCGGCTGGCGCGCGCCGGTGTGCTCGCCGGTCCGGAGGACGTCTTCTTCCTCACCTTCGACGAGTTCCGCGAGGTCGCGGCCACCGGGCGGGCCGACGCCGGGCTGATCCGGCGGCGCCGCGAGGAGTTCCGGGCGCACCAGGCGCTCACCCCGCCCCGGGTGCTCACCTCCGACGGCGAGGCCCTCGACGGCTCGTACCGGCGCGACGACGTTCCCCCGGGCGCCCTGGCCGGGCTGGCGGTCTCGGCCGGCGTGGTCGAGGGGCGGGCGCGGGTCGTGACGGACCTGACCCGGGCCGACGTGGAGCCGGGCGACATCCTCGTCACCGCGTACACCGACCCGAGCTGGACGCCGCTGTTCGTCGCAGTCGCGGGACTGGTGACGGAGATCGGCGGCCTGATGACCCACGGCGCGGTGATCGCCCGCGAGTACGGCCTGCCCGCGGTGGTGGCGGTGCCGGACGCGACCCGGCTGATCCCCGACGGCGGGCGGATCCGCGTGCACGGCACCGACGGGTACGTCGAGCTGCTGTCCTGACCGGCGCGGCATGCTCGATGATGGAGGTCCGGCGAGCGGGGAGGCGCGATGCGGATCGGGGAGCTGTCGGCGCGTACCGGGGTCAGCGCCCGGTCCATCCGGTACTACGAGCAGCAGGGCCTGCTCGCCGCCCTGCGCACACCGAGCGGCCAGCGGGTCTTCGCCGAGTCGGCGGTGGACCGGGTCCGGCTCATCCAGCGGCTGTTCGACGCCGGGCTGAGCAGTCGCCGGATGGCCGAGCTGCTGCCCTGCGTGACCGACCCGGAGATCCGCACCTCGTGGCTGACCGACCGGCTGCGCGAGGAGCGGGCCCGGATGACCGCCGAGATGGCACGGCTCGCGCACGCCGTCGCGGTGCTCGACGACGTGGTGGCCGACATGACAGTGACCGAGGACACCCGGGATCCGGCCGCCTGAGCGCTTGCAGTTGACACCGGTGTCAACTCCTAGCGTCGGGTCATGAACGCGACACTGGACACCGCATCGCCCGTGACGCCGCTGCTGGAGCCGGTCACCGTCGCCGGCCTGTCGTTGCCGTCCCGCTTCGTGATGGCGCCGATGACCCGCAACCGCGCGCCGGGCGGCGTGCCGACGCCGGAGATGGCCGAGTACTACCGGCGCCGCGCCGCGGCGGGTGTCGGCCTGATCGTCACCGAGGGCGTGCTGGTGGACCATCCCAGCGCCGGCCACGAGGACACCGTGCCACGGATGACTTCCGGCGCGGCCGAGGCCGGCTGGCGCGGCGTGGTCGAGGCGGTGCACGCCGCCGGCGGCCGGATCGCCGCGCAGCTGTGGCACCTGGGCAGCCTGCGCGAGCCGGTGGACGGCGCTCCGGCGTGGACCCCCTCGGGGGTACGCGAGCCGGGCCGCCCCGCGCCGCACGCGATGACCGCTGCCGACGCGGACGTCCTGCTGGCGGCGTACGCGGACGCGGCAGGGGTGGCGGTCCGGGCCGGGTTCGACGCGGTCGAGATCCACGCCGCGCACGGTTACCTGCTGGACGAGTTCCTGTGGCCGTACACGAACCGCCGGACCGACGCGTTCGGTGGCTCCCCGGCGCGGCGGGCGGCGTTCCCGGCGGCCGTGGTCCGCGCGGTGCGCGAGCAGGTCCCGGCACACCGGCCGGTGATCGTGCGGTTCTCCCAGTTCAAGGAGCGGGCGTTCGACGCGCGGATCGCCGAGACCCCGGCCGAGCTGGCGCGGATCCTCGGCGCGTTCGCCGAGGCCGGCGCGGACGTGCTGCACGCCTCGCAGCGTCGCTTCTGGGAGCCGGCGTTCCCCGGCTCGCCGCTGAACCTGGCCGGCTGGGCGAAGCGTCTCACCGGTCTGCCGTCGATCACCGTCGGCTCGGTCGGGCTGCGCCGGGACTTCCTGCGCGCGGGCGGCCCGGAGTCGGTGGCGGGCCTGGCCGCGCGGCTGGCGGACGGGGAGTTCGACCTGGTCGCGCTGGGCCGCGCGCTGCTCGGCAACCCGGCCTGGGTGACGCACGCCGCGGCCGGCCGGCTGGACGAGATCGTCGACTACCGCAAGGCGCACGAGGACGTCTATCCGTAGGCGCCAGGGGTTGACGCCGGGGGATGTTATCGCTCACAGTCGATGGCAGGGCATGAGCGCCGCAAGGCTCACCGGGCGAGCCGCGCTGGTCGTACCCCGACACCGTCACCGGACGCGGAGTCGGGGGAGTCGCACCACCACCATCGCGTAACCCCCGGAAGAGGAATCCGCATGAGACGAAAGAGAGCCTTGCTGACCACCGGCATCCTGGCCGGCGCGCTCGCCGCCGGCATGGCGGTGGCCCTGGCGCCGGCCGCGAGCGCCGGCACCACGCTGCGCGCGGCGGCGGCCGAGAAGGGCCGTTACTTCGGCGCCGCGGTCGCCACCAACAAGCTGTCCGACAACACGTACGCCACGGTGCTGAACCGCGAGTTCAACTCCGTGGTGGCCGAGAACGAGATGAAGTGGGACGCCACCGAGCCCCAGCAGGGGCGGTTCAACTACAGCGGTGGCGACCGGCTGGTCAGCCACGCCCGCGCGAACGGGATGTCGGTGCGCGGGCACGCGCTGCTCTGGCACCAGCAGCAGCCGTCGTGGGCGCAGGGCCTGTCCGGCAGCGCACTGCGCAACGCCGCGATCAACCACGTCACCCAGGTCGCCACCCACTTCCGGGGGCAGATCTACGCCTGGGACGTGGTGAACGAGGCGTTCGCCGACGGCGGCAGCGGCGGGCGCCGTGACTCGAACCTGCAGCGCACCGGCAACGACTGGATCGAGGCCGCGTTCCGGGCCGCCCGCGCCGCCGACCCGGGCGCGAAGCTCTGCTACAACGACTACAACACCGACGGCATCAACGCGAAGTCGACCGGCATCTACAACATGGTGCGCGACTTCAAGTCGCGTGGCGTGCCGATCGACTGCGTCGGCTTCCAGTCGCACCTGGGCACCACGATCCCCGGTGACTACCAGGCCAACCTCCAGCGGTTCGCGGACCTGGGCGTGGAGGTCCAGATCACCGAGCTGGACGTGATGACCGGCGGCAACCAGGCGAACATCTACGCCGCCGTCACCCGGGCCTGCCTGGCGGTGTCGCGCTGCGCCGGCATCACGGTGTGGGGCGTGCGGGACTGCGACTCGTGGCGCGGCTCGGACAACGCGCTGCTGTTCGACTGTTCCGGCAACAAGAAGGCGGCGTACAACGCGGTGCTCGACGCGCTGAACTCCGGCACCAACAACCCGCCGCCGACCACCACCCCGCCGCCGAACAACCCGACCACCCCGCCGCCCAACAATCCGACCACGCCACCGCCGGGTCAGGGCGGGTGTACGGCCTCGGTGACGCTGAACTCCTGGACCGGTGGCTTCGTCGCCAACGTGAAGGTGACAGCGGGCTCGTCGGGCACCCGGGGATGGACCGTCACCATGACGCTGCCGGGCGGCGCGAGCGTCACAAACACCTGGAGCGCCACCGCGAGCGGTAACAGCGGCACGGTGCGGTTCACGAACGTCGACTACAACGGCCAGCTCGGCGCCGGCCAGAGTGCCGAGTTCGGGTTCCAGGGCAACGGAAGCGGATCGGGCATGACGCCCACCTGCTCCGCCTCCTGAGCTCAGGCGTCGCGGGGGCGGTACGACGTGCCGCCCCCGCGACGTCCGGTCGCGTCCTACCTGGAGCGCCGTCTCTGTTACAAGAAAGAGACATGCACATTTCGCGCGATTGGTTGACGGGGCAACTTGTGAGCGTTAACACTCGCCGTGACGGTTACCTGTGTCACAGGGGCCCACGGAGGGGAGAGGACGCTCGTGCGCAGACGAATCCTGGCCGCAGTCAGCGGCGCCGCGCTCGCGATCAGCCTGGCCGCGTGCAGCGGCGAGGGCGCCGGAGGCGGCTCGGACACCAGCTCCGCCAAGCCCGGCGACCTGACGATCGGCGTCTCGATGCCGACCCAGACCTCGGAACGGTGGATCGCCGACGGCAACTCGGTGAAGGAGAAGTTGCAGGCCAAGGGCTACAAGGTCGACCTGCAGTACGCCGGGGACGACATCCCCACCCAGTCGCAGCAGATCGACCAGATGATCACCCAGGGCGCGGACGTGCTGGTCATCGCCCCGATCGACGGCACCGCGCTCAGCGGTCAGCTCCAGGCCGCCGCGGCCGCGAAGATCCCGGTCATCTCCTACGACCGGCTCATCCGTAACAGCCCCAACGTCAGCTTCTACGTCAGCTTCGACAACTACAAGGTGGGCGTGGCGCAGGCCAACGCGCTCCTGGTCGGCCTCGGCCTGCTGAACAAGGACGGGTCCAAGGGCGCCGCGACCGGCCCGTTCAACGTGGAGCTGTTCGCCGGCTCGCTCGACGACAACAACGCCGGCTTCTTCTTCAACGGCGCGATGGACACGCTCAAGCCGTACTTCGACGCCGGGACGCTGAAGGTCAAGTCGGGGCAGACCAAGATCGAGCAGGCCGCCATCCTGCGCTGGCAGCAGGAGACCGCGCAGAAGCGGATGGAGGACCTGCTCACCTCCAGCTACAACGACGGCAGCAAGGTCGACGGCGTGCTGTCGCCCTTCGACGGCCTCTCCCGGGGCATCATCACCGCCCTGCAGAACGCCGGTTACCGCGGCGGCGCCAAGAAGATGCCGGTGGTGACCGGGCAGGACGCCGAGGTCGCGTCCGTCAAGCTCATCAACGACGGCGTGCAGAGCTCCACCGTGTTCAAGGACACCCGCCTGCTGGCCGAGCAGGCGGTGATCGCCGCCGAGGCGTTCCTGCGCAAGGAGGAGCCGAAGGCCAACGAGACCAAGGCGTACAACAACGGCGTCAAGGTCGTGCCCGCGTTCCTGCTGCCGGTCCAGACGGTCTACAAGGAGGACATCAAGTCCGTCCTGATCGACTCCGGTTACCTGACCGAGCAGGAGGTCGCCGCCGGCCGAGCCGGCTGATCCGGCCGGCGGGCCCGGTGGCGCGGTACGCCACCGGGCCCGCCCCGCTCCGGACACCACGACCACGAGCAGGACGGATACCCATGAGCGACCACATCCTCGAGATGCGTGGCATCACGAAAACCTTCCCCGGGGTCACCGCGCTGCAGGACGTCTCGCTCGCCGTACGGCGCGGCGAGATCCACGCGATCTGCGGCGAGAACGGCGCCGGCAAGTCCACCCTGATGAAGGTGCTGTCCGGGGTCTACCCGGCGGGCAGCTACGACGGCCAGATCGTCTTGGACGGCGAGCCGGTCGGCTTCCGGGGCATCCAGGACAGCGAAGCGCGCGGCATCGTCATCATCCACCAGGAACTCGCGCTGGTGCCGTACCTGTCGATCGCCGAGAACATCTTCCTCGGTAACGAGCGCCGGGGCCGCGGCGGGCTCATCGACTGGCACCGCACCAACGCCGAGGCCGCGGCGCTGCTGCGGTCGGTCGGGCTGCACGAGAACCCGGTCACCCCGGTCATCCAGCTGGGCGTCGGCAAGCAGCAGCTGGTGGAGATCGCCAAGGCGCTGTCCAAGAAGGTGCGGCTGCTGATCCTCGACGAGCCCACAGCGGCGCTCAACGACGTCGACTCGGCGCACCTGCTCGACCTGATGCGCAGCCTCCGCGACCAGGGGATCACCTGCATCATGATCTCGCACAAGCTGGGTGAGATCACGGCGATCGCCGACTCGACCACCGTCATCCGCGACGGCCGTACCGTCGAGACGCTCGACATGGCCGACGGCGGCGCGACCCAGGACCGGATCATCCGCGGCATGGTCGGGCGCGACCTGGCCACCTTCTACCCGACCCGCGACGTCACCCCCGGCGAGGAGGTGCTGCGGATCGAGGACTGGACGGTGCGGCACCCGACACAGGACCGCCTGGTGGTCGACCGGGCCTCGCTGCACGTGCGCGCCGGTGAGGTCGTCGGCATCGCCGGCCTGATGGGCGCCGGGCGCACCGAGCTGGCGATGAGCGTGTTCGGCCGCGCCTACGGCCGCGACATCAGCGGCCGTCTGTACGTCAAGGGCCGCGAGGTGCGGGCGCGCACGGTGGCCGAGGCGATCGCCAACGGCATCGCGTACGCCACCGAGGACCGCAAGCACTACGGCCTCAACCTCATCGACGACGTCCGGGGCAACATCTCGGCCGCCGCGCTCGACAAGCTCGCCCGCAACGGCTGGATCGACGGCAACCGGGAGATCCAGGTCGCCGAGCGGGGACGGCGCGACATGAACATCAAGGCCCCGACCGTGATGTCGGTGGTGGGCAAGCTCTCCGGCGGCAACCAGCAGAAGGTCGTGCTGGCGAAGTGGCTGTTCACCGACCCGGACGTGCTGATCCTCGACGAGCCGACCCGGGGCATCGACGTCGGCGCGAAGTTCGAGATCTACACGATCGTCAACCGGCTGGTGGCCGAGGGCAAGGCGGTGGTCCTCATCTCCTCCGAACTGCCCGAGCTGCTCGGCATGTGCGACCGCGTCTACACCCTCGCGGCCGGCCGGATCACCGGGGAGATGCCGGTGCGCGAGGCCACCCAGGAGAACCTGATGGAACTCATGACCAAGGACAGGGATCTCGTCCGATGACCAGCACGAAGCCCACGCCCCAGAAGGTCGCCGCGCCCGACACCGGCGCGGCCGCGAGCCTGCACACCGGCACCAGCGACCCGCGCACGCTGATCCTCGGCAACCTGCGGCAGAGCGGCATCTACATCGCCCTGGTGGTGATCGTCGCGCTGTTCGCGGTGCTCACCGACGGTGTCTCGCTCAGCCCCGGCAACCTGACCAACATCGTGCTCCAGTACTCCTACATCCTGGTGCTCGCGATCGGCATGGTCATCGTGATCATCGGCGGCCACATCGACCTGTCCGTGGGATCGGTGGTGGCGCTCACCGGAGCGGTCTCCGCGGTGCTCGTCATCCGGGAGGGCATGCCCTGGTGGGCCGGCGTGCTGGCCGCGCTCGCGGTGGGCGTCGCGGTCGGCGCGTGGCACGGGCTCTGGGTCGCGTACGCCGGGATCCCGGCCTTCATCGTCACCCTGGCCGGCATGCTCCTGTTCCGCGGCCTCACGCTGCGGGTGCTGGACAACATCTCGCTGTCGCCGTTCCCCGAGGAGTACCAGCGGGTCGCCGCCGGCTTCCTCAACGGACTGCTGGGCGGCGAGGGCTACGACGCCTTCACGCTGTTCATCGGCGCGTTCGCCGTCGTCGGGTACGCGGTGGCCGTGTTCCGGACCCGCGTCGCCCGGGTACGCCACGAGCAGCCGGTGGAGTCGTTCCCGCTGTTCGTCCTGCGGATCGTGGTGGTCGGCGCCGTGGTCATGTGGTTCGCCTGGCAGCTCGCCAACGCCCGCGGCCTGCCGATCGTGCTCATCGTGCTGGCCGTGCTGGTGCTGATCTACGGCCTGCTCACCCGCCGTACCGTGTTCGGCCGGCAGGTGTACGCGATCGGCGGCAACCTGCCCGCGGCGATGCTGTCCGGCGTCCGGGTGAAGCGGGTCAACTTCTGGATCTTCGTCAACATGGGCTTCCTGTCCGCCGTGGCGGGCGTGATCTACTCGTCCCGGTCCAACGGCGCCCAGCCGGCCGCCGGCAACATGTTCGAGCTGGACGCGATCGCGGCCGCCTTCATCGGCGGCGCGGCGGTCACCGGCGGGGTCGGCACCGTGGTCGGCGCCATGGTGGGTGGCCTGATCATGGCGGTGATGAGCAACGGGATGCAGCTCATGGGCGTCGACCAGTCCGTCCAGTCGGTGGTGAAGGGTCTCGTCCTGCTCGTGGCGGTGGCGTTCGACATCTGGAACAAGCGCCGGGCGGCCGGCGCCCGGTGACGGCCGGCCGGACGCTCGCCCCTTCGTCCGGCCGACCGCCGTTCACCGGCCGCAGCCGCTCACGCCCGGCTCCACCGCTGGTTGGTGTTGCCGTGGCAGGTCCAGACGATCACCCGGGTGCCGTTGGCGGTGCCCGCGTTGTCGACGTCCAGGCACAGCGACGGGAAGCGTCCGTTGCTCACCGTGCCGTTGCCGTTGATGGTCCACTGCTGGTTGGTGCCGCCGTTGCAGTCCCAGATCTGCACCCGGGTGCCGGCGGTCGCGTTCGTCGGCACGTCCAGGCACTTGCCGAGCACCTGCAACGCCTGCCCGTTGGCGGTGAACTGCTGGTTGGCGTTGTTGTGGCAGTCCCAGATCAGCGTGCCGGTGCCGTTGGCGGTGCCGGCGTTGTCGACGTCGAGGCACCGGCCGGACGACTCGCTGCGCAGCCGGAAGGTGGTCGGGACCGGTGGCGGGGTGGTGGTGCCGCCGCCGCTGACCCGGTAGACCACGGTGCCGTGCGCGGGCACGCTGGCGGAGATCGTGCCGCTGGTGCTGGAGGTGGCGTCGGTCCAGGCGTCGCGCAGCGTGAACGAGCTGCCGCTCTTGCCGATCGCCGCCGCCGTGGTGGAGACGGTGGTGGTCGAGCTGCCCTGGTTGAACAGGGCGACCGCCACGTCTCCGTTGGCGAGCGGCTTGGCCAGCACCCGCCGGGTGCCGTCGAAGGAGACCTGGACCGCCTGGCGGCCGAGCGTGTCCTGGTTGATCGCGACCAGGTTGGCGTTGCGCAGGATCGCCAGCGTGGCCGCGTTCGCCGAGCGGACGTCGTGGCCCATCATCAGCGGCGCCGCCAGCATCGACCAGAGCGCGAAGTGGCTGCGCATCTCGGTGTCGTTCATGCCCCCTCGGCCGACCTCCAGCATGTCCGGGTCGTTGAACCCGCCGGGGGCGGCGTACCCGGCCAGGGGCACCGTGACGTCGACGATGTTCTGGATGCCCATCGGGTAGCCGTTGGTCTGGCCGGTGTTCCACGCGTTGGTGATGTCCTCGGTGGTCCGCCAGAGGTTCGCCACGTCGCTCCAGTTGCGCTGCGGCCCGGTCTTGGCGTGGTAGCTGTTGGGGTTGATGCTGTAGACGATCGGCCGGCCGGTGGAGGCCAGCGCGTCGCGCATGATGCCGAACCGCGCCACCTGGTCGTTTATCGTCCCGGTGCCGGAGCACCAGTCGTACTTGAGGTAGTCCACGCCCCACGCGGCGAACTGCCGCGCGTCCTGGTACTCGTGGTTGAGGCTGCCGGTGGCGCCGGGGAACGCGCCGCCGACCTGGGCGCAGGTCTTGTCCAGCGGCACCTGGTAGATGCCGAACAGCAGGCCACGGGCGTGCAGGTAGTCACCGAGCGCCTTCATCCCGCTGGGAAACCGCTGCGGGTGCGCCTGGAGGTTGCCCTGCGCGTCCCGGTTCGGGTTGAACCAGCAGTCGTCCACGACGACGTACTTGTACCCGAGGTCGCGCAGTCCGTTGGCGACGATCGCGTCGGCGGTCTGCTGGATGAGGGTCTCGTTGATGTTGCAGCCGAACGTGTTCCAGGTGTTCCACCCCATCGGCGGCGTACGGGCGACGCCGTTGTCCAGCGCCCGGGCCGGGCGTGGGGCGACTGCCCCGTCGGTGACGGTGGCTGCGAGCGCCACCGCCGCGACACCCAGGACGGCGAGCGTCCGTCGGGTCCATCTGCGCACTGGGTCCTCCTCGGTGGCCGGGCGCCGTCCGTGCCGGTACCCGGAAGGGAGCGGCCCGCCGGTCGCACGGCGTCGCCCGTGGTCCACGGGGACGGACGCGGCACGGCAGTTCCACCAGGGCCGGTCGGTGCCGGCGGGCGCTCGTGGGTGGTGGGGTTCCGGCGGTCGACGGGGTCGCCGTCCGTCGCCGCCCGGCTGCGGCGCCGGGGTTTCCCGGACAGCGGCGCCACAGTGTGTGGGGATGGCGAAATGTTATCGCTGACATCAAACACTGTAAATAGCCTGGCGACCCTCGGGCGGCTTGCGGCGGCCTGCTGCCGAGGGTGCCGCGGCGAGAAAAAGAGCCGCTGAGCGGCCCTCTGAGCGCCCCTGCGGCGGCGTCTGGGCGGTCGGACCCGGGGCGTCGGGAGCGCCGAGAGAATTTCCGGAAGTTCCATCGATTGTTGTCGCTAACAGGCCGTCTGCCCGAGGTTCGACCGCGCCGTCGGCGTGGATCTCCCGGCCGGCGGCCGGGCCGGTCCGCGCGGGGCGGAGGGCGCCGGTTCCGGGCACCGCCGCTCGTTACGTAGCTGTTGCCCGGACGTGTCTTGACGGATGTGTATGTGAGCGCTAACACTAACTCCGTGACACGGCGGAGGTGCAAATGAGCGAAGTGGACGCGACCGACCGGTACGTGATCGGGGTCGACTTCGGCACGTTGTCCGGCCGGGCGCTGGTGGTCCGGGTCCGCGACGGCGCTGAACTCGGCACCGCGGTGCACGACTACCGGCACGGGGTCATCGAGACCGCGCTGCCCGACGACGGCCCGGCGTTGCCGCCGGACTGGGCGCTGCAGGACCCCGACGACTACCGCGACGTGCTGCGCCACGCCGTACCGGCAGCGCTCTCGGCGGCCGGTGTGGACCCGGCACTGGTGGTCGGGATCGGCATCGACTTCACCGCCTGCACGGTCCTGCCGACGCTCGCCGACGGCACGCCGCTGTGCGAGATCCCGGAGCTGCGCCACCGGCCGCACGCCTGGGTCAAGCTCTGGAAGCACCACGCCGCGCAGCCGCACGCCGACCGGATCAACGCGCTGGCGCACGAACGCGGCGAGCCGTGGATCGGCCGCTACGGCGGCAAGATCTCGGCGGAGTGGCAGTTCGCCAAGGGGCTGCAGATCCTGGACGAGGACCCGGAGATCTACCGGCGCGCCGATCGTTTCATCGAGGCGGCCGACTGGATCGTCTGGCAGCTGTGCGGCGTCGAGACGCGCAACGTCTGCACCGCCGGCTACAAGGGCATCCGGCAGGACGGCCGGTACCCGTCCCCGGACTACCTGGCCGCGCTCGACCCGGACTTCACCGACTTCGTCACCAAGCTGGACGGTCCGCTGCTGCCGCTGGGCGCGCGGGCCGGCGCGCTAGACGCCCGCGCCGCCGCCTGGACCGGCCTGCCCGCGGGCATCGCGGTCGCGGTCGGCAACGTCGACGCGCACGTCACCGCCGCCGCCGCCCAGGCGCTGCGGCCCGGCCGGCTGGTGGCCATCATGGGCACCTCCACCTGCCACGTGCTCAACGGCACCCACCCGGCCGAGGTGCCGGGCATGTGCGGCGTGGTCGACGGCGGCATCAGCCCCGGCGCCTGGGGCTTCGAGGCCGGGCAGAGCGGCGTGGGGGACATCTTCGGCTGGTTCGTGCGCCACGGCGCCCCGGCCGGATTCGATTCGCACGAGCGGCTCACCGAGGCCGCCGCGGCCCAGCCGGTCGGCGCGCACGGCCTGGTGGCGCTGGACTGGTGGAACGGCAACCGGTCGCTGCTGGTCAACCACGACCTGAGCGGGCTGATCGTCGGGCTGACGCTGGCCACCCGGCCGCCGGACGTCTACCGGGCGCTGCTGGAGGCCACCGCGTACGGCACCCGGATGATCGTCGAGGCGTTCGCGCAGGCCGGAGTGCCGGTCGACGACCTGGTGGTGGCCGGCGGGCTCACCTCCAACCGGCTGCTGATGCAGATCTACGCCGACGTCACGAACCGGCCGCTGAGCATCATCGGCTCCGCCCAGGGGCCGGCGCTCGGCTCGGCCATCCACGCCGCCGTCGCGGCCGGCGAGTACCAGTCGATCCACGAGGCGTCCGCCGCGATGGGACGGATCGAGGAGGCGGTCTACCGGCCCGTACCGGAGAACGTCCGGGCGTACGACGCGCTCTACGCGGAGTACCGCGCGCTGCACGACCACTTCGGCCGCGGCGCGAACGACGTCATGCTGCGCCTGCGGGCGATCCGCAACGCGGCGGTCGACGCCCGCGCCGCCGCGCCCTTGGAGGTGGTCGGATGAACAGCCAGGTCGCCGAGCTGCGCGAGACGGTGGCCCGCCTGCACCGCGAGCTGACCCGCTACGGGCTGGTGGCCTGGACCGCCGGCAACGTCTCGGCCCGCGTACCCGGTCAGGACCTGATGGTCATCAAGCCCAGCGGCGTCGACTACGACGACCTGACCGCCGAGTCCATGGTGGTCTGCGACCTGAGCGGCACTGTCGTCGACGGCGGCGGCTCGCCGTCCAGCGACACCGCCGCGCACGCCTACGTCTACCGCGCGATGCCCGAGGTCGGCGGCGTGGTGCACACCCACAGCGGCTACGCCACCGCCTGGGCGGCCCGGGGCGAGGCGATCCCGTGCTGGCTGACCGCGCAGGCCGACGAGTTCGGCGGGGAGATCCCGGTCGGGCCGTTCGCGCTGATCGGCGGCGACGACATCGGCAAGGGGATCGTCAGCACGCTGTCCGGGCACCGCTCGCCCGCGGTGCTCATGCGCAACCACGGCGTGTTCACCATCGGCCGGGACGCCCGGGCGGCGGTCAAGGCCGCCGTGATGTGCGAGGACGTCGCCCGCACCGCGCACCTGGCCCGAGCGCTCGGGCAGCCGCTGCCGATCGCGCCGGCCGACATCGACTCGCTCTACGACCGTTACCAGAACGTCTACGGCCAACGCCCGCCGGCGCCCTGACCCCGGACCGAGCGCCGCGCACCCACCCCACCACCACACCCGGACGCACCGGCTCCCCGCCGCGCGTCCGGAACATCCAACCCCGGAGGAGAACCGATGAGTACCAGGAGCACGGCCCGCAGGGTCATCGCCGCGCTCGCCGGCGTGCTGCTCGCCGGCAGCATGGCGGCCTGCGGCAACAGCGACACCGGTGGCGATTCCGGTGACGGCAACGACAAGATCGTCCTGGGTTTCTCCCAGGTGGGCGCCGAGAGCGGCTGGCGCACCGCGAACACCACCTCGATCAAGGAAGCGGCCGCCGAGGCCGGCATCGAGCTGAAGTTCGACGACGCGCAGCAGAAGCAGGAGAACCAGATCAAGGCGATCCGCAACTTCATCCAGCAGAAGGTCGACGTGATCGCCTTCTCGCCGGTGGTGGAGTCGGGCTGGGACACCGTGCTCAAGGAGGCCAAGGACGCGAAGATCCCGGTCATCCTGACCGACCGCGCGGTCGACTCGGCCGACAAGTCGCTCTACAAGACGTTCCTCGGCTCGGACTTCGTCAAGGAGGGCCGCCTCGCCGGCGAGTGGCTGGTGGAGCAGAAGAAGGCGGCGTCCGGCCCGGTCAACATCGTCGAGCTGCAGGGCACGACCGGCTCGGCCCCGGCCAACGACCGCAAGAAGGGCTTCGCCGAGGCGATCGCCGCCAACCCCAACCTGAAGATCGTCGCGTCGCAGTCGGGTGACTTCACCCGGGCCGGCGGCAAGCAGGTCATGGAGCAGTTCCTCAAGGCCAACCCGAAGATCGACGTGCTCTTCGCGCACAACGACGACATGGGCCTGGGCGCGCTCGAGGCGATCAGCGCGGCGGGCAAGACGCCCGGCAAGGACATCACCATCATCACCGTCGACGCGGTGAAGGACGGCATGCAGGCCCTCGCGGACGGCAAGTTCAACTTCATCGCCGAGTGCAGCCCGCTGCTCGGCCCGCAGCTGATGGAGCTGGTCAAGAAGGTCAAGGCCGGCGAGGAGGTCCCCGCCCGGATCGAGACCGAGGAGACCACCTTCACCCAGGAGCAGGCCAAGGAGGCACTGCCCAACCGCAAGTACTGACCCACCCCGGGGGTCGCCGTCGCGAGACGGCGGCCCCCGTGCCACCACCGTCTAGAAGAGGTCCGATGGGATGACGGGTAACCGTCCGGTCCTGACCATGACCGGCATCAGCAAGACCTTCCCCGGGGTCCGCGCGCTGCACGACGTCGACTTTCGGCTGTTCCCGGGCGAGGTCCACGCCCTGATGGGTGAGAACGGCGCCGGCAAGTCCACCCTGATCAAGGTGCTGACCGGCGTCTACGGGACCGATGCGGGAGTCATCACCCTCGACGGCGAGCAGGTCTCGTTCAGCGGGCCGATGCAGGCCGCCGCGGCCGGCGTCAGCACCGTCTACCAGGAGGTCAACCTCTGCACCAACCTGTCGGTGGCGGAGAACGTCTTCATCGGCCGCGAGCCGCGCCGGCTCGGCGCGGTGCGCTGGGGCGAGATGCGCCGGCGGGCCCGCGACCTGCTGGCCCGGCTCGACCTCGACCTCGACGTCTCCGCGCCGCTGGGCACGTACTCGCTCGCGGTGCAGCAGATGGTCGCCATCGCCCGGGCGATCGACGTGCAGGCCCGGGTGCTGATCCTGGACGAGCCGACGTCCAGCCTGGACGCCGGCGAGGTGGCGCAGCTGTTCCGGATCATGCGCCAGCTCCGTGACGAGGGCATCGCGATCCTGTTCGTCACGCACTTCCTCGACCAGGTCTACGGCATCGCGGACCGCATCACGGTGTTGCGCAACGGCACGCTGGTGGGGGAGTACCGCACCGAGGAGCTGCCGCAGTTCAGCCTGGTCGAGAAGATGATCGGGCAGGAGCTGGACGTGCTGGAGCGGCTCGACGAGCAGCAGAAACGCGCCACCGTCGACACCGCGGACGAGGCCCCGCTGGTGGACGCCGACGGGCTGGGCCGGCGTGGCGCGGTCGCCCCGTTCAGCCTGCGCATCCACGCCGGTGAGGTGGTCGGCCTGGCCGGACTGCTCGGCTCCGGCCGTACCGAGGTGGCGCGGCTGATCTTCGGCGCGGACCGGGCCGACCACGGCCAGGTCCGGCTCGACGGCGGCCGGGCGCCGGTGCGCAACCCGATCCAGGCCATCGGCCAGGGTGTCGGGTTCTGCTCGGAGAACCGGCGGGCCGAGGGCATCGTCCCGGAGCTGACGGTCCGGGAGAACATGATCCTGGCGATGCAGGCCGCGCGCGGCTGGCTGCGTCCGATCCCGCGCCGCCGCCAGGACGAGCTGGTCCGCAGGTACGTCGAGGCGCTGAGCATCCGCCCGGCCAACCCGGAACTGCCGGTGCGCAACCTGTCCGGCGGCAATCAGCAGAAGGTGCTGCTGGCCCGCTGGCTCATCACCGAGCCGCGCCTGCTCATCCTGGACGAGCCGACCCGCGGCATCGACGTCGGCGCGAAGGCCGAGATCCAAAAGCTGGTGGTGCAGCTCTCCGACGGCGGCATGGCGGTGCTGTTCATCTCCGCCGAGCTGGAGGAGGTGCTGCGCCTGAGCCACCGGGTCGCGGTCATGCGCGACCGCGAGATGGTCGCCCAGCTCGACAACGACGACACGCTCGACGCCGACCGCGTCATGCGCACCATCGCCAGCGGCACCACGCGGAAGGAGGTGACCCGATGACCGCCGTCGCCGCCCGCCTCCGCCCGCTCACCGGCCACCGCCTGTTCTGGCCGGCGCTGGTGCTCGTGGTGATGCTCGCCGCGAACACCGTCTACCGTCCCGGCTTCCTCGCCGTCGAGGTCAAGAACGGCCACCTGTACGGCACGCCCATCGACATCCTGCGGCTGAGCGCGCCGCTGATCCTGGTCGCGCTCGGGATGACGCTCGTCATCGCCACCGGCGGCATCGACCTGTCCGTCGGGTCGCTCTGCGCCATCAGCGGCGCGATCGCCTGCCTGCACATCAGCGGGGCGGCCGACCAGAACAGCCCGGCCACGGTGGCCACCGCGCTGGCGCTGGCCTTCGGCGCCGCGCTGGTGCTCGGCGCGTGGAACGGCGTGCTCGTGGCGGTCATCGGCATCCAGCCGATCATCGCCACGCTGATCCTCATGGTGGCCGGCCGGGGCATCGCCCAGCTGGTCACCGAGGGGCAGATCATCACGATCAACTCCGGGCCGTACCGGGCGATCGGGCTCGGGCACTTCCTGACGCTGCCGCTGGCCATCCTGATCGCGCTCGCCGCCGCGCTGCTGGTGGCCGCGTTCACCCGGCGTACCGCGCTCGGCCTGATCGTCGAGTCGGTCGGCGGTAACGCCGAGGCCAGCCGGCTGGCCGGCATCCGGTCGCGGCGCATCGTCTTCCTCGTCTACGTGATCAGCGCCGCCTGCGCCGCGCTCGCCGGCTTCATGGTCACCGCGAACGTGTCCAGCGCCGACGGCAACGCCGCCGGCCTGTGGATCGAGCTCGACGCGATCCTGGCGGTCGTGATCGGCGGCACGTCGCTCGCCGGTGGCCGGTTCTCCCTCGGCGGCACCGTCCTCGGCGCGCTGATCATCCAGACCCTGACCACCACCGTGTACGCCATGAACATCTCGCCGCAGACGTCGCTGCTGTTCAAGGCGGTCGTCGTCATCGCCGTCTGCCTCGTGCAGGCCCCGGCGTTCCGCGCCCGGCTGCGCCGGCGGCGGCGCGGGACCGAGCCCGGGCCGGCGGCGCCGCAGCGGGAGAAGGAGCAGGTGCCGGCATGAGCAGCACGTCGTTGACCACCGGCCGCTCCTGGCGGCCCAGCCTGCCCCGGCGGCACGTCCCGGTGCTAGCGACGCTCGCCCTGCTGCTCGTCATGTACGGCATCGGCGTGTCCCAGTACCGCGCGTTCTCCAACATCCAGGTCGTCTTCAACGTCTTCATCGACAACGGCTTCCTGCTCGTGGTCGCGGTCGGCATGACGTTCGTGATCCTCACCGGCGGCATCGACCTGTCCGTCGGCTCGGTGGTCGCGATGACCGCGATGGTGTCGGCGTCGCTGCTGCGCGACGGCCTGCCCGCGGCGCTGGTGCTGGTCATCGCGCTGCTGATCGGCCCGACGCTGGGCTTCCTGATGGGCTGCGCGATCCACTTCTTCGAGATCCAGCCGTTCATCGTCACACTCGCCGGGATGTTCTTCGCCCGCGGCATGTGCACGTTCATCAGCGACTCCTCGATCTCCATCACCGACGGCTTCTGGACGTCGATGTCGCAGCAGCGCATCGGCGACCCGGCCGGTAACTTCGTCTCGATCAGCGTGCTCATCGCGTTCGCGGTGGTGCTGATCGCGGCGTACGTGCTGGCGTACACCCGGTTCGGCCGCAACGTGTACGCGGTCGGCGGCAACGCGCAGTCGGCGCTGCTGATGGGCCTGCCGGTGGCGCGGACCCGGATCGCCGTCTACACGATCAGCGGGCTCTGCTCGGCCATCGGCGGCATCCTGCTGTCGTTCTACACGCTCTCCGGCGCGCCGCTGATCGCCGTCGGGATGGAGCTGGACGTGATCGCGGCTGTGGTGATCGGCGGCACCGTGCTCACCGGCGGTTCCGGGTACGTCTTCGGCACCGTGCTCGGCGTGCTGGTGCTCGGCGTGATCCAGACCCTGATCACGTTCGACGGCAGCCTCAACTCCTGGTGGACCAAGATCGTGATCGGCGGGCTGCTCTTCGCGTTCATCCTCCTCCAGCGCCTCATCGGCATCCGGTTCAAGTGACGGTTCCTAGCGCGGAAGGCAACAACATGGCAACTCACCCCCAGCCCGAGGTCTGGTTCCTCACCGGCAGCCAGGGCCTCTACGGCGAGGACACCCTGCGGCAGGTCGCCGAGCAGTCCCGGCAGATCGCCGCGCGCCTGGACTCCTCGCCGGACATCCCCGTCCGCGTGGTCTGGAAGCCGGTCCTCACCTCCAGCGCGGACATCCTGGCGGTGTGCCGGGACGCGGCCGTGCAGGGCGCGGTCGGGGTGATCGCCTGGATGCACACGTTCTCCCCGGCCAAGATGTGGATCTCCGGGCTGGACGCGCTACGGACGCCGCTGCTGCACCTGCACACGCAGGCGAACGTGGCGCTGCCGTGGGACGAGATCGACATGGACTTCATGAACCTCAACCAGGCCGCGCACGGCGACCGGGAGTTCGGGTTCGTCCAGACCCGGCTCGGGGTGGCCCGCAAGACCGTCGCCGGCCACGTCACCGACCCGCGCGTCGTCGGCCGGGTCGCGGCCTGGGCCCGGGCCGCCGTCGGCTGGTCGGCGCTGCGGACGCTGCGGCTGGCGCGCTTCGGCGACAACATGCGCGACGTCGCGGTCACCGAGGGGGACAAGGTCGAGGCGGAGCTGCGCTTCGGCGTATCGGTGAACACCTACGGCGTCAACGACCTCGTCGCGGCCGTCGACCAGGTGGCGGACGCGCAGGTGGACGACCTGGTCAAGGAGTACGACGACACCTTCCGGGTGGCGCCGGAGCTGCGGCCCGGCGGGGACCGGCACGACTCGCTGCGGTACGCGGCGCGCCAGGAGCTGGGCCTGCGCGCGTTCCTGGAGGCCGGCGGGTTCCGGGCGTTCACCACGAACTTCGAGGACCTCGGCGGGCTGCGCCAGCTTCCCGGGATCGCGGTGCAGCGCCTGATGGCCGACGGCTACGGCTTCGGCGGCGAGGGCGACTGGAAGACCTCGGTGCTGGTGCACACGCTCAAGGCGATGGCCGTCGGGGTGCCGGGAGGCACCTCGTTCATGGAGGACTACACCTACGACCTGACGTTCGGCCAGGAGCTGATCCTCGGCGCGCACATGCTGGAGGTGTGCCCGAGCATCGCCGCCGACGTGCCGAGCGCGCAGGTGCATCCGCTGAGCATCGGCGGGCGGGAGGACCCGGTGCGCCTGGTCTTCGACGCCGCCCCCGGCCCGGCCGTGGTGCTGGGCATGGCGGACATGGGGGAGCGGTTCCGGCTGGTGGTCAACGCGGTGGACGTGGTGCCGCCGCCGCACCCGCTGCGCCGGCTGCCGGTGGCGCGCGCGGTCTGGCGTCCGCAGCCCGACCTGGCCGGCTCGGCGGAGGCGTGGATCACCGCGGGCGCGCCGCACCACACCGTGCTCTCCCAGGCCGTCGGCGTGGAGGAGCTGCGTGACCTGGCGGCGATGGCCCGGACCGAGCTGGTGGTCATCGACGCGGAGACGCGCCCGCACCGCTTCGCCGACGAGCTGCGCTGGAACCAGGCGTACTACCGGCTCGCCCGGGGCTTCTGAACCCCCTCGCCGCCCGCCGCGCCGACCCCGCGTGGCGGGCGGCGTGTTACGCCTTGACGAACGCCATGTTATCGCTCACAGTCGATGGATAGGGTCGCCGGCACCGCTCGCGGGCCGTTCCGGGCGCGATCTGCGCCGCAGTTGCCAGGGATCCGACTCCCGCCTGGGTGGGCATCGCTGTTAGCGATAACGCCGACGTCGTCGGCGCGCGTCGCCGTGCCCGGGCTCCGGTCGACGAAGGAGGATCATGGTGACGGCTCGACTGTCCCGTGGACGTGGACGCCTGTCCCGGCTGCTGGCCGGGGTGGTGGCGCTGCTTGTCGGTGGCGTGGTGGTGGGCGCCGTGCCCGCGCCCGTCTCCGCGGCCACCGTGGACACCAGCGCGTACTACGTGCTGGTGAACCGCAACAGCGGCAAGGCGCTGGACCTGTACAACCAGGCGACGAACGACGGCGCGCGGATCACCCAGTGGACGCGCAACGACGGCGCCTGGCAGCAGTGGCAGTTCGTGGACTCCGGCGGTGGCTACTACCGGCTGCGCTCCCGGCACTCGGGCAAGGTGCTGGACGTGACCGGCGCGTCCACCGCCAACGGGGCCGCGGTGGTCCAGTGGACCGACCACGGCGGCACCAACCAGCAGTTCCGGCTGGCCGACTCCGACAGCGGGTACGTCCGGCTGATCAACCGGAACTCGAACAAGGTGATGGAGGTGCAGAACGCCTCCACCGCCGACGGCGGCAACATCGTCCAGTACGACGACTGGAACGGCGCGAACCAGCAGTGGCAGCTGGTGCGGGTCGGCGGCAACCCGGGTGACCCGGGCACGCCGAGCGGCAACTTCACCAACCCGGCGGTCTGGCAGGACTTCGCCGACGTCGACATCATCCGGGTCGGCGACGTCTACTACATGTCCGCCTCCACCATGCACTACTCGCCCGGCGCGCCGGTGCTGCGCTCCTGGGACCTGGTGAACTGGGAGTTCGCCGGGCACTCGGTGCCGCGGCTGGAGTTCGGCACCAAGTACGACCTGAGCGCCAGCGAGCAGGCGTACGTGGACGGCATCTGGGCGTCGACGCTGAACTACCGGCCGAGCAACCGCACGTTCTACTGGGCCGGGTGCATCGATTTCGCGCAGACCCACATCTACACCGCCACCGCCGTGGACGGCGCGTGGAGCCGCCTCGCCACCATCCCCAACTGCTACTACGACGCCGGCATGCTGATCGACGACAACGACACCATGTACGTCGCGTACGGCAACGGCACGATCAGCGTGGCCCAGCTGTCCGCCGACGGGCGCAGCCAGGTGCGGGCGCAGCAGGTCTACCAGACGCCGTCGAGCATCGGCACGCTGGAGGGGGCGCGCTTCTACAAGCGCAACGGCGCGTACTACATCTGGCTGACCCGGCCGGCCAACGGCCAGTACGTGCTGAAGTCCACGAACGGCCCGTTCGGCCCGTACGAGCAGCGGCAGGTGCTGCTGAACCTGCCCGGCCCGATCTCCGGTGGCGGCGTGCCGCACCAGGGCGGGCTGGTGCAGACGCAGACCGGCGCCTGGTACTACATGGCGTTCACCGACGCCTACCCGGGCGGCCGGATGCCGACGCTGGCGCCGATCACCTGGACCTCCGACGGC
Organism: Micromonospora sp. LHW51205; assembly: GCF_003315815.1. Lineage (NCBI taxonomy): Bacteria > Bacillati > Actinomycetota > Actinomycetes > Micromonosporales > Micromonosporaceae > Micromonospora > Micromonospora sp. LHW51205. Next base: position 468,299 of record NZ_QMEZ01000003.1, on the reverse strand, counting down.
TGGCCGCAGCTGCAGACCGTCAACGGGGCCTGGGGCGCGAGCTACCCCAACCCGCTGCCGACCCGCCCGGTCAAGCCGCTCACCGGCACCGACACGTTCTCCGGCACCACGCTCGGCCCGCAGTACGAGTGGAACCACAACCCGGACAACAGCAGGTGGTCGGTGAACAACGGCCTGCGCCTGCAGACCGCCACCGTCACCAACGACCTGTACCGGGCCCGCAACACGCTCACCCACCGCATCCAGGGTCCGACCTCGACCGGCACCATCGAGCTGGACTACTCGACCATGCGCGACGGTGACCGGGCCGGCCTGGCGATGCTGCGGGACAGTTCGGCCTGGATCGGCGTACGGCGGGACAACGGCGCGACCCGGGTGGTGATGACAAACGGTCTGACCATGGGCTCGAACTGGAACACCACGAGCACCGGGACGGAGATCGCCAGCGCGGCGGTGTCCGGCGGGCGGATCTGGTTGCGGGCCAACGCCGACATCCGGCCCGGCTCCGGACGGCAGGCGCGGTTCTCCTACAGCACCGACGGGGTGAACTTCGTGTCGCTGGGCAACGCGCTGACGCTCAACAACGCGTGGCAGTTCTTCATGGGCTACCGGTTCGGCTTCTTCAACTACGCCACGCAATCGCTTGGCGGCGCGGTGACGGTGCGGCAGTTCTCGCTGACGACACCGTGACAACGGTCACCATTCGCGGCCGTTGACACATCTTCCATAGCCCGGGGTGCGGCTCCGGCAATCGCCGGAAATGCCGCACCCCGGGCCCAATTCCACCCGCTCCGAGCTGCCTGTTCGTGCCGCTGCGCAACGGAAGGGAATGAGCCGCCTGTCGATTCCGCGATAATCGGCGCGCCACGGTGGGAACGGTCGATCTGCGGTAGCGATACCGATGGGACCGCTGGCGTAGACTGTCGCCACCCGGGACGGTCCGGTCGAGATCGACCGGGTGTGGCCGCCGCGGGCAGTGGCGAAAGTGAGGTGGCCGTGCGCGGTCCTGCGATGACGGACGTGGCTCGCCTCGCCGGGGTTTCGCACCAGACGGTCTCCCGGGTGCTCAACGGGCATCCCAACGTGCGTGAACAGACCCGGCTGCGGGTCCAGGCCGCCATCACCGAGCTCGGCTACCGGCCCAACCGCGCGGCCCGCGCGCTGGTGACCGGCCGTTCCCAGGTGATCGGCGTGGTCGCGCAGAACACCACGCTGTACGGCCCGGCGTCGCTGCTGGCCGCGCTGGAGCAGACCGCCGCCGAGGCGGGTTTCGCGGTGAGCGTCGGCAGCGTCCGCGACCTCGACCACCGTTCCATCTCGGCGGCGGTGGAGCGGCACCTGGCGCACCGGGTGGCCGGCATAGTGGTGATCGCGCCCGTCGAGTCGGCCGGGGAGGCGCTGGAACGGCTGCCCCACGACGTGCCGCTGGTGACAGTCGACGGCGACCCCCGGCGGCCGATCCCGCTGGTCACCGTCGACCAGGTCGCCGGCGCCCGGGCCGCCACCGAGCACCTTCTCGCCGCCGGGCACCGCACCGTCTGGCACGTGTCCGGCCCGTCGGACTGGTTCGACAGCGCCGGCCGGATCGAGGGGTGGCGCGAGGCGTTGCGGCAGGCGGGCGCCGAGGTTCCGCCGCTGGTCCCGGCGGACTGGTCCGCTGCCGCGGGTTACCGGTGCGGGCAGATGCTGGCCCGGATGCCGGAGGTCACCGCGGTCTTCACGGCGAACGACCACCTGGCGCTGGGCGTGCTGCGCGCGCTGCACGAGCACGGCCGCCGCGTACCGGACGACATCAGCGTCGTCGGGTTCGACGACGTGCCGGAGGCGGCGTACTTCATTCCGCCGCTGACCACGGTGCGGCCCGACTTCACGGCGGTGGCCGCGGCGAGCCTGGACCTCCTGCTGGCCCAGATCGAGTCGGAGTCGGCCGGCCCGCTGCGCCAGACCATCGCCCCGACGCTGGTCCCGCGCCGAAGCGTGGGCCCACCCCCCACCCGCTGACCCACCCGGCGCCCCACCCGCCCTCGCCGATCTTGCACTTCGCGCCCGCAGGATGTCCGGTTGGCGAACTTCGCGGGGGCCGAAAGCGCAAGATCGGCGAGCTGGGGCGGCGGGGGTGGGTGGGTCAGAGGAAGCGCCAGCGCTGGTGGGCGGCGCCGGTGTCGTCGGCGAGGACCGCCTGCGCGCCCTGGGTGCCCGAGCCGCCGCTGAGGCCGAGCACGCGGCCCCCGTTCGCGCACTGGATCCGGAACCAGCCGCCGCCGCCGTGCCGCAGCCGCCACCTGTGGTCGGCGGCGCCGTTGTCGGCCCACTGGACGATCCGGGCGCCGGCCGCTGTCGAGGCGCCCTCGACGCCCAGCACCTTGCCGCTGTTGCCGTTGCGCAGCCGCAGGTAGCCACCGGTGTCCACGAGCGCGGTCCAGAGGTGGTCGGCGGTCCCGGTGTCGCCCCACTGGATGACCGGCCCGCCGTCGGCGGTGGACATGTTCTGCACGCCGAGCACCAGCCCGCTGCCGAGGTTCTGGATCCGCCGCGCGCCGTTGGGCAGGAACCGCCACTGGTTGTCCAGGCTGCCGTTGTCCGGGTCCTGCACGGCGAACGCGCCCTGCGCGGTCGAGCCGCCGGAGATGCCGAGCAGCTTGCCGGTGTGCACGTTGCGCAGCTTGTGGCTGCCGTCGCCGACGTCGACGACGGCCCAGAGATGGTCGGCGGTGCCGTTGTCCGCCCACTGCAGGATCCGGGCGCCGTCGGCGGTGGACATGTTCTCCACGCCCAGCACCTTGCCGCTGTTGACGTTGCGCAGCCGTAGCGCCGACCCGTCGACCACGAGCTGCCAGTCGTGGTCGGCGGTGCCGGTGTCACCCCACTGCAGCGCGAGCCCGCCGTCTGCGGTGGACATGTTCTGGATCCCGAGCACCAGCCCGCTCGCCGCGTTCGCCAGCCGGAAACTCGCCTCGCCGCCGCCACCACTGCCCGTGCCGACCCGCCAGTAGACCGTGTAGTTGTGCCCGTGGGCGTCGTAGAACGGGCCGAGGCCGACGGTGGCGCCGTCGGCCCGGGCGGTGAACGCGAGACTGCCCGTGCCGGTACGGGTGACCGAGGCGGGGTCCACCGTCGGCAGGGCGCTCAGCGTGGTGTTGCCGTAGTTGCCGGAGAGCACCACCGGCCCGTACGTGATCGCGGCGACCGCGGCGTCGTCGTTGGCGGCCACCGTCGCCACCCGCATCGGCAGCCGGACCGTGACCGTGTCGCCGGAGGTCCAGTCGCGGGTCAGGACGGCGTAGCTCCCGGGCGTGGTGGCGATGCCGGCCGCGACGCCGTTGACGCTGACGCTCGCCCCGCTGGTCCACGCCGGGATCCGGATCCGCATCGTCCACGACCCGGCCACCGAGCCGGTGACGGTCAGCCTCGTGGTGTCGCCGACCGGGTACGAGGTGGCCTGGGTGACGGTGATGCCGCGCTGGCTCCAGGTGAGCACCGAGGGCATGAACAGGTTGACGGTCAGCGTGGTGCCGTTGTGGAAGTAGATCCCGTCCGCGAGCGTGGTGTTGGTCTCCAGCCCGGTGCCCTGACAGCACCAGAAGGAGTTGTAGTCGGTGCTCCAGGTGCCGCCGCCCCACGCCGGGCCGACACCGCGCCGCCCGCCCGGGTTGAGCGGGGTGAAGTACGTGACGTGGCCGTGCGCGTCGGCCGGGTTCTGCTGGCCGATCATGTGGTTGAGCAGCGCGCGTTCGTAGAAGTCGGCGTACGCGACCCGGTCCGGGTCGAGCTGCCACAGCTCCCGGGTCAGCTTGAGCATGTTGTACGTGTTGCACGCCTCGCACGTGTCGTTGCGCAGGTAGCCGGCGATCGCGTTCGGGGCACGGAAGTGCTCGGCCTGGCTGTTGCCGCCGATGGCGTACGTGTGCGCGCCGACGGTGATGGCCCACGCGTTGGTGGCGATGTCCCGGTAGCGGGTGACGCCTGTGGCCTTGTACTCCCGGGCCGCGCCGATCCACTTGGGCACCTGCGTGTTGGCGTGCAGCCCGTTGAGCTGGTCGGAGTTGGCGGCGAGCGGGTTGAACACGGCGGCGTGGTCGAACCGCTGCGCGACGGTGAGCCACCGCCCGTCGCCGGTCTGCTGGTAGAGGTCGGTCAGCACCGCGTTCATGCCGCCGAACTCGGTGCCGAGCATGGCCTGCATCTGGGCCGAGGTGAGCCGGCCGGTGCGCTGGTCGACCCAGCCGGCCAGCGCCAGCAGCACGTCCCGGGCCTGGGTGCTGCCGATCAGCCGCCACACGTCCAGCAGCCCGGCCAGCGTCTTGTGGATGCAGTAGTAGGGGACGTTGCCGTTGCTGAGCGTCCGGGCCTCCAGCGCGGCGAAGTCGGACTCCGGGAAGCCGGACAGGTAGCCGGCGCTGAACCCGGCCGCGCCGTTGTTGGCCTGGCAGCGGGCCAGCTCGGCGACCATGGTGAGCGCCTTGTCCCGGCAGGTGGTGTCGCCGAGCACCGCCCACGCCTGCGCCCAGGCGGTCAGGAAGTGACCCTGCATGTGGGTGCGGAACGGGAAGTTCGGCGCGTCCCAGCCACCGTTGGCGGCGGCGCCGCCGGTGGCCAGGCGGTGGTTGGCCCGGAAGTTGTAGAGCAGCCGGTTGACGTCCACGAAGCGCAGGTACGCCACTGTGCGGTTCTCGTTGTCCTGCCACCGGCTCGCGGTCAGCCGGACCTGGCCCGGGTCGAACGCGTACGCGGACACGCCGATGTCGGGGCGGGCCGGTGGCAGCGCGGCGTGCGCCGTACCGCCTGCGGTGACGGACCCGGCGGCGGCGCCGGCGGTCGCCGCGACGGCGGTGGCGCCGGTGGCGCGGAGCAGGAATCGGCGGTTCACCAGGGGAGCGGGCATGGACGGCCTCCGTGGCGGGGGACGGTGGTGGTGGGAACGGCGGTGGTGGGGAACGGCTACGCGGTGACCCGGAAGGTGGCGTCCTGCCGGTCGACCGCGGGGGAGCCGGCGCCGAGCGGGTCGATGCGCAGCCGGTAGTCGTAGTGCCGCAGGTAACGGGTGGGGTGGTTGTACGAGCGGAACGACGACCAGGTGGCGTCGGCCAGGCCGGCGGTGCGGTGGAAGGTGGCGTCGGCGCGGAACGTGGCGGTGCCGTCGTTCGGGTCCAGCCGGACCGCGTAGTCGTAGTGCCGCAGGTAGTTGCCGGGGTAGTTGACCGACTCGAACGAGACGCCGGCGGCGTCGGCCAGGCCGGGGACCATCCGCCACATCTGGTCCTGGTACGGGTCGAACGGGTACGCGTCGACGCGGGCGATCCGGTCGGCGTGCCGCACGTAGCGGTCGGGGAAGTTCGACGACTTGAGCCGGACCCAGTTCGGCGTGCCCCAGCGGTTGACCATCCCGGCGTACTCGGCGTCGGTGATGCCGATCATCGAGCCGTGTTTGGAGTTCAGCGGCGGTGTGTAGTCGCGCTGGTTCAGCGGCGTCCACGAGTTGCCGGAGATGGTCGTCGTGGACCAGGCGTAGTAGTCGTTGTTGACCGGGCTGAACGAGTCGCCCCACAGCCGCCAGCCGCCCTCGTTCGTGCGCAGCAGCAGCGGCGCCTCGATCGCGTTGCCCTGCCGCAGCCCGCTGGTGTACGTGGTGAAGCTGTTCGGCGCGGCGGTGGTGGAGCGGGCGCCGTAGAGATATCCGTCGTCGAGGTTCTTGTAGTAGAGGTACGTGGTGCCACCGTCGACCACCACGTCGCCGTCGAGCACGCCGAAGGCGGGGCTGAAGTAGACCTGCGACGCGCTGACGGTGCGGAAGTCGCTCGTGTAGTTGACGAACAGTACGTCCCGGCCGTTGTTGGCGGAGTAGACGATGGCGTACTGCCCACGGGCGGCGTCCCAGAACGCGGTCGGCGCCCAGGTGTGGGTGTCGAGCGTGTGCATCCGGATGCGCCGGTAGCCGGTGAACGCGGTCAGGTCGGCCGAGTCCCACACGTGCAGGTACTGGCTGGTCAGCCCCCAGTTGGTGCCCTTGAGGTCGGTGGCCAGCACCACGAAGGTGCCGTCGGTCCTGCGCAGCACGAACGGGTCGCGCAGGCCGAGCTGCCCGGCGGTCGGGGTGACCACCGGGTTGTTCTGGTTCAGCGGAGTCCAGTTCAGCCCGTCCCGGCTGACGGCCAGGTGCAGGCCGTAGTCGGCGCCGAGGCCGTTCGGCGTCTCGGTGAAGTAGGCCATCGCGTAGGCGGTGTTCGCCGCCGCGAACGCGCCGCGGGGCAGGCTGAGCGCGCCGGAGGCGGCGGCAGCCGCGGACAGGGCGCCGACTGTGAACGCGCGTCGGGTCAGGGGCACGACGGGGGCCTTTCTCTGCGGTGGAGATGACGGCCGCGTTAACGCTAACAATCCCCCTTAGCCTGGCGTTCATATAGCTGACTGTCAATTGATTCGCAGCGCTGACGCGAACGCCGCAGGGCGGGCCGCTCGTTCTCGCGGCCCGCCCTGCGGCGGCTGTCCGGCGCCCGGCCGGCGAAAGATCAGCGGTTGCGGTAGTGGTCGACGGCAAGCGTCCCACCGCTCAGCAGCGCCAGCGCGCCGAAGGCGGAACCGGCCCACGGGTTGCCGACGACGCTCGACAGCACCACGTTCGCGGCCACGCTCACGATGAGCACCAGCCAGAGCAGCGGGCGCATCCGGGTAATCGACGACGGGGCGGCGGCGGTCTCGGCGGTACGGTCCAGGTCGTTCACGGCTGCCTCCTCGATGATTTCTGCTACCACCGACAGTAGGGACGGGAGCGGCCGGTAACGATCCCGCCAGCACGACAGTCGTGGTACAGCAGGCTGTACTTTCCGCGCCCGGGCCTGCCGGGCGGCGACAGCGGTGACCTATCGTTTCGCCCGGGGGTGGGCCGGGATGGAGTACGTGCGGCGGCGGTTCCGCGTGGCGGTGGCCGCTCTGGAGCACCTCGTCGGCGGGCTGGGCACCGCAGTGCTGGCCCTGGGCACGCTGCTCGGGACGCTCGTCGTCGCGGCGGCGTGCGTCGGCGGGGTCGGGCTGCTGCTCGTACCCGGACTGCTGCAGGCCGTGCGGTCGGTGGCCGACCGCGAGCGCGCCCGGCTGTCCCGGTGGGGGACGCCGATACCGGCGCCCGGCCCGGTCCCGGCCGGGGTGCGCGCGGCGCTGCGCGACCCGGTGGTACGGCGGGAGCTGCGCTGGGTGGCCGTCCACGGGACGCTCGGCTTCGGGGCCGGGCTGCTCGCGCTGGTGCTGCCGATCTACGCCGTGCAGGACATGACGTTCCCGCTCTGGTACCGGCTGGTGCCGCCGGAGGCCGGCGCGCCCGGCATCGGCTGGTGGCACATCGACGGGCTCGGCGACGCGCTCGCGGTCGCCGTGCTCGGGGTCGGCTGGCTGCTTCTCGCGGTCACGACCGGCCCGGCGCTCGCGCGGATCCAGGCCCGGCCGGGCCGGCGGCTGCTGCCCCCGCCGCCCGGGTTCGACCTGTCGCTGCGCGTCGCCGAACTCACCGCCACCCGGGCCGCCGCGCTCGACGCGCACGCGGTGGAGCTGCGCCGGATCGAGCGTTCGCTGCACGACGGCACCCAGAACCGGCTGGTCGCGGTGAACGTGCTGCTCGGCGCCGCCCGGCGGGCGGTGCGCCGAGATCCGGACCGCGCCGACGAGATCCTGGAACGCGCGCAGGACGCGGCCGAGCAGGCGCTCGGCGAGCTGCGTACGGTGGTGCGCGGCATCCTGCCGCCGGTGCTCGGCGACCGGGGACTGGCCGGGGCGCTCGCCGGACTCGCGGCGGAGTGCGCGGTGCCGTGCCGCCTGTCGGTGGACGTCGACGTGCGCTGCGCGGCCTCGGTGGAGGCCACCGCGTACTTCGTGGTGGCCGAGGCGCTCACGAACGTGGTCCGGCACAGCGGCGCGGACGGCGTCGAGGTCGTCGTGCGCCGGGAACGGGACCGGCTGCTGGTGACGATCACCGACGACGGGCGCGGGGACGCCGACGAGACGCGCGGCTCGGGGCTGACCGGCATCCGCCGGCGGGTCGAGGCGTACGACGGGCGGATGACGCTCACCAGTCCACCGGGAGGACCGACGAGGATGCACGTGGAGCTGCCATGCGGATCGTGATCGCCGAGGACGACGCGCTGCTGCGCGAGGGGCTGGCGCTGCTGCTGCGCGCCGAGGACCTGGACGTGGTGGCCACCGCCGGCACGCCCGGGGAGTTCCTGACCGCTGTCGACGAGCACCGGCCGGACGTGGCGATCGTCGACGTGCGGATGCCACCCACTCACACCGACGAGGGCATCGTCGCCGCGGTCGAGGCCCGCCGCCGCCGTCCCGGCCTCGCGGTGCTGGTCCTGTCCGCGTACGTCGAGCAGGCGTTCGCCACCGAGCTGTTCGCGGTTGGCGCCTCCGGGCTCGGCTACCTGCTCAAGGAGCGGGTGGGCCGGGTCGAGGAGTTCCTCGCCGCGCTGCACCGCGTCGCGGGCGGCGGCAGCGTGATCGACCCCGAGGTGGTCGGGCAGCTGCTCGCCCGCAACCGGCGGCCGGACACCGCGCTGGCCGAGCTGTCGCCGCGTGAGCACGAGGTGCTGGCGCTGATGGCCGAAGGGCTGGGCAACGGCGCGATCGCCGAGCGGTTGTTCGTCACCGAGGGCGCTGTGCACAAGCACATCCGCAGCATCTTCGCCAAGCTGAGCCTGCCGCCGGACGACCGCGCCGACCGCCGGGTCACCGCGGTGCTGCGTTACCTCGACGACGGCCGCCGGTAGCGCACACGCACGCGCGCCGCCTCGCGGTGAGGCGGCGCGCGGACGGGTCGGCCGGATCAGCGGCGGGTGCCGCACAGGGCCGCGTCGACGGTGCTGGTGACCGCCTCCAGCATCTCCAGGCTGGTCGGCAGCGCGGTCACCGCGACCACGGCGCTGCGCCCGTCGGTGGTGGACAGGTTGCGCGTCTCGAAGCCCTGGATGTCGCCGCCGTGCCCCCAGGCGTGGCCGCCGCAGGGCAGCTCGTGCCGGGCGATGCCCAGGCCGTACTCCCACACCCCGTTGGGCTCGAAGTCGGGCGCCGGCACCGTGCGCGTCAGCGCCGCCTGCTGGGCCGGCTTGAGCAGCTTGCCCGCCAGCAGCGCCTCGAAGAACGTGCGCAGGTCCGACGGCGTGGAGACGAGCTGACCGGCGGCCCAGCCCAGCGACGGGTCCATCCGGGTCACGTCGACCCACGGCGCGCCCGGCTCCACCGCCACGTATCCGCGCGGCAGGCGGCCCGGCAGGTCCTGCTCGCCGGTCTGCGGCCAGTACGTGTCACGCAGCCGCAGCGGCTCGATGATCCGCCGGGTGATCTCCTCACCCACCGGACGCTTGGTGACCCGCTCGATGATCAGCCCGGCCAGCACGAAGTTGGTGTTGCTGTACTCCCACTTCTGACCCGGCGGGAAGCGCCGCGACTGGGTGAGCGCCTCGTCCAGCAGCCGGCGCGGGTCGAAGTAGTCGCTGCGGCGGTCCACCAGATCCTGCGCCTCGCTGAACACGACCTCGTCGTAGTCGGGCAGGCCGCTGGTCTGCTGCAGCAGCTGGCGTACGGTGATCCGCCGCCCGTCGTTGCCGTTGGCGCGCACCATCCCGGGCAGGTAGCGCTCGACGGTGGCGTCGAGGTCGATGCGGCCCTCGCCGACGAGCTGGAGAACGACCACCGCGGTGAACGTCTTGGTGTTGCTGCCCACGCGCACCCGGGCGTCGCGGGGGATCGCGGCGCCGGTGCGCAGGTCACCCACGCCCGCGGTGTAGTCGCGCACCCGGCCGTCGCGGCGTACGGAGGCCAGCACCCCGGGGAAGCCGTGCTCGGCGACCAGGCCGTCCAGTCGCGTCTGGACGGCGTCGGCGGCGGGACGCCGGGCGTCGGTGGTCGTGGCGGACGCGGCGGGCACACCGAGCGCGGTGACGGTCAGCATGGCCGTGGCGCCGACGGCGATCGGGAAGGTACGGCGGGTCATGGGAACTCCTCGACGGAGGTGAACGGGTACGGCCTCAAGCCTCGCCAGAACCGGTCCCGCGTTCCATCCCGCCAGCTACCGAGCCGGGGTAGCGCTGGCACTACTTGATCGCTCCCGGCGTCGCCGGTTAGGCTCCGCGCAGCGTCGCGTGCCGGTGGCAGACCGTGTCAGGCATGGAGGCGCCGGATCGAAGGGAGCACGACGATGACACTCGTCGTCCCTTCGCCCTCGCCACGTGGCTGAGGGCGAACAGACCAGGCTGGTGGCCTGGAGCCGGGAGATGCGCGCCGTCCACGAGCGGCTGCGCGAGGCGCTTGAGGTGACCCGGCGGGCGCTCGCCGCCGGTGAGCCGGCACGGCCCGCGACACGGGACCTGCTGCTGTTCTGCCACGGGTTCTGCGCGGCGCTGACCGCGCATCACGAGGGCGAGGACCGCAGTCTCTTCCCGGCGGTCGCGACGCGCCATCCGGAGCTGCGCGAGACGCTGGACCGGCTGCGACAGGACCACTCGATGATCGGCTACCTGCTGGCCGGGCTGGGTGCGGCGGTGGCTCGCGACGCCCCGCCCGACGAACTGGCCCGGCACCTGGAGGGCGTGGCGGCGATCATGGAGTCGCACTTCCGGTACGAGGAGCGGCAGCTGCTTTCGGTGCTGGAGACGCTGGCGCTGGACGCCGACCCGGCCGACGTCCTCGGACCGCTGTGACCCCGGGTCGCGGCCCGGCGGGATGCGCGCCGCCGGGCCGCGACCGGGCGTTCAGTTCAGGCCGCAGGTGGCCAGCGCGTCCAGGTTCGGGCGCGGCGCGCCGACCCGGTTGAACGCGATCTCGATGCGGTCGAGCGCCGCGGCGCGCTTGCTGCGCAGCGGCCCGAGGATCGCGTTGTCGATGAAGGCCGGTCCGCCCTCGGGGCGCACCGCGAGCTGGGCGAGGCGGGCGTTCGCCTCGGCGATCTGCTTGTCCAGCGTGGCCAGTTCGGCCTGCACCTGGCTCGCGGCCGCCGCCGGGACGGCAGGCAGCGCGACGCGCGGGCAGTCGACCGTCCGGGCCGATCCGGCCGCGTTGCCGTTCTGGCCGCCGTTGTTCCCGTTCTGGCCGCCGGCGTTCCCGTTCTGACCGCCCGCGTTGCCGTTCTGGCCGCCGGCGTTCTGGCCGGCGCCGCCGTTGACGGCGCTCGGCACGCCCGGGGCGTTGAGCGAGCAGGCCGCCAGCGCGTCCAGGTCCGGGCGCGGCGCGCCGATCCGGTTGAACGCGATCTCGATGCGGTCGAGCACGGCGACGCGCTTGCTGCGCAGCGGGCCGAGGATCGCGTTGTCGATGAACGCCGGTCCGCCCTCGGGGCGTACCGCCTGCCGGGCCAGCCGTTCGTTCTGCCGGGCGATCTCCTGGTCCAGGTTGGCCAGTTCCCGCTCCACCTGGGCCGATGCCGCCGCCGGTACGGCCGGCAGCTTGTCGCGTACCGTCGGGCAGTTCACGGTCTGCGCGGCTGCGGTGGTGGCCGGGGGGTTGTTCTCGCCCGCCGACGCCAGTTGCAGCCCACCGGCGAACAACAGCGCCGCGAGGGCGCCCACCCCGCCGAGCTTCAGGACCGCGGTCTTGCGCGTACCCCTGGCCATGCACCTCTCCTCTGGTTGACCGGGAGGGTGCGGCGGCTGCCGCGCCGTCTCCACGGTGCGAAGTGACGACTGGAGGAATCGTGCTCGTCCCGCTCCGGCATCGCGGTTCCGGCCGATGTTCCCGTCGGCAGTGGATACGGACGGCGGCGCGAGATCGTTCAGCGCACCCCGGATGTTTGACCGCATCGACGTCCGTCGTTAGGCTGCGCTGAAAGCGCTTACTGTGCGGGAGACGTGAGCGTTCGGCATGACACGGACGTCCGGGCGACAAGGCCCGCCCCTGACACCGACCGGGCATCGGTGCCGGTAGCGGCGTGGGCACCGCACCACCACCCGGAGGAGACCATCATGATCAACCGACACCGTCGTACGGTGTTGTGGACATCGGCCGCGGCGACGGCGGCGCTCGCCGCGTCCGGCCTGGCCGTCGGCGCGACCGCCGCCCAGGCGGCCGCCGGCTGCCGCGTCGACTACGCCGTCACCGCGCAGTGGGGCGGCGGCTTCACCGCCAACGTCAACCTGACGAACCTCGGCGACCCGCTCAACGGATGGGCCGTCACCTGGACGTTCGCCGCCGGGCAGACCGTCGCCCAGGCGTGGGGCGCCGAGATCACCGCCAGCGGCGCGTCGGTGCGGGCCGCCAACGTCAGCTACAACGGCAGCCTCGGCACCAACGCGAGCACGTCGTTCGGCTTCAACGGCACCTGGAACGACAGCAGCAACCCGGTCCCGGCCGCGTTCGCCGTCAACGGCGTCACCTGCACCGGCGGCGTCACCCCCACCACCGGCACGCCGCCGACCAGCGCCCCGCCGAGCAGCCCGCCCCCGAGCACCCCGCCGCCGACGACGCCGCCACCGACCACGCCGCCGCCGGTCGGCGGGGCGATCTACGCCGCGCCGAACGGCACCGCCGGGGCGGCCGGCACCCAGGCCAGCCCCACCACCATCGCCGCGGCGATCACCCGCGTCGGCGCCGGCGGCACGATCTACCTGCGCGGCGGCACCTACAACCTGTCCCAGACGGTCACCGTCGCCGCCGGCAACAACGGCACGTCGAGCGCCCGCAAGAACCTGTACGCCTACCCGGGCGAGACGCCGATCCTGAACTTCTCGGCGATGAGCGAGGACCCGGCCAACCGGGGGCTGGCGCTGAACGCCTCGTACTGGCACGTGCGCGGGCTCGTGGTGGAGCGGGCCGGTGACAACGGCATCTTCGTCGGCGGCAGCAACAACATCATCGAGCGGACGGTGACCCGGTTCAACCGCGACACCGGGCTGCAACTGTCCCGGATCGCCTCCAGCACGCCCCGCGACCAGTGGCCGGCGAACAACCTGATGGTGAGCGTGGAGTCGCACGACAACGCCGACTCCGACGGCGAGGACGCCGACGGCTTCGCGGCCAAGCTCACAGTGGGCGGTGGCAACGTCTTCCGGTACGCGGTGTCGCATCACAACATCGACGACGGGTGGGACCTCTACACCAAGTCCGACACCGGCGCGATCGGCACGGTGACCATCGAGGACTCCCTCGCGTACAGCAACGGCACGCTCAGCAACGGCACCCAGAACGGCAACGGCGACCGCAACGGCTTCAAGCTCGGCGGTGAGGACATCGCCGTCAGCCACACCGTGCGGCGCACCATCGCGTACCGCAACGGCAAGCACGGCTTCACGTACAACCGGAATCCGGGCACGATGACGATCTCGAACAATCTGAGCATCGACAGCACCGAACGGAACTTCTCGTTCGACGCCGGCACCTCGGTGTTCCGGAGCAACACGTCCTGCCGCTTCGCCGGCGGCGGCTCCAACGACAAGACGGTCGGCAACGTGGACGGCTCGAACCAGTTCTGGTCCGGCTCCAACGGTTCCCGCTGCGCCACGTACTCCGGTGCCCTGGCCTGGTCCTTCGCCGGCGACGGCCGCCTCACGGTGACCCTAGGCGGCCGCCAGGTCTCGCTCTGACCCAGGCACCCCACCGGGTTGATCATGAGGTTGGCGGCCGGATCGGAGATCGACAACGCCGTCAACCTCATGATCGACCGGGTCGGGGCCGGGGTGGGGGAGAGGAGATCGGGCCGAAGGACCGGCTTGACAGGATGATCGAGTCTTAGGTTAGCCTAACCTGCGTGACGAGCGAAGCAGTGCGGGCCGACGGCCTGACGGGCAGTGAGCTGCGGCTGGGCTACCACGGCAAGACGGTGGTGCACGACGCCGCCATCACGCTGCGCCCCGCGGCGGTGACCGCGCTGGTCGGCCCGAACGGCAGCGGCAAGTCGACGCTGCTGCGCGGGCTGGCCCGCCTGCACCCGCTGGAACACGGCGAGGTCGTGCTCGCCGACGGCACCCCGGCCCGGGCGCTGTCCCCCCGGGACTTCGCCCGCCGGGTCACGCTGCTGGCGCAGAGCCGCCCCACCCCGAGCGGGGTCACGGTGCGGGACGTGGTCGGCTACGGCCGGCACCCCTACCGGCAGCGGTGGCGCGCCGGCGACCCCGACGGGCCCGTCGCGATCGACCGGGCCATGACCGTGACAGGTGTCGACGGCATGGCCGGCCGGCCGGTCGACGAGCTGTCCGGCGGCGAGCTGCAACGCGTCTGGCTGGCCACCTGCCTGGCCCAGGACACCGCGATCCTGCTGCTGGACGAGCCCACCACGTTCCTGGACCTGCGCTACCAGGTGGAGATCCTCGACCTGATGCGCGACCTCGCCGACACCGCCGGCGTCGCCGTCGGCGTGGTGCTGCACGACCTCAACCAGGCCGCCGCCGTCGCCGACCAGGTCGTGCTCCTGCACGAGGGCCGGGTCCGCGGCACCGGCACGCCGCACGAGGTGTTCACCGAGGCGGCGCTCACCGAGGCGTACGGCATCCGCGTCGAGGTGATCGTCGACCCGGTCACCAACCTGCTCTCCACACGTCCCGTCGGCCGGCACACGACCCGTATCCCCGCCTGACCGATCCCTGCACACAGAAGAGAAACCGATGCTGCGTACCCGCCTGACCCTGCTCGCCGCCGCCGCGGCGAGCGCGCTGCTGATCGCCGGCTGCGGCACCACCGAGGAGCCCGCCGCCGCACCGTCCTCCTCCGACGCCGCGCCCACCGGCCCGGTCACCGTCACCGACAGCCGGGGCAAGACCATCACGCTCAAGAGCCCCGCCACCAAGGTCGTCGGCCTGGAGTGGGGCGAGGTCGAGATGCTCGTCGGCCTCGGCGTGATGCCGGTCGGCGTGGCCGACCCCAAGGGGTACGCCACCTGGGTGACCGCCGCCCCGCTCGACCCGAGCGTCAAGGACGTCGGCACCCGGGGTGAGCCGAGCGTCGACTCCATCGTCGCCCTCCAGCCGGACCTCGTGGTGATGGAGGCCGAGCGCGGCTCCGCCGTCGTCACCCAGCTGGAGAAGTACGTCCCGGTGCTGGTCACCAAGGGCAGCGACGCCTCCGACAACATCGGCCGGATGCGCTCGGACCTGAAGATGATCGCCACCGCGACCGGGCGCACCGCGCAGGCGGACAAGCTGCTCGCCGACTTCGACGCCACGCTCGCCGACGGCAAGAAGAAGATCGCCGACGCCGGTGCGGCCGGCAAGCAGTTCGCGATCGCCGACGGCTGGAAGGAAGGCAGCACCGTCTCGATCCGGATGTTCGGCGAGGGCGCGCTCGTCTCCCAGCTCGGCATCCAGCTCGGCCTCAAGAACGCCTGGACCGGCAAGACCGACGAGATGTGGGGCCTGGGCCAGACCGACGTCGAGGGCATGACCGTCCTCAAGAGCCAGGACCTGCACTTCTTCTACAACGCCTCGGACGGCACCGACGTGTTCGCCGACGGCCTCGCCGGCAACGCGATCTGGCGTTCCCTGCCGTTCGTCCAGCAGAACAAGCTGCACAAGATGCCCAACGGCATCTGGACCTTCGGCGGCACGCTCTCCGCCAAGCAGTACATCGACGAGCTGGTCAAGGTCTACACGGCTTGAGCGCGATGACCGCCCCCGCCCCACCGGGGCCGGCCACCCGGCCGGCCCCGGCCGGGCCGCCGCCCGCCCGGCGCAGCCGGGTCGCCGGCGCGTTCGCCCTCGCCGCCGCGCTGCTCGTCGCGATCACCGCGGTGCACCTCACCCAGGGCACCTCCTCGGTCGGGGCGCTGGACCTGCTCCGGCTGCTCACCGGCGGCGACGACGAGACCGCCCGGGTGCTCGTCGCCTCCCGCCTGCCCCGGCTGCTCACCGGCCTGGCCGTCGGCGTCGCGCTCGGCTTCGCCGGCGCGGCGTTGCAGTCGACCACCCGCAACCCGCTCGCCTCGCCGGACACGCTCGCCGTCAACGCGGGCGCGCACCTGGCGATCGTCTCCACCGCCGCGTTCGGGATCGCGCTGCCCGCGCTGCCCGCGGGCGGGCTGGCGTTCTGCGGCGGACTCGCCGCCGCCTCCCTGGTCATGCTGCTCTCGGCCGGCGGCCAGGCCGCCACCACCCGGCTCATCCTCGCCGGCTCGGCCACCGCGATGGCGCTGTCCTCGCTGACCATGCTGCTCATGCTGCTGTTCGAGCAGGCCACCATCGGCCTGTTCGCCTGGGGCAACGGCTCGCTCGTGCAGGGCGACCTGGTCGCGTTCACCCAGCTCGCCCCCGTGATCGCTGTCGCCGCACTGGTGCTCGTGGCACTCGGGCACCGGCTGGACCTGCTCGCCCTCGGCGACGACACCGCCACCGTGCTCGGGCTCAACGTGCGTCGTACCCGGCTCACGGTCGTGCTGCTGGCGGTGCTGCTCTCCGCCGCGGCGGTCACCCTGGCCGGCCCGATCGGCTTCGTCGGTCTCGGCGCGCCGGTGATCGTCCGGCTGCTCGGCAAGTGGGTGCCCGAGGTGCACCGGCACCGCGTCCTGATGCCGCTGTCCGGCATCGTCGGCGTGGTCATCGTGCTCGGCTCCGACGTGCTGCTGCGCGCCGTGCTCGGCGGCCAGGCCGGTGTCGACGTGCCGACCGGCGTGGTGACCACGCTCTTCGGCGCGGTGCTGCTGGTGTGGCTGGCCCGCCGCCACCGCGACGCCGGACCGACCCGGCAGGCGCCGGGCGGCCACGCCGCCGTGCGCTCCCGGGGCTTCGTCGCCGCCGTCGTCGCGGTCTGCGCGGTCGTCGTCACCGCCGCGCTGGTGCTCGGCATGCTCGCCGGTGACACCTGGGTGCTGCTGGGCGACATCGTCAACTGGGTGCAGGGCCGCACCGGACCGGCGTACACCTTCGTGCTGGACGCCCGCTGGCCGCGCGTCGCCGCGGCGCTGCTGGCCGGCGCCGCGCTGGCCCTGGCCGGCACCACAGTGCAGGCGGTCTGCCGCAACCCGCTGGCCGAGCCGGGCATCCTCGGCATCACCGGCGGCGCCGGCATCGGCGCGGTGTCGCTGCTGACGTTCGCGCCGATGGCCGGCGTGCTCGCCCTGTCCGGCGCCGCCGGTCTCGGCGCGGTCGTCGCGTTCGCGCTGGTCTACGGCCTGGCCCGGCGGCGGGGACTCAACTCCGACCGGCTGGTGCTGATCGGGTTCGCGGTCTGGCAGGGCGGCACGGCGATCATCACGTTCATCGTGGTGTCCTCCGACCCGTGGAACACCGGCAAGGCGCTGACCTGGCTGTCCGGCTCCACCTACGGGCGCACCGCCCCGCAGGTGCTGCCGGTGGCGATCGCGCTGCTGGTCGCGCTGCCGGTGGTGGCCGCCGTGCGCCGCGAGCTGGACCTGCTCGCGCTCGACGACGACACGCCCCGGGTGCTCGGCGTCCGGCTGGAACGCGCCCGGCTGGTCGCGCTCGGCCTGGCGGCGCTGCTCACCGCCACCGCCGTGTCGGCGGTCGGCGTGATCGGCTTCGTCGGCCTGGTCGCGCCGCACGCGGCCCGGGCGCTCGTCGGCGGGCGGCACACCCGCGTCCTGCCGGTCGCGGTGCTGCTCGGCGCCACCCTGGTCAGCCTCGCCGACACGCTCGGCCGCAGCGTCATCGCCCCCGCCCAGGTCCCCGCCGGTCTGGTCACCGCCATGATCGGCACCCCGTACTTCGTCTGGCTGCTGTGGCGTTCCCGCGCCGCCGCGGCCGCCCGTTGACCCGTTCGCCGACGAACCACCCCGCGCACGTGAGAGGAATGACGCATGACCAGCACCCTGGCCGTCGCGCCCTGGCGAGTCTTCACCGTCGAGGTCCGCGCGCTACGCCGGCTCGGCCCGTCGTTCCTGCGCGTGACGCTCACCGGTCCGGATTTGGACCGGTTCGCCGACAACGGGTACGACCAGCGGATCAAGCTGGCCCTGCCGCCGGTCGACGGCGCGTCGGGGGAGCTGCCCGACGGGCCGGACTGGTTCCCGCGGTGGCGTGAGCTGCCGGACGCGCTGCGCAGCCCGATCCGCACCTACACGGTCCGCGCGGTCCGGCCGGAGGCGTACGAGGTGGACGTGGACATGGCGCTGCACGGCGACGGCGGCCCGGCCACCCGCTGGGCCCGGCGGGCCCGCCTCGGCGACCGCATCGCCGTGGTCGGCCCGGACGCCGGCTGGGACGGCCCGCACGGCGGTGTCGAGTTCCAGCCGCCCGCCGGGGCGACGCTGCTGCTGGCCGGCGACGAGACCGCAGCGCCGGCGATCTGCGCGATCCTGGAGCGGCTGCCCGCCGACGCGCGCGGGCACGCGCTGGTGGAGGTGCCGGAGACCGGCGACGAGCTGCCCTGCCGGCCCCCGGCCGGCGTCACGGTGACCTGGCTGCCCCGCGACGGTGCCCCGCACGGCAGCCGGCTCACCCCGGCCGTGACGAGCCTGGCCGGCCGGCTGGTGCCGGTACCTGTCGCGGCGGGCGCCGCACCGCTGGCCGAGGTGGACGTGGACCGGGACATCCTCTGGGAGGTGCCGGAGCGGCCCGACGGCGCGGCGCTCTACGCCTGGCTGGCCGGGGAGGCGGCGGTGATCCGCGGCCTGCGGCGGCACCTGGTCACCGAGCGGGGCATGGACCGGCGCGCGGTGGCGTTCATGGGCTACTGGCGGGCCGGTCGCGCGGAGAACTGATCGTCTCGCGGGAGCGGGCCGGCGCACGACGCGCCGGCCCGCTTCGTCATCCGCGCGGCGCGTACGGGGCGAGCGGGTTGACCAGCGTGCCGGCGAACTGCAACGCGGCCGACGGGTCGGACAGGTCCACCATCTGCTGGTTGTTACGCAGCTGGAGCCGGTTGAGGCAGGACAGCGTGAACTCCGGCGCGAACAGGTCGTGCCGGCGCATCCGGTCGGCCAGGTGCGGCACCGTGGCGGCGTAGTCGGCGGCGCACGCGGCGACGGTGCGCCAGAACTCGGCCTGGTCGAGCACGCCCCGGGTGTGCAGGGTGGCGCTGAGGTGCCGCAGGAAGCAGTCGAAGACGTCGGTGAAGATGGACAGGATCTTCTCGTCCTCGGGTACGGCGGCCCGGATCCGCCGGACCCGCTCCGGCAGGTCCGCGTCCGGGTCCATCACCACGATCTCCTCGGCGATGTCCTTGAACACGACCCGCTCGACGACGCCGTCGCGCAGCACCAGGATGACGTTCTCGCCGTGCGGCATGAACGCCAGGTCGTGGGCGTACAGGCTGTGCAGCAGCGGCACCAGGTAGGCGTCCAGGTAGCGGCGCAGCCAGTCGGCCGGGGCCAGCCCGGACTCGTCGATCAGCGCCGCGGCCAGCGACCGGCCGTCGCGGTCCAGGTGCAGCAGCGAGGCCATGGTGGCCAGCCGCCGCCCGGGTTCCAGCCCGGGCACCGGGCTCTCCCGCCACAGCGCCGCCAGCATCTTCCGGTACGGCGAATAGCGATCGGTGGCCGCCTCGTACTGCCGGTGCCGGTAACCGATCGCGGCGCGCTCCCGGATGATCGACAGGCCGGTGCGCTTGAGCACCGGGTCGCCCTCGATCAGCCCGGCCAGCCAGTCGTTGATCGCCGGCGTGGCCTCCATGTACGCGGCGGACAGCCCGCGCATGAAGCCCATGTTCAGCACCGACAGCGCGGTCTTCACGTAGTGCTTCGCCGGGTCGCTGACGTTGAAGAAGGTGCGGATGGACTGCTGCGCCAGGTATTCGTCCGGCCCCTCGCCGAGGCAGACCAGCCGGCGCGCGGCCACCTCACCGGCGAACGTGACGGCGAGCTTGTTCCACCACTGCCACGGGTGCACGGGGACGAACAGGTAGTCGGCCGGGTCCAGGCCCAGCCCGGTGAGCGTGCCGGTGAACCCGGCCAGCGTCGCCTCGCCCAGCTCGGCCCGCATCAGCGTGTCGTAGTCCAGGTCGTCGGCGCAGGTGAAGGTGGTGTGGTCGCGGTGCGCGGCGAGCCAGAGCAGCCGTACCGGCGCGGCGGCCTCCGGGGCGTACGCGCGGTACTCGTGCACGCCGAAGCCGAGGCGGCCGTTGTTGGCCACGAAGCAGGGGTGGCCCTCGGTCATGCCGGTCTCGATCGCCTGGAACCCGGCGGCGGCCAGCTCGGCGGCGCTCACCGCGGGCTTGGCCAGCTTGTACGCGGTCCCGGCCAGCGTGGAGGTGATCTCCTCCAGGTAGACCGGCAGGATCGCGTCGGTGAGGCCGAGCGCGCCGCGCAGCTCCACGCACAGATCCACGGCGTCCGGCGGCAGGTCCGCGCCGTCGCGGCGGCGCACGATGCTGTCCGCGTCGACCTCCCAGTGGTCCAGCGCCAGCCGCCGCGCCGCGAACCGGTACTCGACGGCGGCGTCGTCGCTGCGGACCAGCCACTGCCCGGGGCCGGTGGGCTCGGGGGTGATCAGGCGCTCGTGGGCGAACTCGGCGAGCGCCTTGCGCACCAGCAGCCGGTTGGCGGTCGCCCACGCCTCGGGGGTCAGGTGGTCCACTGCTGCGCTGGCGTTCACGCCGGTGCCCCTTCCTCGCCTGCGGGCGCGCCGGTGGCGGCCCGGAACTGGTCCCGGGTGCAGACGCTGAGCAGCGCCTCCTTCTCGGGCTTGCGGATCGGGCCGACGACGGTGAAGCCGACGGCCGCGTTGAGCGCGTGCACGGCGGTGTTGCGCACGTCCGGTTCCACCACCACGCGGCGGGTCGCCGGGTCGGCGAACAGCCAGGCCATCACCGTGGTGATGACGGCGCGGGTGAAGCCGTGCACCGGCGTGTCGGCGGGTGCGCAGAGGAAGTGCATGCCCACGTCGCCGGGCTCCGGGTCGTACAGGCCGACCAGCTCGACGTGCGCCGGGTCGTACCGTTCGGCCAGGAACGCCGGGGTGCCGCGCCACGACCCGAGGTACGCGTCGTGGTGCGGGTGGTCGGCGATGCGCCGGTACTCGGCGGCGACCGCGGCCACGTCGGCGTCCTGCATCAGCCAGAACGCGGACTTGGGATGGGTGACCCAGCGGTGCAGCAGCGCGGCGTCGGCGTCCGGGTCCAGCGGGCGCAGCGTGAACTCGCCCAGCGCGTCGTCGACGCGGGTGAACGCGCTCACGCCGGCGCTCCGAACTCCTGGAAGGCGATGCTCTTCTCCACCGGGTAGTGCTCGCGGCCGGTCATCTCCCGGATCAGCCACGAGTTGCGGTACGGGCCCATGCCCAGGTCCGGCGAGGTGATGCTGTGCGTGTGCGTGCCCCCGTTCTGCAGGAACACCCGGCGGCCGGTGTGGTCGACGCTGTAGTTGCGGGCCACGTCGAAGCGGCCGTGCGCGTCGAAGCGCAGCCGGTCGCGTACCGGCGCGAGGAACTCCGGCACCCGGTAGTGGTAGCCGGTGGCCAGCACCAGTCCTGCGGTGTCCAGCGTGAACGCGCGGTCCTGCTCGGTGTGGCGCAGCCCGAGGCGGTAGCGGCCGTCGGCGTACGCCGCCTCGACCAGTTCGGTGTTCGTCAGCAGGCGGGTGGGCGCCGGTCCGTGCAGGCTCTTGGCGTACAGCAGGTCGTAGATGTCGTTGATCAGGTCGGCGTTGATGCCCTTGAACAGCGGCTTCTGCGCGGCCTCCAGCGCGTAGCGGGTCGGCTCGGGCAGCGCGTGGAAGTAGTCCACGTAGTCCGGCGAGGTCATCTCCAGCGTGAGCTTGGTGTACTCCAGCGGGAAGAACCGGGGCGAGCGGGTCACCCAGGTGAGCTGGTAGCCGTACGTGTCGATGTCGCCGAGCAGGTCGTGGTAGATCTCGGCGGCGCTCTGGCCGCTGCCGACGATGGTGATGCTGTCCTTGGCCCGCAGCGCCTCCCGGTGTTCCAGGTAGCGCGAGTTGTGGATCATGTCACCGCCCAGCCCGGCGCAGGCCGGCGGCAGGTACGGCGGGGTGCCGGTGCCGAGCACGAGGTGCCGGGCCCGGTGGGTGACCGGCCCGTCCGGCGTGTCGGCGCGCACCACGTACCGGTCGTCGGTCGCGTCGTACTCGACGGCGGTGACGGCGTGCCGGAAGCGCAGGTTCGGCAGCTTGGCGGCGGCCCAGCGGCAGTAGTCGTTGTACTCGGCGCGCAGCGGGAAGAAGCTCTCCCGGATGTAGAACGGGTAGAGCCGCCCGGTCTCCTTCAGGTAGCTCAGGAACGAGTACGGCGAGGTGGGGTCCGCGAGCGTGACCAGGTCGGCGATGAACGGCGTCTGGAGGCGGGTCGATTCGAGCAGCATGCCGGGATGCCAGTCGAAGCTGTCGCGGGCCTCCAGGAACAGCCCGTCGAGGTCGTCGATCGGCGCGGTGAGGCAGGCCAGGCCGAGGTTGTAGGGGCCCAGCCCGACGGCGATGAAGTCGTGGGTCGACATGGGGTTCTCGTTCTCCTCGACGGGGGGTCAGCCGACCGGGCAGGACAGCTCGGCGGCAGCGGTCCGGGCGTACCAGGCGGCGTGGTCGGCGATGAGGTCCAGCACGTGGGCGATGTCGTCCACTGTGGTCTCGGGGTTGAGCAGCGTGAGCTTCAGGTGGTGCGCGCCGTCGACCTTGGTGCCGGCGACCAGGGCGGCGCCGGAGGCGGCCAGCGCGTCGCGGGCGTGCAGGTTGGCCTCGTCGGCCAGGTCGGGTGCGAGGCCGGACGGCCGGTAGCGGAAGACCACTGTGCTCAGCTGCGACGGTGCGGCCACCTCGAAGCGCGGGTCGGCGTCGAGCCGCTGCCACGCCTGCGCCGCGAGGTCGACGACCTGGTCGAACAGCTCGCCGACCCCGTCCGGCCCCATGATCCGCAGGGTCAGCCAGAGCTTGCAGGCGTCGAACCGCCGCGTCGTCTGGATGCTCTTGTCGACCTGGTTCGGGATGCCCTGCTCGACCGCGCGGGCCGGGTTGAGGTAGTCGGCGTGCCAGGTGGCGTGACGCAGCGCCCTTCCGTCGCGGACCAGCAGCGCGCTGGAGCTGACCGGCTGGAAGAACGACTTGTGGTAGTCGACTGTCACCGAGGTGGCCCGCTCGATGCCGTCGAGCAGGTGGCGGCGGGTGGGGGAGACGAGCAGCCCGCAGCCGTACGCGGCGTCGACGTGCATCCAGACGCCCGCGTCGGCGCAGATGTCGGCGATCTCGGGCAGCGGGTCGATGCTGCCGAAGTCGGTGGTGCCGGCGGTGGCGACCACTGCCATCACCACCTGACCGTCGCGGTGGCAGCTGTCGATCGTGCGGGCCAGCTCGTCGGCGCGCATCCGGCGGGCCGCGTCGGTGGGCACGGTGAGCACCGCGTCGGCGGCGAGGCCGAGCAGCTTGGCGGCCTTCTGCACGCTGAAGTGCCCGGCCGCGGAGGTGATGACGCGCAGCCGGGACAGCACCTGCGGCCGGTCCGGCCGGGTGGCCGCGCCACCCACCGCCCGGCGGTACGCCTCCTCCCGGGCCAGCAGCATGGCCTGGAGGTTCGACTGGGTGCCGCCGCTGGTGAACACCCCGTCGGCGGTCGGACCCAGCCCGATCCGCCCGGCCGTCCACTCGATCAGGCGCCGCTCCATCAGGGTGGCTCCGGTGCTCTGATCCCAGGTGTCCAGTGAGGAGTTCACCGCGCTGAGCACCGCCTCGCCGAGCAGCGCCGGGATGACCACCGGGCAGTTGAGGTGGGCCAGGTAGCGCGGGTGGTGGAACCACACCGCGTCGCGTAGCCACACGTCGTGCAGCTCGTCCAGGGCGGCGTCGGTGTCGCCGAGCGGCCGGTCGAGGTCGATGCCGCCGATGAGCGGCGCCAGCTGGTCGGGCGTGACGCCGGTGAACGGCGTGTCCACCTCGCCGACCCGCCGGGCGACCCGGTCGACGCCGCGCGCCAGCACGTCCCGGTACCGCGCGAGCGAGCCGGCGTTGAACAGGTGGTCGCGGGCCGTGGCGGCGGCGCGGCCGGTGTCGGTGGGCGCGGCGCCGGTCGGGCTCCCGATCGAACTCATGCGACTTCCCAGCGGTCGTACGGACAGGACGTGCGGCCACAGCCGCGGCGATCAGGTTAGGTTAGGCTCGCCTAACTAGCAAGCGCGACTCGGTGCGCTTTGTCCTGGAACTACCGCCGGTTGGCGCCTGCCGCGTGTCGCGGTAAGGTCGCCCTCGGTTAGGGGAGGTTATCCTAAGTTGACTGTGGAACGGAACCGCCGCCCGGCGCGCCGAGGCGGGCCGAGACGGTGACGCGCGTCGATCGCGATCAGTGGGGCGTGCCGCAACTGTGGGCCGGTGACGCCGACGCGCTGGCCCGTCTGCAGGGGCGTGTCGCCGCGACCGACCGGGCGTGGCAGATCAGCGTCGAACGATGGCGTGCCGAGGGCCGCCTGGCCGCCCACGTCGGACCGTCCGAGCTGGCGTGGGACCGGTTCGCCCGCCGCGTACGGCTGGACGACACCGCCCGGCGCTGCTACGAACGGCTGGACCCGGACACCCGGCGGTGGGTCGAGGCGTACGTGGACGGGGTCAACGCCGGACTCGCCGAGGGCGCCGCCGCCGCACCCGAGTTCGCCGCCACCGGCGCCGCGCCCGAACCCTGGCGCCCCTGGTCGCCGCTCGGCGTGTTCCTCGTCGAGCACGTGCTGTTCTCCACCTTCCCGAACAAGCTCTGGCACGCGCACGTGGCCCGCACGCTCGGCCCCGATGCGGCCGGACTGTTCGCCGTGGAGGGACCCGCGTCGTCGGGCAGCAACGCCTGGGTGCTGCCCGCCGACCCGGCCACCGGGCGCGGCTCGCTGATCGCCGGCGACCCGCACCGGCTGCTCGAACTGCCCGGCGTCTACCAGCAGGTCCGGCTGGCCTGCCCGGAGTTCGACGTGGTCGGCCTCGCCTTCCCCGGCGTGCCGGGCCTGCCGCACTTCGGCCACACCGGGCACGTGGCCTGGGCCGTCACCAACGCGATGGCCGACTACCAGGACCTCTACCGCGAGCGGCTGCGCCGCGACGGCGACCGGGTGCTGGCGCGCGACGCCGACGGCTGGACCCCGGTCGCGCGTCACGTCGAGGAGATCGAGGTCCGCGGCGGCGACCCGGAGACGGTCGAGGTGATCGAGACGCCGCGCGGGCCGGTGATCGACCACGACCGGGTCACCGGCGAGGCCATCGCGCTGCGCGCCCCGAGCCGGGTGGAGGCCCGGCTCGGCTTCGAGGCGCTGCTGCCGCTGCTGCGCGCCCGGCGCGCCGCCGACGTCGCCGACGCGCTGCGCCACTGGGTCGAGCCGGTCAACAGCGTGCTCACCGCCGACACCGAGGGCGGCGTCCGCCGTCTGGTCGCCGGCCTGGTCCCGGTACGCGACGAACGGTGCCGCCGGGAGCCGGTGCCGGCCTGGGAGCCGGCCTACCGGTGGCGGGGCGACTACGTGCCGCCGGTGGACGAGCGGGTCGACGGCGTGGCGGTGTGCGCCAACGACCGCCGCGACGACGTCGCAGCGCACGGTGTCGATTTCGCCCCGCCGCACCGGGCGCGCCGGATCCGCGCGCTGCTCGCCGAGGGCGCCGAGGCGTCCACAGTGCACACCGACGACCGGCTCCCGGCCGGCCCGCTGTACCGGCTGCTCGACCGGCTCGACCCGGGCCGGCTCGACGAACCCGCCCGCGCGCTGCTGCGGCGGCTGCGCCGATGGGACCGGGCGATGGCGGGCGGGTCGGCCGAGGCGGGCGCGTACGCGGCCTGGCGGGCGGCGCTGGCCCGGCGGCTGCGCGTACACCCGGGGTTGCGTGCGCTCGACGAGCCGTGCGGGTTCGACGAGTTGTTCGCCCCCTGGACCGACCCGGCGGCGCGGATCGGCCTGGCGCTGGATCACCTCGCGGCCGGGTTCGACCTCGCGGAACCGGCGGCCGAGGCGTTGGCCGAGGTGGCCGCCGGCCCGCCGCCCGGTGAGTGGGGCAGCCGGCACCTGCTGCACCCGGTGCACCTGGGCGTCGCCCCGGCGGTCACCGACGCGGTGACCGCGATGCGGGAGCGGGTGGCGCTGGCCGGTGACACCGACTGCGTGCTGGCCACCTCCAGCGTGCCGGGCGTCTCCGACGCCTGCTGGCGCGGCCCGGTGGCCCGCTACGTGTGGGACCTGACCGACCGGGCGGCCAGCCGCTGGATCGTCCCGTTCGGCGTGTCCGGGCGCCCCGGCGATCCGCACTTCGCCGACCAGCTGACCCACTGGGCCGCCGGGACGCTGATCCCGGTGCCCGCCGGCCCACTGACGGGAGACGAGACGACGTGATCCACCTGGAGTCGATTTCCGGCCTCGGCGCGCTGGCGCTGGAGCCGCTCCGCCCCGAGCGGGACGCCGGCCTGCTGCACGGCTGGGTGATCCGGCCCCGCAACCGGTTCTGGGGCATGGGCTCGCACACCGTCGACCAGGTACGCGACATCTACGCGTTCGTCGACGGGCTGGAGACCCACCACGCGTACCTGATCCGGCTCGACGGCGAGCCGATCGGGCTGTTCCAGACGTACCAGCCGGAGGCGGACCCGGTCGGCGAGCGTTACCCGGTGCAGCCCGGCGACGTGGGGATGCACCTGCTGCTCGACCCGCCCCGGCGGTACCCGCGCGGCGTGACCGGCGCGGTCTTCCCGGCCCTGATGCGGTTCCTGCTGCGTGACCCGGCCGCGCGTCGCGTGGTGGCCGAGCCGGACGTGCGCAACGACGCCATGCTGCGCCGCCTGCGCATCGAGGGCTTCACGCTCGGTGAGGAGATCGACATGCCGGACAAGCGGGCGAGGCTGGCGTTCCTCACCCGGGAGCGGTTCGAGGCGGAGCACCCGCCCGCGTGAAGCCATGCCCGCGTCACGGCTCGGCGGCGCGCAGCCGCCCGGCCAGGTCCCGCACCGTCTCGGCGTACGCCGGGTCGTCCTCCGACGGGAGGTGACCCTTGATCGGCGGGGGGACGCTGTCCCAGGGCGGGGCGACCAGGCTATCCGGATCCCGGAGGCGACGGTCCACAGTGGCCTCCGGGCCGGTGACGCGGGCCGGCTCGTCCGGGCGGTGCGGGGAGAAGATCCATCCGCCCAGCGCGTCGGTGTCCCGCCACAGGTTGCGCCAGCGCCAGCCGATCCGGCCGCCGATCCCGCGCAGCATCTCGCCGCCGACGTAGGCGGGGAACAGGCGGGCGTAGAGCCGGCGCAGCGGCGAGCTGTAGGTGAGCAGGGCGACCCGCGCGCTGACCTCCGCCGGTAGCTGCAGGACGGTGGCGGCGACGAGCACCGAGCCGTGGCTGTAGCCGGACAGCAGCACCCCGTTGCCGCTGTGCACCAGGTACGTGATGCGCCGGGCCAGCTCCGGCACGGCCCGCTCGGCGTAGCAGGGCGGTGCGAACGGGTGTGCCGCCCGGGGCCAGAACGTGGCCAGGTCGAAGAGCACGCCGACGTGGTGCCGGAACCCGGGACTGCGGTAGGCGAAGATCCCGGCGAGGATGAGGGCCAGCACCGCCGCCGAGATCGCCACCCCGCCCACCTCGATGCCGAACATGACCAGCTCCGCCGGGACGTGCGTGCGGTGCTCCAGCGTCTCGCCCGGATCGGGACGGACCAGCGCCATCGCGGTGGTCGCCGCGCCCAGTCCGGCCATGACGGCGAACAGCACCGCCAGCGGCACCAGCAGGTCGGTGAACCGGGCCCGCACGATCATCGTCCGGACCTGCCGCAGCCGGGGCGCCGCCTCGGCCGGCGGCGACGGGAAGTCCCGCTCGACGATCGCCCCGGCGGCCCGCATCCGGCCGCGCCGGGACACCAGCGCCACCACTGCCGCGACCACCAGGGTGACCAGCAGCGCGCGGAAGAAGCCGTAGATCGCCCAGGTGTACGCGTGCGCCGGGCCCGGTATGTCGTCCGCCGGGGACACGCCCCGGTCCAGCAGGTCGGCGGTGCGCTGGACCAGCTCGGCGGAGTACGCCACCGCGAGCCCGCCCGCCGCCGCGGCGACCACGAGCGCGCCGAGCCCGTTCGGCGGCTGGTGGCCGCGGACTCGTAGGCGGTGCCAGATCAGCACCGCGGCCAGGCCGCCGAGCAGTACCGCGTGCGTGACCAGCAGCCAGGTCAGGATCGAGCCGTAGCCGGGCAGCCCGCCGCCGGCACGCCAGCGGGCCGGGGCGAACAGCAGATACCCGGCCACCACGACGGTGAGCCCGATCGCGGTGCCGCGCAGCACCCGGGCGACCCGGTCACGTCGCGGGTCGGTGGGCGCCCGGTCGACGAGCGGCGGCACGCAGACCAGGACCAGGCAGGCGAGCAGCACCGCGCCGGTGACCGCCAGCAGCACCGCCACCGTGGGCGGGACGCCCTGCGCGGCCCGGGCGGCGAGGAGACAGCCATCGAGGGTGGCGAAGGCCGCCGCGATGTGGATCGAACGCAGCCGGCCCATCAGCGGCTCGGTGTCCCACTGGCCGATCGTGCTCAGCGGAGGCCCGGCCGTCGCCCGCTCCGGCGCCCGGAACGCGGTGAACGAGCGTCCCGGTCGCCGGGAGCCCCACCAGACCAGGCTCACCGCGGCCGCCGGGACCAGCGCCAGCACCACCAGCCGCAGCCCGACCGGCCGCCCGCCCATCCAGGACAGCCACTCCCGGTCGGCGACGCACGCCGGGACGGACAGGCACTGCCAGGCCACCAGGTCCAGCGCGACCCCGGCCCCGGCGAGCACGTACAACGCGGTCAGGCTCAACCCCAGCACCCGGCACAGCGCCCGCACCACCGCGCCGCCGCCGGCGTCCCCCGGCCGCATCCACACGGCCACGTTGAGCAGCATGAAGGGCATCAGGAACAGCAGCGAGAGGGTACGCAGCGCGGTGCCGGACGGCAGGTCGTTCCACTGGTACGCCTCCAGCGTCACTCCGCTCGCGCCGCGCCCGTCGGCCAGGTCCGGACGGGGACGGTAAAAGCCGGCGCTGCGGTCGCCCGCGACCTGCCGGACCAGCGGCCGGCCCAGCACCTCGGCGGCCCCGCCCGCGGAGACCCCGTGCACCCGCAGCTCCACCACCTCGCCCGGCGGGGCCTGCGCCCGCCCTGGTCCAGCCGTCATCGACCCTCCGCGACGTCCCGGCCGCCCACGCCGCCTGGCACGGCCCGCCCTCGGGTGGCGCAGCGTCCTACCCCGCCGGGCGGCGGGCAAACGCCCGCGCACCTGCCTCGGGCGGCCGTTCGAAGCCGTGCCGTCCGGGTAACCGCCGAAGGTCCGCCGAGGAAGGGGTCCCGCATGACCGGTGCTTCGCGTGACGACCTTGCCGTGGCGACCCGGCTGCCGCCGATCGACGTCCGCCGGTGGGTGAACTCCGCGCCGCTGACGCCGGAGGAGCTGCGCGGGCGCGTGGTTCTGGTCGACGTCTGGGAGTACACCTGCGTGAACTGGATCCGCACCGCCCCGTACGTGCGGGCGTGGCACCGCGACTACCGGGATCTGGGGCTCACGGTGATCGGCGCGCACGCGCCGGAGTTCGCCTTCGGCCGGCTCGCGGAGAACATCGACCGGGCGGTCCGCGACCACGGTCTCACCTACCCGATCGCGATCGACGACGACTACACGTTCTGGCGCGCGCTGCGCAACGACGCCTGGCCCGCGCGGTACCTCTTCGACGCCGACGGGCGGCTGGCCGACCGCTGGGTCGGCGAGGGCGGCTACGACCGCACCGAGACGGAGATCCGGCGGCTGGTCGAGTCCGCCGCGCCCGGGACCGCGCTGCCGCCGGTCACCCCGGAGGTGACAGCGTTCGTGACGAGCCGGCAGCCCACGTACGCGGGGATCACCCCGGAGACCTATCTCGGCGCCGAGCGGGGCGTGCCCGGCACGTACGCGCTCACCGGCGACTGGCGGGTCGAGGGCGAGTACGTCGAGGTCGCGGGCGGCCACGCCGAACTGGTCCTGCCGTTCACCGCCGGGGAGGTGAACCTGGTGGCCGACCCCGGACCGGCGGGACCGGCCGGGGTTCGCGTGCTGCTGGACGGGAAACCGGCCGCTGACGCGCGCGGCGCCGACGTGGACCCGGACAGCCGGGTCGTCGTCGACCGGGCGGCCATGATCCGGCTGGTCGACGGCGCGCCGCCGGGGGAGCACCGGCTCACCCTGCGCGCCGAGCGGCCCGGTCTCCGCGCGTACGTCTTCACGTTCGGTCCCTGACCCGACCCGAGGAGGACAACCCGTGGCCGTCAAGACCCTGACGCCGACGCGTACCGGCGCCGACATCCGCGAGTTCCGCGTCGACGTGCCGGAGGCGGACCTGCAGGACCTGCGGACCCGGCTCGCGGCCACCCGGTGGCCAGAGCGCCAGACGGTGGACGACCAGTCCCAGGGTGTGCCGCTGGAGACCAGCCAGGCGCTGGCCCGGTACTGGGCGACCGAGTACGACTGGCGCAAGGTCGAGGCGCGGCTCAACGACCTGCCGAACTTCGTCACCGAGATCGACGGCCTGGACATCCACTTCATCCACGTCCGGTCCCGGCACGACGACGCGCTGCCGCTGATCGTCACTCACGGGTGGCCGGGATCGGTGATCGAGCAGCTGAAGATCATCGGCCCGCTCACCGACCCGACCGCGCACGGCGGCCGCGCCTCGGACGCGTTCCACCTGGTGATCCCGTCGATGCCCGGCTACGGCTTCTCCGGCAAGCCGGACGGGCCCGGCTGGGACCCGCAGCACATCGCCCGCGCCTGGACCGAGCTGATGCGGCGGCTGGGTTACACCCGGTTCGTGGCCCAGGGCGGCGACTGGGGCGCGCTGATCACCGACATGCTCGGCGTGCAGGCGCCGCCGGAGCTGGCCGGCATCCACACGAACATGCCGTGCGTGGTGCCGCCGGACATCGACGCGCTGCTGCAACGCGGCATCACCGGCGTGAACAACCCCCTCGCGGAGCTGCCGGCCGGGCTCTCGAACGAGGAGCGGGCCGCCTGCGAGCGGATCGACTTCTTCTGGAAGCACTCCGCGTACGCGCTGATCATGACGACCCGCCCGGAGACGCTGACGGCGCTCGCCGACTCGCCGGCCGGGCTGGCGACGTTCATGCTCGACCACGACGCAGCCAGCCTGGATCTGATCTGCGCCGCCTTCGCCGGCCGGCCCGGCGGCCTGAGCCGCGACGACATCCTGGACAACGTCACGCTCTACTGGCTGACCAACACCGGCGTGTCCTCGGCCCGGCTGTACGCGCAGAACGCGCTGTCGTTCTTCGCCGCGAAGGGCGTCCGGGTGCCGGCCGCGGTGAGCCAGTTCCCGGACGAGATCCTGCTCGCGCCGCGCAGCTGGGCGGAGCGGGCGTACCCGAACCTGATCCACTACAACCAGCTGGACCGGGGTGGGCACTTCGCCGCCTGGGAGCAGCCGGAGTTGTTCGCGCAGGAGATGCGGGCGGCCTTCCGCTCGCTGCGCTGACTGCCGGGACGGATGCGGCCGGGTGGGATGTCCACCCGGCCGCGTCCGCGGATTCAGACCTCGGTCAGCCGGACCGCGTCGGCGATGACCAGGCCGGCGGCGGAGCTCCACCGGCTGACCGCCACCCGGTTGGCGTCCCCGGCCGGCAGCGTGAACGTGCCGAGTGAGCGCCACTGCCCGCCGGTCGCCCGCTGGTCGACGGTGACCGTCCGGTTGCCGGTGGTGGTGGCGACGATGTACGGCGTGGCCGCGTTGTAGCCCGCATTCGCCGGCCACCACGCGTCGACCCGGTAGTTGCCGGTACGGGGGACGTTGAACTTGTACCAGGCGGCGTCGCTCGCGGCGACCGGGTCCGCGTACCGGTAGTCGGCGCCGTAGCGCTGCCCGGAGTAGGTCGAGGTGCCCCAGTTGGCGCTGGCGGTGAACCGGCCCGCGGTGGCGTTGTCCACCGTCGACGTCCAGCCGGTGCCGCCGCCGGCCATCTTGGCGGCCACGTCGGCGCGCATCGTGTTCAGGTCGATGAAGGACGGGTCGATCTTGCCGGTGGTGCTGGTCTCCCGGTGCCCCCGGGCGTAGCTGGAGTCCCGGCCGAGCCGCTTGAGCACGGCGGCGGTGGCCGCGATGCTCGCGTTGTACTGGGCGGTGGTCATCCGCTGGTCGACGCCGTTGTAGTCGATCTCCCAGCCGATCATCAGCGTGTTGCCGTCGCCGGCCGGGATCGGGCCGCTGCCGCCGCTGGTGCCGGCGTGGTTGCACCGGCCGGCCGAGATCACGTGGAACACGCCGTGGTAGTCCACGAGCGCCTGGCAGAGCGGGCCGGGCAGGTCGGAGCGGCCGTTGATGCAGATGTTCAGCGCCGGGTGCGGGTTGGTGGCGCTGGACGTGGCGGCGGTGTGGTGCCAGAGCACGCCGATCGGGTCGAACGAGCCGGAGCGCATCCGGTTGAGCCAGTCGCCCTCGACCACCACCTGCACGCCGGCGGCCCGCAGCACGTCAACGAGCCAGGGAATGGTGGCCATCACTGCTCCCGGAGCAGGTCGGCGAGGCACTCGGCCTTCGGCGCGGCGTGCGCCGTACCGGGACGGACGGCCACCACGAGGGCGGCGGCCGCCAGGGCGGGTACGCCGAGCAGACCTCGGCGTCGCAGACGGGGGGATCGTGACGTGGGCATGGCGCTCCTCGGGTGACGGCGCAGTATCGATCGACGCTCGTGAGTGTGGGCACGCTATCCCGGCGTCGGGCGCTCTGTCGATACCCTTCAATGATCGTTTCCATTGTGAAAACTTTCGCCACCGCCATCTGTCGTCGTTCGTCGATGCGTGGTAGAAATCCTGCCCAAGTCTCGCCGTCGAGCGAGGAATCCTTCACAGGAGGGGCGCCGATGAGAGCGTTCGTCACGGCCCTGACACTTCTCGTTGTGGCCGCGGCCGCGGCCCCGGCCACCGCGGCCGCCCCGGCCGAGGCCGCCGCCACTGTCGCCGCGGTCGGCCCGCAGCCCGGCACCTTCACCGGCAAGGGCTTCGACACGTGCACCGCGCCGTCGCAGGCCGCGATGGACGCCTGGCTGACCGCCTCGCCGTACCGCGCGGTCGGCGTCTACATCAGCGGCGCCAGCCGCACGTGCGCCCAGCCCAACCTGACCGCGACCTGGGTCGCCGACCAGACCCGCAAGGGCTGGCGGCTGATCCCGATCGAGCTGGGCTACCAGGCGCCGTGCGGCACCCGTACGCCGAAGATGTCCGCCGACCCGGCCACCGCCCGCGGGCAGGGCCGGACCGCGGCGGACAGCGCGGCCGCCGCCGCGACGGCGCTCGGCATCGGCGCGGGCAGCACGCTCTACAACGACATCGAGCAGTACCCGTCGAACGCGAGCTGCCGGGCCGCCGTGCTCTCCTTCCTCTCCGGCTGGGTCGAGCGGCTGCACACGCGCGGCTACCTCGCCGGCATGTACTCCAGCGGCTCGTCCGGCATCACCGATGTCTGCGCCGCCTACGACGACACCCGGTACCTGCGCCTGGACCAGATCTGGATCGCCTGGTGGAACGGCGTCGCGGACACCGACGGGGGCACGTACTGCGCCGACGACCGCTACGCCGACCAGCAGCGCCTGCACCAGTACGCCGGGGACGTCACCGAGACGTGGGGCGGCGTGACCATGAAGATCGACCGCAACTACCTGGACGTACGGGCCGGCACCCCGCCCGCGTCGTGGAGCGTCACGGTCGACAACGCCACGTCGGGCGGGTTCAGCGCGGGCGCGGCCTGGGGCGCCTCCGCGTACTCCGGGCAGCGCCACGGCGCCGACTACCGCTTCGCCACGCCGGTGGCGGCCAGCGACGTGGCCTGGTTCCGGGCGAGCCTGCCCGCGACCGGCGCCTACGAGGTGTCGGTGTGGTACCCGGCCGACCCCGGCTACAACGACCGCACCCCGTACCTGGTCGCCACCACGACCGGCAACCGGTCGGTGGCGGTCGACCAGCGCACCGGCGGCGGACGCTGGGTCTCGCTCGGCGTGTTCACGCTCGCCGCCGGCGCCGGGGACAAGGTCGGGGTGAGCCGCTGGAGCGCCGGGACCGGGTACGTGGTCGCCGACGCGGTCCGTATCACCCGGGTGTGAGCCTGCGGGCCGTGAGCCGGTTCCGCCTCGGCGGGGCCGGCTCACGGCGTCCGGGTCAGCTCAGGTGCGCCAGCAGGGCGGTGGCCATGCCCTGCTCACCGCGGGCGTTCGGGTGGAACGGCGCGGCGGAGTTCTGCGGCACCAGCCCCTCCACCCAGCGGGTGCCGCTGCTCTTGCACGCGTCCCGGCCGATCGACGGGGTGTAGACGTCGGCGTAGCTGGCCCCGCCCGCCGCCGCGGTGTCGGCGAGCATCGTGTTGAGCGCCTTCTGGACGCCGCGCAGGTACGGCACGTCCTGGTAGGCGATCGGCACCACCGGCCAGCAGCCGTACCCGCTGTCGGGCAGGATCGCCGGATAGCCGAGCACCACCACGCGCGCGTTCGGCGCGGCCTGGCGGACCGCCCGCAGCACGGCCGTCACCTTCGGCGCGGCGGCGGCGATCCGGGCCCGCAACTGGTCGGTGCCGCCGGCGGTGAACCGGTCCTTGCAGGGCGACCCGAGCGGGCTGCTCACGCTCGCCTCGGCGCAGTCGCCGATGATGCCGGAGAAGCCGATGTCGTTGCCGCCGATCTGGACCGTGACCAGCGCCGTGCCGGCGGTGACCGCGTTGACCTGCGGTGGCAGCGCGATGCCCAGCGCGCCGTCGCCGCCGTACAGGATGTCCTCGGTGGTGGCCCCGGAGCAGCTCACGTCGGTGAACGACGACGAACCGGCGGACGCCGCGACCAGGGACGGGTAGTTGCGGTTGGAGCGCAGGCAGTTCAGGTCGACCTGGGTGGGCACGAGCGGGGCGGAGGTGTAGGAGTCGCCGAGCGCCACGTACCGCCCGGTGGGCGCGGCGGCGACGGCGGGCGCGGTGGCCGCGAGCAGCACGCCGGCGGTGGCGGCGGCGACCGCGGCGAGTCTGGTGGCGGTCCGCATCAGCGGCAGGCGGGGACGGTTCATGGGGCCCTCCCGGAGGGGTCCTGGTGGTGGTGCTGGGATTCTGTCCACGCCTGTGGCGCACGTCAATATAGACAGCGCTCACTAAAGCGTGTCCCGGGATGTGGTCCGGCGCTGCCTGGGGGAGGGTTGCCGACGCGGTCTCAGGTGTTGTGTGCGTCACACTTTTCGGCGTCCCCGGAGTCGGGTGCCGGGAGCCCGTCGACGGGTCGATTCGTTGCGGCGCAACGCTCCCCGGCACTGTCGCTCCTGGTGGCTGGACCGGGGCCGGATTCGCGGAGGCACGCACCGGAGCCACCCCGGCACGGCTGGTGAGCGACCGATCGAACGTCGGCGATCCCGGATTTGCGGCCGTCATTACGCTGCGAAGTGGTTGATCGCCGGAACCACGGACGACAGGTGGAAGAACCTCAGATGAGTGACAATCACCCTCCCTACGGAGGCTATCCGGACCCGAACGCCGGAGCGTGGGGCAACCAGCCCGACCCGAACGCCCCGTACGGCGCGCAGCCGGCCTCCGGCGCGCCCTACGGCTCGCCACCGGCGTCAGGTGCCCCCTACGGTTCGCAGCCGGCGTCGGGCGCGCCCTACGGCGCCCAGCCGGCCTCCGGCGCACCGTACGGCGCCCAGCCCGCTTCCGGCGCGCCCTACGGATCGCAGCCGGCCTCCGGCGCGCCGTACGGGGCGCCGCAGCCCGCGGTGTCGTACCCGGGGCAGGCCGGCTTCCCGCCGCCGGCCGCGCCCTACGCGCCCGGCACGCCCCAGGGCGGCGGCGGCAAGAGCAAGGGGCTGATCGTCGGCCTCGCCGCCGGTGCGGTGACGCTGACGCTGCTCTGCTGCGGCGGCGGGCTCGCCTACGTCGCCTTCAACGGCGACGAGGAGGACCCGAAGCCGGTCGCCTCCGGCAGCGCCACCCCCGGGCCGGACGGCAGTCCGTCCGCGACCCCCAGCGCGGACGGGCCGGAGTCGCCCGGGCCGGACGGACCCGCCAACAACGACGCGATCACCGCGCGGTACGCCAGCGAGATGTCGGCGGTCTGCGACGGGGGACCGATCCTCAACGCCGCCCCGTACACCGCGCCGGCGGGCTCGAAGGCGTACGTCTTCTCCAACTCCCCGGACCGGCCGACGTTCTGGTCGCAGAGGACGATCAGCTCGGCCAAGCCGTACTACGCCAAGTCGGCGGACTTCGCCACCGTGTCCGTCATCGGCTGCCTCAAGATGGTCGAGGGCAGCGAGGGCACGCCGAAGAAGTGCCAGTACAAGAACAGCGAGGACAAGGTCGTCACCGTCGAC
This sequence comes from Micromonospora sp. LHW51205, assembly GCF_003315815.1. NCBI lineage: Bacteria > Bacillati > Actinomycetota > Actinomycetes > Micromonosporales > Micromonosporaceae > Micromonospora > Micromonospora sp. LHW51205. The sequence goes on along the minus strand of NZ_QMEZ01000003.1, from coordinate 432,158 downwards.
TACATCTCCTCGCGGTACACGCTGACGTTCCACGCCGCCAAGACCGCCGAGAAGGTCGGTGACGGCGGCACGGTGAACGCTCCGGCCGCCCGCTGCCCGAGCTTCATCTCCTACAACAAGGTGACGATGAAGTCGTACGCGACGCCGGACAGCGGCACCATCGAGGCCGCGCTGGACCGCTTCCTCAAGTGAGGAGACCCGGATCGGGGTGTGCGCGTCGGCTGACCCGCACACCCCGATCCGGCTGCCGGCGGGTCAGGTGGCCGGCAACGGGCGGCCGTGCGCGTCCACACACTCGCGGGCGAAGAGCCGTAGCAGCTCCGGCAGGTGGAAGTGCTGGCCCGGATCGTCCGAGTCGACGGGCAGCAGCAGATTGTGCTGGACCAGGTGCTCCACCATCCGGTTGGCCTGCTGCCGGGGCAGGCGCAGGATCTCCACCGCGCTGGCCGGGGTGATGAACGAGCCGGCGCGGGCCAGCGCGCGCAGCGCCCGGCGGGCGTCGACGTCCAGCGCCTGGTAGCTGACCGAGAGGCTGCCGCGCACCGAGATGTCCCCGACGGCCAGCTCGGACAGCCGGTTCTCCTCGTCCTCTAGGTGCGCGGCGAAGCCGGGCAGGGCGACGTCGGGCTGGGTGACGAGCCGACTGCCGACGATCCGCAGCGCCAGTGGCAACAGGTCGCAGGCCGCGGCGATCCGGCCGAACACCTCCGGTTGCTCACGTACCCGGCGCTCACCGGCGATCGTGGCCAGCAGTTCCACCGCGTCGGCGCGGTCGAGCGCGCCGAGCGTCAACCGCCAGCCGACGTCCAGGTCCAGCAGTCGCTGCCGGCTGTTGATCAGCACCAGGCTGCGGCCCGCGCCGGGCAGCAGCGGGCGCACCTGCTGCGCGCAGTGGACGTCGTCGATGATGAGCAGCAGCCGTCGGCCGGCGAGCGCGCACCGCAGCGCGGCGGAACGCTCCCGGATGTCCTCGGACACGTCGGCCAGCGGTACACCCAGCTCGACGAGCAGCTCCCTGATCAGTTCGCCGCTGCCGCGGGGTGGCTCGTCGCTGCTGTCGAAGCTGACGAAGAGCTGACCGTCGGGAAAGAGGTCGGCCAGGTCGTACCCGCTGGACACCGAGAACGACGACTTGCCGACGCCCGGCGCGCCGGACACGAGCACGACCCCGGCGTGCTCGTCGGCGCCGGCCGGGTCGGCGATCCCCTCGGCGATGGTGCGGAGCTGGCTGGCCGTGGTGTCCCGGCCGACCAGGGACGGCGGCTTCATCGGCAGGGCCTGCGGGCTCGGCGGCGGGCCGGGCGGCGCCGCGGGCCCGGCGCCGAGGACCGCCGGCCAGCCGGACGGTGGTCGGACCTCGGCGGAGTCCCCGTCCAGCGCGGCCTGGAGGGCGCCCTGGAGGGTGGGACCGGGGTCGACGCCGAGCTCGTCGACGATGCCGCGCCGGGCCTGCTGGTACACGGCCAGCGCCTCGGCCACACGCCCCTCCAGCGTCAGCGCGGTCACCAGCTGCGCCTGCCGGCGTTCGTCGAGCGGCTCCTCGGCCACCATCCGGCGCAGCGACGGGATGACCCGGGCCGGTTGCCCCAGGCGCAGGCGCAGGTCGAACAGCTCGGTCGTGATCTCCCGGTGCTGCTCCCGCAGCGCCGTGACGGTCGCGCCCAGGTCGGTGCCCGGATCCGCCAGGTCCTCCAGCGGGGGCCCGCCCCACAGCTCGACCGCCTGGTCGAACAGCTCGGCGGCGACCTCCGGCCGGTCCCCCCGCGCGGCCCGGCGGGCGTCGTCGGTGAGACGCCGGAACCGCAGCAGGTCCAGCTCGTCCTCGTCGACCCGCAGGTGGTAGCCGGCGCCGTCGTGGACCAGCCGGTCGGCCGAGTCGCCGCCGCGGTCCAGCGCCTGCCGCAGCCGGTGTACGTACGTCCGCAGGTTGCGTACCGCCGACGCGGGCGGCGCGTCCGGCCACAGGCCGTCGACCAGCCGGGAGGTGGCGACCGTGCGCCCCGGGCTCAGCAGCAGCACGGCGAGCAGAAGGCGGGGCTTGGTGCCGGTGAGCGTGATCGGGTGATCGTCCACGTGAAGGGCCAGCGGGCCGAGGACACTGAACCGCATCGATGTATTCCCCCGCTCCGCAGGACCGTCCACAGTGTGGTGCACGGCTGGAATTCCCACCTTCGGCTGGGGAATACCTCGATCCCAGATGGTGCAAGTTGTCACCGATCGGTGTGTATCTCGTGACCCCGGGTGAGTTGCGCCGTCGCCCGGTGCGCCGCGTCGAGCACCGCCACCGCGTCCGCCACCCCGGCGCCCGCCGACCGGCCCGCGCGGACCAGCTCGGCGAAGTCCTCCGCCTGGCAGGCCAGGGCCGCGTACATGGTGGCGTCCCCGTCGGCCGGGTCGAGGAAGGCCAGCCGCTCGTGGTCCCGGGTGCCGAACACCTCCACCGTCGCCATGTCGCCGCCCCGGTGGTGCCGGCCGAGCGAGACCAGCGCGGTACCGCCGCCGGACAGGCCGAGCAGCGCCTGCGCGCTGTCCACGTCCCGGCCGCGTACCGCCGGGTCGGTGACCGGACCGGCGGGCTGCGCGGCGACCCGGTCGATCTCCTGCCCGGTCAGCCACCGGATCTGGTCGAACTCGTGCACGCCCATGTCCACGAAGATCCCGCCGCTGCCGGTGCGGAACGCCGCCGCCGGCGGCTCGCCGTCCCACTGCGACGCGGCCACGAACAGGACCTCGCCGAGCGCGCCGCCGGCAATCCGCTCGCGCAGCCGGCGCAGCTGCGGGACGAACCGCCGCCAGTAGGCGACCTGGAACGGGATCCCGGCGGCGGCGGCCACCCGCCCCGCCTGCGCGGCCCCGGCCGGATCGAGCCCGGCCGGCTTCTCGCACAGCACCGGCAGCCCGGCCTCGGCGGCGGCCGCGACCAGCTCGCCGTGCCGGCCGGTGGGCGCGGTCACCAGGAGACCGTCCGGCGTGGCGTCCGCGAGCAGGTCCGCCACGCTCGGGTACGCGGGCAGCCCGGCCGCGGCGACCTCCGCCCGTGCCGCCGGAACCGGGTCGACCACGTGCCGGATCCGGACCGTCCGGTGGTCGGCCAGGGCCCGCAGGTGGTGGCGGCCCATCCGGCCCGCCCCCACAAGTGCCAGCCGGAACTCATCGCTGCCGGTCATCGTCGGTTCCCTTCTTCTCGTCGGCGTCGTCCGTACGGTCGGGGCTCAGCCAGCCGGCCAGCGCGGCCACGACGGCCGGCGCGCCGGTGGCCAGGACCGCCATCCCGTCGTGGCGCCACCGCCGGGTCACCCCACCGGCGGCCTCGACCAGCGCGGTGCCGGCCGCGACGTCCCACGGCGCGGGGTCGAAGCTGACGAACGCGTCCAGTTCCCCCCGGGCCACCGCCGCCAGGTCGCAGACCGTGGAGCCGGAGTTGCGCAGGTCCGCGACGAGGGGCGCGACGCCGACGAGCGACTGGTACGCCCGCCGCCGCGGGCCGGGCGCGTTCGGCACCGCGAACGCCACCAAGGCGTGCCCCGGCGCGGCCTCCCGGTCGACGGTGACCGGGACGTCGCCGTCGAGCGCGCCGTCGCCGTCGAGCACCAGGCAGGCGCCGGTTGCCGGTTGCAGGATGGTGGCGGCGACCACCTGGCCGTCGCCGTCGTCACAGCCGGTCGCCACCGCGATGCTCACCGCGTAGCGGCTCGCCCCGTGGCTGAAGTTCAGCGTGCCGTCGAGCGGGTCGACGATCCAGCGCAGGCCGGAGCAGCCGGCGCTGAGCCCGGACTCCTCGGCCAGGACGGCGTCCTGCGGCCGGTCGCGGGCGAGCAGGTCGAGGATGGCCCGTTCGCTGGCGTGGTCGGCGGTGGTCACCGGGTCCTGCGCCGCCCCGCCCTTGTGCATGGTCCGGAAACCCTGGCTCCGTGCCTCGCGGATCGCGTCCGCCCCGGCCCGCGCGGCGCGCAGGCTCAGGTGGCGCAGGTCGCCGGGAGCGGCGCCGATGCTCATCGCGCCACCTGCGCTTCCGCCGGTGCGGCGACCCGCGCGTAGTGGCCGTCCACGAACAGCAGCGGTGGGGTCGGCCGGAGCAGGCCGGCGGAGCGGACCGCGCCGATCAGCACGGCGTGGTCACCGGCCGGGTCGGCGGAGACGGCCTCGCAGCCGAAGTACGCCACCCCGTCGGTCAGGCGCGGGCAGCCGGTCGCCCGCTCCGCGTCGTAGGTGACACCGGTGAAGCCGTCGGCGCCGCTGGGCCGTCCCCGGCTGGCGAACCAGGCCGCCTCCGCGCGCTGGTCGTCGGCGAGCACCGTCACCGCGAAGCGCCCGGTACGCCGGACCGCGCCGAGCAGCCGGCAGTCCCGCCGCAGGCAGACCAGCAGCATCCGGGGCGACAGCGACACGGTGGTGAAGGAGTTGACCGTCATGCCCACCGGGCCGTCGGGTCCGACGGCCGTCGCCACCGCCACTCCGGTGGCGAACCGCCCGGCCACCGAACGGAACACCCCTTCCTGCTCGTGTCCGTCTCCTGTCCCGGTCATCGTCGTTCTCCTCTCGTCGCGCTGCCGACCAGGTCGGCGGTCCGGCGCCGGTCGGTCTTGCCGTTGGCGTTCGTGGGAAGCGCGGCCACGTGGTGGATCCGGGCCGGCACCATGTAGCCGGGCAGCCGGTCCGCGCACCGGCGGGTCAACTCGGCGGTGATCCCGGCGGCGCCGGTGTAGACGGCGCGCAGGGCGACGTCGGCGCCCGCGCCGAACGCCAGCACCACCGCGTCCTGCACCCCCGGATGGCCGCGCAGCACCATTTCGATCTCGCCGAGTTCGATCCGGTAGCCGCGCAGCTTCACCTGGTCGTCCAGGCGGCCGTGGTGCACGAGCGTGCCGTGCTCGCGGCGGACCCGGTCCCCGGTGCGGTAGTACCGGCGACCGGCGTACGTGACGAACCGGTCCTCGTCGTCGGCCGGGTCGAGGTAGCCGTCGAACCGCTGCGGCCCGTGCACGCACAGCTCGCCGTCGTCACCGCCGACGGTGCCGTCCTCGCCGCGCAGGATCGCGTCGAGCCCGGGGTGCGCGTCACCGATCGGCACGGTGCCGTTCGAGGTGGCCGGCCAGTCCGCCGGATCCGCAGGCAGCCGGTGACCGGTGCAGGTCACGGTCAGCTCGGTGGGACCGTAGAGGTTCTCCACCACGCTGCCCGGCGCCGCCGCCGCCCACGCCCGCGCCTGCTCCAGCGTCAGCGCCTCGCCGGCGAAGAGGCTGTGCCGCAGACCCGGCATGGCGCCGGGGGAGAGCATCCGCATCCGGCGGGCCAGCGAGACCACCGAGGGCACCGAGAACCAGTGCGTGATCCGTCGTTCGTTGACGAACCGCACCGGCGTCAGCACCTCGTCGGGCTGCGGCACCACGAGCGTGGCGCCGCCGCCCCAGGCGACGAACATGTCGAAGACGGACGGGTCGAAGGTCAGGTCGAAGGTCTGCGACAGCCGGTCGCCCGGGCCGACCGGGTAGCGGTCCCGGCAGCACGTGAGGAACGCGTCGACGTTGCGGTGCCGGATCGGCACGCCCTTGGGCCGCCCGGTCGAGCCGGAGGTGAACAGCAGGTACGCCACGTCGTCCGGCGCCACCGGGGCGGCCGGCGGCGGGACGCCCGGCGCGCCGTCGAGGCGTACGGTCACGACGTCGCCCGCGACCTGCGCCGCCGTCGCGGCGCCGGCGTCGTCGACCACCAGCGCGTCCACCCCCGCGTCCCGGCACAGCCGGGCGGTGCGGGCCGGTGGGAAGGCCGGGTTGAGCGGCACCACCACCGCTCCGGCGCGCAGCGCGGCCAGATAACCGGCGTACGCGGGCAGGCTGCGGGCGGCCAGCAGGCCGACCGCGCGCGGGCGTCGGCCCACCTCGGTGTGGATCCGGCCGGCGAGGCCGTCGGCGAGGTCGCGCAGCCGGCGGTAGGTCACCGGCTCCCCGCCGACCTCCAGCGCGACCGCCTCCGGCACCCGTGCCGCGGTTCGCTCGAACCACTGGTAGAGACTCACGGCGTTGCTCCCTTCGCTGTGCTGTCGTCGATCGGCGTCCCGCCGCCACCGCGGGACGCCCTCAGGTCACCGCGCCGGCCAGCTCGTCGGCGTGGTCGGCGATGCCGGCGAGCATCGCTCCGGTTGCTCCACCGGCGATGCCGAACATGGCCGCCTCGGTGCGCAGCTGCGCCTCCCCGCCGTCGCGGAACGCGTCCGCGCCGCGCAGGCGCACCGCCTCGGCGGCGACCCGGTCCACGGTCTCGGCGGCGCTGACCTTGAGCAGCATCCCGGTGACCGCGGACGGGACGGCCGCCGGCGCGTCCAGCAGCGGCGCGCACAGCGCGTCGAGCTGGTGCGTGGCGACCAGGCACCGGGCGTACCGCTCGCGGACCGCCGGGCGGTCCCACAGCGTGCCCGCCCCGGCCGGCCGGCGCCGCAGCCAGTCGCGCAGGCCCGCCAGCATCCGGTGGCACATCGCCCGGGCCCACAGCGCCCCGGCGACCCGTTCGACGCCGACCTGCCGGGCGAACCCGGCCAGCGCCCGGCCGGGGCGGCCAAGTACGGCGTCCGGGGCCAGCGCCACGCCGGCGAAGCGCAGGTGGCCCACACCGGACCCGGCGAACGCCCGGCCGGCGGATCCGACTGTCACGCCGGGCGCGTCGGCCGGCGCCAGCACCCAGCAGAAGCTGGTGAAGTGCCGCGCCTCGCGGTGCCGGGCCAGCACCAGCGCCGCGTCGCAGCTCGTCGCGTTGGTGATCCAGTCCTTGCCACCGTCCAGGACGGCGCCGTCGTCGCCCAGCTTCACCCGGGTCGTGGCGTCGAGCAGGTCCGATCCCGACCCGGCGGCGTCGGTGACGGCCAGCGCCACCACGGTCTCGCCGCGCAGCATCCCGCGTCGCGCGCGCTCGGCCGGCCCGGTCGCGCCGGCCAGCAGCGGCAGCACCGTGGCGACCTGGACGCAGACCGACAGCGTCACGCCGAGCGGGCACCGGGCGTCCAGCTCGGTGAGCAGGGCCGACAGCCGCCGGGGGTCGGGCTGGACGCCGTCGGCGTAGAGCGCCTCGATGGTCCCGGCGGCGCCCAGCGCGCGCCACACCGCACCCGGGTCGGTGGGGTCCACGCCGGACAGCGCGGCGCCCGCCGGGGCGGCGTGGTCCCCGGCCGACGTCGGTGTCGCCCTCGGCTCAGGCAAGACGCACCCCCGGGTCGCGCAGTGACAGCGCCCCGTTCGCCAGGCGCAGCCGGTCGTTCGCGTAGTTCAGCGAGGCCGAGCGCAGATCCCGGAACGTGCGCTCCAGCGCCAGCGGCGAGTCGGTCAGGTAGCCGTGGCGCAGGCCCGCCAGCTCGACCAGTTCGTGCGCGGCGGCGAAGGACTCCTCGGCCGCGCGGATCTTCAGCGTGTTGAGCAGCAGTTGCACCGGCGCCGCCGACATGTCCGGCGCGTCGGTGACCACCGAGACGGTGTGCCGCAGCAGCGCGTGCGCCGCGTCCAGCCGGGCCCGGATCCCGGCCAGCCGCAGCAGCACCAGCTCGGAGGAGGGGGCGAACTGCCGCCGTCCCGCCTCGCTGCGGGCGTGCCGCAGCACCCGGGCGTACGCGCCGGCCGCCGCCCCGATCCAGGCCGCCGCCCAGCCGACGTGCGCCAGCGGCGCGAAGACAGTGGTGGCGATCTCCCGGAACCCGCCGTGTTCGCCGATCACCTGCCACTGCGGCACCGCGCCGCGCAGCCGCATCGGGACGCTGTGCGTGGCCCGCATGCCCAGCGGACGCCACCCGCCGGTGACCTCGACCTCCACCTGGTCCCGGTCGGCGTAGACCAGGTCCACCTGGGCCGCCGAGCCGGCGCCCGGGGCGCGGGTGGTGATCAGGAAGGCGTCCGCGTACGGGCCGCCGGTGACGATCGGGGCCTGCCGGTCGACGCGCAGCATCTCGCCGTCGTGCTCCAGCGCCGACTCTGCGGTCAGCAGGTGACCGCCCTTGCCGGCCTCGGTGGTGACCGAGCCGAGATACCGCTCGCCCCGGGCCACCGACGGCAGCACCTCGGCGCGCAGCTTCTCCCCGCCGTACGCGGTGATCGCGGCGACCTGCTGGCAGTGCATGGCGAAGACCATCGCCACCGACATGTCCACCCGGCCCAGTGCCAGCGTGACGTCGACCAGGTCCGGCAGCGTCCCGCCGGCGCCGCCCTCGGCTTCGGGGACCAGCAGCCCCAGCAGCCCGCTACGGCGCATGGCGTCCAGCGCCTCGGTGGGGAAGGCCGCGGTCTCGTCGGCCTCCCGGGCGTGCTCCGCCGCGATCTCGGCGACGGTCTCGACGGCCGGGGCGTACCCGGCGACGGCCGTCATCGGGAACCACCACCGACCGGTGTGCGCAGCTCCTCGACCACGCCCCACAGCCCGCCGGCGGTGGCGAACGTGGAGTCGACCAGCTTGTCGTCGGGCACGGCGACCCCGAACGTCTCCTCGATGGCGAACAGCAGCTCGATCTCGCGCATGGAGTCCAGGCCGAGGTCGCGCAGCCGGGCGTCCTCGGTGATCTCCTCCGGGCCGGCGAACTTGAGGAACGGCCGGAGCAGCTCGGTGAATTCGGTGTTCATGACGTCACCTTTCTTCTCGTGGTTCGTCAGTGGCTCCCGGCGCGTCGACCGGGTGCCGTGTCAGGGTCAGCCGGGACGTCTCGACGACGCGGTCGCCGTCGCAGACGACCTCGACCGGCGCCGGATGGCCGAGGAAGGCCAGCAGGCTCGCCGAGAGCCCGTACGCCCCGACGTTCGGCACGGCGAGCACGTCGCCGGGCCGTACGTCGGGCAGGCTCGCGGCTCGGGCCCAGGTGTCCAGCGGCGTGCACAGCGGCCCGGCGACGATCGCGGCCTCCAGTGGCGCGCCGTCGCGGTCGTCAGCGGCGTGCAGGGCGGGCACGAGCGGCGGCAGCCGGCGCAGGCCGGACATCCCGCCGAGGTGGTTGATGCCGGACTCCAGCACCACCACCGGCGTGCCCTGCGACCGCTTGACGTCCAGCACCCGGGTCAGCAGCGTGCCGGCGGTGGCGGTGAGGAACCGTCCCGACTCGAAGGCCACCGTGGGCGCGCCGTCGCGCCAGCCGGGGAAGAGCCCGTCCAGGGCCGGGCCGACCCGGTCGGCGAGGCCGGTCAGGTCCGCGTTGTGGCCGGGCCGGGCGAACGGCGCGCCGAAGCCGCCGCCGAGGTCGAGCAGGTTCAGGTCGATGCCGAGCAGGTCCCGCAACCGCCGGGCGGTACGCGCCGCGGCGGTGAACTGGGACACCAGCGCGTCCACCGAGTCGACGTTGCTGCCGGTGTAGAGGTGGAACCCGCGTACCGGGGCCGACGGGCGGGAGCGGAACCGGTGCGGTTCCCGCTCGATCCAGTCGGCGTCGGCGCCGAACTGGGACGCGACGCCGGTCATGGTGAGCCCCTGACCCGGGTTGGGCACCCGGTCGTTGACCCGCAGCAGGCAGCGCAGTTCGACGCCGTGCGCGGCGGCGATCCGGTCGGCCTGGTCCAGACCCTCGGGCGAGTCGACGGAGAACCAGCGGACACCGGCGCGTACCGCCTCGGTCACCTCGGCGTCGCGCTTGCCCGGTCCGGTGTAGAGCATGCGCTCGCCCGGCACGCCGGCCCGCAGCGCCGCGGCCAGCTCGCCCGGCGAGCAGATCTCCGCGTCGCAGCCGGCGGTGTGCAGCGCCGCCACCAGTGCCGGGTGCGGGTTGGCCTTGAGCGAGTAGAACAGCCGGCTCGGCGCGGGCAGCGCGGCGACCAGGGCGGCGTGGCTGGCGCGTACCCGGGCCAGGTCGTAGCGGTAGGCCGGGGTGTCGAAGGGCAGGTCAGCCATCGTGCTCACCCGCCAGCCGGGCCAGCGCCCGCCGGTCCACCTTGCCGTTGCCGGTGAGCGGCAGGTCGGGCAGCACGACGCAGCGCGCCGGCACCTTCATCTCCTCCAGCTGCTCCCGCAGCCGGCGCAGCACGTCGGCGGGGGTGAGCGCGGCCACCACGAACAGCGTCGCGCCGTCGTGGCCGTCGGCCGGCGGCAGCACCCCGGCCGCGGCCACGCCGTCGACCCGGTACGCCGCGGCCTCCACCTCGGTGGCGCTGACCCGGGTGCCCTTCTCCTTGTAGACGTCGTCGCGCCGGCCGGCGAAGTGGACGTACCCGTCGTCGTCCACGTGGCCGTGGTCGCCGGTGTGCAGCTGCGGGAAGAGCCCGTGTACGCGGCGGAACCGCTGGGCGGTCAGCTCGGGCCGCCGCCAGTAGCCGGCCATCACGTGCGGGCCGCGTACCACCAGCTCGCCGGGAACGCCCGGTGGTTGACGCCGCCCCTCGGCGTCCACTGTGAAGATCTCGGTGCCGGGTAGCGCCCGCCCGCAGGCGCCGGGCCGGCGCAGGTCGGCGTCCGGCGGCATGATCGCCGCGCGTTTGCACTCGGTGAGGCCGAACATGAGCTGGACGCTCAGGCCGGGCAGCAGCCGGCGCAGGCCGGCCAGCACCTCCGGGGGCATGGCGGCGCCGGTGTTTGTGAGCAGGCGCAGCGGCGGGCGCGGCGCGCCCGCCCGGCCGAGCAGCCGCAGCAGGTTGATCGCCAGCGACGGCACGCAGGGCAGCACCGTGGCGCCGGACTCGACCAGGCTCACCAGCAGGCGGCCACCGGTCTCCGCGCTGTCGCCCAGGCGCAGCCGGGCGCCGGCGACGGTGCTGAGGAAGATCTGGTAGAGGCCGTAGTCGAACGACGGCGGCAGCAGGACGTGCACCACGTCGTCGGGCCGGTAGCGCAGCTCCGACTGGATCGCCCGGACGGCGAACGTGACCTGGGCGTGCGTGGAGACCACGGCCTTCGGCATGCCGGTGCTGCCGGAGGTGTAGATCAGGCAGACCGGGTCGACGGCCAGCGGGCCCGGCCCGGCCGGCGCGTCGCCGCCGGCCGCGCCGGATGCCGCGCGCCGCAGCGCGGCGGCCCCTCGCGCCGGGACGCCACGGGCGAGGCACAGGCCGGTGAGCACCCGGTCGTCGGTGAGGACCAGGACCGGTTCGGCGTCGTCCAGCACGTGGGCGAGGGCGACCTCGGGGGCCGGCGTCCGGAGAACGACGAAGACCGCGCCGGTACGGGCGACCGCGTACAGCAGCGCCGGCAGCGTCGCGTCGGCGGGCAGCGCCACCAGCACCCGGTCGCCGCGCCGGACGCCCTGCCCGCGCAGCCAGCCGGCCAGGCGCAGACTGTCGGCCCGCACCTGACGGTACGTGCGCTCGACGGCCCCGTCGCCGGCGGCGGGCGCGTCGGGGCGCGCGCCGGCGGTGCGGTCCAGCAGGTCGTGCAGCAGTTCGGCACTCATCGGGCACCTCCGGTGGCGGCGCCGAACATGGCGCACAGGGAGCCGACGTCGCGCAGGTCGGCCGCGGAGAGCGCGGTGGCCGGAACCTCGACGCCGAGCCGCCGCTCGACCCGGTCGATGACGTCCACCAGCCGGAACGAGTCGAAGCCGGGAAGCTCCCGGAGCACGTCGGTGGTGCGCAGCGTCGAGCCGTCCAGGTCCAGGGTTTCGCCGAGCGCGCCGAGCACCGCGGCGCGTACGCCCTCCCCACCTGCCGGGTCCGGCGCGGGCCGCACGGCGTCGTGGCCGGGCGTGGCGGCCGGTTCGGCGATCGACTCCAGCGCGGCGAGATGGTCGGAGATCAGCTCGCCGAGCGCGTCCGCCAGTTCCGGCGCGGCCGGCCGGCCCGCCTGGGCCCGTCGCAGCGCCACGTAGCTGCGCGTGGCGAGCTGCTGCCAGCGCGCGGCCTGCCCGGCCAGCGCGGCGGCGGCCTCCGGCGCGACCGCCGCGAGCCAGCGCTCGTGCAGGTCGCGGGCGCGGGCCAACAGCCAGACGTCGAGCACGAAGCGGTGCAGCCCGGCCACCGTGTCCAGGGCGGCGCCGGTGCGGTCCAGGTAGCGGGCGATCTCCGGGCGGGCCCGGCGAGCCCGGGCGGCGTTGCCGGCGAGCATGGCGGGCACGTCGATCGCCGGCGCCGGGTGCGCCGTCACCGCCAGCGTGTGCGCGCCGCCGGCCAGCGCCGCGTCGAACGCGGCGATGGGCAGCCGCCACACGCCGGGCCGCGCGGGGCCCCAGGCGGTGTCGTTGTGGTACGCGTCGACCACTGTGACCTGATCCGGCCCGGCCTCGGTGGCGAGGAAGCTGTGCCGCATGTGCTCGTGCCCGTGGTAGGGACACCACGGCAGGTCGTACGCGTCGGCGGTGACGTAGAGCGGCTGGCCGGGCGCGCACAGCCGGCGGACCTGCGGGCCGTCGAGCTGCATCCACCGGCCCTCGACGCGCAGGCCCAGCAGGTCGACCGCTTCGGCGGCCCGGTCGTCCGAGGTCGCCTCGACGGAGATCAGAGCGTCCTGATCCCGGGTGCGGAACCCGTACCGGGCGCCGAGGGCGAGATGGCTGCCGGACCCGTTCGCGTAGTCGGCGAGCAGAGCGAAGCTCGTCTGGAGACAGTCCAGCGCGGTCGCGTGCAGACCGGTCAGGATCGGCGTCCACACCGGATCCGTGCTCGGCCGGTCCGGCGCGTTCGGGACGTGTGGGGACATGGGAGGCTCCTCGATGCGGATACGTGGGGCGGGGCCGCCGGCGCGGGAGTCGCCGCGCCGGCGGCCGGTACGAAGGTCAGCTGTCGCCGCGGCCGTCCAGCCCGTTGGCCCAGCTGGCGAGCGCCTGCGCCTGCTCGGCCAGCGCGTGCTCGTCGGTGCCGATCGGGTCCTTGAAGAAGAACCCCAGCTCCTCGATCGGGCCGACGTGCCCGGCGCGGTGCGCCGCGGCGGTCAGCCGGGCCAGGTCGAGCACCAGCGGGGCGGCCAGCGTGGAGTCCACCCCGCTCCAGGTGAGCTGCATGGACATCCGGACGCCGAGGAAGCCCTCGAACGAGACGTGGTCCCAGGCGGTCTTGTGGTCGCCGAGGTCCGGCACGTTGTCGATGTGCAGCGGGGCGGTGACGTCCTCACCGAGCAGCGCGGGCAGCACGCCCGACTTCGAGCTGAGCTTGCTGCGGGCGTTGCGCGGGTCCTCCAGCGTCGCCCCGTCACCGCCGCCGAGCAGGTTCACCCCGGCCCAGGAGAGCACGTGCAGGGCGCGGCTGGTGAACATCGGCGCCAGGGCGGTACGCAGCAGCGTCTCCCCAGTCTTGCCGTCGGAGCCGGCGAACGGCACCCGCTCCCGCTGCGCCAGCATCTCCAGCGCGGGCAGCCGGGCGCCGGTGGACGGGGTGAAGTCGACGAAACCGCAGCCGGCCCGGAACGCCGCGTACGCGACCACCGAGCTGGCCGGCAGCGCCTTGTCGTCCGGGTCGGCCAGGGCGCGGGTCAGCGCGTCCAGGTCGTCGTGCTCGGGCCGGTGGTCGGCCGGCGGCTCGGTGGAGGACACGTTGATGACGACGACCCGGGACAGCCCGTGGCGGGCGCGGAACTCCTCGATGTCGCCGGCCAGCCGGTCGACCACCTCGGCCAGCGGTCCGGTCTCGGTACGCGCGTCGTAGCCGGTGCGCAGGTTCTGCTCGACCTCGGGCAGGCTGCCCCGCACGGCGGCCAGCACCGGCGCCGGGATGACACCGGAGTCGACGAGCGACTCGGCCTTCTTCTCCAGCGGCGTGTCGACGATGTCGTGCCCGCCGACCACCAGGTCGGTCCAGCTCACCAGCGGCGCGTCGCGCAGCATGCCGGTGTCGGTGACGCAGCCGGTCGAGTCGGCCATGCCGGCGCGCAGCGCCAGCAGACCGGTGATCGCCGTGGTGGCGACCGAACCGCGGGCGCCGTTGAGCCACACGCCGACGGGTGCGTCCGTTTCGGGGGACGGGGCGTGCGAGGTCTCGCGTTGGGTGACGGTCACGGGAAGACTCCTTCTCTGGGTGCGCCGGGACGGCGCGGTTCAGCGGGTGAGCACCTTGGTGACGGCGGCGGCGATGTCCTCCATGTCCTGTTCGGTGCCGAGGAAGGTGCTGTGGTGTGTCTGGACGGTGTGTGCGGCGAACCACTCGGTGTTGGGGTACGTGCGCTCCCGGTGGATCGCCGCGAAGCGTTCGGCCAGCGGCGCGAGCAGCGGCTTCGTCCACGGCTGCAGCAGGCGGCTGCGGTGCAGCGGCTCGTCGGTGCAGTAGAACCGCCGGCCCAGCTCGGCGGTGAGCGCGGCGGCCACGGCGGCGTTGTCCAGGCCGGCCGGCAGCTCGTCGAAGACGATCGTGCCCTCGTAGATCGAGATGCGGGTCTGCCCCGGCGCCGGTTGCAGCAGCCGTACGCCGTCGACACCGTCCAGCAGGTCGCCGAGCAGCCGGTAGTTGTGGTTGCGCACGTCGTGCTGGCCGTCCAGGACGGCCAGTTGCGCGCAGGCCACGGCGGCGGAGAACTCGCTCAGGCAGAAGTTGGCGCCCTGCACACCGGCGCTCTCCTCCAGGTCCAGTTCGCCGGCCGGCGTCCGGTCGCCCCGGTAGCGGCGCGAATCGGCCCGCAGCTCCTCGAGCACCGGCGCGAGCGTGTCGTCGTCGGTGACCACGGCCCCGCCCTCACCGCAGGTGAGGACCTTGCCGTGCTGGAAGCTGAAGCAGCCGAGCCGGCCGAGCGAGCCGGCCTGGCGGCCCTGCCAGGTGGCGCCGTGGGCCTGCGCGCAGTCCTCCACGACGGAGATGCCGCGCGGCCGGGTGACCGCGTCGAGCGCCGGCACGTCGGCCATGTTGGAGGCCCAGTGCACGGCGACCACGGCCCGCGGGTCCACGGACAGGTCGAGGTCGTCCGGCCCGACGCAGCCGGTGTCCCGGTCGACGTCGACGAGCACCGGGACCAGGCCGGCGCGCAGCGCGGCGGTCGCGGAGGCGGTCCAGGTCAGCGCCGGTACGAGCACCGTCTCGCCGTAGCCGAGGCCGAGTGACTCCAGGGCCACCACCAGGGCACTGGACCCGTGGTCGACCGGCACGCAGTGGCGGGTGCCGACGTAGCGGGCGAAGTCGGCGGCGAAACGTCGCTCGAACAGGACGGTGTCGCCGACGGACGGGCTGCTGATCGCCCACCGGCCGCCGGTCAGCACCGCGGACAGGTTGGCGGCGGCATCCGGCGCGGGGGTCGGCCAGCGTGGCCATGGGCGGTCCGGCGGGCGGACCGGCCGGCCGCCGTCCACGGCGAGCCGCCGGTCGATGGGGATGGAGGTCGTCATGCCTTCGACCTTGATGGCCATCGATACATCAGCGGTACATGTGCGATGGCTGCAACGGCCGGCGCTGTGTATCGGCGCTGTACCCCGGTGGTCGAACCTCGGGGCATGAGCCGATCCGCATCGCCCGTGGGCGAACCGACCGAACCCCGCGCCGTCACGCGCGGCGTCTCCGTGGTCATCCCGGTCAAGGACCGGGTGGCGGAGATGCGCCGCCAGCTCCGCAGTCTGCGCGACGCCGCCCCGAACTGCCCCGAGCCGGTGGAGGTGGTGGTCGTCGACGACTCGGCGCCCGCCGCGGCCGCCGCCCACCGGGCGGCCTGCGCCGAGTACGGCGCCCGCTACGTACGCGGGCCCCGGCACGTCGGGGCCAAACGGAACCTGGGCGTCCGGCACGCCCGCCACGACCTGGTGCTGTTCACCGACTCCGACTGCCGGGTGCCGGCCGACCTGATCACCCGGTACGCGGCCCGGCTGCGCGCCTCCGGCGAGGAGGTCGCCGGCGTCACCGGCCCGGTGATCGTCGAGCCCGGCGACAGCGCGTTCTTCCGCGTGATGCGCCGCTCCTACCTGCTGCTCGGCGACCTGACCCGGCCGCTGCACTACGAGCGCGTGTCCTGGGGCGCCGGCGCGAACATGGCCGTCAAGCGCGCCGTCTTCGAGGCGGTCGGCGGGTTCCCGGAGGACTCCCCGATGCCGCTGGGCGGGGAGGACCTGCACCTCGGGCTGCTCCTCACCGACGCCGGCTACGTGCTGCTCACCGACCCGGACGGCGTGGTCACCCACGACACCGGCGTCGCCGACACCTTCCGCGCGGTCGCCTACCGGTTCACCACGTACGGGCGCTCCGAGCAGTGGCTCTGTCTGGCCCACCCGCACCGGCGCCGGTTCGTGCTCAACACCGCCAGCACGCTCGCCGTGACCGCGCTGGCCGGGCTGCTGACCGCCCGGCGCAGCGGGGGACGCAGCCTGCTCGCGGTGCCGGCCGTCGCGGCCGCCGTGATCGCCGCGAAGACGCCCGGCCGGCTCGGCGGCGACCGGGGACCGCGCGCGGTGGCCGAGTCGGCGGCCTGCGCGGCGATCGAGACGCTCTTCGACGGGGCCGCGTTCGTCACCTCGCTGCGGCTCGGCCGTCCCGACCTGCTCTTCACCGGCTTCCGCGCGCCGGACGAGGCGGACTACCAGCCGGACGAGACGGACCACCGGCAGATCGCGCCGGTGGCCACGCCGCCGGTGGCGGCCTGACGGGGGGAGTGGCAGTGCCGACGACGTACCCGCTGGCCCCCGGCCAGCAGATGATGTGGGAGTTCATGACCGCGCTCGACCCGGCCCGTCCCGGCGCCTCACGGCTCGTGGTGGTGGAGTTCCGCCGGTTGCGCGGCACGCTGCGGGTCGACGTGCTGCGGCAGGCGATGCAGGACGTGGTGGACCGGCACGACGCGCTGCGGATGCGGTTCGACCGCATCGGCGTGCAGCCCGAGGTGCGGATCCTGCCGCACGTGGAGTCGCCGCTGGAGTACGTCGACCTGTCCGGACTGCCGCCGGCCGAGCAGCAGGCCCGCGTCGAGCAGATCGCGTACGCGCACCGCAACGACGCGTTCGACCCCGGCCGGGCGCCGCTG
Organism: Micromonospora sp. LHW51205; assembly: GCF_003315815.1. Taxonomy (NCBI): domain Bacteria; kingdom Bacillati; phylum Actinomycetota; class Actinomycetes; order Micromonosporales; family Micromonosporaceae; genus Micromonospora; species Micromonospora sp. LHW51205. Next base: position 415,355 of record NZ_QMEZ01000003.1, on the reverse strand, counting down.
TGGCGGGCCGCGCTGGTCCGGCTCTCCGCGACCGAGCACGTGCTCGCGCTCTGCTTCTTCCACATGGTCTCCGACGGCTGGTCGTGCCGCGTCGTGGTGGAGGACCTGTGCCACGCGTACGCGGCCCGGCTCGGCGCGGCCGACCCGCAGCCGCCGCTGGGCGTGGACCCGGCCGCGCTCGCCGCGCTCCAGGAGGCGGAGCAGTCCGGCAACGGCGTCGACGCCGCCGCCCGGGCCGCGTACTGGCGGGACCGGCTGCGGCCGGTGGAGCCGTACCAGCTCTTCCCGGCGTCGCCGCCGGCGCCGGACGTCGCGCTCAGCGCCGAGGTGGCCACCCGCTTCGCGTTCCCGCCCGAGATCACCGCGCGGCTGCGCCCGGCCGCACGGCGGGCCCGCACCAGCCCGTACGTGCTGCTGCTCGCCGCGTACCTGGTGCTGCTGTCGCGGCGGGCGGGCCGGTCCCGGGTGGTGCTGGGCACCACCACGCTGGGCCGGGAGAGCCCGCTGTCCCGGCAGCTCGTCGGGCAGTTCACCAACAACGTCTACCTGCCGGTCGACGTTGCGCCGGACGCGCCGATGAGCGCTGTGGTCGGCGCCGCGCACGCCTCGCTGGCCGGGGCCGTCGCGCACGCCACCGCGTACCACCGGCTGGCCCGGGCGGTCCGTCCCGGCTTCGCGGCGATCCGCCCCTGGCCGGACAACCACCTGTTCGACGCCTGGTTCCAGTCCGCCGCGTCGGCGTCGCCGGTGCTGCACTACCCGGATCTGCGGGTGGAGCCGGTCGACATCACCGCCCGGGCCGCGCCCGGCACCCCGCCGCCGGTGGTCGCCGCCGACGTGCCGCCCGAATGTCTGCCCGTCTGGGTCAAGCGGGGTTCACCGATCGTCGTGGTGGACGACGACCGGGCCGGCGGCGTGGTGATCCGCAACCGGGGTGTCTTCGGCGACGACCTGGTACGCGGGCTGATCGACGACTACGTCGCGGTGGTCTCGGCGCTCGTCACCGACCCCGGCACCACACCGGAACGGGTACGCCTTCCTGACGGTGCGTGCTTCCTCGACCACGCGATCGGGTAGGAGTTCCGACGGACCGATCCCAGAGAGGTACGACGACCATGACGGACACCTCGACGAACCAGCACACGACGGAGCAGCCCGCGCCGCCGGTGCCCCGCTCGGCCGTACGGGCCCGCTGGTCGGTGGCGCTGCTCTTCGTCATCATGGGCCTGGCCATCGGCGGGTGGTCGGCCCGCGTGCCGGAGGTGCGGGACGCGGTAGGGGTCGGCAACACCGGCTGGGGCCTGGCGAACATCGCCACGAACGCGGGGGAGCTGGTCTCCCTGGTCGTGGTGGCGGTGCTGATCAGCCGGATCAACACCCGCCGGCTGGCGCTGGCCGGGGCCGCGCTGATCCTGCTCAACGCGCCGCTGCTGGCCGCGTCCACCACTGTGGTGGCGCTGGTCGGCGGCCTCGCGGTCTGGGGCTTCGCGGCGAACCTGCTGGCCACGCCGATGAACGCCCAGTCGGTCGAGGTGCAGAAGCGGTACGGGCGGCCCATCCTGTCCACGTTCCACGCGGGCTTCAGCATCGGCATGCTGGTCGGCGGCCTCTGCGGCACCGGGGCCGCGGCGATCGGGATGTCGCCGTCGGCGCAGATGGCCGTCACCAGTGTCCTGCTGGGCGCGCTGCTGATCGCCACGCACCGCTGGCTGCCCGACACGCCCCGCCAGGAGACCAAGGACGGCGAGGCGCGGCGCCGGCTGCGTGACCGGTTCACCCCGCAACTGCTGCTGCTCGCGGTGATCGCCTTCCTCGCCTCGTTCATCGAGATGGCCGGCGCCCAGTGGAGCGCGCTGTACGCGACCGAGGTGGCCGGCGCCACGGCGGTGCTCGCCGCGGCCACGTACACCTGTCTCTCGCTGGCCGCGACCGTCGCCCGGCTGTTCGGCGACCGGCTGGCCGGCCGGGTCGGGCGGATCCGCTTCGTCCGGCTGTCCGCGCTGGTCGCGACAGCCGGCGTGGCGCTGCCGGTGGCGTACCCCCATCCGGCGGCGGTGATGGCCGGGTTCGGACTGCTCGGGTTCGGCCTGGCGTGCGTGACCCCGACGGTGCTCGGCTTCGCCGGTGAGCAGCCGGGCCTCACGTCCGGCGAGGGCGTCTCCGTGGTGGCGATGGGCCAGTGGCCGGGCGCGCTGCTCGCGGCGCCGGTGATCGGCCTGCTCGCCGGCGCGCTGGACCTGCGTACCGCGTTCGTGGTGGTGGCCGTGCTGGCGCTCGCCGTGGTGGCGTTGATCGGGCGGGTGCGGGCGGCGGCGCTGCCCGGCGAGAGCCCGGCCCCGCCCCGGCCGTGACGGCCGGGGCGGGGGCGGCGGTCAGAAGTCGTCGTCGAACGTGACGCTGCCGGTCACGCCGACCTGGTACGCCGACACCCGCCGCTCGAAGAAGTTGGACAGCTCCTGCACGTCCTGCAACTCCATGAACGCGAACGGGTTGGCGCTGCCGTACATCGGGGCGATGCCGAGCACCGCCAGGCGCCGGTCGGCCACGTGCTGGAGGTACTCGCGCATGTCCGCCAGCGACATCCCCGGCACGCCCTGGCCCAGCAGGTCCGCGGCGAAGCTCACCTCGCACTCCACCGCCTCGGCCAGCATCTCCTTCACCTGCTTCTCCATCTCGGCGTCGAACAGGTCCGGTTCCTCGGCGCGTACGGTCTCCACCACGTCGAACGCGAACGCCATGTGCATCGACTCGTCCCGGAACACCCAGTTGGTGCCGGAGGCCAGCCCGTTGAGCAGGCCCCGGGACCGCAGGAAGTAGACGTAGGCGAACGCGCCGTAGAAGAACAGGCCCTCGATGCACGCGGCGAAGCAGATCAGGTTGAGCAGGAACGCCCGCCGGTCGTCGCGGGTCCGCAGCTCGCGCAGCTCGAAGATGGAGTCGATCCACCGGAAGCAGAACTCGGCCTTGCGGGCGATCGACGGGATGTTCTCCACCGCGGCGAACGCGGCGAAGCGCTCCTTCTCGTCCGGCACGTACGTGTCGAGCAGGTTCAGGTAGAACTGGACGTGCACCGCCTCCTCGAACAGCTGCCGGGACAGGTAGAGCCGGCCCTCGGGCGAGTTGACGTGCTGGTAGAGGTTGAGCACCAGGTTGTTGGCGACGATCGTGTCGCCGGTGGCGAAGAACGCCACCAGCCGCGACACCAGGTGCCGTTCGGCGGGGGACAGCTTCGCCAGGTCGGCGAGGTCCGAGTGCAGGTCCACCTCCTCGACCGTCCAGGTGTTCCTGATCGCGTCCTTGAACCGGTCGAAGAAGCGCGGGTAGCGCATCGGCCGCAGGGTCAGGTCCATGCCGGGGTCGAGCAGCATGTGCCGGGTCGGTGCGGTGGTGGTCACTGGCATGCCTCGCAGCTCTCGGGGTTCTCCAGGGAACAGGCCAGCGCCTCGTCGTCGCTCACGGCGGAGACCACGCCGGGCACCGGGGCGGGCACCGGGGCGACGGTGGCCTGCTGGATGCGGGTGGCGGGACGGGAACGCAGGTAGTAGGTGGTCTTCAGCCCGGCCTTCCAGGCGTACAGGTACATCGAGGACAGCTTGCCGATGGTCGGCGCGCTCAGGAACAGGTTCAGCGACTGGGACTGGTCGACGAACGGCGCCCGCGCGGCGGCCAGGTCGATCAGCGCCCGCTGCGGCAGCTCCCAGGCGGTGCGGAACAGCTCCCGCACCGGCGCGGGCAGCTCGGTGATGTCCTGCACCGAGCCCTCGGCCCGCTTGATCCGGTCGCGGACCTGCGGCGTCCACAGCCCGCGCGCCTTCAGCTCCCGCACCAGGTACGTGTTGACCTGGAGGAACTCCCCGGACATCGTCTCGCGCTTGAACAGGTTGGACACCTGCGGCTCGACGCACTCGTAGCAGCCGGCGATGGAGGCGATGGTGGCGGTCGGTGCGATCGCCACCAGCAGCGAGTTGCGCAGCCCGCCTGCGGCGATCCGCTCACGCAGCGCCGCCCACCGTCCGGCCTGCGCCGGCTCCGCGCCCCACAGGTCCGGGTGCAGGTCACCCTTCGCGGCCCGGGTCTGCGGGTACGCCGGATGCGGCCCGAACCGCTCGGCCAGCCCGGCGGAGGTCTCCAGCGCGGTCAGCAAAATCTCCTCCTGCACGCGGGTGGACAGCTCCTTCGCCTCGGGGGAGTCGAACGGCAGGCGCAGCGTGAAGAACGCGTCCTGCAACCCCATCAGGCCGAGCCCGACCGGCCGCCAGCGCGGGTTCGACGCAGCCGCCTGCTCGGCCGGGTAGTAGTTGATGTCGATCACCCGGTCGAGGAACACCACAGCGGTGCGGACCGTGGCGCGCAGCCGCTCCCAGTCCACCCCGTCGGCGGTGACGTGGGCACCGAGGTTCACCGAGCCGAGGTTGCACACCGCCGTCTCGGCGTCGTCGTTCACCTCCAGGATCTCGGTGCACAGGTTGGACAGGTGGATCACGTTGCCCGGCTCACCGGTCTGGTTGGACAGCCGGTTCGCGGCGTCCTTGAACGTCATCCAGCCGTTGCCGGTCTGCGCGAGCGTGCGCATCATCCGCCCGTACAGGTCCCGGGCCCGTACCGTGCGGACCGCGTTCTTCTCCGCCGCCCGGTACGCGGCGTCGAACGCCTCCCCGTACAGGTCGGGCAGCTCCGGGGCGTCCGACGGATCGACGAGCGACCACTCGCCGTCGGCCTCGACCCGGCGCATGAACTCGTCCGGGATCCAGTTGGCCAGGTTGAGGTTGTGCGTACGCCGGGACTCCTCGCCGGTGTTGTCCCGCAGCTCCAGGAACTCCTCCACGTCCGGGTGCCACGGCTCCAGGTAGACGCAGGCCGCGCCCTTGCGCCGGCCACCCTGGTTGACCGCGGCCACCCCGGCGTCGAGCGTCTTGAGGAACGGCACGATGCCGTTGGACCGGCCGTTCGTGCCCCGGATCAGCGCGCCCCGGCCGCGCACCCGCGACCAGGCGATGCCGATGCCGCCGGAGAACTTCGACAGCTTCGCCACCTGGTGGTAGCGCTCGTAGATCGAGTCCAGCTCGTCGCGCGGCGAGTCGACCAGGAAGCACGACGACATCTGGGTGTGCCGGGTGCCGGAGTTGAACAGCGTGGGGGAGCTGGGCAGATAGGCCAGGCTGGACATCAGCCGGTAGAAGCCGACCGCCTCGCCCGGGGTGCGGGACAGTCCGCAGGCCACCCGCAGCAGCCAGTACTGCGGCGTCTCCACCACCAGCCGCGACTGCGGGTGCCGCAGCAGGTAGCGGTCCGCGACAGTGCGCAGTCCGAAGTACTCGAACCGCCTGTCGCCGTCCGGGTCCACGGCGTCGTCGAGCTTGCGCGCGTGCCGGGCGACGAACGCGGCCGTCTCGTCGCCGATCAGCCCCAGCCCGTGCGCGTACGCGATCGACTGGCTGAAGCTCGCCACGCCCTGACCGCGGACCTCCTTGTCCACGTACGCGGCCAGCAGCCTTGCCGCCAGCTTCGAGTACTGCGGCTCCTCGCCGATCAGCTCCGCCGCGGTCTGGATCGACAGCCGGTCCAGCTCGGCGGTGGTCGCCCCGTCGTAGAGCCCGCTGATCGTCTTGGTGGCCACCCGCAGCGGGTCCACCTCGTCCAGGTCGGCGACCCAGCGTTCGACCGCCCGGACGATCTTGCCGACGTCCACCGGCTCGGTGTCGCCGTCCCGTTTGCGTACCCGCATCGCCGGCCGGCGGGCCTCGGACCCGCCGCCGGTGGCTGGCGGGCTTTCCTGCACGACAGTCATGACCTCTCCTCGCTGTCACCGTCTGGAGACGGCGGGAGACGCCAACGGGCACGGCGCGGCCGGCCCGGCTGCTGGCGTCGGTCGTCCCGCGCGACCTCCGGCCGCCGTACGCGGAGGCGCACGGCGCGCTGGCAGGTCTTCGGACTCGCGGGCCCGACCGGGGTCGCCGGTCGCCTACCGGCCGTCGCTTCCCAGGCCGGTGGCCCAGTGCTGTTGACGGCTGTCGTTCCCACTCACCGCTGCGGGGCAGTCCCGGATTTCCACCGGGTTCCCTCTTGCCTCGGCCCCGCCCCGGAGGGCTCGGCCGAACCAGCTGCGGCACCACCATATATGGCGGTGGGGGCGGTTGGGCAACACCAGATGTCGTGTCGGGCGTGTCGCATGGATCTCACTGTCCACAGTGCCTACCCCCGATGCCGGCGCTCGCCGCCGGGCGCGATACTCGGCGTATGGGGAATACCGGACGCCGCTGGGCGTGGGTGGCGGTCCTGCTCGTCGGCGTCGGGCTTCACCTGCTGGTGCTGGAGACACTGTCCGGCACCGGCACCGTCACGTTCGTACCAGCGCTGATCGTGCTCGGCGCGTGCGTCGCGCCCGCCACGTTCCTGGCCTTCGCCCAGGGGCGGCCGGCCCGCCGCCCGGTCCCCGGCTCCGTCGTCGGCGTCGCCGCGCTCCTCGGCGGCGTGGTCGGCGTGGTCGCCGCCGGCTGGCTGGAGTACGGCACGCTGCACCGCCTCGGCGTCCTGCCGATGGCGCTCGTCGGCCTGGCCGAGGAGACCGCGAAGCTGATCGTGCCGGCCGGCATCCTGCTGCTGTGGCGGCGGCACCGGTCACCGGCGCAGGGCCTGGTGATCGGCGTGGCCTCCGGCGCCGGGTTCGCCGCACTGGAGACCATGGGGTACGCGTTCGCCGCGTTCGTCGGGTCGGAGGGCAACCTCGGCGCCGTCGAGCGGACGCTGCTGGTTCGCGGTCTCACCGCGCCCGCCGCGCACCTGGCCTGGACCGGGCTGACCGCCGCCGCGTTGTTCACGTTCGCCGCCGCGCCCGGCGGCCGGAGACTGGCGGCGTTCCTGCTCACCTTCGCCGCCGCCGTCACGCTGCACACCTGCTGGGACACGTTCGGCACGCAGCCCGCGTACGTGTTCATCGGCGGTGTGTCGCTGGGCTGGGTGCTGCTGCGCCTGCACCTGGACCGCGAGCGGCCCGCCGCCCCGCCCCGGGCGCCGGAGCGTGATCCTCACCAGCTCGCCGAGGTGGCGGGGTCGGAGCCCTCCTGATGCCGCCATCTCGGCGAGCTGGAGTCGAGCAAGCGTCAGCCGGCGGCCAGCCGGACACCGAGCGCGACGAAGGCGACAGCGCAGAGCCGGTCGACCCGCCGCGACCAGCGGCTGTCGCCCCAGCGGCGGGCGAACCGCCCGGCGCCCAAGCCGAGAGCCAGGTCCACGGTGAGCTGCACCGCGACGAACAGCGCGCCGAGCAGCACCAGCTGTGCCGCCACCGGGCCCGCGTCGGGCCGGACGAACTGCGGCAGGAACGCCACGCTGAACAGGATCATCTTCGGGTTGAGCAGGTTCGTGAGCAGCCCGCGCCGGAACGCCCGCCCGGCGCCGCCGCCGTCCGCCCCGTCCGCCGCGACGCCGGGCCGGCCCGTGCCGCGCAGCGCCCGCAGGCCCAGCACGATCAGGTACGCCGCACCGGCCCACCGGATCGCGGTGAACAGCACCGGGGACGCGGCGATCACGGTGGCGAGTCCGGCCACCACGGCGGCGACGTGCACCGCCTCCCCGGCCGCGACCCCGAGCGCCGCCACCGCCCCGGCCCGCGCGCCGTACCGGGTGGCGTTGGCGAGCACGAACATCATGTCCGGCCCGGGGGTGAGCATGAGCACCACGATCGCGGCCAGGTATCCCGCGAGCGTGGCCGCCGACAGTCCGAGCACGCCTCAGCCCTCCTCGGCGCCGTCGAGCAGCGCCCGGCGCAGCGCCAGCCGGTGTTCGCGCCGGATCTGCGCCTCCCGGTAGCGCCGCCGGTCACCGTCGGTGCCGGGCAGCAGCGGCGGCACCGGCCGGGGCTGGCCCTCGTCGTCCACGGCCACCATCACCAGGTGCGCGGTCGCCACGTCCACCGGCGGCACCGCGCGGTCCCAGCGGTCCGCGCTGACCTTCACGGCCACCTCCATCGAGCTGCGGCCGGCCCAGGTGATCCGGGCGTCCACGTGCACCACGTCACCGACGCGGACAGCGCGCAGGAAGGCCGTCTCGTCGATGGCGGCGGTGACGGCCGGTCCGTCGGAGTGGCGGGCGGCGACCACCCCGGCGACCGAGTCGATCAGGTTGAGGATCCGGCCGCCGTGCACCGTGCCCATCAGGTTGGTGTGGTGCTGGTCCATGATCTGCGACAGGGTCAGGTGCGACGCCGACGGTGGTCGGCCGGTGAGGGTGATGGCATCGGTCACGGTGCGGTTCCGTCCTCGCAGAAGCGGACCGCCGACCGGACGGGGGAGTTGCACGTCGAGGCACGCCGACGGCTCCCGCCCGGCGTGTCACCCGCCCGACCCACCCGCGAGGTCGACGGCAGCGCGCACCGGTGGTACGCGCGACGCGGGCAGGTCTTCGGACTCGCGGGCCCGACCGGGGTCGCCGGTCGCCTACCGGCCGTCGCTTCCCAGGCCGGTGGCCCAGTGCTGTTGACGGCTGTCGTTCCCACTCACCGCTGCGGGGCAGTCCCGGACTTCCACCGGGTTCCCTCTTACGACACCCGGCCGTCGCCGACCGGGTGAACCAGCGCTCCCGGCAGCCTAACCCAGCCCCGACCCGCCCTCGCCGCGACCCGCGTTCCGCCCTTCGGCGCACTGCCCCCGGCCGTCCCACAGGCGCGCAGGCTCCGGCACACCCGGTGCCGCCCCGCATGCGCCGTCCGCATGGCGGGACGTCTCTCCCGCTCATCAGGAAGCCGGGCGGACCCGCGTCAGCGGGCGACGGGTCAGGAGGCGCGGCGGCGTCGAAGCAGTAGCGCGGTCACGCCGGCTGCCGCCACCGCGGCGACCGCTCCGCCGACCAGCAGGCCCACCGGCAGACCTTCGTCGGCGTCGGCCGAAGCGTCGGCGCTCGCCGGAGAGGCGTCCGCGCCTGCCGCAGCGCCCGCCGAGACGTCCGCGGAGGCGGCCGGCGAGGGAGTGGCCGGTGACGGGGTGGCCGCCGGGGGAGCGGCCGGGTCGGCGACGGTGAAGCGGTACGAGCCCTGGACCGGGTGGCCGTCGCGCGAGACCACGCGGTAGGCGACGGTGTAGGTGCCGTTGGCCAGCGGCTCCTCGATCGTCACCGTGCCCGTCGCGCCGTCCACGGCGGGCGCGCTCGCGGGCACCTGACGGTCGGTGGAGTCGCGCAGCGTGATGGTGGTGAAGGCCGGGTTGAGTCGCTGCAGGAACCGCAGCGTCACCTGCGTCGGCGCGGTGGTGAGCCGGGCGTCGCGGGCCGGCGTGGCCTCCTGCAGCGAGTTGTGCGCCGCCGCGGGCGTGGCCGGGACCAGCAGCAGCGCCGTGGTGAACAGCGCGGCGAGGAGTGCGGAGACGGTACGGGTACGCATGACGCGCCTTCCTGGTCGTGGTCAGCGTCGTGGTCAGCCGAGCAGTTGCTGGCCGATCCAGCCGCCCTCGGGGCAGCCGGGCGGTACGGCGAACACGGCGGAGCCGATCGGGGTGGTCCACTCGTTGAGCAGGTCCCGTTCGGCCAGCCGCCGCTGGATGGGCAGGAACTGCCGGGCGATGTCGGCCTGGTACGCGGCGAAGACGAGCCCGCTGTCCGCGTGTCCCTCGGCGGTCGGCGCGCCGTCGTAGTTGTAGGGCCGGCGCAGGATCTTCTGCCGGTCGTCGGTGACGCGGGCCCGGGTCAGGTGCGAGAAGTCCGGGATCACGGTGAGCCCGTCCGGTCCGAGCGCGGCGAAGTCGGGCTCGTCGTGCTCCGCCTCGCCGGTCAGCGGCGCGCCGGTGTCGAGGCGCCGGCCCACCGCGAGTTCCCGGTCGGCGCGGCCGAGCAGGTCCCACGTCTCCAGGTTCATGCTGATCCGGCGCACCACCAGGGTGGTGGAGTCGCGGAGCCAGTCCGGCCCGTCGGTCACCCAGACGGCGGTGTCCGCCGACACGCCGGGCTTCGGGTTGGCGGTGCCGTCGAGCTGGCCGAACAGGTTGCGCTGGGTGCGTCCGGGCTCGGCGCCGGCGGCCCGGCGGAAGCCCTGCTGCACCCAGCGGACGGTGGCGAACGGGCGGCTGTCCTTGGTCAGGACCCGTTGGGCGTGCGCGACGGTGAGCGGGTCGTCGGCGCAGATCTGCAGCAGCAGGTCGCCGCCGGACCAGCGGGGCTGCAACCGGTCGATCCGGAACGCCGGCAGGTCGGCCACCGACGTGGGGCGGCGGTCGTCGAGCCCGGCGGCGGCGTAGAGCCCGGGGCCGAAGCCGAACGTGACTGTCAGCCGGGCCGGCAGCAGGCCCAGTTCCGGCTCGGTGTCGGCCAGCGCCGGGCGACCCTGGGTGAGCCGGGCGGCGTCGTCGGAGAGCAGTCGCAGCATCCGCCCGAGCGCGGCCCGGTCTGTGTCCGGGCGCAGCGTGAACGCGACGAACGCGGCGTGCGCCTGGGGCTCGGTGGTGACACCGGACTGGCGCGCGCCGTGGAACGGCTCGACAGCGCTGCCGACCTGGGCCACCGGGACGGCGTCGTCGGGGCGTACCCCGTGGGAACGGAGGGCGGCGAGGGCACCCGCGCCGGCCAGCGCGCCCCCGGCGGCCGCCGCGCCGCCGGTGAGCAGGCCGCGCCGGCTGACCCGGCGCGCGGGCGCGCCGGTTCCGGTCATGACGCGGGGCTCGCGCCGTGTCCGGGCGCGTACGTCTCCTGGGCGCCGGTGAACGGCTTGGCCACCGCGGTGAACGTCTGGGTGCGCCCGTCGGCGAAGGTGAGCGTGACGTCGAGCTGGTCGCCGGGGCGCACCGGGCGGGTCAGGTCCATCAGCATGAGATGGTCGCCGCCGGGCTCCAGCGCGGCCTGGGCTCCGGCGGCGACCACGACGCCGCCCTGCTTCTGCCGCATCGCCATCTTCCCGTCGGTCATGGCCATCTCGTGGATCTCGGCCCGGGACACGTCGGTGGTCACCCCGGTGATCGTGACGTCGGCGTCGCCGTCGTTGACGAGCGTGGCGAACGCGGCGGTCATGCCCTTGTCGGCGGCCTTCACCCACGGGTCGCGGATCGTCAGCACACCCGCCGTTGCGCTCGCCGGGGCCGAGGCGGGCGCCGACGCCGACGGCGCGGTTGTGGGCGTGGCGTCGGCGGAGCCGCAGGCGGCGACGGACGCGGCCAGGACGGCGGCGCCGATCAGGGCCGCCGTGCGTGGGAAGCGTCGGCTGGTGGTGCTGGGCATGCGGTCGTCCCCTCGAAGATCCGGTGTTCGTACCGTTGGTCGGGGCGGCGCCGCGGATAGTTCCGGCCCGGGGAGTCGGTCGCGTCACATGCCGGCCGGGCTCACCGCGACCGGGGACCGGGGAGCGCCCGGAAGGCATAATGGTTCCGGGTGTCACGTGGCGCGCCGGGCGCGGCCGTGGCCGGAGAGGGCGCCCGGACGAGGGAGGCGGACGGTGACGGCGACGACCGGGGCGACCCGCAACACCCGGCAGCGCGCCGAGGTGCTGGCGCTGCTGCGGGAGCTGGACGGCTTCCACAGCGCGCAGCAGTTGCACCAGATGCTCGTGCAGCGGCAGGCGAAGGTGGGTCTGACCACCGTCTACCGGACGTTGCAGCTGCTCGTCGACAACGGCGAGATCGACTCGGCGCGGCTGCCCGGCGGCGAGCACCTCTACCGGCGGTGCAGCCAGAGCCGCCATCACCACCACCTGGTCTGCCGCCGCTGCGGCCGTGCGGTGGAGGTGGCCGGCCCGGCCGTGGAGCGGTGGGCCGACCAGGTCGCCGCGCAGCACGGTTTCACCGACGTCGGGCACACCCTGGAGATCTTCGGCACCTGCGACCGCTGCGCCGCCTGAGCCACCGCCGCGGGCGGGCGGTGACCCGCCCGCGCCGGACCGCCGGTCAGCAGTTGCGCAGCGCCGGTGACTGGTTCAGCAACTGGCCGCGGCTGGAGGTGAACCGGCGGTACGCCTCGGAGCCGGCCGCGCCGGGGCGGAAGGCTGCCACCCGGTGGCAGTTCTGGAACGCCAGCGTGATCCCGAAGTGCCGCTCCAGCCCGGCGCGGATCGCGTCGCTGGCCATCGCGCGCAGCAGTTGCCCGCGCTCGGCGTCGCCGGGCGGCGGCACGACGTTGTCGGCGAACTCGGCGTCGGTCGCGGCCAGGTCGGCGGCGACCCGGCTGACCGTCTCCCAGGCGTACGGCAGGGAGTCGCGGACACAGGCGACGAACGCCTCCTCGTCGACGGGACCGGTCTCGGCGGCGTGCAGCAGGGCGGGCGGAACGGTGAGCGACATGGGTCCTCCGGCAGCTCTAACGAACACGGTTTCCATTACCATCTGAGCACACCATGTCACCGGACGACCGTCAAGGACCGGCGCACGCGAAACGGCGGACGGACCCGAAGGCCCGTCCGCCGTGTGACGTCGCGGAACGTGTCAGCGCAGGTGCGCCTCGATCGCCTCGATGACCCGGGGCCGCAGCTCGGCGGCGCGGATCACCGCGTCGACCGAGCCGACCTCGACCGCCCGCTGGATGCTGTGCACCCGGTCGAACTCGGCGGCCACCTCGCCCAGCTTCTCCGCCCGCACCGACCCGCGCAGCTCGTCCAGCTCCGCGCTGAGCGTGGCCCGCTCGGTACCGGTGGCGGACGCGACCCGGCCCTCCAGCTCGCGTACCCGGGAATCGGCCGCGGTGCGGGCGGCGACCTCACCGGCGAACACCACGGCGGCGGCCGGCGCGCCACCGAGCACCGAGGCGAACGACCCCTCGATCGCCAGCACCGTCATGTCCGGGTTGAGCGCCTTGGAGAAGACCACGAACGCGCCGCCGTGATAGCGCGAGATCACGCAGAACACGATCGGGCCGCGGAAGTTGACGATCGCCCGGCCGATCTCCGCGCCGTACTCCAGCTGGAGCTTGCGCATCGACTCGGGTGAGCCGTCGAAGCCGGACAGGTTCGCCAGCACGACCAGCGGCCGGTTGCCGCTGGCCGCGTTGATCGCCCGCGCGGCCTTCTTCGACGAGCGCGGGAACAGCGTGCCCGCGGTGTAGGTGTCCGGGCCGTCGGTGGGCGGGAAGCCGTGCCGGGGCACCGACCGCGACTCGATGCCGAGCAGGCACACCGGGATGCCGCCCAGGTGCACGTCCTGCACCACAGCGGTCTCCGCGTCGGCCATGCCCGCCCACCGCTCCAGCACCGGATGGTCCTGGTCGGCGAGGGCCCGCATGACGGTACGGATGTCGAACGGCTTCTTGCGGTCCGGGTTCGCGGTGGCGGAGAAGATCTCGCCAACCGTGGCGAAGTCGCTTCCGGCCACCGCGTGCGGGTAGCCGCAGATGTCCCGGTCCACCGGGTCCATGGTGACGGCCCGGCGCGGCGCGTGCTCGCCCGGCACGACGTACGTGTGGTCGTAGTGCGCCATCAGCACGTCCCGCGCGCCCGGCAGGTCCGGCGCCCAGTACTGCGCCTGCCCGTTCGGGCCCATCACCCGGTCGTAGCCGCCGATGCCGAAGTTGTCCTCGGCGGACACGCCGCCGGAGAAGTCCAGCGACTGCTTGCCGGTGAGCACCATCGCTGAGTCGGGCGTCATGACCAGCACGCCCTTGGTGTGCATGAGCATCGTCGCCTCGGCGTTCCAGTACGGCTGGGCGCCGACGTTGATGCCCGCGACCACGATGTTGATCTCGCCGCCGTCCTGGGTGAACTCGACGATCCGCTTCAGCGCCGCGGCCACCCAGTCCATGTTCTCGGTGCCGGAGGTCATCGAGATCCGGGCGCCGGCGCTCAGCGCGTACCACTCCAGCGGCACGCCCATCCGCTGCGCCAGGTCCAGCGCGGCGATCACCCGCCGGCACTCCGGCTCGGACAGCGCGCCCAGCGACTTGGTCGGATCGCCGAGCAGCACCACCCGGGTCACGCCCTGCGGGTGGCGGGGCGTCGGCGTGGTGACCACGCCGGCCACGATCGCCGCGCTGTTGCGGCCCTTGGGCCGGTCCACCGGCACCAACTGGTGGTCCGCGTCCAGGTCGTGCTCGACGAAGTCGCCCAGCAGCCCGGTCAGCTCGTACGGGTAGACGGTGTTGCGGCTGGCCGCCCGCAGCACCTTCAGCCGGTACTCGTCCAGCGGCTCGACCGGCTCGCTCGGCGGCTCACCCACGTCCAGCCGGGCGTGCCCGGTGACGTCGAAGGTGATCCGCACGCCGACCTTGGTCAGCTCGCCGGTACGGCGGTCGCGCTGGCGCGCGATGAACAGGATCTCCTCCAGCTCCGCGCCCACCGTGGTGGGGCGTACCCGGCCGGCGATCAGCTCCATCTCCTCGCGGGTCAGCTCGCTGGGCGGCCACACGTAGATGACGATCCGGTTGGTCGGGAACCGCGACTTCGACGGCCGCCGCGACTGCGCCCGGCGGATCGAGTCGATGCAGGCCGCCACCGTGTCCTCGGTGGTGGGCAGCGACACCAGGCGGCCGTCCTGCTCCCGCAGCCCGGTCAGGTCGCGTACCTGCGCGAACGCGACCAGCCGCTGGTCGGACGGGTTCTGCCGGGCCACCGCCTGGAACAGGTAGACCTCCTCGTCCAGCGACGGCAGGCGGGTCAGGTCGAACTCGCGCAGCCGCTCCAGCTGCATCCGCTGCGCGATGTGCGGGTGCAGGCCGCGGATCAGGCGCTCCTCGGCCATCCCGTCCGCGCCGGGCCGGAACGTGAAGTGGTGGTGCATCACCGCTCCGCCGCGCCCGGCGACGGTGGTGGTGATCCGGCGTACCGCCGCCGGCAGCGGGTGCGCGTTCAGCACGTCGAGCAGCGCGGCGGCGGTGGCGTCGAAGTCCTCGGGCTGGTTCTCCCAGGACAGGTAGACGTCCGCGTCGACGGCGTCGCGCTCGCCGGCCACCTCGGCCAGTCCGCGCAGCGCGTCGCCGAGCGCGTCGAACCGTACCGCCGCCGACACGACGCTCGAACCGTCCCGCCCGGCCACCACGAACGTGCAGCCACCGGTGGTCCGGGTGGTGACCTCGGTGAGCGCCTTGTTGCCGTAGTAGCGGCGGGTCAGCACCTCCAGCATCGTCGCGTTGTCCAGGTCGTCGCGGACCAGGCGCTGGCCGAGCAGCCGGACCAGCGGCTCGGTGCTGCGTACCATCTCGGCGACCCGGTCGGCGCGGTCCGGCGCGTCCGGGTGCGTGTCGAGGTGCCGCAGGTGCGCGCGGACCCGCGCGTAGACCCGGGCCCGGTTGCGGCGCAGCAGCGGCTGGGCGAACCAGGCGAACACCACGCCGCGCGCCAGGTCGGCGACGACCGGGAAGCGGACCTGGGTGGCCGCGACGAGACGCTCCAGGGTGAGGCCGGCGGGCTCGCGCAGCGCCTCGTCCGGCGGCGGCTCGCGCAGCCACGAGCGCAGCAGCGCGGCGATCACCGTGGCGTCCGCGGCGGCCCGCTGCAGGGCCAGGAAGATCCGGAAGACCGCGGCCTCCAGCTCGGGGGAGCGGTCCAGCTCGGTGACGCCGTAGTGGGCGAGCGCCTTGGCGAGGCGGGCCCGGAACGAGTCCGGGGAACCGGCCCGCTCGACGTCGAGGCTCTGCAGGTAGGTGTGGAAGTACTCGCGGGCGCTGTGCACGTGCCCGGCCGGCCCGTCGTCGCCGGGACGGTTGCGGCTCAGCTCGGCCAGGTCGGCGAAGACGCCGACCAGTTCCAGCTCCTCGGCCAGCGGTCGGTGCCCGGCCTCGGTGGCCGCCCGGCGCGCGTCCAGGTAGTCGTCGAGCACCCGGCGCTCGTCGTGCGGGTCGACGTCGTAGCCGAGCAGCAGCGCGCACAGGTCCTCCTGGCCGCGCTCGGCCCGGGACCGCGCCGGCACGTCCGCCGCAGGCGCCGGCAGGTCCAGCTCGACAGCGGGACCGGCCGGGCCGTCGGCGGCCTCGGCGCCTTCCTCCACGAGCGGCTCCAGACGCAGCAGCGGCGCACCCGCCTCCACCTGGGTGCCGACCTGAACCGACGACTCCTTGAGGCGGGCCCGGAACGGCGCGCGCAGCACCGTCTCCATCTTCATCGCCTCCAGCACCAGCACCGGCGCGCCGGCCTCGACCTCCGCGCCGACCGCAAGTGGCGTGGCGACCACGAGCGCCGGCATGGGGGAGCGCACCACGCCGCCCTCGTCGCGGCTGATCCGGTGCGTCACGCCGTCGACCTCGACCAGGTGCACCGGGCCGTGGGTGTCGGTGAGCAGGCGGAACCGGGCGCCGTTGACGGCGATCTGGCCGGTGTGCCGGTCGAAGCGGTCCAGCTCGACGTCGGCAGTGCGCACGTCGCCACCGGCCTCGACACCGACCCGGAACCGGTGCGCGCCGACCCGGGCCACCCGCATCCGGTAGGTCACTCCGCGCAGCTTCAGGTCCAGCGGCCGGCCGCTGCGGTGCTGCACCTGCGGGCGTCCACCCGCCGCTGTGGACAGCAACCGCTGCCGCTCGGCGGTCTCGTCCTCCTCGTAGGCCTCGATCGCGGCGGCGGCGAGCGCGACGGCGGAGTGCCGGTGCGCGACCAGGCGGCCCTCTCCGCGTACCCGGTCGATCCAGCCGGTGTCCGCGCTGGCGTCGATCACCTCGGGCTGGTCGAGCAGGTCGAGCACGAAGCTCTTGTTCGTCGCGCCGCCGGCGATGACCACTGTGGTGTTCGCCATCGCCCGGCGCAGGCGGCCCAGCGCCTCGTCCCGGTCCCGGCCGTACGCGATGATCTTGGCGATCATGGAGTCGAAGTCGGCCGGGATGGTGTCGCCCTCGCTGACGCCGGTGTCGACCCGGATGCCCGGCCCGGCGGGCAGGTCCAGCCGGGTGATCCGGCCGGGGGAGGGCGCGAAGTCGCGGTCCGGGTCCTCGGCGTTGAGCCGCGCCTCGATCGCGTGCCCGCGCTCGACCGGCGGCTCGCCGGTGAGCCGGCCGCCACCGGCCACGTGCAACTGCGCCTTGACCAGGTCGAACCCGGTGGTCGCCTCGGTGATCGGGTGCTCGACCTGAAGGCGCGTGTTGACCTCCAGGAAGGCGAACAGCCGGTCGCCCGGGTGGTAGAGGAACTCGACAGTGGCCGCGCCCCGGTAGCCGACCGCCACCGCCAGGCGCTCCGCCGAGGCCTTCAGCTCCGCCGCCTGCTCCGGGGCGAGCACCGGCGACGCGGACTCCTCGATCACCTTCTGGTTGCGCCGCTGCACCGAGCAGTCCCGTACCCCGAGCGCCCACGCGGTGCCCTGGCCGTCGGCGATCACCTGCACCTCGACGTGCCGGGCGCCGGTGACCAGGCGCTCCAGGAACACCACGCCGCTGCCGAACGCCCGCGCCGCCTCCTGGCTGGTGCGCTCGTAGGCGTCGGCCAGTTCGGCGTCGCTGCGGATCACCCGGATGCCGCGCCCGCCGCCACCCGCCGTGGCCTTCAGCATCAGCGGGTAGCCGATGTCGGCCGCCGCGCGCAGCGCGTCCTCCAGGCTCTCCACCGCGCCGCGGCTCCACGGCGCGACCGGCACGCCGACCTCCTCGGCGATCAGCTTCGCGCCGATCTTGTCGCCGAGCTTGCGCATGGCGTCCGGGCTCGGCCCGACGAACGTCACGCCGATCTTCTCGCACAGCTCGGCGAACGCCGGGTCCTCGGCCACGAAACCCCAGCCGACCCAGGCGGCGTCCGCGCCGGTCTCCACCAGCGCGCGTTCCAGCGCCTTCAGGTCCAGGTACGGGCGGGCGGACGCGGGGCCCAGGTCGTAGGCGACGTCCGCCTCGCGGACGAAGGTGGCGGTACGGTCGACGTCGGTGTACAGCGCGACGGTCTCGATCCGGCTGCCGGTCTCCGCGGCCAGTTCCCGGACCGCGTGGATGAGCCGCATCGCGGACTCACCACGGTTGACGATGGCGACACGGGTGAACACGTGACCGTCCCCTTCGATAGAACCACGGTGGCGCGCCGGGTGGCGACGATGCCCCCGGCTTGCCTCACCCTTCCGCCTGCGCGCGTACGGCGCCATGTCGTAACGGCCGAAGCCTGAGCGGGAGCCGTTGTAGGAACCGAACAAAACTTTTTAGCCAGCCACTCACTACCCGCCGGTACGCGCTACGGCGCCGGACCCGTGCGGGTCCGGCGCCGTGACGTGCGTGCGGGGCTCAGCCCGGAATGTCCCGGGGGTCGCGCTCGCGGGGGTACGTGTTCTTCTCGCCGATGGTGCCGTCCTGCTTCTTGATCACGTGCTCGGCGCCGCGCTCGACCGCCATCTCCCGGCCGGCCGCCTCCGCCTCCGCCTTGGTGTCGTGGCGGCTGCTCGCGCGCTCGTTGCCCTCCGGGCGGTTCTTCCACTGCCCGTCCTGCTGGTAGGTGTCGATGTCGCCCTTCGCCATGCCGTCAGCTCCCTCGATCGCGTGTCCGATGACAAATGTCTGCCCATGCGAGGGGAGTGCTAATCCTGGCGGCCCGGATCCGTGCCTCACGCCGCGGCGTGCAGGCCCTGCCAGGCGCCGTAGCCGCCGAGGAGGTCGGACACGTCGGCGTGACCGGCGTTGCGCAGCAGGCTGGCGGCGACCGAGGAGCGGTAGCCGCCGGCGCAGTGCACGACGACGGGACGGCCGGCGGGCACCTCGCCGAGGCGGTGGGTCAGCTCGGCCAGCGGGATGTGCCGGGAACCGTCCACCGCGCCCTGCTCCCGCTCGCCGGCGTTGCGGACGTCCAGCACCACCGGCGCGTCCGGGCCGTCGAGGGCCGCGCGCAGCTCGGTGGCGGTGACCCGGCTGGCCCGGGTCATCTCGGCGGTCATCTCCAGGAAGGCGTTGTCGGGTTCGCGGAGGTAGCCGATCACCCGGTCGAAGCCGATGCGGGCGAGGCGGACGACGATCTCCTCCTCGCGGTCCTGCGGGGCCACCACGAGCACCGGCCGGTCGGGTGCGACGACGCTGCCGGCGGTCTCGGCGAACCGGCCGTCGGCCGGGACGTTGAGCGCGCCGCGCAGGTGCCCGGCGGCGTACTCCTGCGGGTCGCGGGCGTCGACCACGACGGCGCCTTCGGCCCGGGCGGCCAGGAACTCGGCCGGGGGGAGCGGGCGGGCCGGCCGGGCGTGGTCGAACAGCTCCCGCGCCTTGCGGTTGAGCACCGCGTCGAAGGCGAAGTAGCCGGGCGCGGCCGGCTGGCCGCCGGTGACCAGGGCGAGGAAGCGCTCCTCGCTCATCGGCGCGCAGGCGTAGTTGGTGCGGCGCTGCTCGCCGATGGTGGACTGCCGTTCGGTGGACAGGTTCTTGCCGCAGGCCGAGCCCGCGCCGTGGGCGGGGAAGACGCGCACCTGGTCGGGTAGGCCCATCAGCTTGTGCTGGACGCTGTGGTAGAGCATGCGGCCGAGTTCCTCGGCGGTCACGCCGAGCGAGGCGAGCAGGTCGGGGCGGCCGACGTCGCCGATGAACAGCGCGTCGCCGGTCAGCACGCCGTACGGGACCGGGTCGTCGGCGTGTTCGTGGACGAGGATGCTGATCGACTCGGGTGTGTGGCCCGGAGTCTCCATGATCTCCAGGGTCACGTCGCCGAGGCTGATCCGTTCGCCGTCGGTGAGCTTGCGGCTCGGGTACTCGGTCTCGGCCCGGTGCCCGTAGCCGATCCACGCGCCGGTCGCGGCGGCCACCTCGAGGTGCCCGGCGAGGAAGTCGGCGTGGAAGTGGGTGTTGACGACGCCCTCGATCGTCAGGCCGTGCGCCTTCGCGTCGGTGAGGTACTCGTCGATGTCCCGGCGCGGGTCGACGAGCACGGCCCGGCCGGTGCGGTCGTCGGCGATCAGGTACGAGGCCTGGGACAGGCAGTCGAGGTAGTACTGGGTGAACAACATCGGCCGTGCTCCTTCTCCTGGGTGGTGGCGGGTCTGCTCAGGCGATGTGGCCCGGCCTGCCGCCCTTGGCTCGTACCGCCAGCCCGGCGCTCGCCCACGCGCGCATGCCGCCGGTCAGGTCGTGCACCTCGTGGCCCGCCGCGGCGAGCAGCTTGGCCGCCCGCCGTGACCGCGCGCCGGACCGGCAGACGGTCACCACGGGCCGGTTCGCCGGCACCTCGGCCAGCCGCTCCGCGAGCTGGCCGAGTGGGATGTGGCGGGCGCCGGGGGCGTGTCCGGCGCGCCACTCGGCGGGCTCGCGCACGTCGAGCAGCAGCGCGCCCGCGCCGGACAGCGCCGCCGCCTGCGCCGGGCCGACCCGGGCGACGCGGGGCCCGAGCAGGCGGCGCAGCAGGCCGGTACGCGGGGCGGCTGTCGTCTCCGGCCGGGCGGTCACGGCCGGCTCCCGGCGGTCTCCCGGACGTCGATGACCGTCGCCCCGTCGGCGTGGGCGATGGCGAACGTGGTCAGGTCGACCTCGCGCATGGGCGTTCTCCTTCCGGATCGGATATACCCCCCGGGGTATCTGCTCCCGACGGTAGCGCGGCGTCCGGCCGCCTGCCAACCCCGCTCGTCCGGTTCTGCCTCTTTGCCGGAACGGCAAGGTTCCTTGCTGCCCGATGGCCCCCGGCGCACGATGGCGAGGGCCCGGGCGGGCAGACGCCCGGCGGCGAGGAGGCGGACATGACGGGGCACCACCACGAGCACCCGGAGGCGGACACCGACCCGGCCCGGTTCTGGGACGAGCGGTACGGCCAGCGGGACCGGATCTGGAGCGGCCGGGTGAACCCGGTCCTGGCCGAGGTGGCCGGCGCGCTGCCCCCGGGCACCGTGCTCGACCTGGGCTCCGGCGAGGGCGGCGACGCGGTGTGGCTGGCGTCGAAGGGATGGCGGGTCACCGCCGTGGACATCTCGTCCGTCGCGCTGGACCGCCTCGCCGTGGAGGCCGAGCGGGCCGGGGTGGCAGACCGGATCACCACCGTCCGGCACGACCTCACCCAGGGCTTCCCGCCCGGCCGGTACGACCTGGTGTCCGCGCAGTTCTTCCAGTCGCCGCTGGTCCTGCCCCGGGAGACGGTGCTGCCCCCGGCGGCCGAGGCGGTCGCGCCCGGCGGCCGGCTGCTCGTCGTCGAGCACGGCGCGCCGCCGCCGTGGGCCGGGCCCGACACCGGCCACCACCGGTTCGCCGAACCGGAGGAGATCCTGGC
Organism: Micromonospora sp. LHW51205; assembly: GCF_003315815.1. Classification (NCBI taxonomy): domain Bacteria; kingdom Bacillati; phylum Actinomycetota; class Actinomycetes; order Micromonosporales; family Micromonosporaceae; genus Micromonospora; species Micromonospora sp. LHW51205. Next base: position 394,327 of record NZ_QMEZ01000003.1, on the reverse strand, counting down.
CGCGATGAGCCTCGACCCGGACGGCTGGGACACCGAGCGGCTGGGCGCGGCGCGGCGTACCGCCACCGGCCCGGACGGCCGGACCGGCGAGCTGATCGACCACGTGGTGCTGGTACGGCGCCACTGACCGGACGCGCGGGATGGGAGCACCGTCGGCCACCTTGTTGCACTATGTTGGCAACAGCAAAGATGCAGCAACAAGTGGAGGATCGATGGCGCTCTACACCCTGCCCGACATGCCCTACGACTACGGCGCCCTGGAGCCCGCCATGTCCGGCGAGATCCTGGAACTGCACCACAGCAAGCACCACGCGGCGTACGTCAAGGGCGCCAACGACGGCCTGGAGCAGCTCGCGGAGGCGCGTGCGAAGGGCGACTTCGGCCGGCTGGTCGGGCTGGAGAAGACGTTCGCGTTCAACCTGTCCGGGCACGTGCTGCACACGATCTTCTGGGGGAACCTGTCGCCGGACGGCGGTGACCGTCCGGACGGCGAGCTGGCCGCGGCGATCGACGAGCACTTCGGCTCGTTCGACGCGTTCGCCGGGCAGCTGTCGGCGGCCACGAAGAGCGTGCAGGGCTCCGGCTGGGGCGTACTTGCCTGGGAGCCGCTGGGGCAGCGGCTGATCGTCGAGCAGGTCTACGACCACCACGGCAACGTCGGCCAGGGCACCACGCCGCTGCTGGTCTTCGACGCCTGGGAGCACGCCTACTACCTGCAGTACCGCAACGTGCGCCCGGACTACGTGGACCGGCTGTGGAACCTGGTGAACTGGTCGGACGTGATCGCGCGCTTCGACGCCGCCCGCGCCGCGACGCCGAAGATCTGATCCGGTGAGCGGGCCCACCCCCGAGGCGGCGGAACTGGTGCAGCGCGCCGCCGGGGTGATCGCGGCCAAGCACCGGGGTGACCTCGCCGGCGCCGAGGACCTGCTCGCCGCGTTCCCCGGTGAGCAGGCCCGGACCCTCGGGTTCTACCTGCTCGCCGACCTGGCTCTCGGCCTGGTGCGGGCGAGCAGTGGGCAGAGCATGGACGACCTCGTCCGGGAGTTGTCCCTGCTGATCGCGGCCACCGCCGGCCGGCCGCCCGCCCCGAGCTGATCCCGGTGCCCGTGGGTCAGCCGCCCACGGGCACCGGTCCGGCCCGGGCCCGCGGCCGGGTCAGCAGCAGCACCAGCAGCCCGGCCGCGCACAGCGCGGTGCTCATGCCGTACGCCCACCGGTAGCCGACCTGCGCGGAGAGCCCGAGCAGCGGCCCGGCGAGCATCGCGCCGATCGGAAACGTGTTGGTGAACAGCGTGGTGGCCCGGCCCGGCTCGCCCGGCAGCAGATCCTGCACGTAGGCGATCCCGACGCCGGACACCGCGGCGATGAACAGCGCGTTCACCGGCTGCGCGAACAGCAGGAACGGCACGCTCGGCGCCAGCGCGGCGGCCGCGTAGTAGGCGACCCCGCAGCCGCCGCCGACCAAGATCAGCGGCCGCAGCCGGACCCGCGCGGTCAGCGCGCCCAGCCCGAGGATCAGCGGGATCTCCAGCGCCGCGCACAGGCCCAGCACCAGCCCGGCGCGGGAGGGGTCGTCGTGCAGTTCGGTGTCGATGAACAGCGGCATCGCCTGCACACCGACCGTCAGCGGACACTGAAGCAGCACGAACGTGAGCGCCGTCAGCGCCAGCCGCAGCCGGGACGCGCCGCGCGGGCCGGGCGTGGCGCCGTCCGGATCGGCCGCGACCGGCCGCGCCGGCAGCGGCAGCTCCTCCAGCCGGAACGCGGCCACCAGCGCGGCCAGCGCGTACATGACGGCGGCCATGCCGTAGACCAGGCGGAAGCCGCCGACGTCGAGCAGCACCGCGGCCAGCGCCGGCCCGGCCACCCAGGCGACCGAGAACACGGTACGCATGAGGCTGACGCCGAACGCGGCCCGCGCCGGATCGTCCCTGTCGAACAGCGCCCGGGTGTACGCGAACGACTGCGGGAACAGCGAGTTCGCCAGCGCGGTGGCGGTCGCGGTCAGCCCCAGCAGGATCCAGTAGTCCCGGACGTACGCGGTCAGGCCCGCGCCCAGCACGCCGGCCAGCGCGGCGCCGACCAGCAGCGCGCGCCGGATCGGCAGGCGGTCCGACAGCCGGCCGATCAGCGCGGAGGCGACCACCCCGGACAGCGGCGCGACGACCAGGAACACGGTCACCCGTACCGGACTGGCGTGGACCTCCCGGTCGAGGAACAGCGACAGGAACGGCAGCACCACGGCGGTGGACAGACCGACGGTCAGGAAGACCACACCCAGCGGGAGCAGCCGGAATCGGCCGGCGCGCACCGCCGGCCTCGTGTCCACAGCCATGCGGCGGACTGTACGCCGCGGCGGCGCGGCGGCCGACCGGGTTTCCGCGGCCCGGACGGTCCCGGCGCTCAGCCGGCCGGGCGGGGCGGTACGCCGGCCCGGTCGCAGGCCTCCCGGTACATGCGCACCACCTCCCGGCGGATCTGCGCCCGTTCGGTGAGCCGGTGGGCGAACGGGACGCGCACCGGAACCTCCGTGCCGCCGACGGTGACGGCGAAGTCGATGCCGTCGGCGTCCAGGCCGGTGGTGCGGGCCGCGGTGGCGTCCGGCCGGCCGCCGAGCGTACGGCAGATCAGCAGCGCGTCCCCGGCGTGGTCGTCGTTCATGTGCCGGCTGACGGCGGCGACCACCTCCGGCGGGAAACCGGCGCTCACGCGGCGCCCTCCCGGCTGCCCGCCGCCACCAGGCGACCCAGGTCGGTGAAGACCGCGATGTTGTGCTCGTACGCCACCAGCACCTCGTCGCGCAGCGCCGCCCGGCCGGTCTCGTCCAGCGCGAGCGCGTCCAGCCTCGCCCGGTAGGCGTCCTTGTACGACTTCGGATCGGTGATCCGCGGGAAGCGGTAGAACGACGCCCCGGCCTCGCCGGTCACCCCGTAGTACCGGGCCACGCAGCGCCCGATGTGCCGCCCGCCGGACAGGTCGCCGAGATAGCGGATGTAGTGGTGCGCGATGAACCGCTCGGGCGATCCGGCGCAGGCCGAGGTGATCCGCGCGGCGTACGCGACAGCGGCCGGGACCGGCTCCATCACCTCGCGCCAGCGCGGGCCGAGCAGGAACCGCAGGTCGGCGGCGAGCGCGGGCAGCCGGTTCAGCGCGTCGTCGACGAACGGGCCGGCCAGCGGGTCCTCGCGCATCGTCTCCGCGACGCCCTCCAGCGCCGCGTAGATGCCGTGGTGCGCGACGACGAGCGCGGTGTAGCCGGCCACGTCGAGCTCACCGGCGGTGAGCGCGGAGACGTACCGCTGGGACTCGGCGCTCTGGTGCGCGTCGCGGGTCTCGGCGCGCAGCCGGGCCGCGAACGTCTGTGTATCCATCTGCTATCTCTCCTCGTCGGCTGACGGTCTTGCGGGCCGGCCGCGTCGGGGCACGATCAGCGGCAGCCCGTCACGCGGGTGGGGGACGACGTCGATGTCGTACCGGTAGACCCCGCTGAGCAGCGGGGCGGTCAGCACGTCGCGCGGCGCCCCGGCGGCGCGGACGCGACCGTCGCCGAGCAGGGTCACGGTGTCCGCGTACGCCCCGGTCAGCGTCAGGTCGTGCAGCACCACGACCACGGCGTCCCCGGCGCGGGCCCGCTCCCGGGCGATGTGCATGACCAGTTCCTGGTGCCGCAGGTCGAGCGCGGCGGTCGGCTCGTCGAGCAGCAGCGTGGTGGCCCGCTGCGCCAGGACCCGGGCCAGCGCGGCGCGGGCCTGCTCGCCGCCGGACAGCGCGGGGTACGGCCGGGCCGCGAAGCGGGCGACGTCGCAGCGGTCGAGCACGTCGGCGACGACGGCCTCGTCCTGGTCCCGCTCGGGTCGCCCGGCCCACGGCGCCCGGCCCATCCGCACCACCTCCCCGACGGTGAACGGGAAGCTGAGCGTGTTGCGCTGGGCGAGGACGGCCCGGCGCCAGGCCAGCTCCACCGGGCTCCACGACTCGCGGGGCAGCCCGTCGACCTCGATCCGGCCGGCGGCGGCCGGCACGTCACCGCTGATCGCGCCGAGCAGCGTCGACTTCCCGGCGCCGTTCGGCCCGACCAGGGCGTGCACCTCGCCGGCGCGTACCTGAAGGTCGATCCCGTCGAGCACGGTCCGGCCGGCGCGTTCGACGCGCAGCCCGGCCACCCGGATCCGGACGTGCCCGGCGGGCGCCGGGCGCGGCGGACGGGCGGCGGCGAACCGGCGCGGTGTACGCGGAAGGCTCATCCCCAGCCTCCGGCCCGGTCGCGGGTGCGGCGCAGCAGCCAGAAGAACGCCGGGCCGCCGATGACCGCGGTGAGCACGCCGAGGGGCAGCTCCTGGTGTTCGACGAGGGTACGCGCCGCGAGGTCGGCGCCGATCACCACGACGGCCCCGCCGAGCGCGCTGGCGACCAGCAGCACCCGGTGGCCCGGTCCGGCGACCATCCGGATCAGGTGCGGCACGACCAGTCCGACGAAGCTGATGATGCCGGTGAACGCGACAGCGGCGGCGCCGAGCAGCGCGGTGACGACGATCAGCCGCAGCCGCAGGCGTTCGGTGTTCACGCCGAGGTGCCGGGCGGCGGGTTCGCCGAGCGCGAGCAGGTCGAGCCGGCGCGCGTCGGCGCAGGCGACGGCGAGGCCGACGAGCAGGCACGGCGCGGCGAGACCGACGGCCGTCCAACTGGCCTGGGCGAGGCTGCCGAGGTTCCAGAACGCGATGGCCTGCACGCCGGACTGGTCGGTGACGAACATGAGCAGCCCGATCACCGAGCCGGCGACCGCGTTGACCGCGACGCCGGTCAGCACCAGCGTCACCACCTCGGTCCGGCCGCCGGAGCGGGCCAGCGCGTACACCAGATAGGTGGTGGCGAGGCCGCCGGCGAAGGCGGCGAGCGGCACGGTCCATCCGCCCAGGACGGTGACGCCGGTGACGATGGCCAGGGCGGCGCCGACGGCGGCGCCGGCCGACACCCCGATGACGCCGGGCTCGGCGAGCGGGTTGCCGAAGACGCCCTGCATGACCGCGCCGGCGCAGCCGAGGGCGGCGCCGACGACGGCCGCCAGCAGCACCCGGGGGAAGCGGACGATCCAGAGCGCGTTCTCGCCCTGCGCCGCCGACGGCAGCGGACCGAGGTCCAGCCCGAGGCGGTGCAGCACGGAGCCGAGCACCTCGGCGGGGGAGATCGCCACCTGGCCGCGCCCGGCGGCCAGCAGGGCGACGAGCACGAGGGCGGCGCCGAGCCCGGCCACCAGGACGGCGCCCCGCCGGCCGGGCGACCGGGGCGCGCCGGTGACTGGCGCCGGGGCGGCGGGTGCGGGCCGCTTCCGTAGCGTGGTCACGACGGGTCCTCGCACGAGTAGACGGCGCGGGCCAGGGCCTGGACGACCCGGCCGGAGCGGACGCCGAAGGTGAGCAGCGTGCCGTCGGCCATGTCGACGACGCGCCGGTTCGCCCCGGCCGGCGTCTGCGCCACGCCGGGCAGCTTCACCAGGCCGTCGACGCCGCCGACGGAGGCGAGCCCGGCGCTCATCACCAGGATCACGTCGGGCGCGGCGTTGATGAGGCCCTCGCTGGTCAGCGGACGGAACTTGGACAGCCCGGCGGCGCTGCCGGCGTCGACGCCGCCGACCGCCTCGATCATCGCGTCGGACCCGGCGCCCCGGCCGCCGATCAGGTAGACCCCGGCGGTGCCGCGTAGGTAGAGGAACGCGATCCGTGGCGCGCGGCCCGCCGGGGCGGTACGCCGGGCCTCGGCGATCTCGCTCCGCACGCGGGTCACCAGCCGTTCTCCGGCCTCGGGCACGCCGAGCGCCGCCGCGATCGCGCGGATGTGCGCCGGTACGCCGTCGAGCGTCGGCTCGGCAGGTACCCGCACGACCGGGATGCCGGCGGCGCGGAGCTGGCGCAGCACCTCGGGCGGCCCGACGCCGTCGTCGACGAGCACGACGCTGGGGTCGAGGTCGAGCACCGCCTCGGCGGAGAGGTCGTGCCCGCCCGGGGTGACCACCGGCAGGTGCGCGGCGGCGGGGAACGTGGTCGAGGTGTCCCGCCCGATGACGTTGCCGCCCAGGCCGAGGCCGAAGACGATCTCGGCGATCGAGCCGTGCAGGTTCACCGGGAGGATGCGGCTGACGTCGTCGACGGTCACCGTCGTGCCGTCGCCGGAGCGTACGGTGGCCGGCAGCGCGGGCGTGGGCGTCGGGCGGACCGGCTCGACGTCGGCGTCGTCCACTGTCGCGGTGACCGGGCCGCAGCCGGCGGCGGACGGCGTACCCGATCGGCCCGGCGCGGCGCAGCCGGTCGCCGCCAGGGTCACCGCGAGCAGCGCGACGAGTGGTCCCCGGCCCGGTCGCCGGTGCGGGCGGCTCACCGGCCGGCACCGCGACGGCGCCGCCAACGGCCGAGGCCGAGCAGGACGACCAGGGCCAGCGCGGCGGCCACCACCCCGACGGTCCATCCGCGTCCGGCCCCGGAGGTGTCGCTGACCCGCGTGACGTGGAGGTCGGAGGCCGCGGCCTGCGACGGCGCCCCGGCCCCGGGCGCGGCGCCCGTCACCCCTGCCGCCCCCGCTGCGGCCGGCGGGTTGCCGGAGGCGGCCGGGGCCGGCGCGTCCTGTCCGGTGGTGGTCCGGGGCGTGGCGGCGGGCGTGGTCGCCTTCGGCGCCGGGCCGGCCTTCGGCGGGGCGCTCGTGGCGCCGGCGGCGAACGTGACCGGCACCCGCACGTCCTGGGACCGGTCGGAGGCCCGGGTGTGGTCGGCGCGGGTGACGACCGCGCACCGCCGGACGGTGCAGTCGACGTCGCCGATGGTGGGGGTCACCTTGACCGTCACCGAAAAGGAGCCGCCGGGGCCGTACGGCTCGGGCAGGCCCTCGGCGTAGGCGGGCGGGTTCGACGAGATCCACTGCGAGGCGCCGAGGCTGCCGGTGGTGTCGGCGCCGCCGCCGCACGGGGTGGCCGCCACGCCCGGTCCGTTGTCGACGCAGTACGCGACGTAGATGCCCTTGTCGACGTCGTAGCCGCGCCCGGAGACGGACACGGTGGCGCCGGAGCGGCTCAGGCCGGTGCTCGGGGTGACGGTGAGCTTCTGGCCGCCGCTGCCGGTGGCGGTGCCGGCGTGGGCCGGCGCGGGCGTGGCGACGACGGCGGCGGTGAGCAGAACGGTGGTCCAGATGGTGCGGCGCCGTGCTCGCATCGGGCTCCTCACACGACAGGTCCGGCCGGACGTGCCGGCCGAGCGGTTACTTAGGTTTGGCTAACCTAAGTGGCGAACGCGCAGGTGGCAAGGGGTCCGTTCGGCTGAAGATCTTGGGACGCTTCGTGGATCACCCGATCATCTTAGGTTTGCCTAACCTAATGCCTTCGCTTCCCCTCCCGAGAGGAACAGCATGTTCAGATCCAGAGCCGGAGCCCTCCGGTCGATGCGCTGGGCGGCGGTGCTCGCCCTCGGCGTGTCGAGTGCGCTCGTGGGCACCGGACCCGCCTCGGCGGCCGAGGCCGAGATCGCCAGCGGCAGCCTGACCTGGGGTTTCAAGGCCAGCTTCCGCAACTACGTCAAGGCCGGCAACGGGGACCCGCCGATCGCTGTCAGCAACGGCGCCACCGTCAACGCCGACGGCACGTTCACGTTCCCGTCGACCGGCGGCACGCACGACGCCGCCACCGGTACGACGAACGCCACGTACGGCGGCACCGTGGTGTTCTCGTACCCGGCGCACCTGCTGACCATCACGCTGGCCAACCCGACTGTCGCCGTCTCCGGCGGCACCGCCTCGCTGAAGGCGGACGTCGACCTGGCCACCACGATGACCGAGCCGGTCTCGGTGAAGCAGGCCACCATCGCCACCCTCACCGGCGCTCCCGCCACCAGCGGGAACACGGTGACCGGCAGCAACCTCGCCGCGGCGCTCACCAGCGTGGGAGCCGGCGCGTTCAACGGCTTCTACGCCGCCGGTGAGGCGCTGGACCCGGTGTCGTTCACGTTCACCACGGCAGGCGGCACCGCGCCAGCGACCCCGGCGGTGACCGTCGACCCGGCCCAGGGCCTCGACCCCGCCGGCGCGACTGTCACCGTACGCGGCACCGGCTTCGACCCGGACTTCAACAACGGGGCCGGCATCTACGTCTCGTTCGGACCGAAGGTCGACGAGCACTGGGCCAACGCCGGCGTCCTCCAGGTCACCAAGTGGGTCAACAAGACCAACGAGCCGACCGACGCCCGGGACCGGATGGCCGCCGACGGCAGCTTCACCACGACGCTGCCGATCAGCGCCGTCTACACCGACCGCAACGGCGACGAGGTGGACTGCACCGAGGTGCAGTGCTACGTCATCACCTTCGCCGCCCGCGGCTCGGCCGACCGCCGCCAGGACACGTTCACGCCGATCACCTTCACCCGTACCGGCGCGGGTGGGAACTCGGCCCAGCAGCGGATCACCAGCACGGTGACCGGCGGCCCGCTCAGCCTGAGCGTGGCCGGCGCGAACGTCGCCCTGCCGCCGGTCGGCAAGGGCGAGTACGCCCGGGCGCCGCTGAACACCGCCACGGTGGCCGACCTGCGCGGTGCCGGCACCGGCTGGAGCCTGGTCGGACAGGTTTCCGACTTCACCTCCGCCGCCGGTGGCGTCATCGCCGGGAACTACCTCGGCTGGGCGCCGACCGCGAACGTGGTGGACGACCCGCTGGGCGGCACCACCGGCGCCGTCACCCCGGGTGCGGTGGCCGCTCCCGGCGCCGGTCTCGGTGAGGCCCGAGCGTTGTGCACGGCCGGCGCCGGGACCAGCAACGGCGTCTTCGCCTGCGGCGCCGAGCTCAACCTCGGTGTGCCGGCGTCCGCCGCGGCGGGCGACTACGTCGCCACGCTCACCCTGACCCTCTCCTGATTCACCGACCGGGTCGGCCCTGGTGGGGCGCGGGCACGTCGCCCGTGCCCCACCAGCGGCGTCCGCCCGGCGACCACCTCGCAGCGGAGCACGGTATGCCCCTCCTCACGCCCTCCACCCGCATCCCGGCCGCCCGGATCGGCGCCGCGCTCGCCGCCGTGCTGCTCGCGGTGCTGCTCGGGTCACCGTCGCGCGGCGAGGCGGCCCCCCGGCCGGCGCCGTCCGCCGACCCCGGCGCCGCCCGCTGGGCGGTCCAGCCGTCCGGGCCCGGCGGGCCGACCGGGCGCAACTACTTCACCTACGACCTGGCGCCGGGCGCCACGATCACCGACCACGTCGGGGTGACCAACCTCGGTGACCGGCCGCTCACCTTCGCGGTGTACGGCACCGACGCGTACACCACCACCGACGGCGCCTTCGCGCTGCTGCCCTCCGACCGGGCCGCCACCGACGTCGGCGCCTGGATCGGCGTCGAGCGGCGGAACTGGACCGTCCAGCCCGGCCGGCGCGCGGACATCCCGTTCCGCCTCACCGTGCCGCGCGACGCCACGCCGGGCGACCACACCGGTGGCGTGATCGCCGCGGTCGCCCAGGACGGCGTCACCGCCGACGGGCAGCGGGTCCGCCTCGACCAGCGGATCGCCGCCCGGGTCTACCTCCGCGTGGCCGGCGAGGTCCGCCCCGCCGTGACCGTCGAAACGGTACGCGTCGACTACGACACCCCGCTCAACCCGATCGGACGCGCCGACCTCACGGTCACCTACCGGATCCGCAACAGCGGCAACGTCCGCGTCGGCGGCACCGGCGCGGTGGTCGTCGACGGCCCGGGTGGCTGGACGCTGTCCCGGACCAGCCCGGTCGACCTGCCGGAGCTGCTGCCCGGCGCCGAGTTCACCGTCACCGAGCGGGTCACCGGGGTGCCGCCCGCGCTGCGGCTGACCGCGACAGTGGACCTCGCACCCACCACCGTCGACACCGCGCTGCCCCCGGTGCGGCGCACCGCGAGCGTGTGGGCGCCGCCCTGGCTGCTGATCGCCGCTCCGGCGGCCGCGGGAGCCTGGCTCCTCCACCTGCGCCGTCGTCGACGCCGCCCCACCTCGGCCGCGCCCTCCACCACGCCCGGGCCGGCGCCGGTGTCCGAGCCTCCGGCGACGGTTGCACCCGCCGGGCCGGCGTCGGTGTCCGAGCCCTCGGCCGCTCCCGGCGGGCCGGCGGATGCGTCCCGGGCCCCCGTCGCGGGACCGGCCGAACCCCCGGCGGGCGGCACGGCGGCCGGTGCCCGGTGACCCCGGTCCTGCCGGCCGCCGCCGCGATCCTCGCGCTGGCCGTGCCGGTCCCGGCACCGCCGTCCACGCCGGACGGCGCCGCCGTCTCCGCCCCGCCCGCGCCGTCGTCCACTGCGGCCTCCGCGCCGCCGCGGCCCGCTGTCGTCGTGCCGTCCGGCCCGCTGACTGTCGGGCAGCGGGTCACCGTCACGCTGCGCGGCTGGCCGGCCGGCCCGGTCCACCTCACGGTCTGCGGTAACGACGCCCGCCGGGGCGCGCTCGACTGCGCCAACGAGCAGGCCACCACCGTCCAGGTGCCGGCGGGCACGACGGCGGCGCCGATCGCGCTGGCGGCGCCGCCGGTCGCCTGTCCCTGTGTGCTGCGGGCCGCCGACCTGAGCGGCGCCGCGCAGGTCACCGCCGCCCTGCCGCTGAGCGGCGTGACCGCCGCCCCGGCGCCCGCGCCGGCCGCCACGCCGCGACTGCACCTCGACGAGCTGCGCGTCGCCGGCCGCCGCCCGCTACGGGAATGGTTCGGGCTGCCCGAGACGCTCACCGTACGCGTCGCGCTGCGCAACCCCGGCCCGGCCGACGTGGTCGACCCGCCGTTCACGCTGCTGCTCGGCCGGCCCGGACGGGCGCACACCATCGTCGCCGCCCCGCCCCTGGGCACCATCGGCGCCGGGCAGGTCCGGACGTACGAGATCCCGGTGCCGGTGGACGTCGCCGTGCTCGGGGCACACGAACTCCACGGCCGCGTCGACCTGCCGGAACGGCCGGTCGCCTTCGTGGTCGAGACCAGCCGCCACCCCTGGGGACTGCTCGGCGCGGCGGCGGTCCTGGTGGTGGCGCCGATCGTGCTCCGCCCGCGCCCGCCGCGCCGCCGGGGGCGGCACCGCACCGGCGAGGGAACCGGCTAGCCGACGGCGGTGGGGGAGGGCGGCGCGCTGCCGCCCTGCGGCGCCTCGGCGGTCATCAGCCGCACGATCTCCGCCCGGTCCGCTGCCGACGGCATCCCCCACTCCGGCCGGTAGCCGAACGCCCGGTCCAGCGGGATCGACGAGGTGCGGCCGTCGAGGATCTCCACCGCGTCGGTGCCGATCAGCCCGGGATGCTCGACGCCGCACGCCTCGGCCACCTTGACCAGGTCGCGGCGCAGCGTACGGATGTAGTTCGCGGCCCGCACCGACTTGCGGGCCGGGTCCAGACCCCGGGCCAGCCACGCGTTCTGCGTGGCGACGCCGGTCGGGCAGGTGTCGGTGTGGCACTTCTGCGCCTGGATGCAGCCGATCGCCAGCATCGCCTCCCGCCCGACGTTGACCATGTCGGCGCCGAGCGCGAACGCCACCACGGCGTTGTCGGGCAGGCCGAGCTTGCCGGCGCCGACGAACACCACCTTCTCGTGCAGGTCGCGTTCGGCGAACGTGCGGTAGACCCGGGAGAAGCCCTGCTGGAACGGCAGCGAGACCGAGTCGCTGAAGATCAGCGGCGCGGCCCCGGTGCCGCCCTCGCCCCCGTCGACGGTCACGAAGTCCACGCCGCGCCCGGTGTCGCGCATCAGCGTGGCCAGATCCTCCCAGAACCCGAGGTCGCCGACGGCGGACTTGATGCCGACCGGCAGACCGGTCTCGGCGGCGAGCAGCTCCACCCAGTCGAGCAGGCTGTCGCAGTCGGAGAACTCGGCGTGCCGGGACGGGCTGACGCAGTCCTGACCGGCCGGGACGCCCCGGGTGGCGGCGATCTCGGCGGAGACCTTCGCCGCCGGCAGCAGGCCGCCGAGGCTCGGCTTGGCGCCCTGGCTGAGCTTGATCTCCAGCGCGCGTACCGGCGCCGACGCCACCAGGTCCTTGAGCCGCGGCAGGCTGAACCGGCCCTGCTCGTCGCGGCAGCCGAAGTACGCGGTGCCGAGCTGGAAGACCAGCTCACCGCCCATGCGGTGGTACGGCGACAGCCCGCCCTCGCCGGTGTTCTGCAGACAGCCGGCCAGCGCCGCGCCCCGGTTGAGCGCCTCCACCGCGTTGGCGGACAGCGAGCCGAAGCTCATGCCGGAGACGTTCACCACCGACTCGGGGCGGAACGCCCGCGCCCGGCCGCGCGCCGCGCCGAGCACCTTGGCGCAGGGCAGCGTCACGTCGTGCCCGGCGGTCGGGGCCGACGGCGGCACCGCCCGGCCGAACGTGCGGTGCTTGATGATCGGATAGCCGGAGGTGTGCTCGATGTCGTTGTCGGTGCCGAACCCGAAGTAGTTGTTCTCCTGCTTGGCCGAGGCGTACACCCAGCGTCGCTGGTCGCGGGTGAAGGGCCGCTCCTCGTCGTTGCCGGCCACGATGTACTGCCGCAGCTCCGGTCCGATCGACTCGATCAGGTACCGGGCCCGGCCCAGCACCGGGAAGTTGCGGCGCAGCGCGTGGTCGCGTTGCAGCAGGTCCCGCGCCGCCAGCGCGGCGACGGCGGCGACGGCTGCGGGTACGGCTCTTCTCGCCCAGCTCATCCCGCCACTCTTTCCGGCACGGTCACCGGTCAAACGCCTGATGGAACCCGGCCGCCCCGGGCGGTGTCATGGAAGCGGACCGACGGCGGAGGCTGCCCTGGACGACGACGACCTCGTCACCCGCGTACGCGCCGGCGACCGGGAGGCGTACGACGCCCTGGTCGCCCGGCACACCGCGTCCGCGTACCGGACGGCGGTGCTGCTGGGCGCCGGTCCGGACGCCGAGGACGTGGTCCAGGAGGCGTTCGTGAAGGCGTACCGGAAACTGTCCCGCTACCGGGCCGAGGCGTCGTTCCGGTCCTGGCTGCTCGCGATCGTCGCCAACGAGACCCGGAACCTGCACCGGACGCGCAGCCGGCGCGACGGGCTGACGCTGCGCGCGGCGGCGGCGGAACCGGTCGTGGCCGGCGGCGCCGACGACGGGCTCGACGCGGTGCTGGCGGCCGAGCGCCGGGCCGCGCTGGTCGGAGCGCTGCGGCTGCTGCCCGTACGCGACCGCGAGGCGATCGTCTGCCGCTACCTGCTGGACCTCGGCGAGGACGAGACGGCCACGGTGCTGGGGCTGCCCCGGGGCACCGTGAAGTCGCGGACCCACCGGGCGCTGGCGAAGCTGCGTGCCCTGCTGGACCGGGAGGTGGCGCACCGTGGATGACCTGGAGCGGGAGCTGCGTGACCTGACCGGCTGGCTGGAGCCGGCGCGGACGCCCGACGTCGCCGCGCGGGTCCGCGCCCGGCTCGACGCGCCCGCGCCGCGCCGCCGCCGGCGGTACGTGCTGGCCACCGTGCTCGCCGCGCTGCTCGTGGTGGCGCTGCCGCCGGGCCGGGCCGCGCTCGCCGACGCGGTGACCGGGCTGCTGCGGTTCTCCGGCGTGGTCATCGACTCCGCGCCCGCCCCGCCGCCGACCGGCACGCCCTCGCCACTGCCCGCGCAGCGGCACGTCGCCCTCGCCGAGGCGCAACGCCAGGTCCGCTTCCCGATCCGGGTGCCGTCCCGCCTGGGCGCGCCGGAACGGGTGCTGGTGGCCGACCCGGACGGTGCCGGCGGCCACCGGGTGGTCAGCCTGCTCTACCGGGGCGGCACGGTACGGCTGGACGCCTTCGACGGCTCGCTCGACATCGTGTTCCACAAGCGGTCACTCGGCGCGGACGTGACGCTCACCCAGGTCGGTGGCGAGTTCGCGATCTGGGTCGGCGGTCCGCACGCGCTGGCGTACGTGGACCGGTCGGGCACGGAACGGGTCGCCACCGCGCGGTTGTCCGCGGCCACGCTCATCTGGGAGCAGGGCGGGCTGAGTTACCGGCTGGAGGGCGACCTCACCCGTGAGCAGGCGCTGGACGTCGCGGCCTCGCTCCGGTGAGCGACGGGAACCCGGCGGCCCCGGCCGGTGTCCTGTTGACGAGAGCCGTCGACGGGGAGGCCGCGATGTTCGTTGCGAGAAGAGTCCTGCTGGTGCCGGTCCTGCTGCTGGCCGGGTGCTCCGGTCCGGCCACGGTCCCGGCCGGAGCGCCGGTGACCTCGGCGCCGGCGGCCACCGAGCCGGCCGCGCCGGCGGCCTGCGCCGAACGGGTGGAGACCGGCCGGTTGCCGGACTGGGCGGACGCCGGGTTCACCGGCGACACCCGGATGCGGCACGTCTTCGGCGCCCGGGGCGACATCGTGGCGATCCTGTTCGCGTACCCGCTCGTGCACGCCCGGGGCGACGGTGCGAACAACAAGATCCTCTGGGTGGCGCGTCCCGAGGAAGGCCGCTCCGAGCCGGCGCCGCGGACGCCTCTGGTGATCACCGCGACCCGGGACGGGACGGGCGCCCCGGTCGTCCGCGAGGTGGACGGCGGGCCCGGGCCGTCCATCGTCGACCTGCCGGCCGCCGGGTGCTGGCGGCTGCGACTGGACTGGTCCGGCCGCACCGACACGATGGATCTGGTCTACCGGCCGGGACCCGGCTGACCGGCATGGCCGCCGCCGGCGCGGGTAACGCTGCGTCATGGCGAAGTACACCGAGCCGGAACTGCGCGAGCGCCTCAAGGCCGAGATCCGCGCCTCCGACAAGGGCGGACGGCCGGGGCAGTGGTCGGCCCGCAAGTCGCAGCTGCTGACGAACGAGTACAAGAAGGCCGGCGGGGGATTCGAGGGCCCGAAGGACGCACGGCAGCGGTCGCTGCAACGCTGGGGCGGCGAGAAGTGGCAGACCCGCAGCGGTGACACGCGCGCCCGCAACGGCGGCGAGACCCGTCGTTACCTGCCCGAACAGGCGTGGAAGGAGCTGTCGGAGGAGCAGCGGCGCGACACCGACACGCGCAAGCGCCGCGCGTCGCGCTCCGGCCGCCAGTACGTGCCGAACACCGGCCCGGCGAAGCGGGCCCGCCGGGACGCCACCGCCGCGGAGCAGATGACCGAGCTGCCGGTGACCGAGGCGGTCAAGCTCGTGCGCGACCTCGACACCCGTCAGCTCGACGCGGCGCTGCGCCGGGAACGGCGTGGCAAGGCCCGCAAGACGCTCATCGGACGGCTGGAGTCGGAACTGGGCCGCCGCCGGGCGGCGTGAGCGTGATCCCGTGGCGTACCGCGACGCAGGGGCCGGCCCGAAGGCCGGCCCCTGCGCGCGACAGTCAGCGGCGCGGGTGCTGCGGGATGCGCGGCAGCACGTAGGGCGGACCGGAGAACATCAGGTCTGCCTTGAGCTCGTGGTAGGCGAGCTTGGGCTGGTAGTTCTCGTCGTACACGGTGGCCAGGCCCTCCGGCGGGTCGGAGAACGCGCCGGGCACCCAGGAGTGCTTGTCGGTGAAGCCCCAGAGCGTGAACGACAGGCAGTGCCGCTCGGCCAGGCACGCCTGCATCAGCACGCTGAAGCCCGCCGCGGACGCCTGCAGGCGCGGGTTGATCTCGGCGGAGTCGCCGGCCTCCACCCCGTCGGTGATCTGGCTGCGCACGTCCACCTCGGTGAGCGCCGTGGCCAGCCCGAGCCCGGCGAACTTGCGCAGGGCCGCGACCACCTGGAGCGTGCTGAAGTTGCCGTACTGGGTGCCCAGGTGGCCCTGCGCGCCCACGCCGTCGATCGGCACGCCCTTGGCCCGCAGGTCACGGACCATGTTGTAGACGAACTGCGTCTTGTCGTCGGCCGGGTTGCCGGAGCCGAACGCCTCGATGTTGTAGTCGTTGTAGAACAGCAGCGCCTTCGGGTCGGCGGCGCGGGCCCAGCGGAACGCGTCGGCGAGGTAGCCGGGCCCGAGGTTCTGCGCCCAGAATCCCTTGTAGTGCAGGGTGGACGGGGTGTCCCAGGGGTCGCTGACCGCCTCGTTCACCACGTCCCACTGCCAGATCTTGCCCTTGAAGTGGGTGACCACCGCGGTGATGTGGTTGCGCAGGATCTGGCGCAGCTCGGCCTTGCTGATCGAGCCGTCCGCGACGCCGCTGGTCAGCCACGCCGGCAGCTGGTTGTGCCAGACCAGCACGTGGCCCCGGACCCGCTGGTTGTTCTTGCGGGCGAACTCGATCAGCTCGTCGGCCGGACCCCAGTTGTAGGTGCCGCGGGTGGGCTCCAGGCTCTCCCACTTCATCACGTTCTCGGCGGTGACGGTGGAGAACTCGGACGCGGCCAGCTCGCGGTACCGCGGCTCGGCGGCGTCGTTGAGGGCCGCCATGTCCACTGCGGTGCCCACGTACAGGCCGTGGCGCTTGGCCAGCTCGCGCAGGCTCTGCGCGGCCGGGTCGTACGGGCGTCCCGCCGTCGCGGGGACGACGTTGAGGGCGGTGGCGGTCACGACGGCGACCGCGCCGGCGGCGAGCCAGCGTCTCAGCTTCATCTCGTTCCTTCCGGGCAGGTGCGCTCGGCCCGAGGGCCGGCGGTGGCGGTGCCGGGGCCGCCGCGACGTGGAACGGAGCGGCGGGTGCCCGGGCGGGCGGTGCGGCTTCCGAAACTTCCGGGGCATCTTCCGGAAGTAGCCCGAAACCTTACGGACCTCGATAGCCGCCCGTCAATCGCCGTTCGGGTAGGAGCGGGGCGTCTCAGCGCAGGGGCGCGCAGGAGGCCCGCACGACCAGCTCGGTGGGGAGCTGGATGTGGGTCTCCCGCTCGGCGCCGGCGATCAGGTCGATCAGCAGGCGCAGTGACTCGGCGCCCATGCGTTGCAGCGGCTGCCGGATCGTGGTGAGCGGCGGGTCGACCAGCGCCGACTCGGGGATGTTGTCGAAGCCGATGACCGACAGGTCGTCCGGTACGCGCAGGCCGAGGTCGCGGGCGACGTCCACGGTGGAGATGGCGGAGAGGTCGTTGCCGGCGAAGATCGCGGTCGGCCGGTCGGGGAGGGCGAGCAGTTCGGCAGCCGTGCTGGCGGCGCTCTCGGTGCGGAAGCCGCCCACCCGCACCAGCCGCTCGTCCACCGGCGTGCCCGCGTCGGCCATCGCCTTGCGGAACCCGGCCTCGCGCAGGCGGGCCGACTCCAGGTCGGGGCGGCCGCTGATGTGCGCGATCCGGCGGTGCCCGAGCGACAGCAGGTAGTCGGTGGCCAGCACCGCGCCGGCGAAGTTGTCGGAGTCGACAGTGGGCAGGCCGGACGGGCCGGTGTGCGGGTCGACGGCCACCACGTGGAAACCGTGCTTGGTCTCGACCACCGTCGGCGTCACGATCACCGCGCCGTCGATGAGCGTGCCGGACAGGCGTGCCAGCGAGCGCCGCTCCCACCCTATGGCCGCGCCCTTGCCGTCCCCGCTGGAGTAGGCGAGCAGTTGGTAGCCGCTGCCGGCGACCTCGCGGGAGGCGCCCTTGAGCAGCTCGGTGGAGAACGGCTCGAACTCGGCGACCAGGATGCCCAGCACGTTCGTCCGGTGGCTGCGCAGGCTCTGCGCCCCCAGGCTGGCCTCGTATCCGAGTTCGTGGATGACCTGCTGGACGCGCTCGACGGTGGCCTGTGCGACGCCGTACCGACCATTGACAACTTTCGATACGGTTGCCACCGAGACGCCGGCTGTACGGGCCACGTCTGACATCTTGACGCGCTGCGGGAACACCACGCCGACGATGATAGAGGGCCTTCCCGGGGTGATCGAAGACGTTTTCGAAAACGTTATCGATACCGATTGACTTCACGTTACGGCCCTGTAAAACTCCCCGGCAGGTAACCCGACTAAGTGGTCGAGGAGACATCTATGGCGATGAAGCGCCGTGCTGGCGCCGTCCTGGCACTGTTTGTGACAAGCGCTCTGCTGGCCTCCGCGTGCAGTGGAGGTGGCGACGACGACAAGGCCGCCGAGAGCGAGCTGTACAAGAACCCGGTGACGCTGACCTGGTGGCACAACGCCTCGCAGGACGGGCCCGGCAAGACGTACTGGGAGAAGGTCGCCAAGGACTTCTCCGCGGCCCACCCGACCGTCAAGATCGAGATCGAGGCGATCGAGACGAACCAGCTCCAGCGCACCCGGCTGCCCGCCGCGCTGCTGAGCAACGACCCGCCGGACATCTTCCAGGCGTGGGGTGGCGGCGAGATGCGCGAGCAGGTCGAGGCCGACTACCTCAAGGACATCACCGACCAGGTGAAGAGCGAGGTCGCCGACATCGGCAGCGCCTCCGAGATCTGGCAGGTGGAGGGCAAGCAGTACGGCCTGCCGTTCCGGATGGGCATCGAAGGCATCTGGTACAACAAGGACATGTTCGCGAAGGCGGGCATCACGGCGCCGCCGACCACCTTCGAGGAACTCAACGCCGCGGTCACCAAGCTCAAGGCCATCAACGTCATCCCGATCGCCCTGGGCGCCGGAGACAAGTGGCCGGCCGCGCACTGGTGGTACAACTTCGCGCTGCGCGCCTGCTCGGTCGACACGCTGAAGAAGGCGACCAAGGACCGGACCTTCGACGACCCGTGTTTCGTCAAGGCCGGCCAGGACCTGAAGAGCTTCATCGACACCAAGCCGTTCCAGAACAACTTCATCGCCACGCCGGGCCAGAACGACCCGACCAGCGCCAACGGTCTGCTCGCCAACGGCAAGGCCGCGATGGAACTGATGGGCGACTGGAACCGTGGCACCCTGGACACCGTCGCCACGGACAAGGCGGCCCTGGGCAAGTTCCTGGGCTGGTTCCCGGTGCCGGCGATCTCCGGCTCCGCCGGTGACCCGAAGGCGGCCCTCGGCGGCGGCGACGGCTTCGCCTGCTCGAAGAACGCCCCGGCCGAGTGCGTCGAGTTCCTCAAGTACATCGTCAGCCCCGAGGTGCAGAAGGGCTACGCCGCCACCGGCACCGGCCTGCCGGTCGCCAAGGGCGCTGCCGACGGCGTCACCGACCCGGCGCTGAAGTCCATCCTGGAGGCCACCTCCTCGGCCACCTACGTGCAGCTCTGGCTGGACACGGCCTTCGGCAGCACCGTCGGCACCGCGATGAACGACGCGATCGTCGCGATCTTCGCCGGCAACGGGACACCTGAGAAGGTCGTCTCGGCCATGAAGGCGGCCGCAAGCAAGTGACGTCCGCATCGCAGACCCGTACGCCCGCCGACGGCGCTCTCGCGCCGCCGGCGGGCCTCCGGCCCGGCGCACGAGCCGCCTCACGCCGCGCCGAGACCCGCCGCAAGTGGTACGAGATCATCGGCCTGACGACGCCGGCGGTCCTCATCTACGTGCTGTTCGTGCTGGTGCCGATGGGCTTCGCGTTCTACTACAGCCTGTTCCGCTGGCGCGGGGTCGGCCCGCCCACCGAGTACGTCGGCTTCCGTAACTACACGCTCGCGTTCCAGGACCCGATCTTCCTCGACGCGCTGCGCAACAACGCCATCATCGTCTTCGGGTCGCTGCTCATCCAGGGGCCCGTCGCGCTCGGCATCGCCCTGCTGCTCAACCGCCGCTTCCGCGGGCGCTCCGCGTTCCGCCTGCTGGTCTTCGTGCCGTACGTGCTCGCCGAGGTCACCGTCGGCATCATGTGGAAGCTGATCCTGACCGACGGCGGCACGCTCGACGCGCTGCTGCGGTCGGTCGGGCTGGGCGGGCTGGTGCAGGCGTGGCTGGCCGACCTCGACGTGGTCATCTGGACCCTGCTGTTCGTGCTCACCTGGAAGTACGTCGGCTTCGCCATCATCCTGCTGCTCGCCGGCCTGTCGAACGTGCCGCCCGAGCTGAACGAGGCCGCCGAGATCGACGGCGCGAGCTGGTGGCAGATCCAGCGTCACGTCACGTTGCCACTGCTCGGCCCGACCATCCGGATCTGGATGTTCCTGTCGATGATCGGCTCGTTGCAGGTCTTCGACATGGTCTGGGTGACCTCCGTGCCCGCGGTGCGGTCGCTCGGCGCCTCGGCCACCATGGCGACGTACATGGTGGACAACGGCTTCTTCGCCCGGCTGTGGGGCTACGGCAACGCGGTCGCCGTGATCCTGTTCGCCATCTCGTTCGTCGCGGCGCTGCTTTTCCAGCGGTTCCTGCTCAGCCGCGACATCGAGGGCGCCATCACCCGGAAGGGGAAGTGACAGTGGCCGTGAACTCCGTACCCGCCCCCTCGGCCGGGCGCCGTCCGGTGCAGTGGAGCTCGCCGCTGACGTACGCGATCGCGCTCGCGGTCGCGGCCGTGTCGATCGCCCCCGTCGTGTACGTCATCGTCGGTGGCTTCCGGACCACGCCGCAGATCGTGAACGACCCGGCCGGCCTGCCCGACCCGTGGGTCTGGGACAACTACTACCGGGTGCTCACGCAGAGCGACTTCTGGCGGCAGGCGTTCAACAGCGCGGTGATCGCTCTGGGCACCACGCTCGGCGTGGTGGTGCTCGGCATGGCCGCCGCGTTCGTGCTCGCCCGGTACTCGTTCCGGGGGCGTGAATGGCTCTACACGTTCTTCACGCTCGGTCTGCTCTTCCCGGCCGGCGCGGCGATCCTGCCGCTGTACCTCCTGCTGCGTGACCTGAGCCTGATCAACTCCTACTACGCGGTGATCCTTCCGCAGGTCGCCTTCTCGCTGCCGCTGACGATCGTCATCCTGCGGCCGTTCCTGTCGGCCATCCCGCGGGAGCTGGAGGACGCGGCCGCCATCGACGGCGCCGGCCGGCTCGGCTTCCTCTGGCGGATCGTGCTGCCGCTGTCGCGGCCCGCGATCGTCACCGTCGGTATCCTCGCGTTCGTGGCGAGCTGGAACGCGTTCCTCCTGCCGCTGCTCGTCCTCGGGGACGTCAACCTGCACACCCTGCCGCTGGGCGTGCAGAACTTCTCCAGCCAGTACACCACCGACACCGCGGGCGTCCTCGCCTTCACCTCACTGGCGATGCTGCCGGCGCTGCTGTTCTTCACCCTCGCGGAGAAGCAGATCGTGGGCGGGCTCCAGGGCGCGGTCAAGGGCTGAGCGGCAGCAGCACCAGCACAACCAATGGAAAGGCACACCATGACAGGGGTCCACGCGGTGGTGGACGGGCCGGTACCGGCCCAGGCAGATTCGGACCACGACCGGTCGGACGGGCACGACGCCGAGACGCGCGTACGGGAACTGCTCGCTCGCATGACGACCGAGGAGAAGATCGCGCAGCTCGTCGGGTTCTGGGAGAAGGAGGACGGTGAGGCGGTCGCGCCCCTGCAGGGCGAGTTCGCCGACAGCGGCCGGCTCGAAGACTTCGCCCGGCACGGGCTGGGTCACCTCACCCGTCCCTACGGCACCCGCCCGGTCGATTCCGCGGCCCGCGCGGCCTGGCTGTGGAAGTTCCAGCGGGACCTGGTGACCGGTACCCGGCTGGGCATCCCGGCCATCGTGCACGAGGAGTGCCTGACCGGCCTGTCGGCCTGGAAGGCGGCCACCTTCCCGACGCCGCTTGCCTGGGGCGCCGCGTTCGACCCCGAGCTGGTCACCGAGATGGCGGCGGCGATCGGGGCCTCGATGCGCGCGCTCGGCATCCACCAGGGACTGTCCCCGGTGCTGGACGTGATCCGGGACCCGCGCTGGGGCCGGGTCGACGAGTGCATCGCCGAGGATCCGTACCTCGTGGGCACCATCGGCACCTCGTACGTGCGGGGACTGCAGTCGCAGGGCGTGCTCGCGACGCTGAAGCACTTCGCCGGCTACTCCGCCTCGCGGGCCGGGCGCAACTTCGGCCCGGTGCACGCCGGTCCCCGGGAACTCGCCGACGTGCTGCTGCCGCCGTTCGAGATGGCGATCCGCGACGGCGACGCGCGCAGCGTCATGCACTCGTACGCCGAGATCGACGGCGTGCCGGTCGCCGCCGACCCGACCATGCTCACCGACCTGCTGCGGGACCGGTGGGGGTTCGACGGCACCGTGGTGGCCGACTACTACGGCGTCGCCTTCCTCAACCTGCTGCACCACGTCGCGGCCGACCACGCGGACGCGGCGGCGCAGGCGCTGGCCGCGGGCCTGGACATCGAGTTGCCTACCGGCGACGCCTTCCTGACGCTGACCGAGTCGGTGCGGGCCGGCACTGTCGACGAGGCGCTGGTCGACCGGGCGGTGTTGCGCGTGCTGCGCCAGAAGCAGGAACTCGGGCTGCTCGACGCCACGTTCGCCGACGAGCCGCCGGGTGCCGTGGACCTCGACTCGCCGGAGCACCGGTCGATCGCGCGCCGGCTCGCCGAGGAGTCGATCGTCCTGGTCGCCAACGAGGGCGTGCTCCCGCTGCCGGCGGGCCGCCGGGTGGCGGTGGTCGGCCCGAACGCCGACCGGCAGGGCGCGTTGTTCGGCTGCTATTCCTTCCTCAACCACGTGCTGGCCCATCACCCGGGCGTGGAGACCGGCTTCGAGGTGCCGACCGTCCTGGAGGCGGTGCGCGCCGAGTTCGGCGCCGACCGGGTCACCTTCGCGGCCGGCTGCGAGGTGGACTCGGCGGACCGGTCCGGCTTCGACGAGGCGGTCGCCGTCGCGTCCGCCGCCGACGTGGCGGTCCTCGTGGTCGGCGACCACGCCAGCCTGTTCGGCCGCGGCACGGTCGGGGAGGGCTGCGACCGGGACGACCTGGAGCTGCCCGGCGTGCAGCGCCAGCTCGTCGAGGCGGTGCTGGACACCGGCACCCCGGTCGTCCTGGTGCTGCTGACCGGCCGGCCGTACGCGCTGGGCTGGGCGCTGACCCGGTGCGCGGCGGTGCTGCAGACGTTCTTCCCGGGCGAGGAGGGCGCCGGGGCGATCGCGGGTGTGCTCTCCGGGCGGGTCAACCCGTCCGGCCGGCTGCCGGTCACCCTGCCCGGCTCGGCCGGCGCGCAGCCGTACTCGTACCTGCACCCGGAGCTGGGGGCGGGCACGAACGGCACCAACCTGCCGGCGACGCCGGTGGCGCCGTTCGGTCACGGGCTGTCCTACACCACGTTCGCGTACACCGACCTGACCGTGCCGGCCGAGGTGCCGGCCGACGGGGCGCTGCGGGTGTCGGTGCGGGTCACGAACACCGGCGCGGTCGCCGGTGACGACGTGGTGCAGCTCTACGGCCGGGACCTGGTCGCCTCGGTGACCCGGCCGGTGGCGCAGCTGCTCGGCTACCGGCGGGTGCGTCTGGAGCCGGGGGCCTCGGTCACCGTCGAGCTGAGCGTGCCGACCACGCGGCTGGCCTTCACCGACCGCACGCTCACCCGCGTGGTGGAGCCCGGGGAGGTCGACGTCTGGGTGGGTACGAGCGCCCGGCGCGACGTCCAGGCGCGGACCACGCTGACCGGCGACACCGTCGAGATCACCGCCGCCTCGCCCCGCTGGACGACCACCGACCTCCGCTGAACGGGGTCCGCCGGTCGTCCACGGGGCGGACGGCGGACCCTTTCAACCCATATTGGCGTTATGTCGATTTTGGCTCAGTAGGCTCCAGGATGTCATCCAGCCCCGGCTGGATCCCGGTCGCCGGCACCCACAGGGATGCGTGAGTCACGATGATGGACGCGGACACCATGGTCCTGCCCCGGATCGGGGACGCCGCGGTCGAGGACCCCTGGGGCGAGGACCGTCCGCGCCGCTCCACCGCCCGCGCCGCGACCGCCGCCGTGAACCGGTGGCGGATCGCGGCGTGGCTGCTGCCCGCGGTCCTGACCGGCGCGCTCGGCGCGACCCGGATCGCGACAGCGGGTCCGAGCGCCGGGGAGTCGGCGGCCCGCCGGGCGGCGACGTCGCCCTGGCAGGGGATCGGGCTCACCGGCGACGACATCGCGCTCGGGCCGTACCACCTGCTCCTGCGCGGCTGGGCGGAGCTGTTCGGCGCGACGGACCTCGCGCTGCGCGTACCGTCACTGCTGGCCATGGTCGGGGCCGCGGCGCTCGTCGGCGCGCTCGCCACCCGGATCGCCACGCCCGCCGCCGGCCTGCTGGCCGGCCTGATCTTCGCGGCGCTGCCGACCTCGATCCGGTACGCGCAGCAGGCGCAGCCGTACGCCCTGGCGGTGTTCGCCGCCGTGCTCGCCACCTGGCTGCTGGCGTCCGCGCTCGACCGGCCGCGCCCGCGGCGGCTCGTGCCCTACGCGGGCGCGGTGCTGCTGCTCGGTCTGTGCCAGCCGGTGGCGTTGCTGCTGCTCGCCGCGCACGGCTGGGTCGTGCTGGCGTTCCGCCGCCGGGACGCCGTCCGGTGGCTGGCCGCAGTGGCCGTCGGGCTGCTGCCGGTCGCCGCGCTGCTCGCCGTCGGCGTGCGTGACGGCGGGCGCCTGGCGTCCGGCGCGTGGCCCGGCGCCACCGTGCTGGCGGCCACGCCCGGAGAGCTGTTCGGCGTCGTCGCGCTCGGCGGCGTGCTGGCCGGGCTGGCCCTGTTCAGCCTCCCGCTGCGGTACGCGGCCGCGATCTGTACCGCCTGGGCGCTGGTGCCGGCGCTCGGGCTGCTGGCGCTGGCGCAGGCCGCGCCGGTCTGGTCGGCGGTGAACCTGCTGTTCACGGTGCCGGCCTGGGCGGTGCTCGGCGGGGTCGCCCTGGCCCGGGCGCGTGCCGCCGGCGCGCTCGCCGTGCTGGCTCTCGTGGCGCTGCTGGCGGCGGCGGCCCAGCTTCCCGCCTGACCGTCGACGAACGGGCGACGTCTGCCTGATTCGCCCTTTTTGTAGTTGATTGTCGGCTTAGCATTCGGTCGGCTCCTGAGCCTGCAGACCATGGGGGAAACGTGGCCGTCGCCGCCGATACACGCCCGTCCCGCGCCACGACGGCCGGGCCGCCGGGCGGCCGCCCGATCGCGCCCGTCCCGCCCGGGACGCCGGCCGATCCGGACCGCCGGCAGCGCAACGTCCGCGCCCGCCTGGCGTACGCCCGGTGCGGCGCCGTCGCCGGTCCGCTGCGCCCGCCGCGCGGCCCGGACGCGGCGGTCGAGTTCCGCCCCACCGCCTCGGTGGCCGCGCGGGTCGTGCTGACGCTGCTGGTGCTCGTCAACAGCGCCGCCGGGCTCGTCTTCGTCGGCTGGCTGCTGCTGCCCCAGCACGTGCCCGGCCCCGGCGTGGTCGGGCTCGGCGGGTGGCAGACCGCCGCCGCCCGGCTCGCGTTCTGCGTCGTCGTCGGCGTCGAACTGATCCGCCTGGCGCAGAACGTGGTGGTCTGGGTCTTCGCCTTCCACGCCCGGGACCCGGTGCCGGTCGACCCGCCGGTCGGCCTGCGGGTCGCGCTGCTCACCACCATCGTGCCGAGCAAGGAGCCGCTGGACGTCGCGGAGCGGACGCTGCGCCGGCTCCGGGAGATCGTCTACTGCGGGCACGTCGACGTGTGGATCCTCGACGAGGGCGACGACCCGGCGGTCCGGGCGATGGCCGCGCGGCTGGGCGTACGCCACTTCACCCGCAAGGGCCGGCCCGAGTACAACCGGCCCGACGGCGAGTTCCGGGCCCGGACCAAGTCCGGCAACCACAACGCCTGGCGGGCCGAGCACGAGCACCGCTACGACGTGGTCGCGAACGTCGACCCGGACCACGTGCCGCTGCCGAACTTCCTGGAACGCACGCTCGGCTACTTCCGCGACCCGGATGTGGCGTTCGTGGTGACGCCCCAGGTGTACGGCAACATGCACCAGAACTTCGTCGCCCACGGCGCCTCCGTGCAGCAGTACCTCTACAACGGCCTGATCGCCCGCGGCGGCAACGGCCTGGACGCGCCGCTGCTCACCGGCACCGGGCACCTCTACCGCCCGGCGGCCTGGCGGACCATCGGCGGCTACCAGGACTCGATCATCGAGGATCACCTCACCAGCATCCGCGTGCACGCCGCCGTCAACCCGGCCACCGGCCGCCGGTGGAAGGGCGTCTACACCCCGGACGTGGTGGCGCTCGGTGAGGGGCCGACGTCCTGGGCGGACTACTTCAACCAGCAGAAGCGCTGGGCCGCCGGGATCTGCGAGATCCTGCTCCGCCGCGAGATGCGTACGCCGCGCGACCTGCCGTCGCGCCGTCGCTGGCAGTACCGCCTGCTCCAGTTCTACTACCCGAGCGTCGCGGTGAGCCTGTTGCTGGGCAACGCCGCCACCGCGCTCTACCTGCTGACCGGCGTCGACGCGGGCCGGCTCGACCCGCAGGTGTGGGCGACGCTGTGGGGCACCACCGTCGGCACCTGGTTCCTGCTCTGGCTCTGGCTGCGGCGCTTCAACATCGCCCCGCACGAACGCGAGGAGGTGGGCATGGCCGGCATGGCGCTCGCCCTGTTCGCCGGGCCGGTCTACGTGGCCGCGGCGGCCGGCGCGCTGCTGCGCCGCCGGCTCGGCTTCGTGGTGACCGCCAAGGGGGCGCTGCGCACTGTGGAGTCCCTGCGCACGTTCCGGCTGCATCTGTGCTGGGCGCTGGCGGCGGCCGGGCTGCTCGCGGCGAGCTTCGCGCTCGGCCACGACTATCCGCTGCTGCGGATCTGGCCGGCGCTGACGCTGCTGACCGGGCTCGCGCCACCGCTGATCGCCTGGGTGGAGGGCCTGCGGGACCGCCGGCGCCGGTCGGCGGAGGCGGCGTGGAAGCAGCCGGCGGCTGAGGGCGGTGTCCCGTGCTGAGGCCGACCGCGCCCCGGGTGGGCCTCGCGCTGGCCGGGTTGCTGCTGCTCGCGTACGCCTTCGTGGTGGCGCCCGGAGCGTGGCGCGACCCGGGCACGGGCGCATCGGCGCACGGGCGCGTCCCGGCGACGCCGCAGGCGAGCGCCGGCGCGCCGGGCGGCCTGTTCCCCCCGGCCGGGCAGGCGTTCTTCGGGGTGATGACCGACAAGGGACCGCACGACTTCGCGCCGGTCGACCGGTTCGTCGAGGCGGCCGGGCGGGCGCCGCAGGTGATGCTCTTCGGCGCCGACTGGGCGTCGGCCGAGTTCGACCGGAGCCTGTTCGACCGGATCGCCGAGCGGGGCATGATGCCCATGCTCGGCTGGGAGCCGTGGGACCACACGGTCGACCTGGCGGCCCGGCGCACCGGCCTGGCGGTCCGGCAGATCGACCGGCTCCGGGCCACCCAGCCGGACTACCGGCTGGACCGGATCGCGCGCGGCGACTTCGACGCCTACCTGCGGTCCTGGGCCGAGGGGGTCCGGTCGCTCGGCTACCCGGTCGCGATCCGCTTCGCGCACGAGATGAACGGCGACTGGTATCCGTGGTGCGAGCGGGCCAACGGCAACCGCCCCGGCGACTACGTGCGGGCCTGGCGGCACGTGCACGACCTCTTCGCCCGGGCCGGCGCCACGAACGTCACCTGGGTGTGGAGCCCGAACGCCCGCTGGGACAAGACGACAGCCGGGCTGACCGGGCTCTACCCGGGTGACGACTACGTCGACTGGGTCGGCGTCACCGGCTACTACGGCACCGGCGCGTTCACCAAGACGTACTGGTCGTTCGACCAGATCTTCGGCCCGACCATCGCCGAGATCCGCAAGGTCACCCGCAGGCCGCTGGTGGTCACCGAGACCGGCGCCGCCGACACCGCCGGACGCAAGGCCCGGTGGATCCGGGAGACGTTCGGCTCCCTGCCCCGGTACCCGGACCTGATCGGGCTGATCTGGTTCGAGGTGGACAAGGAGCAGGACTGGCGCATCGCCGGGTCACCCGCCGCGGCGACCGCGTTCGCCGAGGCGGTGGGCGGCGCGCGCTACGACGTGACCTGGTCGGCGACATCGAGGCCGCGCGCCGGGCCCTGACCCACCCTCCATGTCGGACGGTGCCGCTACTCTCCACGATCATGGATGAGAGAGAGCAGTTCCGGCGGGCGGCGATCGCGCAGGGCGTGCCCGAGGGCGAGGTGGCCCGCTTCGCGGAGCTGATCCGGTTCCGGATCCACGCCTGGCGGCGTGAGGACGGCGTGCACGCCGGGCGGCGGGGCGGGCGGCCGCGGCTGCCGGTGGGCGTGCCGTGGCCCACGTGCCCGGAGGGCTCTCCGTTGCCGTTCCTGCTCCGGCTCGACTGCGCGGCGCTGCCCCGGGTGCCCGACCTCGCCCTGCCGGCCGACGGCACGCTGCTGTTCTTCCTCGACCAGGAGGGCGCACAGGACGTCTGCGGCATCGAGAACGAGAAGGCGTACGCGCGGGTCGTGTACGTCCCGGCCGGCGCCGAGACGGTGGACGGTGTGGACGTCCTACCCGCCGGGACCGACCTGGGCCGTTTCCTCGCCCCCGAGCACGAGATGTACGCCGGGCTCCAGGCGGAACTGCCGGACTGGCTGGACCGCTCGGAGGAGTGGCTGTGCGACACCCAGATCAAGCTGCTGCGCGACCTGCCGCACCGCAAGGAGATGGGCGCGCTGCTCGAGCAGCTCTGGCCGGAGCGGGACGGGTGGATTCAGCACGACGTCTTCGTCGGCGGCTACACCATCTCGGCGCAGGATCCGCCCGAGACGTTCATGACGGACCGGGAGCGGATGCAGCAGGCGAGCTCCCTGCCCCGCGCGGAGCGGCTGGTGGCTCAGTACGAGGAAGAGCAGCGGGTGGTGCGCGAGTGGGTGCCGCTGGCCCAGTTCGGCGTACCGGACGAGGAGTACGTCAACGCGCGGTTCCTGATCCGCCACGACGACCTCGCCGCCGGGCGGTTCGACGGGGTGCTGTCCTTCTGCGAGTTCACCGAGTGACAGCCGGGCCGGTTCAGCGTGCGGACCGCCCGCAGTGCCGCCTCCACGTCCTGCCCGCCGCCCGCGCGGACCGGTGATTTCGCCGATGCGCGCCGCGCCGAAGGCATCGATGCTGACCCATGTCGATGTAATTCCGGCGCAAGGAGTGACCGACGTGCCCACCACCATCCGTTCCCGTACCCCCGTCCGTGCCCTGGCCCGGTTCGCCGTGGCGGCGCTGCTCGCCACCGGCGGCGCGCTCGCCGCCCCGGTCTCGGCGAGCGCCGCCAGCCCCTACGAGCGCGGCCCGGCGCCCACCAGCGCCATCCTGGAGGCCAGCCGCGGCCCGTTCGCCACCTCGTCGATCAACGTCTCCTCGCTGAGCGTGACCGGCTTCGGCGGCGGCGTCATCTACTACCCGACCAGCACCGCCGAGGGCACCTTCGGCGCGGTCGCCATCTCGCCCGGCTACACCGCCTCCTGGTCCAGCCTGAGCTGGCTCGGCCCGCGGATCGCCTCACACGGCTTCGTGGTGATCGGCATCGAGACCAACACCCGGCTGGACCAGCCGGCCAGCCGGGGCCGGCAGCTCCTGGCCGCGCTGGACTACCTGACCGAGCGCAGCTCGGTGCGCGGCCGGATCGACTCGTCCCGGCTCGCGGTGGCCGGTCACTCGATGGGCGGCGGCGGCAGCCTGGAGGCCGCGGCGGCGCGGCCGTCGCTGCAGGCCGCCGTTCCGCTGGCGCCGTGGAACCTGGACAAGACCTGGTCCGATGTACGGGTGCCAACGCTCATCATCGGCGGCGAGACCGACAGCGTCGCGCCGGTGGCGACCCACTCGATCCCGTTCTACAACAGCATCCCGGCGTCCTCGGAGAAGGCGTACCTGGAGCTGGACGGCGCGAGCCACTTCTTCCCGCAGACGACGAACACGCCGACGGCGAAGCAGATGGTGGCCTGGCTGAAGCGGTTCGTCGACGACGACACCCGCTACGAGCAGTTCCTCTGCCCCGGCCCGAGCGGGTCGGCGATCCAGGAGTACCGCAACACCTGCCCCAGCGCCTGAGCCCGCCCGCTGCCGGGGTGGTCGTCGCGACGACCACCCCGGCAGCATGTCCGCCTCTTTTCCGACGGGTTGCCCATCTGTGACACTGCATGCATGCTTTCTGCATCGACAGTGCATATTGCTCTGCGGGGCCGGGACGACGAGTGCGACGCGATCCGCCGGCTCCTCGACCGGGACTCCGGCGGCGCGCTGCTGTTCCACGGGCCGCCCGGCGCCGGCCGCAGCGCCCTGCTGGCGTACGCCCGCCGGTGGGCGACGGGACGCACGGTGCTCACCGGCGCCGGCCTGGCCGACGAGTCGACGCTGCCCTACGCCGGCCTGCACCGCCTGCTCGACCCGGTGCTGGACGCGGACACCGCACTGCCGGTGCGGCAGCGCCGGCTGCTGCGCCGCGTGCTCGGCGGCGACGGCTGCCCGGCCGACCAGCGGCTGGCCCTCGCCGCGGCGGTCCGCTCCCTGCTCGCCGCCGTGGCCGCGGACCGGCCGCTGCTGTGCACGGTGGACGACCTCGACATCGGCGACCGGCAGAGCGCCTGGACGCTCGCCGTCGTGGCGCGCCGGCTGCGCCGGCTGCCGGTGGCGGTGCTGCTGACCGCCACCGCCCCGGCCACTGTCGACGGCGTGCCGGCGCACCGGCTGCGCCCGCTGGACGCCGACGAGTGCCACGCGATGCTCACCGACCGGGGGCACCGGCCGTCCGCGCCGGTGGCCGCCGCGCTGGCCACGCTCAGCGGCGGCAGCCCGGCGGCGCTGGCCGACCTGGCCGGCAGCCTCACCCCGGCCCAGTGGCGGGGCGAGGCGCCGTTGCCCGGCACGCCGCCGGTGGACGGCGCGCTCGCCGCCGCGTACCGGGCCCGCCTGGACCGGCTGCCG
Source organism: Micromonospora sp. LHW51205 (assembly GCF_003315815.1). NCBI lineage: Bacteria > Bacillati > Actinomycetota > Actinomycetes > Micromonosporales > Micromonosporaceae > Micromonospora > Micromonospora sp. LHW51205. The sequence goes on along the minus strand of NZ_QMEZ01000003.1, from coordinate 363,833 downwards.
GCGCCGACCCGGCGGATGGTGCTGCTCGCCGCGCTCGACCACGCCGCCGACCCGGGCACGCTGGTACGCGCCGCCTGGTCCGCCGGTCTGACCGTGGAAGCGCTCGCCCCCGCCGAGGCGGCCGGGCTGCTGCGGACCGGGCCCGACGGGGTGACGTTCCCGCACCCGCTCGCCCGCACGATGATCACCGCCGTCGCGCCGCTGGCCGACCTGCGCGCGGCGCACCTGCTGCTGGCCGGCACGCTCGCCGGCGGCCCGCTCGGCCGCGCGCTGCGCCACGCCACCGCCCCCGACTGCCCGGCCGACGTGCTCGCCGCCGAACTGACGGCGGCGGTGGACGGGGCGTCCGACCGCGCCGCCGCGGCCTCCGCGCTGCGCCGCGCCGCCGAGCTGACCGCCGATCCCGGGCGGGCCGCCGAACTGACGGTGGCGGCGGCCCGCTGCGCCTGGACCGCCGGCGACCCGGACCAGGCCCGGGGGCTGCTACGGCACCTGACCGCCGCGCCGCCCGCACAGGACCGGGCCGACCTGCTCCGCGGCGAGATGCAGCTGCGCTGCGACGCGCCCGCCGCCGCGGTCGCCACGCTGCTGGCCGCCGCCGACGCGGTCGCGCCGGCCGACCGGCGCTCCGCCCTGCTCGCGCTGGTCCGCGCGGGCGAGGCCATCTGCGTCACCGGCGACCAGTTCCGCTACGCCGAGGTGGCCCGCCGCGCGGAGGCGCTGCGGCGGCCCGGCGACTCGCCCGACCTGGACCTGCTGGCCACCTTCGCGGTGGGCGTCGGGGCGACCCTGCGCGGCGACCATGCCCGTGGCGGTCCGGCGCTGCGCCGGGTCGTCGTCCTCGGCGGCCGGCTGTCCGGGCCCGCGCTCACCCCGGGCGCGCTGGTCTGCGCCGCCGCGGCGGCGCTGCTGGTGGCGGTGGACGGGCCCGCGCACCGGCTCGCCGGCCGGGCGGTCGACGTGGCCCGCTCGCGCGGCGAGCTGTCCCTGCTGCCCCGGGCGCTGGAGCTGCGCGCCGTCGCCGAGTACTGGCTGGGCCGGCACGAGGCGGCGGCGGAGACCGCCCGCGAGGGCGTGCGCGCCGCCCGCGACACCGGCCAGCACGCCTGCGCCCAGGTGCACCTCGGCATCCTCGCGGTGCTGGCCGCGGTACGCGCCGACCGGGCCGGCGCGCTGGCCCGGATCGCCGAGATCGGTGACGGGGCCGCGCCCGGGAGCCGGCCGGACGCGTACGCCAGGTGGGCGCTCGGTGTGCTGGACCTCATCGACGGCCGGTACGCCGACGCGGTCGCCCGGCTGTCCACGCTGGCCCGCACCGGCACCGGCCGGGGGCAGGTGCTGGTGCAGGTGATGGCCACGCCGTACCTGGTGGAGGCCGCCGCCCACGACGGCAGGCGCCCGGCCGCCGCGCTCGCCGTGTTCGACCACTGGGCCAGCAGCACGGCCAGCCCGTCGCGGCGGGCCCTGGCGGCGCGCTGCCGCGCGCTGCTCGCGCCCCGGGGCGGCCCGGAGGCCGAACGGGAGTTCCACGCGGCGCTGCGGCTGCACCCGGCCGACACCGACCGGTTCGAGCGCGCCCGCACCGAACTGCTGTTCGGCCGCGAGCTGCGCCGCCGGCGCCGCCCCCGCGACGCCCGGGCCCACCTGCACCGGGCGCGGGAGACGTTCACAGTGCTCCGCGCGACCGTCTGGGCCGACCGGGCGGGCGAGGAGCTGCGCGCGGCGGGGGAGTCGGTCGGGCCGGCGCCGAACGGCCCGGAGCAGTTGCTGACCGGGCAGCAGCTGCACATCGCCCGGTTGGTCGCGCAGGGGGCGACCAACCGGGAGATCGCCACCCGGATGTCGTTGTCCACCCGGACCGTCGACCACCACCTGCGCAACGTGTTCCACCGGCTGGGTGTGCGCTCCCGCACCGAACTGGCCCGCTTGCTGGCCTGACCACCGGCCGCGCCGGGCCGCGCCGCGACCGTCGTCGGGCCGGGCCGCAGGCACGTCGCTCCGCGCCGGCCCGCGACCGGCACGCCGTGACCGTGCACACCCGCCACCCCTCCCCACCCCCGGTCGCGGAGAGTCACGGGAGTGTCCGGCGAGGCGTGCGCACATGGCCGCCTTTGCTCTGCAGCCGCGTACGCATCGATCACTGACAGTGCTCGTTCGGGATCTTGCCGAAATCGGGCTGACCGTCCGGGCCGCAGGTCAGTGCAGTGATGCGCCGATGGCTGCAGAGCAAAGGCGGCCGAAAGGCCCGCCTGCCCGACCTCGACGCTCTCACGCTCGGTGAGGTCTACGCAGAGTGAGGCAGGTGGGGAATCCGTCTGCCGGCTGCGCCGGTCGCACGGCATCAGCACGCTCCCGACCGTCGTGCGCGCCGTCCCGGCGGCGTCACCGGGGCCGGACCTCCGGCGGGTCGACGGTGACGAGGTGGTGACGCGGGCTGCGGCAGGGTCGCGGCACGACGACGGCACGGTTCGAGGGGGCTGCATGATCAGGACGATGCTCCGGCTGCGCGCGCGCCCCGGGTGCGAGCCCGCCGTCGGGCCCGCGTTCGAGACCGTGGCGGGACAGCTCGGCGCGCTGGCCGGCAACCTGCGGCACGAGCTGCTGCGCGACGCCCTCGACCCGCGCGGCTTCGTCGTCGTCACCGAATGGGCCGACGAGGCGGCGCTGCGCGCGTACCGGCGCGGGCCGGTGGCGGCCCGCCTGGCCGGCCTGCTCCAGCCGCTGACCGAGCCGGCCGACGGCCCCGGCTACCCGCTGCTGCGCGAGACCGGGGACGGCGAGGGCCCGGTCTACGTGGACGTCGAGCTGACCGTGCCGCGCGACCGGCTCGCCGAGTTCCACCGGGGCTACCCCGAGGTGGTACGGCGGATGACCGCGATACCCGGCTACCGCCGCGAGCAGCTGCTGCGCGAACCCGGCTCGGACATCCACCACATCTTCGCCGAGTGGGACGGCGCCGCGCCGTTCCTCGCCTGGATCAGCGACCCGGCCCACGCCTCCGCGCAGGCCGGACCGATCGCACCGTTCCTTCTCGACATCCGGCGCCGCCTGTTCCACGTCGTGCCCGACGCGGACGGCAGCAGTCACCCCACCACGGGCTGGGAGGCCGACGTGCACAGGACAACAGACGTACTCGTCGTCGGGGCGGGGCCCACCGGGCTGACCGCCGCCGTCGAACTGGCCCGGCGGGGCATCGACTGCCTGGTGATCGACAAGCAGGCCACCCCGCCCGGCCACGCCGACAAGGCGATCGGCGTGCACTGCCGCACCATGGAGATCTGGGAGGAGCAGGGCGTCGTCCGGGAGGCGATGGACGCCGGCATCTGGCTCACCGGCAACATGGTGTTCGTCAACGGCGCGCAGACCCACCGGATGAGCTGGGAGCTGCCCGGCCTGCCGTACGCCCACCTCGGCCTGCCGCAGTACGAGACCGAGCGCATCCTCACCGACCGGCTCGCCGCCCTCGGGGTGCGCCCGCGGCGCGGCGCCGAACTCGCCGACCTCACCCAGGACGCCGACGGCGTGACCGCCACCGTCCGCACCGCCGACGGCGGCACCGAGACGGTACGCGCCCGGTACGTCGTCGGCGCCGACGGCGCGCACAGCCGCGTCCGGGAGCGGCTCGGGCTCACCTTCACCGGCGGGCTCGGCCGGTTCCCGCAACTGTTCATGCTGGTCGACGTCGACGTGAACTGGGACATGCCGGACGGGCACCTGCTGCGGTTCCTGCACATGACCGACGGGCAGATGGACGGGATGCTGGTCTGCGTACCGCTGCGCGGCGAGCACCGCTACCGCATCGCCACCCTCGCCCCGCCCCGGTTCTTCGCCCAGACCGGCGGACGCGACGCCCCGCCCGGGTTCAGCGAGGAACTCGACGAGCCCACCATCGAAGACGTGCAGGCCGCGCTGGACCGCCTCGCGCCACCCGGCACCCGGGCGAGCAACCTGCGCTGGTCGTCGGTGTTCCGGATCAGCCACGGCATCGTCGACCGCTACCGCGACGGCCGGATCTTCGTCGCCGGGGACGCCGCCCACCTGCACCCCCCGGCCGGCGGCCAGGGCATGAACACCGGCATCCAGGACGCCTGGAACCTGGCCTGGAAACTCGCGCTCGCGGTACGCGGGCTCGCCGCGCCCGGCCTGCTGGACAGCTACGAGACCGAGCGGCGGCCGGAGGGCGAGGAGATCGTCGGCCGGGCGGTACGGATGGCCGGCACCGAGGAGGTGGACCGCGCCGACCTGGAACGGCAGTTCCTCCAGGAGATGTCCATGCTGCTCAGTTACGCCGGCAGCCCGCTGGTCGGGGAGACCGTCGCCGACCCGGCCGCGCTCGGCGACGCGCCCCGCCCCGGCGACATCGCGCCCGACGTCGACGGGCTGCGCCGCCGCGGCGTCGGCCACCCGCTGCGCCTGCGTGACCTGACCCGGGGCACCCGGCACACGCTGCTGCTCTACGCCGACCGCACGGCCGGCGCGGAGGAACTCGCCGCGTTCACCGGCCTGTGCGCCGACGCGCGGCGGCTCGCCGGCGGGGAACTCGACGCGTACCTGCTGCTCGACCCGGACGCCGACGAACCGCGACTGCTGGACCCGCCGGTGGTGCGCGACGCCGAGCGCCGCTTCCGCGCCGGGTACGGGCTGGACGGCACCGGCCTGTACCTGATCCGCCCGGACGGGCACGTCGGGTTCCGGGGCGCGCCGGTCGACCCGGACGCGCTGCGCAAGCACCTGCACCTGGTGTTCGGGAGCGCGCGGTGAGCCGGGTCCGGACCGTGCTGGCGATGCGGACCCGGGAGGGGTGCGCGGAGCGCTTCGAGGCCGAATGGCTCAGCGCCGCCGAACAGATCCGCACCCTGGACGGCTGCCTGCACCAGGACCTGGTCCGTGACGCCGACGACCCGCGCAGCTACCTGGTCATCAGCGACTGGGCCGACCGCGAGCGGCTGGACGCGTTCGGCCGCAGCGAGCAGCGCGACCGGCTGCTGCGCGTCATCCGGGAGCTGCGCGAGTCCGCGGACCGGCACACCTACCAGGTGCTGCACAGCGTGGCCGGCGAGCCGGGGGAGGGGCGATGACCGACGACGTGATGCCGGCGAGCGAGCTGTACACCGACTCGTTCGCTGCCGACCCGTACCCCGCGCTGGCGCGGCTGCGCGCCGAGCGGCCGGTCTGCCCGGTCGGCTCGCCGCGCTTCGACTCCTGGCTGATCACCCGCTTCGACGACGCCCGCACCGCGCTGACCGACCCGCGCCTGTCCAAGGACCTGTACGGCCCGGACCAGCACTACCTGAAGATCTTCGGCCCGAACTCCGAGGGCCTGAACCGCAACATGCTCAACTCCGACCCGCCGGAGCACACCCGGCTGCGTCGCGTGGTGTCGCAGGCGTTCGCGCCGCGGCGGATCGAGGCGCTGCGCCCCCGGGTGGCGTCGATCGTCGACCAGCTGATCGACAAGATGGCGCCGCACGGCGAGGCGGACCTGATGCACGAGTTCGCCATCCCGCTGCCGATGACTGTCATCTGCGAACTGCTCGGCGTGCCGCCGGCCGACCACGACCGGGTGCTCGACTGGACCCAGGTCATCCGCACCTCCGGCTCCACCAGCCGGCCGCCGGCGCAGGAACGGGCCGCGGTGCAGGAGGCCCAGTTGCGGCTGCACCACTACCTGGCCGGGCTGGTCCGGGCCAAACGCGACGACCCGGCCGACGACATCATCGCCGCGTTGATCCGGGCGGTCGACCAGGACGGGACGCTGTCCGAGGCGGAACTGGTCACCACCACGTTCCTGCTGCTGTTCGCCGGGCACCAGACCACCGCCGACTTCCTCGGCAACGCGGTGCTGGCGCTGCTCACCCACCCCGAGCAGATGGAACTGCTGCGCGCCACGCCGCGCCTGCTGCCGGCCGCGATCGAGGAACTGCTCCGGTTCGACGGGCCGCTGCCCGTGGCCAGCCCGCGCATCGCCACCGAGGACGTCGACTACCAGGGCGTACGCATCCCGCGCGGCGCGATCGTCGGAGTCGCGATCAACGCGGCCAACCACGACCCGGCGCACTTCGCCGACCCGGACCGGCTGGACCTGCGCCGCGTCCGGGGCCCGCACCTCGGGTTCGGGCACGGCGTCCACTACTGCCTGGGCGTCTCGCTGGCCCGGATGGAGGCCGAACTCGCGCTCGGCGCGCTGCTGCGCCGGCTGCCCGGACTGCGCCTGGGCGTGCCGCTCGCGCAGGTGCGCCGGCTCCCCGCCGCCTCGCCGTTCCGCGGCCTGCTGGAACTGCCTGTCACCTTCACCGCCTGACGGCGCCGCCGCCTCGCGCCGCCGCCCCCGTCGCAATCATCAAGGAGCAGTCATGGTCTTCCGCAACGTGATCGTCTGTCACATGGTCCCCGGCAGCGAGCAGATCGTCGGCGACGTGTTCGGCCACTACGACCAGGCCACCCGGCCGCAGGACCTGGGCGTCATCGGCCGGTACCTGCTGTCCCACCACGACCTCTACCTGCACGTGATCGAGCGGGAGCAGGACCCGCGGATCTCCGGGCAGACGCGCGGGCTGCCCGCCTTCCAGAAGATCGCCGAGGAGATCGGCCCGTACGTGACCCCGTACCCGCGCTACTGGAAGAACCCGTCGGACTCGGTGGCGAAGGAGTTCTACCACTGGGCGCCCGAGGGCGAGCCGCCCGCCGACACCACGCTCACCGTCATCGTCGGGCGGATCAAGCCCGGCGCCGAGCCGGACGTGGCGCGGGTCTTCGCCGAGTCCGACGCCGGGTCGCTCCCGGCCGACCTCGGGGTCACCGGCCGCTGGCTCTACTCGATCGACGACGTCTACGTGCACCTGCTGGAACAGGAGACGTCGGCGGCCGAGGCCACCCGCGACCGGCACGGCGACAAGCCCGCCTTCGGCAAGGTGATGCAGGACCTCGGCCCGTACATCGAGCCGTACCGGCCGGAGAAGTGGCAGGGCCCGCAGGACTCCCTGGCCACCGTCTTCTACCGCTGGCAGGCCCAGGACTGAGCACGCCTCCGCGCTCCCGCCCTCCGGGTGGCGGGAGCGCGGAAACGCCGCCCCCGCGACCGGCCGTACGCCAGGCTGGTGCGGGGGTGCCGGGTGCCGACGAAGGAGATCGTCCAGCACGTCGGGGCGCTGCTGGACCTGGCCGGGGTGCTGGTGATCGCGGTCGGCGTCGCGGTCGCCACAGTCGTGTTCGCGGTGCGCTGCGCCCGGACCCGGCAGGTGGTGGCGCACTACCGGGCGTACCGGCAGGGGGTCGGCCGGGCCATCCTGCTCGGCCTGGAGTTCCTGGTCGGCGGCGACATCATCCGGACCGTCGCGGTGTCGCCCACGTTCACCAGCGTCGGCGTGCTGGCGCTGATCGTGCTGGTCCGTACGTTCCTCAGCTTCTCCCTCGAGGTGGAGCTGGACGGCCGGTGGCCCTGGCAGGGCCGCCCTCCGGCGGACCGGCCGAGCGTCGGCGCCCGCCCCCAGCGCTGATCGCCCGTTACGTATTACCCCCAGGGGGTATGGTGGTCGGCGGAGGTGACGCCCGATGGAGCACTCACCCGCTCACCACGGCGACCACGGCGACCACGGCACCGATCATGGCGGCGGCGCGCACGCCGGGCACGACCCGGAGCAGTTCCGCCGCCGATTCTGGCTGAGCCTGGCGCTGACCCTGCCGATCGTCGCCACCAGTCACATGGTGATGGACTGGTTCGGCTACTCGCTCGAGTTCCCCGGCGTGCGCTGGGTCGGCCCGGTGCTCGGCACCGTGGTCTTCCTCTACGGCGGCTGGCCGTTCCTCACCGGCGGCCTGCGTGAGCTGCGCGAACGTACCCCCGGCATGATGCTGCTGATCTCGATGGCGATAGTTGTCGCCTACCTCGCCTCGGCCGCCACCAGCATCGGCCTGTTCGACCTGGACTTCTGGTGGGAGCTGGCCGCGCTGGTCACCATCATGCTGCTCGGCCACTGGCAGGAGATGCGGGCGGTCGGGCAGGCACGCGGCGCGCTCGGCGCCCTCGCGGCGCTGCTGCCCGACGACGCCGAGCGCCTGGACGACGCCGGGCGGCCGCATCCGGTGCCGGTCGGCGAGCTGCGGGTGGGCGACCTGGTGCTGGTGCGCCCCGGCGGACGGGTGCCGGCCGACGGCCGGATCGTCGAGGGCGCCGCCGAACTGGACGAGTCGATGATCACGGGGGAGTCGCGGCCGGTGGCCCGCGCCGCCGGGGACCGGGTGGTCGCCGGCACCGTGGCCACCGACTCCACCCTCCGGGTACGCGTCGAGGCGGTCGGCGCGGACACCGCGCTGGCCGGCATCGGGCGGCTCGTCGCCGAGGCGCAGGCCTCCGGCGGGCGCGCACAGGTGCTCGCCGACCGGTTCGCCGCGCTGCTGTTCTACCTGGCGGCGTTCGCCGGCCTGGCGACGTTCGCGGTGTGGGCGCTGCTCGGCGACCCCGACCAGGCGGTGGTACGCACCGTGACGGTGCTGGTGATCGCCTGCCCGCACGCGCTCGGCCTGGCCATTCCGCTGGTGGTGGCGCTGTCCACAGCGCTGTCGGCCCGTGCCGGCATCCTGGTCAAGGACCGGCTCGCGCTGGAGCGGATGCGCACCGTCGACACCGTCCTGTTCGACAAGACCGGCACGCTCACCACCGGCCGGCACACGGTGACCGGAGTGGCCGCCACCGGGGGGCTGGACTCCACGGCCGCCCTGGCCCTGGCCGGCGCGGTCGAGGCCGACAGCGAGCACCCGCTGGCCCGCGCGCTCGTCGCCGCCGCCGACGCGCGGCCGACGTCCGACGCCGGGCCGACGTCTCCCGGGCCGACGTCTCCGACCGGGGCCGACGCCGAGCCCGGCCCGGCGCGTCCGGTCGCGCGCGGCTTCCGGGCGCTGACCGGCCGGGGCGTGCGCGCCACGGTGGACGGCGTGGACTGGGCGGTCGGCGGGCCGGCCCTGCTGCGCGAGCTCGACGCCCCGGTGCCGGACGACCTGGCCCGGGCCGCGCAGGAGTGGTCGGGCCGGGGCGCCGCGGTGCTGCACCTGGTCCGCCTGCCCGAGGGCGGGCCGCCGGAGGTGACCGCCGTGTTCGGGCTGGAGGACCAGGTCCGCCCGGAGGCGCGGGCCGCCGTGGCCGAGCTGCGCGACCTCGGCGTACGCAAGATCGTGATGATCACCGGCGACGCGCGCCCGGTGGCCGAGGCGGTCGCCGCCGACCTCGGGTTCCGGCCCGGCGTCGACGAGGTCTTCGCCGAGGTGCTCCCGGCCGACAAGGACAAGGCGGTCGCCGAGCTGCGCGGTCGGGGACTGACGGTGGCCATGGTCGGCGACGGCGTGAACGACGCCCCGGCGCTCGCGCGCGCCGACGTCGGGCTGGCCATCGGCGCCGGCACCGACGTGGCGATCGAGTCCGCCGGGGTGGTGCTGGCCGGCTCCGACCCGCGCGGCGTCGGCGGCGTGATCCGGCTGTCCCGCGCGTCGTACCGGAAGATGCGGCAGAACCTGGCCTGGGCGGCCGGCTACAACGTGGTCGCGATCCCGCTGGCCGCCGGTGTCCTCGCCTGGGCCGGGATCGCGCTCAGCCCGGCGCTGGGCGCGGTGCTGATGTCCGCCTCCACCATCGTGGTGGCGCTCAACGCCCAACTGCTGCGCCGGGTCCGGATCACCCCGGCCGACTGACCCGCAGCTCCGGTTCCCGAGCCGCCTTGAGGTTCGCGGATGCGAGCCACCATGCCCCTTCCGGCTTGCATGTGCGGGCCGCTAGGGTGAGCGCGTGACGGTGTTCCGGATCGGTGAGGCAGCCGAACTGCTCGGGGTCAGCGCGGACACGGTCCGCCGTTGGATCGACGCCGGCAAGCTGCCGGCCACCCGCGACGAGCACGGTCACCGGGTGCTCGACGGCGCCGACGTCGCAGCGTTCGTCCGCGCTCCCGGCCACCCCGAGCTGTCCTCGGCCCGCAACCGGCTGCGCGGCATCGTCACCGCCGTGGTCAAGGACACCGTGATGGCCCAGGTGGACATCCAGGCCGGGCCGTTCCGGGTGGTGTCGCTGATGAGCCGCGAGGCTGTCGACGACCTCGACCTCCAGGTCGGCGCCGTCGCCGTCGCCGTGATCAAGTCGACCACCGTCGTGGTCGAGCGAGCCACCCCCAGGGGAAGGACCAGCCCGTGACCGTACGGTGGATTCGCGCCGCCTTCGCCGGCGCGCTGGTGGCGGCGCTCGGCATGACCGGCTGCGGCGACGCGGACGCCCCGGCCGGGCCCGACGGCGCCGGCCCGGTGACGGTGTTCGCCGCCGCCTCGCTCACCGAGTCGTTCACCCGGCTCGGCAAGGACTACGAGGCCGCGCACCCGGGCCGCACCGTCCGGTTCAACTTCGGCGGCAGCTCCGGGCTGGCCACCCAGATCACCCAGGGCGCGCCCGCCGACGTGTTCGCCGCCGCGTCCCCGGCCACCATGAAGACGGTCACCGACGCCGGTGACGCCGCGGGCGAACCGGCCGTGCTGGCCCGCAACCAGCTCGTCGTGGCCGTACCCCGGGGTAACCCGGCCCGGGTCGGCGGCCTGGCCGACCTCGCCCGCCCCGGCGTCAAGGTGGCGCTCTGCGCCGAGCAGGTGCCCTGCGGCGCCGCCGCGCGTACCGCGCTGGACGCGGCCGGTGTTCGGCTCACGCCCGCCACGCTCGAACAGGACGTCAAGGGCGCGCTGGCCAAGCTGCGCCTCGGCGAGGTCGACGCCGCGCTGGTCTACCGCACCGACGTCCGCGCCGCTCCCGGGCTCGACGCCGTCGAGTTCCCGGAGTCCGCGCGCGCGGTGAACGACTACCCGATCGTGGTGCTGCGCGCCGCCGGGAACCCGGCCGGCGCCCGCGCCTTCGTCGACTTCGTCCGCTCCGACGCCGGGCTCGCCGTGCTCACCGCCGCCGGGTTCCAGGCGCCGCCCGGCGCATGAGCCGCACGGTACGCCGGCAGCGGGTGCCGGTCGCCCTGCTCGTGCCCGCCGGGCTGGGACTGGCCTTCCTCGTCCTGCCGCTGGCCGGTCTGCTGCTGCGAGCCCCCTGGACGACGCTGCCCGGGCGGCTGACCGAACCGGGTGTGCTCACCGCGCTGCGGCTGTCGCTGGTGACCGCCACCGTCGCCACGCTGCTCTGCGTGGCGCTCGGCGTACCCCTGGCGTGGCTGCTGGCCCGGGTGGAGTTCCCCGGGCGGCGGCTGGTCCGGGCGCTGGTCACGGTGCCGCTGGTGCTGCCGCCGGTGGTAGGCGGCGTGGCGCTGCTGCTGGTCTTCGGCCGGCGCGGGCTGATCGGCTCGTGGCTGGACGAGACGTTCGGGGTGACGCTGCCGTTCACCACCGCCGGGGTGGTGCTGGCCGAGGCGTTCGTGGCCATGCCGTTCCTGGTCATCGCCGTCGAAGGGGCGCTGCGCGGCGCCGACCCCCGGTACGAGGAGGCCGCCGCCACGCTCGGCGCCGGGCGGTTCACCACGTTCACCCGGGTCACGCTGCCGCTGGTCGCCCCGGGCGTGGCGGCCGGGGCGGTGCTCTGCTGGGCCCGCGCGCTCGGCGAGTTCGGCGCCACCATCACGTTCGCCGGCAACTATCCGGGCCGCACCCAGACCATGCCGCTGGCTGTCTACCTTGCGCTGGAGACCGACCTCCAGGCCGCGATCGTGCTGAGCCTGATCCTGCTCACCGTCTCCGTGGTCATCCTCGCCGCGCTGCGCGACAAGTGGGTCGGCAGCACATGACCGCGCTGCTGGACGCGCATCTGGCCGCCGAGCGGGACGGCTTCAGCCTCGACGTGCGGCTGCGCATCGCCGCCGGTGAGGTGGTGGCGCTGCTCGGCCCCAACGGCGCGGGCAAGACCACCGCGCTGCGGGTGCTCGCCGGGCTGCACCCGCTCACCGCCGGGCACCTCACGCTCGACGGCGCCGACCTGGACCGGCCGGACCGCCGGATGTGGACGCCGCCGGAACGGCGGCCGGTCGGCGTGGTGTTCCAGGACTATCTGCTGTTCCCGCACCTGAGCGCGCTGGACAACGTGGCGTTCGGGCCGCGCCGCCGGGGCGCCGACAAGCGGGCCGCCCGCGCCCGTGCCCAGGAGTGGCTGGACCGGGTCGGCCTCGGCGACCAGGCCCGGCGCCGGCCCCGGCAGCTCTCCGGCGGGCAGGCGCAGCGGGTCGCGCTGGCCCGCGCGCTCGCTGTCGACCCGGCCCTGCTGCTGCTCGACGAGCCCCTGGCCGCGCTCGACGCGCGGACCCGGCTGGACACCCGCGCCGAACTCCAGCGCCACCTCGGCGCGCATCCCGGCGCGACGCTGCTCGTCACCCACGACCCCCTCGACGCGCTGGTGCTCGCCGACCGGCTGGTCATCGTGGAGCACGGCCGGGTGGTGCAGGAGGGTGACGCCGCCACCGTCACGGCGCGGCCACGCACCGACTACGTGGCCCGGCTGGTCGGCCTGAACCTGCACCGCGGCCGCGCCGACGGGCACACGGTCACCGTCGGTGAGCTGGCACTCACCACCGCCGACACCGTCCACGGTGACGTGTTCGTCGCCTACCCACCGGCCGCTGTGGCGCTGCACCCGTCCCGGCCCGAGGGCAGCCCGCGCAACGTGTGGGCGGCCACCGTCACCGGCGTGCAGCGCCACGGCGACAACCTGCGCGTGCAGCTGGCCGGCCCGGTCGAGGTCGCCGCCGACGTCACGCCCGCCGCCGCGGCCCACCTCGGGCTGATCCCCGGCCGGCCGGTCTGGGCGGCGGTCAAGGCAGCGGAGACGCGCGCCTATCCGGCGTGACAAACACCGCTGGTCGCGGCATGTGCGCAGGTGAGAGGTTTGATCTGCGCTCAACCGGTCACTGGGACGGTAGCGACGACGCAAAGGGGGACACGGTGCCCGACATGATCCGCAACAGGTCCAGTCAGGACGCCGACCTGCCACGGGGAGTCACCGACCCGTTGCTCTGGCGGGCCGCGTACGACGTGGCCGTCGCGCACCGGCCCGACGAGTCCGGCCGGTGCGAGAGCCTGCTGTGTGACGGTCAGGTCGCGCCGTGCAACGCGCTGACGGCGGCCCACCGGGCGATGGAGCTGGCCGGGGACCGGCACGCCGACCGGGCCGAGCCGGAAACGTGGCGTACGGAGCAGCGGCGGCGCGCCGCCTGAGCACCGGGTCGCGGGCGGTTCGAACCTTTGACGCCCCGCTTCCGTGTTTATGATCGACAACTCGGTCGGAATGCGGGGAAGAGGAGAGTTCGTGACGGTAGACGCCCAGGCGTTCTGGCTCCGCGCTCCCGGCGAGGGCGAGATCCGGCCGGTGCGCGTCGCCTCGCCCGGCCCGGGTGAGGTGCTGGTGCGTACCCGCTTCTCCGGCGTCAGCCGCGGCACCGAGACGCTCGTGTTCACCGGCCGTGTCCCGGCCGACCAGCACGCCGCCATGCGCGCGCCGTTCCAGGAGGGCGACTTCCCCGCCCCGGTGAAGTACGGCTATCTGAGCGTCGGCACGGTCGAGGCCGGCGACGAGCGGCTGCTCGGCCGTACCGTCTTCTGCCTCTACCCGCACCAGAGCGCGTACGTGGTCCCGGCCGACGCCGTGACCGTCGTGCCGGACGGCGTGCCGGCGCAGCGCGCGGTGCTGGCCGGCACCGTGGAGACCGCGGTGAACGCGCTGTGGGACGCCGCGCCGCTGGTCGGCGACCGGGTCACGGTGATCGGCGGCGGGATGGTCGGCTGCGCGGTCACCGCGCTGCTGGCCCGCTTCCCCGGCGTCCGGGTCGAGCTGGTCGACGCCGACCCGGCCCGCGCCGACGTGGCCGCCGCGCTCGGCGCCGACTTCGCCGCGCCCGCCGACGCGGCCGGCGGTCGCGACCTGGTGGTGCACGCCAGCGCCACCGCCGACGGGCTGCAGCGCGGCCTGGAGCTGCTGCGTCCCGAGGGCACCGTGCTGGAGCTGAGCTGGTACGGCGACCGGCCGGTCACGCTCGCGCTCGGCGGCGCGTTCCACTCCCGACGGCTGCGCATCCGCAGCAGCCAGGTCGGCACGGTGTCGCCCCGGCGCGCCGACCGCAGCTACGCCGACCGGCTCGCCCTGGCCCTGGACCTGCTCGCCGACCCGGCGTTCGACGCGCTGCTCACCGGCCGGTCCCGCTTCGACGACCTGCCCGACGTGCTGGACCGGCTCGCATCGGGCCGTCTTCCGGCGCTGTGCCATCTCATCACCTACGGCGAGGAGTGAACGTGTTCAGCGTGACCGTCCGGGACCACATCATGGTCGCCCACAGCTTCCGCGGCGAGGTGTTCGGCCCGGCCCAGCGGCTGCACGGCGCGACGTTCGTCGTCGACGCCACGTTCCGCCGGCCGGAACTGGACGACGACGGGATCGTGGTCGACATCGGGCTGGCCACCGAGCAGCTCAAGGCCGTGCTCGGCGAGCTGAACTACCGCAATCTCGACGACGAGTCCGCCTTCACCGGGGTGAACACCACCACCGAGGTGCTGGCCCGTACGGTGGCCGACCGGCTCGCCGACGCGGTGACGGCCGGCCGGCTGGGGGAGGGGGCGCGCGGCCTGACCGGGATCACCGTCACCCTGCACGAGTCACACATCGCCTGGGCGAGCTACGAGCGGTCGCTCTGACCGGATGAGCGTCGTCCACGTGGTGCTGCCGGGTGACATCGACGACCAGGCGGACCCCAGCGGCGGCAACGCCTACGACCGGCACGTCTGTCGTGGCCTGGCCGGACGCGGCTGGACGGTCCGGGAACACCAGGTGCCCGGCGGCTGGCCGCACCCGGGGCCACGCGAGCGCGCCGACCTGGCCGGACTGCTCGGCGGGCTCCCCGACGGCGCGACGGTGCTGCTCGACGGCCTGGTCGCCTCCACCGTGCCGGACGTGCTCGCCCCGCACGCCGCGCGGCTGCGCCTGGTGATCCTGGTGCACCTGCCGATCGAGGGGGAGACCGAGGCACGGGCGCTGGCGGCGGCCACCGCAGTGGTAGCCACCAGCGAGTGGACCCGCGGCCGGCTGCTCGACCGCTACCGGCTGCGCCCCGAACTGGTGACGGCCGCCCCACCCGGCGTCGACCCGGCGCCCGTCGCCCCCGGCACGCCCGGCGGTGGGCGGCTGCTCTGCGTCGCCGCCGTCACGGCGGTCAAGGGCCACGACGTGCTCGCCGCCGCGCTCGCCGAGGTGGCGGACCTGAACTGGACCTGCGACTGGGTGGGACCGCTGGAGCGGGACCGGCCCTTCGCCGACCGGATGCGCGGGCGGCTCGCCGCCGCCGGTCTGGGCGCCCGGGTCCGGCTCACCGGCCCCCGTACCGGGCCGGACCTGGCCGCCACCTACGCCGCCGCCGATCTGCTGGTTCAGCTCTCGCGACAGGAGACGTACGGGATGGTGGTCACCGAGGCGCTGGCCCGGGGCGTACCGGTGCTGGCCAGCGACACCGGCGGCCTGCCGGCCACGCTCGGGCACGCGCCCGGCGGCGAGCGGCCCGGCCTGATGGTGCCACCGGACGATCCGGGCGCGACCGCCGCGGCGCTGCGCCGCTGGCTCACCGACCCCGGCCTGCGGGACCGGCTGCGCCGCGCCGCCCGGCAGCGGCGGGACACCCTCACCGGCTGGCCGGTCACCGTGGACCGGCTGGCGACGGCGCTGAAGGAGGCGACCGCGGCATGACCACCTCACTCCCGCCCGGCTTCGCGGACTGGCTGCGGCTGCGAGAGCCCGCCGACG
Organism: Micromonospora sp. LHW51205; assembly: GCF_003315815.1. Lineage (NCBI taxonomy): Bacteria > Bacillati > Actinomycetota > Actinomycetes > Micromonosporales > Micromonosporaceae > Micromonospora > Micromonospora sp. LHW51205. The sequence continues at coordinate 348,097 of NZ_QMEZ01000003.1, read as the reverse complement.
CGGCGGCCCGCAGCGCCGAGCTGGCCGACGCGGTCCGCGACCGGATGCCCGCCGGCCGGCCGCTCGTCGTGCACGACCTGGGCAGCGGCACCGGTTCGATGGCCCGCTGGCTCGCGCCCCGGCTGCCCGGCCCGCAACGCTGGGTGCTGCACGAACGCGACCGGGACCTGCTGGCGCTGGCCCGCTCGGCGCGGCTCACCGCCGCCGACGGGGCCGAGGTCACCGTGACGACGCTCGACTCGGACATCACCCGGCTGACCGCCGCCGACCTGGCCGGCGCGCACCTGGTCACCGCGTCCGCGCTGCTGGACATGCTCACCGCCGAGGAGCTCGGGCGGATGGCGGCGGCCTGCGCCGGGCACCCGACGCTGTTCGCGCTCACCGTCACCGGGCGGGCCGAGTTCACCCCGCCCGACCCGCTCGACGCCGAGCTGACCGCCGCGTTCAACGCCCACCAGCGGCGCACCGTCGACGGCCGGGCGCTGCTCGGGCCGGACGCCGTGGACGCCGCCGTGGCCGCGTTCTCCCGTCACGGCGTCGAGGTCGTGGTGCGCCCCACCCCGTGGCGGCTCGGCCCGGAGCAGGCGGAACTGGCCGCCGAATGGCTCACCGGCTGGGTCGCCGCAGCGGTCGAGGAACTACCGCATCTGTCCGGGCCCGCCGGGACGTATCAGAAGTGGCGGCTCGCCGAGGCCGCCGCCGGCCGGCTCGACGTGGTGCTGCATCACGCCGACCTGCTCGCCGGCTGAACCGTACCGGCTGCTGGCACGTGACAACCGGTGGGAACAAGGGAGGACCGTTTGTCACACGTCGCCGTCGCCGTCGCCGGACCCGTACCGGCTGTCACGCCCGCGCCGCCGCGCCGGGCCCGGACGCGCCGGACCTGGGTACGTCCGCTGCTCGGGCTCGCGGTGCTCGCCGTGCTCGTCGCGTCAGTGGGCACCGGTCCGTTCCTGGCCGGGCTGCGCCTGATCGACGCGCCGGCGCTGGCCGCCGCGCTCGGCATCGGCGTGATCACCACCGTCTGCTGCGCCTGGCGCTGGTCGCTTGTCGCCGGCGGGCTGGGCGTACGGCTGCCGATGCGCGCCGCGGTGGCGCACTGCTACCGGGCGATCTTCCTCAACTCGACGCTGCCCGGTGGCGTGCTCGGCGACGTGCACCGGGCGGTCCGGCACGGCCGCGACGCCGGGGACGTGGCCCGGGGCGTACGGGCGGTGGTCTGGGAGCGCACCGCCGGTCAGGTGGTGCAGGTGGTCATCGCGGTGGCGCTGCTCGCCGCGTTCCCGTCACCGGTGCGCCGGTACCTGCCGTGGCTGGCGGCCGGCCTGGCCGTGCTGGCGCTGGCGCTGGCGCTGGCCGCCCGCGCGGTGCCCCGCTCCGGGGCGTCCCGCTGGGCGCGGGCGGCCCGGACCGTGGTCGTCGACGTGCGCTCCGGCGTGCTGGGCCGCCGGACCTGGGCCGGTGTGGTGATCGCCTCGACTGTGGTGTTCGCCGGCCACCTGGCCACGTTCGTGGTGGCCGCCCGCACCGCCGGGACGGACGCCCCGCTGTCCCGCCTGCTGCCGTTGACGCTGCTCGCCCTGCTGGCCATGGCGGTGCCGCTCAACGTGGGCGGGTTCGGCCCGCGCGAGGGAGTCGCCGCGTGGGCGTTCGCCTCGGCCGGGCTGACCGCCGCGCAGGGTGTGGCGACCGGCACGGTGTACGGCGCGCTGGTGCTGGTGGCCAGCCTGCCCGGCGCCGCGGTGCTGCTGGCGCGGCGGATGCCCCGGCGGGAGCCCGGCAACTGTCGGTGATCCCGCCTACGGTGGGGGAGCGAGGTGTGCGTCGCCGGGTCCGCCCGGCGACCGGACGACAGGAGAACCATGGACGAAACCCTGCCCACCGCGACGGTCCGGACCCGCGTGACGGTCCCGCTACGGTTCCCCGACGGTTACGTGACGACCGCGCGCGTGCACACCTTCCACGGTCTCGTCGACGGGCGCGAGCACCTGGCGTTCGGGCTCGGTGAACACGTCGACGCCGACCCGCCGCTGGTCCGCCCGCACAGCGAGTGCCTCACCGGGGACGTGTTCGGCAGCCAGCGCTGCGACTGCGGGCCGCAGCTGCGCGAGGCGGTCGAGCGCATCGCCGAGGCCGGTGGCTACCTGCTCTACCTGCGGCAGGAGGGGCGGGGCATCGGCCTGTACGCCAAGCTCGACGCGTACGCGCTGCAGGACGACGGCCTCGACACGTACGAGGCGAACCTGGCGCTCGGGCGCGGTGCGGACGAGCGTGACTACACGGTGGCCGCGCAGATGCTCGGCGCGCTGGGCGTGGACCGGGTGGCCCTGCTCAGCAACAACCCGGACAAGGCGGCCCAGCTCGAACGGCTGGGCGTCACGGTGGCCGACCGGGTGTCCACCGGCGTGCACCTGTCGCCGGCGAACGCCGGTTACCTGGCGGCCAAGGTGACCCGCGCCGATCACGCCCTCGACCTGCCGTTCGTGCCGTGACCACCCGCCCGTACGTCCTGCTCAGCTGCGCGATGTCGATCGACGGATACATCGACGACGCGACCACCGACCGGCTGCTGCTGTCGAACGACGACGACCTGGACCGGGTCGACGCGACCCGGGCCGGGTGCGACGCGATCCTGGTGGGCGCGGCCACCGTACGCCGCGACGACCCCCGCCTGCTGGTGCGCAGCGAGCGGCGGCGCGCCGAGCGGGTGGCGCGCGGCCTGCCCCCGTCGCCGGTGAAGGTGACAGTCACCGGCAGCGGCGACCTCGACCCGGGGGCGCGCTTCTTCACCATGGGTGACGGGCTCAAGCTGGTGTACTGCCCGAGCGGAGTGGTGGACAAGGCCCGTGAGCAGGTCGGCGCCGTGTCCACGGTGGTCGACGCGGGCGATCCGGCCACCGCGGAGGCGGTGGTGGCCGACCTGGCCGGGCGCGGCGTGACGCGCCTGATGGTGGAGGGCGGCGGCTCGATGCACCGCCAGTTCCTCACCGCCGGCCTGGCCGACGAGCTGCACCTGGTGGTCGCCCCGTTCTTTGTGGGGGACCGTCGGGCGCCGCGCTTCGTCGGGGACGGCCGCTTCCCGTGGCACCCGGGCCGTCGGGCCCGGGTGGTCGAGGTGCGCCAGATCGGCGACGTGGTGCTCACCCGCTACGCGTTGTCCGACCGCTGCCCGGCCTGACCCGTCGTCCCGCCCGGTCCACCCTTGTGCAAGCTCACGGTCGTGATTAGTTTGTTGACCATCCATACGAACTAATCCACTGCGCATCCCTTCCCGAAGGGGGACCGATGACCGCGCACCACCCCGACCCGGGCTCCTCCCGCCGTCGCTTCCTCGGCCTGGTCGGCCTCGGCGTGGCCGCCACCACCGCCGGCCCGCTGCTCGCCGGCTGCTCGGAGAAGCCGGCCGGCACCGGCGCCGCCCAGAACCTCGACGCCGTCTCCGGCCTGCTGCCCAACCACAAGGACCTGCCCGGCGGCATCAAGCCCGACATCGTCGGCACCCGGCCGGTGCCCGACGGCTACACCCGCTACCCGGCCAGCCTCGTCGACGCCGTCACCGACAAGCCCGGCACCAGCGGCAAGCAGGTCACCGCCATGACCCCCGCCTGGGGCCCGGCGCCGCCCGGCGTCGCGCAGAGCGCCTACCTCCAGGCGGTCAACGCCGAGCTGGGCACGCCCGTCAACTTCACCATCCAGGACGGCAACACGTACGCCGACAAGCTCAACGCGATGCTCGGCGCGCGCGACGTGCCGGACCTGCTGTGTGTACCGGGGTGGGAGGTGGAGAAGATCCCGCGCTTCGCCGAGGCCATCAAGGTGCTCTTCGAGGACCTGACCGACCACCTCAGCGGCGACGCCGCCGCCGCGTACCCGATGCTGGCGAGCTTCCCCACCGGGGCCTGGCGGCGGGCGGTCTGGAACGAGCGGCTCATGTCCGTGCCCAACCCCACCGACGGGCCGTTCCCGTGGGCGCTGTTCACCCGCAAGGACATCCTCGACGCGCGCGGCCTGGCCGTGCCGGCGAACCTGGACGACCTGCTCGCCGTGGCCAAGCAGGTGACCGACCCGGCGCGCAAGGTGTGGGCGTTCAACGACGTCTTCGCCATGATCCAGATGTTCCACAAGGTGCCGGGTCACAAGGGCGGATGGCGGGTCAAGTCCGACGGCACCCCCGAGTTCAAGTACGAGACCCCGGAGTTCCGCCGCGCGCTGGAGGTGATGGCCAAGATCTACGCGGACGGCCTGGTCCACCCGGACATCGTGGCCAGCAGGGGCGCGGACGCCAAGCAGCTGTTCGCCAAGAACGGCGCGATCGTGTTCCTCCAGGACGGCGTCGGCTTCTGGCAGGGCGCCCAGGCCGAGCACCAGAAGACCAACCCCAAGCTGAACATCCAGCCGGTGCCGATCTTCTCCGCCACCGGCGGCGACCCGCTGGTCTGGGGCGACGACGAGCCGATCTCCTACACGTTCGTCAAGAAGGGCCTCGGCAAGGACCGGGTCCAGGAGCTGCTGCGGATCATCAACTGGTGCTCCGCGCCGCTGGGCAGCCAGGAGGCGCAGCTGCGGGACTTCGGCGTCGCGGGCAAGCACCACAACCCGTCGCCGAACGGGCCGGTCAAGACCGACCTGGCGTTCAAGGAGATCGCCAACCAGTACTTCTTCATCAGCGGCCGCAACCCCACCATCGGGCCGTTCCCGGACACCCCGCGCTTCGTGCCGGACGTGCTCGCGTACTCCAACGAGATGGTCAAGCACATGCAGCCCAACCCGTGGGCCGGGGTGAAGCTGGAGATGCCCGCCGCGTACAAGGCCAACCAGGTGCCCACCGAGGACAAGTTCACCGACGTGCTGCGCGGCCGCCGACCGCTGAGCGACGTGGACGCCATCGTCAAGGAGTGGAAGGCCGCCGGCGGCGAAGAGGCCCGGAAGCTGCTCGCCGACGCGCTGCCCAAGGCGGGCCGATGAGCGAGCCGGCCGTCCTGGCCGGGCCCGAGCGGGCCCGGCCGGACGCCCCGGCCTCGCCCGGCCGACCGCCCGGCCGACCTCCCCGCCGCCGCCGGGTGCCGCTGCGCACCCGGCTGCGGCGGGACTGGCAGCTGCTCGCCATGGTGGCGCCCGGCTTCGGAATCCTGCTGGTCTTCAGCTACCTGCCGATCGCCGGCAACGTCATCGCGTTCCAGGACTACAACCCCTACCTCGGCGACAACCCGTGGCAGGCGTTCGCGCACAGTGACTGGATCGGCTTCGGCCAGTTCCAGCTGCTGTTCTCCGACCCGGCGTTCTGGGACGCGTTCCGCAACACGCTGGCGATCACCGCGTTCCAGCTCGTCTTCTTCTTCCCGCTGCCGATCCTGCTGGCCATCGCGCTGCACAACCTGCTGTCCAGCCGGCTGCGCGGGCTCATCCAGACCATCGTCTACCTGCCGCACTTCTTCAGCTGGGTGCTGGTGGTCACGTTCTTCGTGGCGATGCTCGGCGGCGCGGGGCTGCTCGCCCAGAGCATGCGCGACGCCGGGATGCAGCCGTGGAACGTGATGACCAACCCGGACACGTTCATCGTGCTGGTCACCGTCGAGGCGGTGTGGAAGGACGTCGGCTGGGGCACCATCGTCTTCCTGGCCGCGCTGTCCACCATCGACCAGAACCTCTACGAGGCCGCCGCCGCCGACGGCGCCGGCCGGTGGCGGCGGCTGTGGCACATCACGCTGCCCGGTCTGCGACCGGTGATCGTGCTGCTGCTCATCCTGCGCCTGGGCGACGCGCTCTCAGTCGGCTTCGAGCAGTTCCTGCTGCAACGCGACGCCGTCGGCCGGCAGGCCGCCGAGGTGCTCGACACCTTCGTCTACCACTTCTCCATCGCCACCGGGAACTACGGGTACGGCGCCGCGGCCGGACTGTTCAAGGCCGTCATCGGGCTGGTGCTGATCCTGGCCGCCAACCGGGTGGCGCACATGCTCGGCGAACGAGGGATCTACTCCAAGTCATGACCACGCTGATCCGCCGGGTCGCCGGCGACCGATCCCGCCGGCCGGTGTGGCAGGAACCGCCCACCCCGGTCGGGCAGGGCCTCAAGGCCGTCGTGCTCACAGTGCTCGTGGCGGGCGTGCTGTTCCCGCTCTGGGTGATCCTGGTGACCAGCCTGTCCTCGCGGGAGACCATCGCGCGGGCCGGCGGCCTGGTGGTCGTGCCCCGGGGCATCGACACGTCCGCGTACGAGACGATCTTCGCCGGGGGTGCTGTCACCCGGGCCCTCTGGATCAGCACGCTCGTCACGGTGATCGGCACCGCCATCGCGCTGACGGTCACCGTGCTCGCCGCGTACGGGCTGTCCCGGCCGGGCTCGCTGGGGCACCGCTGGCTGCTGGCGTACTTCCTGATCCCGTTCCTGGTCTACCCGCCGCTGGTGCCCCGCTACCTGGTGGTGACCGGGCTGGGCCTGAAGGACACCATCTGGGCGCTGGTCCTGCCACCGGCGATCAGCGTGTTCAACCTGGTCGTGGTGCGCGGGTTCTTCCAGGGCATCCCGTCGGAGCTGCTGGACAGCGCCCGCATCGACGGCGCGAGCGACTTCCGTACGCTGGCGCGCATCGTGCTGCCGCTGTCCCGCGCGGTCATCGCCGTGGTCGGCCTGTTCTACGCGGTCAGCTACTGGAACGTCTGGTTCGACGCGCTGCTGTTCATCGACCGCAACGACATGTACCCGATCCAGCGGGTGCTGCAGAGCTACCTGCTGGCCGGGCAGGCCCCGCACACCTCCGGCGGCAGCAGCGGGGTGACCATGCCGCCGACCGAGGCGGTCAAGATGGCGGTGGTGGTGCTGACCGTCGCGCCGATCGTCGCCGTCTACCCGTTCATCCAGCGGCACTTCGTCAAGGGCGTGCTGATCGGCGCGGTGAAGGGCTGAGGCGGCCGGTCACAGAACCTGGGACAGGAAGCGTCGCAGCCGCGGGTGCTCCGGCGCCTCGAACACCGCCTCCGGCGGGCCGGACTCCAGCACCACGCCCGCGTCCATGAACGCCACCGTGTCGGCGACGCTGCGCGCGAACCCCATCTCGTGCGTCACCACGACCATCGTCATGCCGGCCGCGGCCAGGTCCGCCATCACCGCGAGCACGCCCTTGACCAGCTCCGGGTCCAGCGCGCTGGTCGCCTCGTCGAAGAGCATCACCTGCGGGCGCAGCGCCAGCGCCCGCGCGATCGCGACGCGCTGCTGCTGCCCGCCGGAGAGCTGCGCCGGCCGCGCGTCCGCCTTGCCGGCCAGGCCGACCAGGTCGAGCTGGGCGCGGGCGAGCGCCACCGCCTCGTCCTCGTCGAGCTTCTTCAGCTTGCGCAGCGCCAGCGTGATGTTGCGCAGCACGCTCAGGTGCGGGAAGAGGTTGAACTGCTGGAACACCATGCCGATGCGCTGGCGCAGCGCGTCCGGGTCGTCGCGCAGCACGCTGCGGCCGTCCAGCAGCACGTCGCCCCGGTCCGGCTCGATCAGCCGGTTGATGGTGCGCAGCAGCGTCGACTTGCCGGAGCCGGACGGACCGATCACGCACGCGGCGCCGCCGCGCGCCACGTCCAGGTCCGCGCCGCGCAGCACCCGGTGCGCGCCGAAGGCCAGGTGCACGTCGCGGACGGCCAGGCTGACCGAGGTGGTGGTGGTGGTGGTCATCGCGGGTCCTTTCCGGACGGGGTGAGGTCGACCGGCTCGGCGTCCGGCTCCGGCTCGGGCGGCGCGGCCGGGCGGCCCTGCCGCAGCCGCCGGTCCAGCCAGTTCACCGCGTGGGTCAGCGGCACGGTCAGCAACAGGTAGAACAGCCCGGCCAGCAGCAGCGCGGACTGGTTGCCGGTGTTCGCGGCGTAGTCCTGCCCGATCCGGAACAGCTCCCGCTGGCTGGCCAGCAGGCCGAGGAAGTAGACCAGGCTGGAGTCCTTGATCAGCGAGATGAGCTGGTTGACCCAGGCGGGCAGCACCCGGCGTACGCCCTGCGGGATGATCACCAGGCGCATCGCCTCGCCCCAGGAGAAGCCGAGCGCCCGCGCGCCCTCCAGCTGGGCGGCCTCCACGCTCAGGATGCCGGCCCGGAAGATCTCGCCGAGGTAGGCGGCGGCGATCAGGGACAGCGCCAGCACGCCCAGGGGATAGGGGTTCGGGCCCCAGACCTGCATGCCCAGCGGCGCCAGGCCGACGCCGATGAGCAGGATGGTCGCCGCGGCCGGCAGGCCGCGGAACACGTCGGTGTAGATCCGCGCCGGCCAGCGCAACCACCGGGTACGCGAGATGCCGGCGACGGCCAGCAGCATGCCCAGCACCGAGCCGAGCAGGGCGGCGGAGACCGCCAGGGTGAGCGTGTTGGGCAGCCCGACGGTCAGCATCTCGGGCAGCGCCTCGCGCATCGACTCCCAGTCGAAGAACGTCTCCCAGAGGGTGCTCAGTGGGTCCATGTCCGCTCCGTCCGCCCTGCTCGTGCTCGGTTACCGGCTCAGGAGGCGGCCGACGGCGCCGGCGCCGCCACCGACCCGCTGCCGGGCTTGAAGTCGGCCGGGATCGGCCGCCCCGGGTAGTACTCCGCCTGCAGGCGGCTCCACGTGCCGTCCGCGATCACCTCGTCGAGGCCCTTGTTCAGCGCCTCGCGCAGCTTGTCGTTGCCCTTCGCCACGGCGAACGCGGTCGGGGTGGGGCTGAGCTGCTTCGCCGCGACCTTGATCTTGCCGTTGCTGTCGGCGGCGGACTTGTCGCCGATCTCCGCCGGGGCGATCCAGGCGTCCGCGGTGCCGGCCTTGAGCTGGTTGATCGCGCTGTTGTAGTCGGGCACGCGCACCGGGTCGAGGTTCTGCTTGGTGGCGTAGTCGTCCTGCACGGTGCCCTGCACCACCACCACGCGCTTGCCGGCGAGCTGGTCGAAGCCGGTGAGCGTGGAGCCGGCCGGCACGTCCAGGCCGAAGTAGCCGAAGTCGTAGCCGTTGCCGAAGTCCACTGTCTTCTTGCGCGCCTCGGTGATCGTGATCGAGGAGCTGCCCACGTCGAACTTGCCGCTGTTGACCTGGGCGAGCAGGGCGGAGAAGTCGGTGCCGACGAACTCCACCTTCAGGTCGATCTTGGCGGCCACGGCGCGCAGCAGCTCGTTGTCGAAGCCGGTGAACTTGCCGTCCTTGAGGAAGACGTTCGGCGGCGCGTCGGTGAGCGTTCCGGCGCGGATCACGCCGGGCTGGAGCAGGCCGTACGGGTTGTCGGCCGCGTCGGTGTCGTCGCCGCCGCAGGCGGTGAGCGCGGTGACGGCGAGCAGGGCCGCCGCGCCGACGGCGGCGGCACGGGTCAGGACGGTACGGAAACGCACGATGTCTCTCCAGAGTGGATGGACGCGCGGAGGCGCGCGTCGGCGCCGGCCCGCCGGACGGACGACCGGGCCGGAGAAGGATGGATCGGAAAGAGGGGGGTGGCGCTCGCTCAGCGCGCGGGGCGACAGGCGTCGCTGCACACCCGCATCAGGTCGACGTGGCGGCGCTTGACCAGCGCGAAGCGGGCCGGGTACGCGGCGACGTCGCCGGAGGGGGTGGAGGGTGGTACGGACATCGGTCTCCCTGGTCTGGTGCTGACCTGGGTGCCAGGCCACGCTTGCACCGGCGGCTGCCGGTGCCTGGTCTTCACCCGGGGCACCCCACCGCGGAGGAGGGTTGCCGGCCAGCGAGCCGGGGCTTCGCGCTGGCGCTCATGACCTGCCCAGAAGGCTAGCAGCACCGCCGGGGCGGCCGTCCAGCGGTTATGACCACCCTCACGCGCGGCGCCTTACCGACGGGCCGGGACGACCGGCGCGTCCCGGCCGGTGCCGTGCCGCGACGGGCTGCGCTGCTCGTGGTAGTCCTGTTCCACGTTGACGGTCCAGACGTCGTGCTCCGCGCCGTGCGCGATGTTCTCCGCGGTCAGCATCGCGGTGAGCATCGAATGGTCGGCGTTGTTGTACCGGTGCATGCCGTTGCGTCCGACCGGGTGCACGTTCGGCACGTTCGCAGCAAGCCAGCCCCGGATGACGTCGACGTTGCGCTGGTACCGCTCGTCGTAGACCGGGTACGCCTTCGGCATCCGGACCACGTAACCGGTCTCCACGCAGCCGGGCTTGACCAGGCCCAGCCGCTCCAGCTCGGCGGTGGCGAACGCGACCAGTTCGGCGTCCGGCGTCCGCCACATCTCGTCGCCCTCGAACACGAAGTACTCCAGCCCCAGGCACGTCCGCCCGTCCTTGACCAGGTACGGCGACCAGGAGCCGAAGTTCTGGATCCGGCCCACCCGGGCCGCCGGGTCGTGCACGTAGATCCAGTTGTCCGGGAACGAGAACTCCTCCGGCACCACGAGCGCGACGGTCAGGAAGTCCCGGTACCGCAGGTCGTCGGCGGCGGCCCGCACCTCGGGCGGTGCCTCCGGCCGCATCGCCCGCACCAGCGCGGAGATCGGCATCGAGGAGATCACATGATCGGCCGGCTCGGTCCGCTCACCGTCCGCGTCGACGAGCGTCACCGCTGTCGCCCGCCGGGCCGCCGGGTCCCGCCGTACCTCGGTCACCCAGGCGCCGGTGCGTACCGTTCCGCCGCGTCGGGCGACCTCCTCGGCGCAGCGCTCCCACATCATCCCGGGGCCGTGCTTCGGGTACTGGAACTCCTCGATCAGGCTGGTCACGTCCGTGCGGTCGCGCCGGGGCAGCAGCGCGTTGCGCATCGCGGTGGCCAGCGACAGGTTCTTGATCCGCTGGGCCGCCCAGTCGGCCTGCAACTGGTCCGCCGGCATCCCCCAGACCTTCTCCGTGTACGTCTTGAAGAAGATCGAGTAGAGCCGCCAGCCGAACCGCGCCGACACCCACCCCTCGAAGTGCGACTGGTCCTTCGGAGGGCGCAGCCGGGCCCGGCCGTACGAGGCCAGACAGCGCGCCGCCTCCAGCAGGCCGAGGTTGCGCAGCGCGTTTCCGGCGCTGAGCGGATAGTCGAACAGCGCCCCGCGGTAGTAGATCCGGCTCATCCGCGGCCGGAGCAGGAAGTCCTCGTCCGGCAGGATCTCGTGCCAGAAGTCCTCGACCCGGGACACCTTGGTGAAGAAGCGGTGCCCGCCGATGTCGAAGCGCCAGCCCTCGCGTTCCACGGTCCGGCTGATCCCGCCGACCACGTCGTCGGCCTCGTAGACCCGGACCGGCTCGCCGTGCCGCAGCAGCTCGTACGCGGCGGTCAACCCGGCCGGCCCCGCCCCGATGATAACGGTTCCGTCGCCGTCACCCATGCCGTCCGCGCCCCCCGCCGCCAGCCTCCCGATGCGGCACCGCGCATACCCGCCCCACCGGCAACTTCACCTGCGCACCCACCCGGATCCGCCGTCCGCTCGCCGCCCCGCCCGTCCCGGCCCGCCCGACTCCGTCGATCATGAAGTTGACGGCGTTTGGTGTCCGATATGCCGCCGCCAACCTCATGATCGACCGGGCTGTGGCCGGGGCTGTGGGGCGGGCCGGACGGGCGGGGCTGAGCCGGACGGGTGTGGGCGGGGACGGATGGGGAATGCGGGCCGGGTTTCCGGCCGGCACGTCGGCCAGGGGCCGACCGGTGGGAGCGCGATGACGGAGGAGCGGCGGGTCGATCCCGGTGGCGCGGCCGACCCCGAACGCGCGGCCGAATCCTTCCGCGCGGCCGAATCTGAACGCGCGGCCGGCCCTGCCGTCGGGGCGCGCTCCGGGCGTACCCGGTGGTGGTCGCGTGGAATCCGGGTCGCCCGCGGGGTGCCCGAGCCGTGGGGATTCGTGTTCGCCGTCTTCGTCGGCTCGAAGCTCGTGCTCAGCCTGCTCGGCGTGCTGGTGCTGGCCGCCTGGGACGGGGTGCCCGGCGCGCCGCCGGCCGGCGAGACCGGGATGCGGGAGCAGCAGGACGCGATTTCGTCGCACCGCTGGTTCTCGCTCTGGTTCGCCTGGGACTCGTTCCTCTACGAGCACCTGGCCCGGCTGCCACTGGACCGGCCGTGGCCGGACTTCGGCTTCCCGCTGCTCTATCCGTTCCTGGCCCGGCCGCTCGCGCCGCTGCTCGGCGGTCACACCGCCTGGGCTCTGCTGCTGGTCAGCAACGTGGCGCTGGTGGTGCAGCTCTACTTCGCGTACCGGCTGGGGGGCCGGCTGCTCGGCGGCGCCGCACCGGCCGACGGCCGGCGAGCGGTCCGGTACCTGCTGCTCCTGCCGACGGCGTTCCTGTTCCAGGCGGCGCTCACCGAGTCCCTGTTCGTCTGCCTGGCGCTGGCCACCTTCTGGTACGCCGAACGACGCCGCTGGCTGGTCGTCGGCGTGGTCGGCTACTTCCTGGCGATGAGCCGATCGGTAGGCTTCCTCGTGGTGGCGCCGCTGGCGCTGGTGCTGCTGCGCCAGCACGGCTGGCGGGCCGGCCCGCGCGCGTGGCCGCGCCTGCTGCGCGAGGGCTGGCCGCTGGTGCTGGTCCCGGCGGGATGGCTGACGTTCATGGCGTTCTGCCGCTGGCAGAGCGGGGACTGGTTCGCCTATCAGCACACGCAGGAGACCGGCTGGGGGATCCGGTTGCAGAACCCTCTGGCGGTGGCCGGTTCCGCGCTGTTCGGCGGCAACTCGGCCGATGCGCTGCGGGTGTGGATCGCGGTGGCGACGCTGGTGGTGGCGGTCGTCGGGCTGCGCCGCCGGACCGACTGGCCGTACCTGGTCTACACGCTCGTCGTGGTGCTGGTGCCACTGTCGATGGGGCCGCCGGTGTACAAGAGCCTCCTGCGCTACCTGCTCGCCGCGTTCCCGGTCGCGTTCGTGCTGGCCCGCTGGGCTCGCCGGCCCGGCCTCGACGGCTGGCTCACCGCCGCGCTGGCGCTGCTGCAGGGCGCGTTGTTCGCGGTCTGGCTCACCTACTGGACCCACCTGATCATCTGACGGCCGCCCCGGCCCGCCGCCCCGTCGTCCGGCGCTTCGCCCGGGCGGACCGCAGAATGGGCTGATGACCGATCGGCGGGTGACCCTGGACGACCTCGGCGCCTGGTTGATCAAGGGCAACGCGGACGCGGTGGACCTTACGGCCCGCTTCGCCGCCGACCCGCGCGTCACCGGCTGGTGCGTCCGCCCCGGCTACCGGGTACGCCTGATGCGCGCCGGCCAGCCGGTGGTGTTCTGGGCCAGCGGCAGCCGGGGCCGGACGCCGTACGGCGTCTGGGGCGTCGGGCGGATCGCCGCCCCGCCGCAGCCCGGCGCGCCGGGCGAGCCGTGGACCGCGCCGCTGGACCTGACGATCCTGGACGAGCCACTGCGGGTACGCCGCGAGGTGCTGCGCGCCGACCCGCGGCTGGCCGGGGCCGAGGTGCTCCGGCAGCCGCAGGCGGCGAATCCCTCGTACCTGACCGTGGCGCAGTTCGACGCGCTGTGCGCCTACCTGCCCGGCGACGGGGGCGGCTGACTCAGGCGGCCAGGGCGGCGGCGAGCCGCCGGGCCTCGGCGACCAGCCGGCTGCTGCCGCCCCGGGCCACCACGTCGGCCAGCCCTGGTACCTCGATCCGGACGCCCGTCGCGGTCGCCGCCTCCGCCGCCAGCGCGAGCAGGTCCGGCGTGCCCCGCGGTGGCGTCGGCCCGGCCAGCAGGGGCGGCAACGCCGCGGCGAGCAGCCGCCAGACGCTCAGCCGGGCGCCCGCCGCCAGCGCGTCCCGCAGCGGCGTGACGGCCCGGGTGAGGATCACCTGCCCCTGCGCCCCCATCTCGCCCAGATGCCCGCCCACCGCCGGCGCGTCCAGGTCACCGGCGGCGGCCAGGAGCAGCAGCGCGTCGAGCGCGGCGACCCGGTCCGCCTCGTGCCGGGCACACAGCCCGTACGCCACGGCCAGGTCCAGCGCCGGACCGCCCGCGCCTGTGCACTCGGCGAGCGTCAGCAGGACCGGCCCACGCCCGGCGAAGTCCTCCTGGGCGGCCATGGCCAGCTCGGGAAGGACCTGGGCGGCGACCACGCCCCGGTGGCCGGGCAGGACGGCCGGCCACAGGTGCCCGGCGTCGAAGATCCGGCGGCCGATCGCCGCCGGCCGCACAGTGAGCAGGCCGAACCGGTCGTCCACGTCGGCCGGTGGGGTGAGCGCGACGAGCCGCCGTCGTTCCGGCAACTGGTCGTAGCTCCAGTCGTAGCGGCCGGACCGGTCCCGCCGGCCCACCGTCACCACCTCCTGCACCGGCGCCGGCACGCCACCGCCGCGCAGCCAGGCCGCCAGCTCGACGCCGCCCGGCGTGCCGAGCGCCTCGGCGCGGGCCGCAAGCGGCTCGTCGACCCCGGCCGGCAGGCGCAACAACGCCTGCGTGTAGTCCCACCTCCAGTACGGCCGGTCGCCGAGCGCCGCCAGCCGCTCGTAGAGCACCTGCGGTTCGACCGCCCCGGTGGCCGAGGTGGGCGCGGACAACAGCCCTGGATCGTCACGGCCGTCCAGGCGCTGCCCGGCCTCGGCCAGCCGGAGGCGGTATAGCCACATCGGCGCGGGGCGGCCGGAGGCCACCGCGGCAGGCCCGCCACCGGCCGTAGCCAGCGTCGAGGCCCAGCCGTCGCGGCGCCGGGTGGCGTCCCCGATACGCGCGACGAACAGCAGCAGCCGGTCGATCTCGAACGAGGGGTCGGACCGGGCCCAGATGTGCTCGTACTCGGCCACCTCCTCCCGGCGCAGCACCGGCGCCAGCGCGACCTCGAGACGGTCGCGGTCACGGGTGCCCAGCCGCAGCAGCCCGTCCATGACCCGTTCCAGCACCGAGGCCGGCCACAGTCCGCGCAGTGTCGCCGCCACCTCCTCCACCAGCTCGTCCACGTCGGCGATCGGCGGTGGCGCGGCCGCTGCCGGCAGCGGCGGCGGCAGGTCGTCACGAGGCTCGGCCACGGTGGTGACCGCCTCTGGCCGGTGACCGTGCCGCGCCGCCAGCGCCAGCGCGCGCTCGCGCAGTCCGGCGTCCGGGTGACCGGCCGCCACGGCGAGCACCGCGCCGACCTCCGTGGCCTGATCCGGGTGCTGCCGGGCCAGCCGGTCGAGCCAGGTCAACTGTGCCCGGACCAGCGCCTTCTCCGGCCGGGCCAGCACCGTCCGGGCGGTTTCCCACAGCGCCTCCGGCTCGGCGGCGTCACCGGCCTCCCGCAGCGTCCGCTGGGCGGCGCGGGCCACCGGCCCCGGCCCGTCGGCGAGCAGCCGCAGATAGGCGCTCGACCGCACCGCCACCTCGTCGGGGGTCGGCGCCAGCAGGTCGTGCAGCGCCAGGAACGGGCGCAGCGCGCCGGGCCGGTCGCCGCGCAGCAGCCGGCCGAGCACGCCGTTGAGCAGGGCAGCGCGGTCGAGCCGGCCCTCCGCCGCCAGCGCCGCCAGCGCACGGGGCAGGGCATCCGCGTCCGTGCCCGCGCCGTCGCCGCGGGCCAGTTCGGTGCCCACGCCGTCCACCTCGAACAGGCGCGGCAGCAGCGCGTCCAGGAACGGGTCCGCGCGCAGCCGGTCCACAGTGGGTGGGCGCGTCCCGCGTGGGGCCGGGGAGCCCTGTGCGGCCGCCCACCCGCGCACGAAGTCGTCCCCGGTCGGCGGCGGCGCCTTCTCCGCCAGCAGGAGACCGGCGACGAACCGCCAGCCCGCGAGCATCCGGTCCCGGGGCAGCCGGTCGGCCAGCTTGTACGCCACGTCCGCCAGCCAGGTCACCCCGCGTTCCCGGGCCACGTCGACCACCGGCGCGGCGTCGACGCCGCTCAGCCAGACCGAGCGGCGGCCGAGCAGCGCGGCCACCTTCGTCGGCGTGCTCAGCGTCCCCACCGCTGCGACCGCCAGCGTCGCCGCCTCGCCCTGCCACCACCAGGCGTCCCGCCTGCGGCGCACGTCGGCGACCAGTTCGTCGCCGAGCGCCCGCCGGGCCGGCTCGTCCAACCCGGCCAGGGCGGAGCGGACCTCGGACATCCTGCCGCGCACCACCGCCTCGACGAACCCGGTCACGACAGCACCTCCACCGGCGCCGCGACCATCGACACGGCCAGCGCGTGCCGGCACGGCCCCCGCTGCCCGCGGTGCCGCGCCCACCAGCGACAGGTGCAGGAGTATGCGCCGTCCGGGTGGCGGCGCACCCGGTAGACCTCGGCGTCGGTGCGTACCGTCGCGTCCTCGCCGTCGCGCTCGACCGCGCCGCGCTCGACCAGCGCCCGCGCGCCGAGCAGCCGCGGGTTGTCCCGCTCCGCGCGGCCCGCGTCGTAGGGCATCACCCGGTGGAAGTACGCCCCGTCCGCCACGTCGTACCCGACCCGCCCGGCGGTGCCCAGCTGGGCGAGCGCGGCACGCACCCGCCCGTCGGGCAGCGCGGCGGCGTCGGCCAGCGCGGCCACGTCGATCGTCGGATCCCAGTTGAGCAGCGCGCCTACCAGTTCCGCGTCGTCGACCACGTCGTCACCGGCGAGCGCTGCCAGCGCCGCGCCCTCGCCGGAGAACCCCCGGTACGGCTCGGGGGACAGCGTCAGCGACACCCGCAGCGCCCCGGTGTCCAGCTCCCACGTGCTCGGCACGGCCGGCGATCCGGCGCGCACCGCCGGGCCGTACACCCGCAGCGTGCGGGCGTGGCGCAGCACGTCGCGCAGCGCCGCCAGCCGGCCCGCGCCGGCCAGGCAGACCGCGCCCGGCGCCGGGCGGGAGGTCAGCCGCAGCGTACGCCCGGCGGGCACCGCCCACAGCACGCTGCGGTCCGTCGCGGCGGGCAGCCGGCGCAGGAACGCCGCCGCCTCCGCCGCCGGGATCTCGGCGCGCGGCTCGAAGCCGGCGGTGAGCACGTGCACCTCGGCGAAGCCGCGCAGCCAGCGTCCGGGCAGCGGCACCTTCCGCTCGACCACCGAGCCGTCCATGGTGGAGACGGTCAGGTCGTCCGGGCCGACCGCCACGTGCAGCGGCTCGATGCCGCCCACCCGGGCCAGCGCCTCCCGCAGCGGCGGGTTCACGTCCACGTTCGTGGTGCCGTGGCCGCTGATCTCGCCGTCCAGCCCGGCCGGCAGGACGTCCATCCGGGCGTACACCCCGCAGCAGCCGGAGAACGACTCGAACCGCAGGCGGCCCCGGCTGCCGGTGACCACCGGGTCCAGGCTGGCCGGGTTGACCGGCTGGTGGTAGCGGGTGCGGGCCACCTCGGCGACGGCGAGCAGCCCGGCCGCCGCGGCGGCGGGAGCGGTGAGGAACCCGGCGAAGAAGCGCGGGTTGGCCGCCGGGCCGCCGCAGGTCTGCAGATCGAGACCGGCGGCGCGCAGCGCGGACGGCTGAAGGTATCGGTACGTCTGGACGGCGTTCACGGCGCAGACCGTAGAGGGACCGACCGACAAAAGCGCGACGGTCCTGCTAGCTTCCTCTGATGTTCGCCCACGCCCTCACCGACGACGCGGAGCTGCGTCCACTGTCGCCCTGGCACGCCGACGAGTTCCTGGCCAACCTCGACCGCTGCCGCGAGCACATCTCGCCGTGGGTCGGCGCGTCCTTCGTCGCCACCGACGCCGAGTCGGCCCGCAAGGTCCTCCAGGCGTACGCCGACCGGTGGGCCCGCGACGACGGCGGCCTCTGGGGCATCTGGCAGCGCGGCACGCTCGTCGGCGGCGTGCTGTTCGTGTCGCTGAGCACCGCGCGCGGGGTGTGCGAGGCGGGCTGCTGGCTGGAACCGGGCGCCGAGGGGCAGGGCCTGGTCACCCGCGCCGCGCGCGTGATCATCGACTGGGCGGTGCGGGAGCGCGGCATCCACCGGGTCGAGTGGATCACGAAGGCCGGCAACGACCGCAGCATCGCCGTCGCCAAGCGGCTCGGTATGAGCCGCGACGGCGTCCTGCGCGGGGCCGCCGCGACGCCGGAGGGCCGCGCCGACATGGAGGTCTGGTCGGTGCTGGCGCCGGAGTGGACGGCCTGACCGCCGAAACTGTCGTACCCGGACGTGAACATGTGTCCATGGCTGTCCCCGCACTGGCCGACCGGTCCCCGCAGCCGCGCGCCCTGCCGCTGCGCGAGGTCCGCACCCGGCTCACCCAGCTCGTCTCCCTGGCCGAGCTGACCGACACCGTCACCCTCGTCACCCGCGACGGCGATTCCCGCCCGATCGCCGCGATCGTGCCCGCGCCGGCCGCCCGCACCGGGGCCCAGGCGCGCGCCGACGCCGACCGGGTCGCCGCGATCAGCGCCGGCTGGGCCCGCCGCCTGGAGGAGCTGCACCAGCAGTCCGGCCGGCGGCACGCCGCCGAGTTGCGGGCGCTGGCCGACGCGCTGGCCGAGGCGTGGGCCGAACTCGACCGCCGCGCCCCGGCCGGCGACCCGGCGCTGATCCGGCTGCGCGCCGCGCACGCCGACCTGCTGCGCCGCTGACCCGTGGCGTCCCGGCCGGTCGCGCGCGGGACGCCACGGGTACGCGGTCAGCTCCGGCCGCGCTCGGCCCGGTAGCGGCGGATCAGTTCGGCGGTCGAGGTGTCCACGTCGGCCAGGTCCGGGTCCGGCCCGGTCAGCTTCGGCGCGAGCTGGTTGGCCATCACCTTGCCCAGCTCCACACCCCACTGGTCGAAGGCGTTGATGTCCCAGACCGCGGCCTCGGTGAACGTGATGTGCTCGTAGAGCGCGATCAGCTGGCCCAGCGTCGACGGGGTGAGCTTCGGCGCCAGGATCGACGTGGTCGGGTGGTTGCCGGCCATCACCCGGTGCGCCACCACCTCGGGCGCGGTGCCCTCGGCCTCCACCTGCTCCCGGGTCCGCCCGAACGCCAGCGCGGCGGTCTGGGCGAAGAAGTTCGACATGAACAGGTCGTGCATGTCGCCCAGGTCGTGGTTGGGCCGGCTGAACGCGATGAAGTCCGCCGGGATCAGCCGGGTGCCCTGGTGGATGAGCTGGTAGAAGGCGTGCTGGCCGTTGGTGCCCGGCTCACCCCAGAAGATCTCCCCGGTCGGGTACGTCACCGGCGAGCCGTCGACGCGTACCGACTTGCCGTTGCTCTCCATGGTGAGCTGCTGCAGGTAGGCGGGGAAGCGGTGCAGGTACTGCGAGTAGGGCAGCACCGCGTGGGTCTCCGCGCCGAGGAAGTCGGTGTACCAGACGTTGAGCAGGCCGAGCAGCGCCGGCACGTTGCGTTCCACCGGAGCGGACCGGAAGTGCTCGTCGACCGCGTGGTAGCCGGCCAGCATCTCGCGGAACCGGTCCGGCCCGATCGCGAGCATCACCGACAGGCCGACCGCCGACGGCAGCGAGTAGCGTCCGCCCACCCAGTCCCAGAAGCCGAACATGTTCTCCGGGTCGATGCCGAAGTCCCGGACCCGCTGCTCGTTGGTGCTGACCGCGACGAAGTGGCGGGCCACCGCGTCGTCGTCCGCGTCCAGCCCGGCGAGCAGCCAGCGCCGCGCCTGGTCGGCGTTGGCGAGCGTCTCCTGGGTGGAGAACGTCTTGGAGACCACCACGAACAGCGTGCTCGCCGGGTCCAAGTCGGCGGTCTTGTCGTGGATGTCGGTCGGGTCGATGTTCGACACGAACCGGCAGCTGATGCCCGCGTCCCGGTACGCCTTCAGCGCCTCGTACGCCATCACCGGCCCCAGGTCGGAGCCGCCGATGCCGATGTTCACCACAGTGGTGATCCGCTCGCCGGTGTGGCCGCGCCACGAGCCGGAGCGCACCCGCTGCGCGAACGCCGACATGCGGTCCAGCACGGCGTGCACGTCGGCGACCACGTCCTGGCCGTCCACGGTGAGCGAGGCGTCCGCGGGCAGGCGCAGCGCGGTGTGCAGCACGGCCCGGTCCTCGGTCACGTTGATGTGCCGCCCGGCGAACATGGCCGCGATCCGGTCGGCCAGCCCGACCCGCTCGGCGAGCGCGCCGAGCAGCGCGACGGTCTCGTCGGTGATCAGGTTCTTGCTGTAGTCCACGTGCAGGTCGGCGACCTCACCGGTGAGCCGCTCACCCCGCTGCCCGTCGGCGGCGAACAGGTCGCGCAGGTGCGTGCCGCGCATCGCCTCGGCGTGCTTGCGCAGCGCCTGCCATTCGTCGGTGGTGGTGACGTCCACAGCCATCGGGTCGATCTTCTCCTTCACGACGGGCGGTCGGCCGGCCTGCGCCGGCGAACCCCACAAGCCTGCCACCCGGACCGGTCGCGCGCGACGCGACCCGGCGGCGACCACCGTGCGGGCGGTCTTTCGCCCGCCGCCCGGTGGACACGCGGTTGGGACGCCTGTACGACACGCCGAACACGGGGAGACATCTGTCGATTGCGGAACGTAAGCTCCGGAGTCGTCGGCGTACCGGAGGAGACGCGTATGGCAGCGGTTTTCGGTCCTCGGCGCCCCTCGGACGAGCACCCGCCGGACGAGCCCGCCCCGGCCGGGAGCGCGGCGGGCGACGAGACGCCGCTGCCGGAGCTGGCGGACGGGCACTGGATGAACCGCGCCACCGAGTTCGCCCACACCAGCTTCTGGTCGGTGGCGCGCCGGCTGCCCGCCCTCGTCCGCGAGGCCATCGGCCTGGCCTGGGCGACCAGCCGCCGAGACACGCTCGCCTCGATCGGGCTCAACGTGGTCGCCGGCCTGCTCACCACCTTCGGCCTGCTCGCCACCACCGGCGTGCTCCGGCAACTCTTCGCCGACGGGCCCACACCGGACCGGATCCGGGCGGCCCTGCCCGCGCTCCTGCTCGCGGCCGCCGCCGTGACGGCCCGGGGAGCGCTGACTGTCGCCGCCGGCTGGGCGCAGGCGCGGCTCATCCCGCAGATCAACTACCAGGTGGAACTCCGGCTGTTCGAGGCGACCACCGCTGTGGAACTCGCCGCGTTCGACGACGCCGGCTTCGCCGAGGAGATGGATCGTGCCCGGGATCGGGGCATGGCCGAGGCCGCGTCGATCGTGGACCACACCGTGAACCTGGTGACCGGGGTCGTGGGTGTGCTGGCCACCGCCGCCGCGGTCACCGTCATCCAGCCCGTCCTGCTGCCGTGCCTGCTGCTCGCCGCGGTGCCCGAGGCGGTCACCGCGGTCAAACTGGCGCGGCGGCAGTACCTGGCGCTGCTGGCCTGGATCACCCGTCGCCGCCGGATGTACCTGCTGGCCCGTTTGATGGCCGATCGGCACACCGCCGCCGAGATCCGTGCCTACCAGATGCGGGACTTCCTGCTGGCCGAGTACCACCGGATGATGACCGTCGAGACCCAGGCCCAGCTCCGGCTGGCCCGTTCGCAGACCGTCACCCGAGGACTCGGCCTGTCGGTGACCGGCGTGGCCGCGTTCGCGGTCTACGCCGTACTGGGCGGGCTGCTGATGGGCGGCGTGGTCGCGCTGGCGGCGGCGGCCACCGCGCTGCTCGCGCTCCAGTCCGCGCGTACGAGCCTGCGCACCGCGATCTTCGCCACCAACTCGCTCTACGAGGACGCGCTCTACTACCAGGACTACCGCGACTTCCTCGACCGGGCCACCCGGCGGATCCCAGCCGGCGGGCACCTGCCCGTCGACGGGTTCACGCGCATCGACGTCGAGCGGGTCAGCCTGCGCTACCCGGACACCGACACGGCGGCGGTCGACGAGGTAAGCCTCACGTTCCGGCGCGGTGAGGTGATCGCGCTGGTGGGGGAGAACGGCTCCGGCAAGACCACGCTCGCCAAGCTGATCGCCGGCCTCTACCGGCCCACCGGCGGCACGATCCGCTGGGACGGCGTGGACACCGCCGAACTGGACCCACGGCAGACCGCCGCCCAGGTCGCGGTGATGAGCCAGGACTGGTGGAAGTTCCCGTTCACCGCCCGGCAGAACATCCGCGTCGGCCGCCACGACCGCGCCGACGGGCCCGGCCCCAGCGTGGAGACCGCCGCCCGCGACGCCGCCGCGCACGACATGATTAGCGAGCTGCCGTTCGGGTACGACACGCTGCTGGACCGGCAGTTCAAGGACGGCCAGGACCTGTCCGGCGGGCAGTGGCAGCGGCTGGTGGCCGCACGAGGCCTCTACCGCGACGCCCGGCTGCTGATCTGCGACGAGCCGTCCGCCGCGCTGGACGCGCGTGCCGAGCACGCCCTCTTCCAGCATCTGCG
The DNA here is from genome assembly GCF_003315815.1 of Micromonospora sp. LHW51205. Taxonomy (NCBI): domain Bacteria; kingdom Bacillati; phylum Actinomycetota; class Actinomycetes; order Micromonosporales; family Micromonosporaceae; genus Micromonospora; species Micromonospora sp. LHW51205. The sequence continues at coordinate 326,087 of NZ_QMEZ01000003.1, read as the reverse complement.
GCGGCACCCGGACCGGGCCGTCGTGCTGATCACCCACCGGCTGGCGAACGTGCGGCACGCCGACCGGATCTTCGTGATGGACCACGGCCGGCTCGTGCAGTCCGGCAACCACGACACGTTGATGGCCCAGGGCGGGCTCTACCGCGAGCTGTTCGAGTTGCAGGCGGCCGGCTACCTCGCCGGCAGCGCGGAACCCGCCGCCGACGGTTGACCTCCAGCGCACTCGAACTCCTACCGTGACCGGACCGCGCGCCATCCGGCCGGCGCGGTGCGAACCAGGGAGCTCACACATGCGCTATCGCGTCCTCGGCGGCACCGGCATCGAGGTCAGCGTCCACTGCCTCGGCACCATGATGTTCGGCGCGGTCGGCAACCCCGACCACGACGACTGCGCCCGGATCGTCCACGCGGCACTTGACCGCGGCGTCAACTTCGTGGACACCGCCGACATGTACTCGGCCGGCGAGTCCGAGGAGATCGTCGGCAAGGCCCTGCGTGGCCGCCGCGACGACGTGGTGCTCGCCACGAAGGTCCACTTCCCGATGGGGGAGGGGCCCAACCGGGGCGGCAACTCGCGCCGCTGGATCGTCCGTGCGGTCGAGGACAGCCTGCGCCGGCTGGGCACCGACTGGATCGACCTCTACCAGGTGCACCGCCCCGACCACACCACGGACGTCGAGGAGACGCTCGGCGCGCTCACCGACCTGGTCCGGGCCGGGAAGATCCGCGCGTTCGGCTGCTCGACCTTCCCGGCCGAGGAGATCGTGGAGGCGCACCACGTCGCCGAGCGGCGTGCGCTGGGCCGATTCCGCACCGAGCAGCCGCCGTACTCGATCCTGGCGCGCGGCATCGAGACGTCGGTGCTGCCGGTCTGCCGCCGCTACCGGATGGGCGTGCTGGTGTGGAGTCCGCTGGCCTCCGGGTTCCTGTCCGGCCGGTACCGGCAGGGCCGGCCCGTCGACCTCGGCGCCGGGCGCCCGGCGCTCACCCCGGCCCGCTTCGACCCGGCGCTGCCGGGCAACGCCGCCAAGTACGCCGCCGTCGAGCAACTGGTGGCGCTCGCCGACGAGGTGGGCTGCACGCTGCCGCAGCTCGCCGTGGCGTTCACCGCCGTGCATCCGGCGGTCACGTCGACCATCATCGGGCCGCGCACGATGGACCAGCTGGACGCTCTGCTCGCCGGGGCGGAGCTGACGCTCGACGACGCGGTGCTGGACCGTATCGACGAGATCGTCCCGCCGGGCACGAACCTCTACCAGCCCGACGGCGCCTGGTCCCCGCCGACCCTGACCGACCCGTCCCACCGCCGCCGCCCCCTCCCGGACCGAGCCGCAGCCTGACCCGTCCCGCCCACCCGCCCTCTCCCCGTCCCTCCTTCCTCGCCGCCCTCGGCTCCCCGCCCGTCGATCATGAAGTTCCGGCCCCGGCAAACAGCGCGATCCGGACACCCGAGGGGCGGAAACCGCAAGATCGGCGGCGCGGGGGCAAGGCGGGGAGGGCGGCTGGGGAACTGCGTCGACAGGGGGGCGAGGGCGGCTCCACACTGGACGGGTGGAACATCGCGATCTTGTTCGGGTGAGCAAGCGGCTGTCGCTGGCGTTGCGGCACCGGCCCGACGCGTACGGCCTGCGGCTCGACCGGGCGGGCTGGGTGCCGGTCGCGGACGTGCTCGCCGGGCTCAGGATCAGCCGTGCCCACCTGGACGCCGTGGTCGCGGGCAACGACAAGCAGCGCTTCGCGGTGGAGACCGGCCCGGACGGGGCCGACCGGATCCGCGCCAACCAGGGGCACTCCGTTCCGGTCGACCTCGGCCTCACCCCGGCCGCGCCGCCGCCCCGGCTTTTCCACGGCACCGGCGAGGCCGTGCTGGACGCGATCCGGGAGCAGGGGCTGCGCCGGGGCGGGCGGCACCACGTACACCTGTCACCTGATGTGGCGACGGCCCGGCGCGTCGGCGCGCGCCGGGGCGGCGCGGTGGTGGTGCTGACGGTGGACGCGGCGGCGATGGCCGAGGCGGGGTACCTGTTCTACCGCTCGGCCAACGGGGTGTGGCTCACCGACACCGTGCCGCCGGCCTACCTCGGCGCCACCTGAGCGGCGGTCAGCAGGCGGTGACCGGGTGGGCCACCACGGCGTCGAACAGGTATGCGAGGTCGTTCACGGCGGCCCGGTCGGGCTGGACGGCGCCGGTGCAGTCGGTGGCCCGGGCACGCAGCGTGTGCCGGCCCGTGGCCGGCGGGCGCCAGCGGACGGTCCAGCGCTGCCAGGCGCCGCCCCGGTCCGCGGTGACCAGGTCGGCCGGGCGCCACCCGTCGCCGGTGTCCACCTCGACGTGCGCGATCGGGCCGTTGCCGGACCAGGAGCGGCCGGTCAGCAGCACCTCCTCACCGGCCGGCAGCCGGGCGTCCCAGGGCAGCTCGAACGCGCTGCGCACCGGCTGGGCGGTGAGCGCGGTGCCGCCGGCGGGGTGGCCGGGGCCGAACATGCGGTAGAACTGCGTGTTCCACGGCGAGAACAGCGGGGTGGTGGAGACCTCGATCGCGCCCACCCACTTGATCGAGGCGATGCCGACCCAGCCGGGCACCACGACCCGCACCGGGAAACCGTGGTCGGCTGGGAGCGGCTCGCCGTTCATCTCGTACGCCAGCAGCACGTCGTCCAGCGCCTTCGCGATGGGCATCGGACGGCGTACCCGGCCGAGGTTGACCCCGCCGGAGACGTAGTCCGGGTCGAGGCCCTCGGGCATCACGTCGACCGCCTCGTCGCGCAGCCCGGCCAGGCGCAGCACGGTGCCGAGCCGCACGCCCCGCCAGCGGGCCACGCCGACGCTGCCCAGCCCCCACGCCACGCCCGGGGCGGGGTCGCCCTGCTGCTCGGCGAAGTAGCGGCGCCCGTTGCCGGCGCACTCCAGCAGCGCCGCGTGCTCCTCGGCGGGCAGCCGGCGCAGCTCGTCGAGGTCGAACTCGATTGCGTCGTCCCGGGTCGGCGCGCCGCGCAGCCCGTCGCCGAACAGGCGCAGCCGCCAGGTGGCCGCGTCCAGGTGCGGCGTGACCGTGTGGTTGCGGACGAAGAAGCGGTCGATCGGGACCACGTACCCCTGGCCGGCCATCGACGGCCAGCGCATCTCGGCGTTGGTGTCCAGCGGGCGCAGCAGCTCCGCCGGCAGCGGCTTGACGATCGGCGCGCCGGGGTCGACGCCGACCGGCGCGGACGCCACCGCTACCGGCTCGCGCTCCGCGGCGGCGGCGGTCACCGCGGCCATCGCCGCGCCCACCTCCAGCAGCCGGTCACGGTCGACGCCCGGCCCGTGTGCCTGCCCGGCGAGCCACTGCCGGCTCCGGTCGGCGTCGTGGACGGCTTCGGCTGAGGACGAGGACTGACTCACGGCTGACCTCCGGGGTGGGCGACGCTGCCTTTCCTATTCAACCAGTAGGACTTCCCGTCGATCCATAGCAGGTCGGCGGCACGGTCACGCCGCGCCGATCAGCGTCACCACCCCGGCCACCACGAGCACGCCGGCCCAGAGCCGGTCGACGTTGAACCAGGCCCGGCGCAGCACACCGACGCCGAGCACCTCGTACACGGCCACGGCCACGGCCAGCGCGACGCCGAGCATGGCGGCGGTGTGCACGGCCGCCGCGAACAGGCCGGTCAGCGCGCCGGCCGGCGCGGCGGCGAGGTGTCCGGCGTGCGGGCCGCCGCCGACCGCCGGTTCGGCGAGCAGCACCGGCAGCAGCATCAGGCCCGCGCCGTGCGCCGCCGACATCAGGAACGACCAGGCGGTGAGCTGCGCGGCCGACAGCCGCATGCCCGCCCACCGGAAGTGCCGGTCGGACAGCAGCCGCCACAGCCCGAACCCGACGAGCAGCACCCCGCCGGCCACCGCGACCGCAGTGCTCGCCGTCACCGACCGGGTGGCGCTGACCAGCGCGGCGACCACCGCCACCGACGCCAGATGACCGGCCGCGATCGGCGGCAGCGCCGCCAGCAGCGCCGCCCGGCGGCGCTCCTGCAGGCCCCGGGCCACCGCGAACAGCCAGCCCATCGCCGGGTTCAGGCCGTGGAACGCGCCGAGGCCGGCCAGCGCCGCCCAGGTCGCGCCGGTCACGGGAAGCAGTACGAGTCGGACGACGCGTCGCCCCCCTGCAACCGGGTCTGGTGCACGCGCAGGCCGCGGAACTCCTCCCCGCGCGGGAAGAACCGCGGATCCGGCACGAGGCCGCCGTGCTCCGGGTCGACGTCGAGCTTCGCCACCCAGGCACCCACCCCGTCGGGGTAGAACTGGTCGTCCCAGGCGCCGTAGAGCGAGTTGCTGACGTAGACGCGGCGGCCGTCGCGGCTGATCTCGACCATCTGCGGGCCGCCGGCCAGCGGCTCGTCCGGGTACGCCGGGTGCGGCGTGCGGTTGACGATGCCGCCCAGGCGCACCGAGCCGACGCGTACCGGGTGGAACGGGTCGCTGACGTCGTAGCGGATCAGCTCTCCGGTGCCCCAGCAGGAGACGTGCAGGAACCTGTCGTCCACTGACAGGTCGATGTCGGTGACCAGCGGCGGCACCGCCCCGAACGGCTTGAGCAGGTCCGGCAGGTCCGCCGGGTCGGCCGGCTCGGCCGGGATGTCGATCACCTTGGTCACGGCCCAGGCGTCGCCGTCACGGTGCCACAGCCAGATCGAGGCGGACAGGTCCTCGACGCTGATCACCACGCCGACGAAGCCGTACGACTTCGTCGGGTCGTGCGCGGGGCGCAGCTCCAGCGGCATCTGGTACTGGTCGCCGAGGTCGACGCGCTGCACGTGCCGGCGCTTCGCCAGGTCCCAGAAGTGGATCGCGTGCCCGTACCTGCGGCCCAGCAGCAGCTCGCCGACGATGCCGTCCTCGATCATCGACGGCGTGCCCCACTCGCTGGTGACCAGCACGTCCTGCGTGTAGTGCCACCAGAAGTCGTACGCCAGGAACTGCGGCCCCCGGTCGGCCTCCCACGCGCCGCGTACCTCGAAGGTGGTGTGGTCGAGCACGGCGATGCCGCCGGGTCCCTCCTGCCCGTCCGCGTCGCCGAGCGCGGAGACGTAGATGCCGTCCGGCCCGCAGTGCACGGTGTGCGGGCGGGAGTATCCGGCGCGCTTGCCGAGTTCCTCCGGGCCGATCACCTTCACCAGTTCGGGGCGGCGCGGGTCGGGCTTGGTGTCGAGCACGTGGATCCGGGACGAGCGCAGGCCCGGCACGATCAGGTAGCGGCGTTCCACGTGCGGGTGCGGCGCGGTCGGGCAGAGCGCGCTGCTGCACGCGTTCCAGCCGAAGTGGTGCAGCTCGTCGCCGGTGTTCGGCAGCTCGGTCCAGCCCACCACCCGGCCGTACGAGTCGGAGTCCGGGTCGGTGTCGAGCACCGCGATGGCGTCGGGGCGCTGCCCGGCGCGGTCGAACGCGGCGACGTACGCGAGCTTCTCGGCCGGCGCGGTGGCGGCGAGCGCGGGGGAGGGGTAGAAGGTCGGGTCGGGGGTCCAGCGGGTCATCGGTTCTCCCTCGCGGTCAGCCGGCGGGTACGCCGAGGCGGTCGAGCAGGTGGCGGCGCAGCGCGCCGAGGGCCGGGTCGTCGGGGCTCGGGGTGGGGCCGAGGCGTACCGGCACCTCTTCGGCGATCACGCCGTCGTCGAGGAGCAGGACGCGATCGGCGAGCAGCAGCGCCTCCTCCACGTCGTGGGTGACGAGCAGCGCGGCGAAGCCGTGCTGGGCGCGCAGCCGCCGCAGCAGCCCCTGCATGCGCAGCCGGGTCAGCGCGTCCAGCGCGCCGAACGGTTCGTCCAGCAGCAGCAGGTCCGGTTCGCGGACCAGCGCGCGGGCCACCGCGACCCGCTGCGCCTGCCCGCCGGACAGCTCGGCGGGCCAGGCCCGGCCCCGGTCGGCGAGCCCGACCTCGGCCAGCGCGCGGCCGACCCGGTCGCCCACGTCCGGCCCGGTCAGGCCGAGCGCCACGTTGTCCGCCACCCGCTTCCACGGCAGCAGTCGATGCTCCTGGAACACCACGGCGGCGGTGCCGTGCACCGTGTGCTCGCCGCCCGCGTCGCCGTCGAGCCCGGCCAGCACGCGCAGCAGCGTGCTCTTGCCGGATCCGCTGCCGCCGAGCAGCGCCACCGTCTCCCCGGCGGCGATGGTCAGGTCGACCCCGGCCAGCACCACCGCCGGGCCGAAGGACCGGGTCACCGCGCGTGCGGTGAGCACCGGCCCGGTCAGGTCGCGCGCAGTCCGCGTCGCCACGCCAGCGTCCTCCTCTCCGCGTACCGGATGAGCAGGTCGGAGGCGAGCCCCAGCAGCGCGTAGATGAGCAGGCCGAGCACCACCACGTCGGTCTGGCTGAACTCGCGTGCCTCCATCATCAGGAAGCCGACGCCGGTCTGCGCGTTCACCTGCTCGCCGACGACCAGGCTGAGCCAGGCCGCGCCGATGGCCAGCCGCAGCCCGAGGAACAGCGACGGCAGCGCGCCGGGCAGCACCACGTGCCGCAGGCGGGCCGCCGCGCCGAGACCGCAGGTGCGCGCCGCCTCGACCAGGCGTTCGTCGATGTCGCGGATGCCGGCGTACGTGTTGAAGTAGATCGGGAAGAACGCGCCGAGCGCGACGAGCGTGACCTTCAGCGACTCGCCGATGCCGACCCAGATGATCAGCAGCGGGACCAGGCCCAGGTGCGGCAGCATCCGGGCCATCTGCACCGGCGGGTCGACCAGGTCGTCACCGAGGCGCAGCAGCCCCGCCGCCGCGCCGAGCACCAGCGCCAGGCCGCCGCCGATGAGCAGGCCGAGCGCGGCGCGGGTGAGCGAGTCGAGCAGGTGCACGCCGAGCGTCCCGTCGCGCGCCAGCCGCCACCCGGTCGCCAGCACCGCGCTGGGCGCGGGCAGCTTCTCCGCGGCGAGCAGGCCGGTGCGCGCGGCGACCTCCCAGGCGAGCACCAGCACGACCGGGCTCACCGCGCGCCGCCACCGCCGCGAGGCGCGGGCCCGGGACCGCCGCGGCGTCGCCCGATCGGGTACGACAGCGGGGATCGCCTCGGCCAGCGCCGGACCGCTCACTGGAACGCCTCGTTGAACCGGCCGTCCACCCGCCCGGCGATGTCGACCGGTCCGGGCACCAGCTTCAGCTCCACGAAGCTGTCCGCGATGGCCTGCAACTCTGCGCCGATCTCCGGGGTGACCGGGGCGAGCGGCTTGGCGCTGCGGGCCAGCGCCCGGGTGGTCACGTCGAGCGGGATCTTCAGCTCCGGGGCGAGGACGGCGGCCCGCTCGGTCGGGTGGGCGATGCCCCAGTCGGTGGTCTGCCGGTACGTGTCCAGGAACGCGCGTACGTCGGCGGTGCGGTTCTTCACCGCGTCCGGCGCGGCCAGCACGTACTCGCGGTTGCCGGCCAGGCCGGTGGCGTCGGCGAGCACCCGTACGCCGGGCTGCTCGGCCAGCGCGAAGTAGGGATCCCAGATGATCCAGGCGTCGACCTGCCCGTTGTCGAACGCGGGCCGCCCCTCGGCGGGCTTGAGGTACTTCACCTTGATGTCGGCGAGCGTCATCCGGTTCGCCTCCAGCAGCTTGACCAGCAGCCAGTGCACGTTGGAGCCCTTGTTCAGCGCGACCGTCTTCCCGCGCAGGTCGGCGAATCCACGATACGGGCTGCCCGCCTTGACCAGAACCGCCTCGCCCTGCGGGATCGGCTGGGACGTGCCGACCACGGAGAACGGGATCTTGCCGGCGGCGGCGAACACGGGTGGGGCCTCGCCGACCTGACCGATGTCGATCGAGCCGGCCTTGAGCGCCTCGGTCAGCGCCGGGCCGCTCTCGAACAGCGACCAGGTGACGTTCTTCGCGTCGCCGCGCGCCTTGACCAGGCTGAGCCCGCCGAAGCGCTGGTAGCCGATCCGCAGCGGGCCGTCACTGCCGCCGCCGCTGGCGTCGGCCGCCTCGCCGCCGCAGGCCGTCAGCGCCGTCGCGGCCAGCAGCGCGAGGGTGGTGAGCAGCGCGGCCACCGGCCGGCGGCGGGTTCTGGGGGTACGCATGGCGACTCCTCGGGGAGGGAAGGGCCCGGCATCGACGGGCGACAGCAACCTACCAACCCGATAGGTTTTATGGGTAGTCTGTCGGCGCGGTCGTCCCACCACTCAGGAGACGGCCCGTCCGACGCGCACCGGAGGCCCCCATGTCGCTCACCTTCCACTGGTTCCTGCCGACCTACGGCGACAGCCGGGACATCGTGGGCGGCGGACACGGCGTACCGGTCGGCACGGCCGGTGGCGCGCGACCCGCGAGCGTGGCGTACCTGGGGCAGATCGCCCGCACCGCCGAACAGCTCGGTTTCGCCGGCGCGCTCACCCCTACCGGCGCCTGGTGCGAGGACGCCTGGCTGACCACCGCCATGCTCACCGAGGTCACCGAGCGGCTGAAGTTCCTCGTCGCGTTCCGGCCCGGCCTGCTCTCACCCACCCTCGCCGCGCAGATGGCGTCCACGTTCCAGCGCCTGTCCGGCGGGCGGCTGCTACTGAACGTGGTCACCGGCGGCGAGTCGGCCGAGCAGCGCGCGTACGGCGACTTCCTGGACAAGGACGCCCGCTACGCGCGTACCGACGAGTTCCTGCACGTGGTGCGGGCGCTGTGGCGCGGCGAGACGGTCGACCACGACGGCGCCCACGTGCGGGTCGAGGGCGCCCGGCTCGGCCGGCTGCCCGACCCGGTGCCGCCGGTCTACTTCGGCGGGTCGTCCGGCGCGGCCGGGCCGGTGGCCGTCCGCCACAGCGACGTGTACCTGACCTGGGGCGAACCGCCCGCGCAGGTGGCCGGCAAGCTGGACTGGATCCGCGGGCTCGCCGCCGGGGCCGGTCGCGAGCTGCGGTACGGCATCCGGCTGCACGTGATCAGCCGGGACACCGCCGAGGAGGCGTGGGCCCAGGCCCGCAAGCTGCTCGACGGCATCCCCGAGGCCGACGTGCGCGCCGTGCAGGAAGGGCTGCGACGCAGCGAGTCCGAGGGGCAGCGGCGGATGCTCGACCTGCACGGCGGCTCCCGCGACGGGCTGGAGGTCTCGCCGAACCTGTGGGCCGGATTCGGGCTGGTACGCGGCGGCGCGGGCACCGCACTCGTCGGCAGCCACACCGAGGTCGCCGACCGGATCGCCGAGTACCACGCGCTCGGCCTGGACGAGTTCATCCTCTCCGGTCACCCGCACCTGGAGGAGGCGTACTGGTTCGGCGAGGGCGTGCTGCCGATCCTGCGGCGGCGCGGGCTGTGGCGGCACCCGGCCGGCGAGCCGGAGATCGAGGCGCCGGCCGCAGTGCCGTTCTCACCCCAGCCGGTTCCGGCCCGCGGCTGACCGCGCCGCACGCTGCCGGGGCCGGTCCGGTCAGAGCGGGCGTTGCCCGGCGAGGAAATCGGCGAGCACCCGGGTGTGCGTGGAGAAGGCCAGCTCGACCGGATCGGTGAGCACCAGCCACTCGGTGGCCTCCTCGGTCGGCGCCGACGGCGGCAGGTCACCGATAGCCCGCTCGGGCAGCACCCCGAAGACCATCATGGTGCCGCCAGCCGGAGCGCCGTGCACCGCGAACAGCCGCGCCTCGCCGGCCTCGGCCAGCAGCCCGGTCTCCTCGCGCAGCTCCCGCACGAGCGCCTCGGACCACTCCTCGCCGTACTCGACGAAGCCACCCGGGAGCGCCAGCAGCCCCCGGGCCGGTTCGATGTCGCGGCGCACCACGACCACGCCGAGCCCCCGCGGCGTGCGGACCGGCAGCACCGCCACCGCCACCGGCAGCGGATTGCGCCACACCGTCTCGCCGCACGAGGAACAGACCCGCGGCCACCCGGCGCCCGCCGGGTAGGCCGCGCCGCAGAAGGAGCAGTGCGAGTACGGGGTCACGCCGCAGCACGTTACCCGCACCTGCCGCCCGAGGTCAGACGTCACCCCCTCTGGCCGGCGAGCTGGGCGCGCGCCTCCATCAGGGCGAAGCCGAGCAGGTTGTCGCCCCGCCAGGTCGCCGGGTCGGCGGCGCGCGGGTCGTCGGCGGTCAGGCCGATGCCCCAGACCCGGTCCGTCGGGCTGGCCTCGACGAGCACCCGGTCGCCGGTGCCGAGCAGGAACCGCCGCAACGGCTCGTGCTGGGCGAACTTGGCCACGCTGCCGGCCACCACGATCTCGTAGCGGCGGGCCGCCCAGGTCGCCTCGTCGAAGTCGCGCACCTGCCGGCCGAGCGCCTTGGCCCGGTGCGGGTGCCCGGCGGCCAGCACCCGCTCGGCGACCGCGTGGTCACCGAAGAGGGTGGCCTTGTGCCACATCATCCAGTGCTCGGCGGTGGCGAACTCCCGGCCGTCCACTGTGAACGCCGCCGGCCACCACTGGCTCAGGCAACCGGCGCCGACACCGCCGTCGCGCTGCGGCCGGTGCCCCCAGAAGCGCAGATACTTGAACGTCGCGCCGGTGTCGAGCGCGGCGGTCAGGTCGGCGACGGAACGGATCGGCATGCCCCGCAGTCTGCCCCACCCCACCGACATCCCACCGCCGCTTTTCGCCCCCGCAACGATCACCCGCATCTCCGCCGGGACAACGACGGATGTCCTGCTTGGAGAGGCCTGCTCCACATCACGAGATGCAAAGAGATCTTGAAAGGAAAGGCTCCTATGGCGACCCTTTCCTTCCAAGATCTCGAAGAGCTCGACCGAACCCGCCGATCTTGCGATTTGGTGCCCCGCAAACTCCGTCAAACGGACATTCCGAGGGCCCAAACCGCAAGATCGACGAGGAGAGGGAGGGGGAGGGCGGGAGAGGGGGGAGAGGAGGGTCAGGGCGTGGGGGCGCCTGTGTAGAACGCGGTGACGCGCTCGCCCGCGCCTTGTGCCTCCTCGGCCGGGGTGCCGGCTTCGATGCTTGCCTCCGTCCAGCTCCTGCTGGACTCGGTGACGAAACGGAGGCCCTCGGGTGAGGCCATCCACTCGGCTGCGGCGGCCGGGTCGACGCCCGTGCCGTCGGCCGCGAAGTGGGAGGCCAGCCCGACCAGCGCCAGGTCCCAGCCGATGCCGACCGCGCCCGGGCCGTACTCGGCCCACCGCTGATCGTCGACGTGTGCGACGTGCTCCAGCTCGAAGCGGGTACGCCCGGGGCCGGCCTCGCGCAGCCGCACCTCGATCCAGCTCACCTCGCCGCCGAACTCCCAGGTGGCGGCGAAGCCGTGCGGCGGGTCGCAGCGTTCGACGGTGCCACCGGCGTTGCCCTCCAGCTGGTAGCGGCCGCCGAGGCTCAGGTCGCCGGAGACGGGCAGGAACCAGCGCGGTATCCGTTCCGGGTTGGTGCAGGCGTCGAAGACGTCGTCCACCGGCGCGTCGTACGTCTGGGCGATGGTGAGCACCCGCGCCTGCCCGGCGGGGAGCGTACGGTCGCCGATGCTGCGCTCGACGGCGCTGATCTGTCCGGTCACGTCGATCATGGGTCGGTCCTCTCGTCGTCGGTGTCGTCTGCGCGCAGCCGTCGTTCGCGGCGGCCCCGGGCCAGCTCGGTGGCGAGTGCGGCCAGTGGCGGCGTCCAGAAGCGGCGGAACCCGTCCAGCCACGCGTCGATCTCGCGCAGCGGGCCGGGGTCCACGGCGTAGAGCCGGCGGGTGCCGTCGGCGCGCACCGTGGTGAAGCCGTGTTCGCGCAGCACCTTGAGGTGCTGCGAGACGGCGGGCTGGCTGATGCCGAACTCGCGCCGCACGGTCTCACCGAGCGCCCCGGCGGGCTGCTCACCGTCGGCGAGCAGTTCCAGGATCCGGCGGCGGACCGGGTCGCCGAGGACGTCGAAGGCGTGCACGACACCTTTGTATCAGACGCGGCTTATATAAGCGAGCACTGACGCGCTGCGGGACGCCCGTCGCACCCGGGCGTCCCGCGTACCCCCGTGGTCAGCCGCCGAGACGAGCGGCGACGGTACGGCGCAGCTCCGGCAGGCGGTCGTGCAGCAGGCCCGGGCACTGCGTGTCGTTGAAGTCCTTGTGTCCGTAGATCTCGGTGGGCGCAATGCCGTACTGCTGGCAGGTGAACGCGCAGAACGTCACCAGGCTGTTCCAGAGCGCCTGGGGCGGCTGCACATCCAGGTAGATGCCGTCGTTCTCGATGCCGATGGCCTGGCTGTTCTGCCCGACGCAGTGCGCGCCCTGCACCATGGTCTGGCCGTGCAGCAGCGCGTAGAGGCTGCCGTGCCGGCCCTCGGTCAGGTAGCCGCCCCGGCTGTTGGTGAAGTGCTGCCCGGAGTCGAGCCAGCCGTTGCTGTCCATGTGCAGGTTCTGGATGTCGCGGGAGTTCCGGTACGCCTGGGCGAGGCTGTAGTCGGTGGTGTTCGGGAACGCGGTGTGGTGCACGATGATCTTGTTGGGCCGGCTGGACACCACGCTCACCGGCGACGAGGGCGGGCGGGCGCCCCAGGTCGCGCAGTTGGCGATGGTCGGCTGGTCGACCCGGGTGGCAGCGGCCCGCGCGTCGGGGCCGGAGCCGATCTGGGTCAGCGCACCGACGCCGGCGGCGGCGCCGAGCAGGACCGCGCCGCGCAGCACGGTCCGCCGGTGGACGGGAACAGACATCGCAGCCTCCTCGTGGAGTGAGGTACGGCCGGGCGTGGCGGGACCGGCACCGCCCGCCACGCCCGGGCCGGGGTCAGCAGGGTCCGTTGCAGGCCAGCACGCGCAGCCGGTCCAGCGAGCCGTTCCACACGTTCTGGTCACCGGGGAAGACCCCGGAGGAGGACCACTGCCAGAACGAGTACGTGCCCCAGCCGGCCGGCAGCGTGCCGACGCTGCTTGCGTAGCGGGCGATCCACAGTGGGTTGTTGGCCGCGAACTGCGAGGTGTTGCCGGTGCAGGTGCTCCACCAGTCGGTGGTGGTGTAGATGGTGGCCCACCGGCCGGTGCGGGCGTAGTACTGGTTGACGAACGAGGCGATCCAGCTGCGCATCGACGCCTGGCTCAGGCCGTAGCAGGTCGCGCCGTACGGGTTGTACTCGATGTCCAGCGCGCCGGGCAGCGTCCGCCCGTCCTTGGACCAGCCGCCGCCGTGGTCGACGAAGTAGTTGGCCTGGACGGCGCCGCTGGTGGTGTCGGGGCGGGCGAAGTGGTACGAGCCGCGGATCATCCCGACGTTGTAGGAGCCGTTGTACTGCTGGGCGAAGTACGGGTTGGTGTAGTACGTGCCCTCGGTCGCCTTGACGTAGGCGAACCGGGCGCCGTTGGCCCACGCCCCGGACCAGTTCACGTTGCCCTGGTAGCTGGAGACGTCCATGCCGGGTAGTCCGGCCGGGGCGGCGGAGGCGGGTGCCGCTGCGGACAGGGTCGCGGCGGCGACGGTGACGGTGGCGAGCAGCGCGGCTCCGGCCGCGCGCAGCGCCGATCGGATCGAACTGTGCATCTGTCCTCCCTGGGGGTTGCCGCGCTCCGGCGGCGGGAGTATGACGAAAGGAACTGTCGTCATTAGTGCACAGGGCGGAGAAACTTTTCAATAGAACGCATCGAAGAATCTCACTGAATCGGGTGCTCAGCCGAGCTGGGCGAGCGCCTCGGCGGCGGCGCGCTCGCCGGCGGTCACCGCGCCCTCCAGGTAGCCGCTCCACCGGGTCGCGGTCTCCGTGCCGGCCCAGTGCACCCGGCCCACCGGCGTGCGCAGTTCCGGGCCGTACGCGCACCACGCGCCGGTCGGCAGGACGCCGCAGAAGCAGCCGCGCGTCCACTCGTCGGCAGACCAGTCGTACTCGACGAGGTCGTCGGGGCGCGCGGCGGCCGGGCCGAAGATCGCGGCGAGCGCCTCGCACAGCGCGTCCCGGCGCGCGCCCTCCGGCAGCCGGCGCAGCGCCCGGGCCTGCGCGCCGTAGCTGAACGCGGTGAGGATCCCACCGGGTACGTCCGGCAGCGAGTTGTCCACCGTCTCGGTGAGCGGCCCGGTGTCGGTGCTGGACACGCCGGAGCGGCCGTCGGCCCGCCAGAACGGCTCCGGATAGAGCGCGTGGACCTTGAGCGCCGCGCCCATCGGCATCCGCTGGGTCAGCCCGTCGCGCAGCGGCGGCAGCGGCGGGTCGTACCGGATGCGCCCGGCCAGCGTCGGCGCCAGCGCGACCACCACCGCGTCGCCGCGGTACGTCTCGCCGCCGCAGCGCACCCGCACCCCGTCGCGGTCCTGCGCGACGCCGTCCACCGGCGCGCGCAGGCGCAGGCTCCCGGGAGGCAGCGCGGCGGCCATCCGCTCGGCCAGCGCGGCCGGGCCGCCGGCGATCCGGTCCTGCTGGGCGCCACCGGCCATGCGCAGCAGCGACCGGGTGCCGCCGCCGCTGCGCAGGTAGAACAGCATGTGCAGCAGCGAGACCTCGTCCGGCGAGGCGGCCAGCAGGCCACCGGCGAGCATCCGGCCGGCGTACCCGGCGGTGACCGGGTCGGCCCCGCTCGCGTCGAGCCAGCCGCCGAACGTGACCCGGTCCCACAGTGCCGCCTCGGCGGCCCGCCACGGCGCGGCCGGGTCGAGCCCGGCCGCCATTTCGTCGAGCGTGCCCAGCAGCGCGGACAGCCCCGGCGGCTCGCCGGTGGCCGGGCGTGCGCCGAGCAGCAGCGTCGCCGCGCCGCGCGCGGGGGAGGGGAACGTGGCCAGGCCGTACGCGGCGGCGAGCGCGTACATCCGGTCCTGGGTCGGGCCGATCCACTGCGCGCCGAGATCGAGCCAGCCGCCGCCTGGTAGCGGTCGGCTGAGCGTGCGGCCGCCCACCCGGTCCCGGGCCTCCAGCACCCGCACCTGCGCGCCCGCCGCGTCCAGCGCGAGCGCGCAGGCCAGACCGGAGAACCCGGCGCCCACGACGACGACCCGGTGGCGGCGCACGCGACGGCGTACCCCGCTCCCGGCCGGATTCACCCGGCCCGGCGTGTCGAAACCGGCGCCAGCCGTTCGTGTGGAGGGTGAAGGGGCGGCGCGGGGCCGTCCGGTGACGAGGAGAAGCCGATGAAGCAGTACCTGATCAGCATGTACCAGCCGGCCGGCCAGGGACGCCCGGACCCGGAGTTCCTGGCCGGGGTGATGCGCGAGGTCGAGGCCATCGGCCGGGACCTGCGGGAGGCGGGGTGCTGGGTGTTCGGCAACGGCCTGCACGACCCGCAGACCGCCACCGTGCTGCGCCCGGCCGGTGACGAGGTGCTGGTCACCGACGGGCCGTTCGCCGAGGGCAAGGAGTACCTGGGCGGCGTCACCATCATCCGGGCGCCCGACCTGGACGCCGCGCTGGACTGGGGCCGCCGGTACGCGCTGGCGACCACGCTGCCGATCGAGGTCCGCCCGTTCCAGGGCGAGGGATGACCGACGTCGAACGGGTCTTCCGGGCCGAGTACGGCCGCGCGGTAGCCGTCCTGGTCCGTCTCCTCGGCGACATCGACCTCGCCGAGGAGGCGGTCCAGGAGGCGTTCACGATCGCCGTCTCGCGCTGGGCCGCCGACGGGCCGCCGCCCAGCCCGGCCGGCTGGATCATCACCACCGCCCGGAACCGGGCGATCGACAGGTTGCGCCGCGAGGCCACCCGGACTGCCCGGCACGCCGAGGCCGCCCTGCTGCACGCCGCCGACCCGCCCGCCGAGGAGGGGCCCGTGCCCGACGACCGCCTGCGCCTGATCTTCACCTGCTGCCATCCGGCGCTCGCCGCGCCC
Source organism: Micromonospora sp. LHW51205 (assembly GCF_003315815.1). NCBI lineage: Bacteria > Bacillati > Actinomycetota > Actinomycetes > Micromonosporales > Micromonosporaceae > Micromonospora > Micromonospora sp. LHW51205. The sequence continues at coordinate 310,431 of NZ_QMEZ01000003.1, read as the reverse complement.
GCCCGGGTGGCGTTGACGCTGCGCCTGCTCGGCGGCCTGAGCACCGCCGAGATCGCGCGCGCCTTCCTGGTGCCGGAGCGGACGATGGCCCAGCGCCTGGTCCGGGCCAAGGCGAAGATCCGCGACGCGGGTATCCCGTACCGGGTGCCGCGCGACGCGGACCTGCCGGACCGGCTGCGCGGGGTCCTCGCGGTGGTCTACCTGATCTTCAACGAGGGCCACACGGCCAGCGCGGGGGAGCGGCTGGGCCGCGTCGAACTGGGCGCCGAGGCGATCCGGCTGGGCCGGCTGCTGGTGACGCTGATGCCGGACGAGCCGGAGGCGCTCGGCCTGCTCGCGCTGATGCTGCTCACCGAGGCGCGCCGGGACGCCCGGACCGGGCCGGACGGGGCGCCGGTGTCGCTGTCCGAGCAGGACCGTGGCCGGTGGGACCGGGAGCTGATCGCCGAGGGCCAGGATCTGGTCCGCCGGTGCCTGCGGCGGGGCCGGCCCGGCCCGTACCAGCTCCAGGCCGCGATCGGCGCGGTGCACGCGGACGCGCCGACCGCCGCCGCGACCGACTGGGGACAGATCCTCGCGCTCTACGACCAGTTGGCGGCCGTCGCGCCGGGAGCGGTGGTGGCGCTGAACCGGGCGGTCGCGCTGGCCGAGGTACGCGGACCGGCGGCCGCTCTGGCCGAAGTGGACCGGCTCGACCTGACCGGATACCACGTGTGGCACGCGATCCGGGCCGACCTGTTGCGCCGCCTCGACCTTCCGGCGCAGGCCCGGATCGCGTACGACGCGGCGATCGCCGGCACCGGCAACGCGGCGGAGCAGACGTTCCTGCGCCGCGCCCGCGACCGGATGGCGGGATGATCACACCGACAGTGCACGTTGGAGGCCGATAACCCCGGGAAATGAACCGTGATCGTCTGGGCATTGACGCGGCGGCAGAGAAAAGTACACTCCCGGTGTAATTAGTTTTTCCGCGCTCCGTCGACCGGCACGAGGTGACGATGAGCCCACCGGCCACCCCCGCCGACGATCAGGGTCTGGCGCTGCACCACGTCGGCGTACGCTTCGGCGGCCTGGTCGCCCTCGACGACGTCTCGCTGCGCGTACCGCCCGGCCGGGTCGTCGGCGTGATCGGGCCCAACGGCGCCGGCAAGACCACGCTGTTCAACGTGGTCTGCGGCTTCGTCCGACCCACCGAGGGCTCGCTCACGCTCGACGGCCGGCCGTTCCGGCCCCGCCCGCACGCCCTCACCCGGCTCGGCATCGCCCGCACGCTGCAGGGCGTCGGCCTGTTCGCCGGGCTGACCGTGCTGGAGAACGTGGTGGCCGGCGCGAGCCACACCGCCCGCGCCGGTTTCGCCGCCGCGCTGTTCGGCCTGCCGCGCAGCGACAACGACGAGCGGCGGCTGCGCGCCCGGGCCCTGGACCTGCTCGCCGAGCTGGGCATCGACAAGCACGCCGACGCCGCGCCGGGCACCCTGCCCTATGCGGTACGCAAGCGGGTCGCGCTGGCCCGCGCGCTGATCGCCCGCCCCCGGCTGCTGCTGCTCGACGAGCCGGCCGGCGGTCTCGGCGCCGACGACGTGGCCGAGCTGGCCGACCTGGTCCGCGCGCTGCCCGACCGGGCCGACGGCTGCGCCGTGCTGCTCGTCGAGCACCACATGGACCTGGTCATGTCCGTCTGCCACGACCTCGTGGTGCTCGACTTCGGCAAGGTGATCGCCGCCGGGGCGCCGGAGAGGATCCGCGACGACCCAAGGGTCACCGAGGCGTACCTGGGCGCCGACGTGCCGGTCGAGGGGAGCACGCCGTGACCGCCGTGCTGGAGGTGGAGGCGCTCAGCAGCGGCTACGGCCCGGTGCCGGTGCTGCGCGACGTCGCGTTCACCGTCCCGGCCGGCACCGTCACCGCCGTGCTCGGCGCCAACGGGGCGGGCAAGACCACGCTGCTGCGTACCCTCTCGGGCCTGCTGCGGCCCACCGGCGGCCGGATCCGGTACGCGGGCGAGGACCTGCGCGGCGTCCGGGTGGAACACCTGGTCCGGCGCGGGCTGGCGCACGTGCCGGAGGGGCGCGGCGTGGTGACCGAGCTGACCGTGGCCGAGAACCTGCGCCTGGGCGGGCTGTGGCGGCGTGACCGGGCCGACGCCCGGCGCGCGCAGGACGAGGTGTACGAGCTGTTCCCAGCGCTGGCCCGCCGCCGCGACCACGCCGGACACCAGCTCTCCGGCGGCGAACGGCAGATGCTCGCGATCGGCCGCGCGCTGATCGCCCGGCCCCGGCTGCTGCTGCTCGACGAGCCGTCGCTCGGGCTGGCGCCCAAGGTCACCGCGCAGATCATGGCGCTGCTGCGGCGGCTGCGCGACGAACGGGGGCTCACCGTGCTGCTGGTCGAGCAGAACGTGCGCTCCGCGCTCTCCGTCGCCGACCAGGGCATCGTCATGTCGCTCGGGCGGGTGGTGACCGCCGCGCCGGCCGCCCGGCTGCGCGACGACGACCAGCTCCGGCACGCGTACCTCGGATTCTAGGAAGGGGTCGCGGATGGAGCGGTTCTGGTTCCTCACCTTCGACGGGCTCGCCGCCGGGGCGGTCTACGCGGCGTTCGCGCTCGCGCTGGTGCTCATCTGGCGGGCCGCCCGGGTGGTCAACTTCGCCCAGGGCGCGATGGCCGTGGCCACCGCCTACGTCGGCTACGCGGTCGTCTCCGCCACCGGCTCGTACTGGCTCGGCCTGGCCGCCGCGATCCTGTCCGGACTGGCCCTGGGCGCGCTGGTGGAGCGGGTGCTGATGCGGTTCGCCGGGCCCGGCGGGCCGCTCAACCAGGTGATCGTCGCGCTCGGCCTGGTGCTCGTCATCCAGGCGGTGCTCGGCATGATCTTCGGCAACGAGTACCGTCCCGCCCCGGCGCCGTTCGACACCGACGCGCTCACCATCGCCGGGGTGGCCGCGCTGTCCCCGTACGACCTCTGGGTGCTCGGCGCGGCGCTCACGGTGGTGGCGCTGCTCGCGGTGCTGTTCACCCGCACCCCGATCGGGTTGCGGATGCGGGCTGCCGCGTTCGCCCCCGAGGTGTCCCGGCTGCTCGGCGTCAGCGTCGGCCGGATGCTCACGCTCGGCTGGGCGCTCGCCGCCGCCGTCGGCGCGCTGGCCGGGATGCTCGTCGTCCCCACCGGACTCGGCCTGCACTCGCACGCCATGGACCTGGTCTTCGTGATCGCGTTCACCGCCGCCGTGGTCGGCGGCCTGGACAGCCCGGTCGGCGCTGTCGTCGGCGGCCTGCTGGTCGGGCTGATCCTGTCCTACGTCACCGGCTACCTCGGACCGGACACCACCCCGCTGGCCGTCCTGGTGCTGCTGCTGGCCGTCCTGCTGGTCCGCCCCGGCGGGCTCTTCTCCGCGGCGAGAGCGAGGCACGTGTGACGACCACCCCGACCGAGACCGCGCCCGTCACGGCGTCCCCGCTGCGCCGGCTGCTGCCCGGCGCGCCGGCCGGACGCGATCCGCGCGGTTCCACGCTGCTGCGCCACCTGGCCGTGGCCGTGTTCGCCGGCACGCTCGTCGTGCTGGTCACCAACCAGCTCGCGCCGTACCAGAACCTCCAGGTGGCGCGCGTCTGCGCGTTCCTCTGCGTCACCGCCGGGCACACCGTGCTGGTCGGGCTCAACGGCCAGCTCTCGCTCGGGCACGGCGCGCTGATGGCCACCGGCGCGTACACCGTGGCGCTGACCCAGCAGGCCCTCGACGAGCGGGCCGTACGCGGGTGGTGGACGCTGCCGGCGTCGCTGCTCGCGGGGGTCGCGGTGACCGCGCTCGGCGGACTCGTCGTCGGGCTGGCCGCGGCCCGGCTGCGCGGCCCCTACCTGGCCGGCGTGACCCTCGCCGTGGCGACGCTCGTCCCGGCGGTCACCACGATCTTCACCGGCGTGTTCAACGGCGAGCAGGGGCTGTCGTTCCCGGCGCAGACGCCACCGGCCGCGCTCGGCGCCTACTTCCAGCCCGAGCGCTGGCTGGCCTGGATCGCGCTGGCCGCCGCGCTGCTCACCATGCTGCTGCTGGCCAACCTGGTGCGCAGCCGTTTCGGCCGGTCGCTGCGGGCGGTCCGCGACGACGAGGTCGCGGCCCGGCTCGCCGGCATCCCGGTGGCCCGTACGCAGGTGCTCGCGTTCGTGGTCAGCGCCGCCTGCGCCGGGCTGGGCGGCGGCGTGTACGCCATGCTCACCGCCACCGTCGCGCCCGGCAAGTTCCCGCTGGACCTGTCGCTGTTCCTGCTCATGGCGATCGTCATCGGCGGGCTGGGCAGCCTGGCCGGCGCGGTCTGGGGCGCGGTGCTGCTGGTCGCGCTCCAGGACCTGCCCGGCCTGCTCACCGAACACCTCAGCCTCTCCGCCGGGCTGGCCCAGCGGCTGGAAGGCAACCTCGCGCTGGCCGTGTTCGGCCTGGTCCTCATCGTCGTCATGCTCGCCGCCCCGGGCGGCCTGCAGGGCGGCGTGCGTGCCCTCACCGCCCGCCTACGCGGGGCCGTCCGCCGCCGTCCCGCCACCCGCCGGCCGCCGGACCGCTGACCTCACCGGTTCCACCCACACCGTTCGCACCGTCGCACCGGAATGGAGAACCATGCGCACCACCACCCGCCGCGTTCTCGCGGCCGCCGCCGGCCTGGCCCTGCTGGCCGCGCTGCCGGCCTGCGCCGACGACGAGAAGCAGGCCGCCGAGAACGTTCCCGGCGTCAGCGACTCCGAGGTCGTCATCGGCACCCACCAACCGCTCACCGGACCGGCCGCGCCCGGCTACTCGAAGATCTCCGCCGCCACCAAGGCGTACTTCGAGCACGTCAACGCCAAGGGCGGCGTGCACGGCCGGAAAATCGTCTACAAGGTCATGGACGACGGCTACAACCCCGCCAACACCGAGAACGTGGTCCGCAAGCTGGTGCTCGACGACAAGGTCTTCGCGCTGCTCGGCGGCCTCGGCACGCCCACGCACACGAACGTGCTGGAGTTCGTCAAGACGCAGAAGGTGCCGGACCTGTTCGTCGCCTCCGGCAGCCGCAACTGGAACGAGCCGGACAAGTACCCGACGACGTTCGGCTGGCAGCCCGACTACACGGTCGAGGGCAAGATCCTGGCCAGCTACGTCAAGCGGGAGTTCCCCGGCGCGAAGGTCTGCCACTTCGGGCAGAACGACGACTTCGGGCGGGACTCGCTGGTCGGCGTCGAGCAGGTCCTCGGCCCGGTCGCGGCGAAGCAGACGTACACCACCACCAACCAGCAGGTCGGCCCGGCGATCGGGGCGCTGCGCGCGGCCGGCTGCCAGGTGGTCATCTCGGCGACCATCCCCGGCTTCACCGCGCTGGCCATGGGCCAGGCCGCCGGGCAGGGCTTCAAGGCGCAGTGGGTGGTGTCCAACGTGGGCGCCGACTACACCACGCTGGCCGCCCAGCTCGGCGACAAGAAGGTGATCCTCGAGGGCATGGTGGCCGACAACTACCTGCCGAACGTGGCCGACACCGCGAACCCGTGGATCCAGGAGTTCACCAAGATCCACCAGAAGTACAACGCGGGCAACCCGGTCGACGGCAACGCCATCTACGGCTACTCGATGGCGTACACGTTCGTCCAGGCGATGCTCGCCGCCGGGCCCGACCCCACCCGGGAGAAGCTGGTCGAGGCCGTGCGCAAGGGCGGCTTCCGCGGGCCCGGCCTGGTCCCCTTCCGGTACGCCGACGGCGTGCACGCCGGCTACGGCGGCGTCCGGCTCACCAAGGTGAGCAACGGCGTGCAGGAGTACTTCGGTCCCGCGTACACCACGGACGACGGCGACGGCGCGGTCACCGAGTTCACCGAGCCGCCGACGAACCCGCCCGCCGACGCGGTGCCGACCGCCTGAGGCGTCCCGCCGGGCGGCCGGGTGCCGGTCGCCCGGCGGTACGCACGTAGAGTTGCCGCCGGTACCCGAGCAACAGGAGATCCGTACCCATGATCGAGGTGGAGGCCGACCCGCCGGAGCGGGTGGACGGCCGGGCGGCGCGAGCCGAGCGGACCCGGGCCGCGATCGTGGAGGCGCACCTGGCCCTGATCGACTCCGGTGACCTGCGCCCCACCGGGGAACGGATCGCCGAGCGGGCCGGGGTGTCGCTGCGCACGCTCTGGACCAACTTCAAGGACATGGAGACGCTGTTCGCCGCGACCGGGCGGCGGGTCGGCGAGCGGCAGGCCGCGCTCTGGCGGCCGGTGTCGCCGGAACTGCCGCTGACCGCCCGGATCGCCGCGTTCTGCGACCAGCGCGCCCGGCTGCTGGAGGTGCTGGCGCCCTCGGCCCGCGCGTCGGCGCTGCGGGAGCCGTTCTCCCCGCAGTTGCGCCGCAACCGGGAGGCGGCGGTCGCCCGGGTCCGGCACGAGATCGAGGCGGTGTTCGCCCCGGAGCTGGCGCACGCCGGTCCGGGCCGCGCGCAGTTGCTGGACGCGCTGACGGTGGCCGGCACCTGGTCGTCCTGGTCGATGATGCGCGACTCGATGGGTCTCGACGTGGACGCCGCCCGAGCCGTGATGGCCCGGATGCTCGGCGCGTTGCTGGTCGACGCGATCGCCGCCGGCCTGCGCTGAGCGCCCCGGCGGCCGGTCAGGCGATCTCGCCGGTGGTGGCGATCTCGCCGAGCTGGCCCAGCGTGCTCAGGTACGCCTCGTGCAGCTCGTCGGTGGCCGCCGTGCACGCGTCGGAGACGGTGACGATGCGGTACCCGTTGTCGACCGCCTGGTAGGCGGTGGCGGCGACGGCCAGGTTCGTCGCGACGCCGGTGAACACCACGGTCCGCACGCCCCGGCCGCGCAGGATCAGGTCCAGTTCGGTGCCGGAGAATCCGCCGAGCCGGGTGCCGGTGACCACGACGTCGCCGGGCTGTCGCCCGACCTCGTCGACGATGCGGGTCTTCGGGTCGCCCTCCAGGAACGCCCCGCGTTCGGCGATCATTGCGAAGCTCGGGGTGTTGGTGATCAGGTCCGGGTAGCCGGGCCGGTAGGCGACCCGGGTGAAGACCACGAGGCCGCCCGCTGCCCGCGCGGCGGCGGCGACCCGGGCCGCGTTCGCCGCCACGCCGTGCCGGGCCACCTGGTCGGCGAAGAACGGGCCGAAGACGCCGTCCGGGCTGACCACCTCGGGTTGCCAGTGGACGCCCACGACCGCGGTGTGCTCCCAGTCGATGCGCTGCATGTCGATCCCGTCACGGTGCGGAGAGCTGCTGTGGCGCCAGCTCGTAACGGCTCAGGCCGCCGGCGGCGGTGCTCCTGCCGAAGGCGTCCAGCCGCCCCCAACGACCGGGGATGTCGAGCAACGCCACGTAGTCGAGGCTAGCAGGCAGAGCCGGCCGGGCCACGAGATCGTCGCCGACCGGCCGCAGGCCGAGCATCGTCCGCAGGAGCAGCAGCGGCGCTCCGGCCGACCACGCCTGCGGGCTGCACGCGGTCGGATACCGGATCGGGTAGCGGGTCTCGGACCGGCCGTGCCCGGCGAACGCCTCCGGCAGCCGGCCGTCGTAGAAGGCCGCCGCGTCCAGGATGCCGGCCGCGACGCGGGCCGCCTCCTCGGCGTACCCGTAGCGCCGCAGTCCCCAGGCGATGAACGAGTTGTCGAACGGCCAGATGGTCCCGACGTGGTAGCCCACCGGGTTGTAGCGCGCCTCGCCCTCGGCCAGCGTGCGGACACCCCAGCCGCTGAACATCGCCGGTGACATCAGGTGCCGCACCAGGGCCTCGGCCTTCGGCTCCTCGACGATGCCGCTCCACAGCAGGTGGCCGATGTTCGACGACAGGGCGTCCACCTTGCTGCCGTCGCCGTCCAGCGCCAGCGCCATGTACTCGCCGTCGTCGATCCAGAAGTCGTGGTTGAAGCGGCGCTTGAGGTCGGCGGCGTCCCGCTCCAGCCGGTCCGCGTACGCCGCGTCGTGCCAGATCTCGCGGGCCAGCCGGGCGGTGCGCACCTTCGCGTCGTACGCGTACCCCTGGAGTTCGCAGGTGGCGCGCGGGAAGCCCGGCAGCCGGCCGTCGCGGTAGGAGATGCTGTCCCAGGAGTCCTTCCAGCACTGGTTCTCCAGGCCGTTCACCGGGTTGCGCCGCTCGTAGGAGACGTAGCCGTTGCCGGCCCGGTCGGCGTAGTGGTCGATCCAGTCGACGGCCGCCCGCGCCTCCTGCTCCACCGCGCGCACGAGGGCGGCGTCGCCGGTCCACCGCTCGTACTCGTCGAGCAGCACGAGGAACAGGGGAGTGGCGTCCGCGCTGCCGAAGTAGGGGCTGTGCGGCGTCTCGTCGAAGACGGTCAGCTCGCCGTAGCGCATCTCGTGCAGGATCCGGCCCGGCTCCTCCTCCCGGAAGTCGTCGATCCGGCTGCCCTGGCGGAACGCGAGCACGGTGAGCGTGGTGGCGGCGAGCTCCGGTGCGAACGGCAGCGCCTGGAGGCTGGTGAGGATGCTGTCGCGGCCGAACAGGCTCATGAACCAGGGCAGCCCGGCGGCCAGCACGCACCCGGTCCCGGCGAGGAACGGGCTGAACCGCAGCGCGGCCAGGTCGATGAGGCTCTGCCGGTAGGTGTTCTGCAACGGCCCCCAGCTGGTCTCCAGTCGCGGCGCCCGGTCCAGCCACTCCCGTAGCTCGGCGGGCTTGTCCCGGGCGTTGCCCTCGACCCGTCCGGGCAGGCTGAGCCGTTCCAGCCCGCGGGGCAGGGGGAGGTCCGGCTCGGCGGTCAGCCGGGTCTGCCACCGGCCGTGCGGTTCGATGTGCACGCGCAGCGTCAGGCCGTTCTCGTCCACCTCCGCCGGAGCCGTCGCCGACACGATCGTCTCGCGGCGGTAGCGTTCGCGCTGGTAACCCAGGACGAGTCGCGGGCCGTCGACCCGCCGGTAGTGCCGCCCCTCCCGGTTCGTCGTGCCCTCCTTGACCGCGAAGAGGTCCGCGAAGTCCGCGTCCACCTCGATCCGTACGGTCAGGTCGACGGCTCGCCGGTCGTTGTTGACCAGGACCAGTTCCTCGTGGAGTCCGCTGTTCAGCCTGTGGGTGCGGCGCACCTCGAGCGTGCTGTTGACGTAGACGTCCTGCGCGCCCGGGACCAGGTAGAACCGGTTCTCGAAGTACTGGATGTCGTCGATGGACAGCGTGCTGAGCCGCTCGCCGTCGATGGTGAGCTGCCACCGGGACAGCAGGCGGGTGTCGTGGGCGAACAGGCCGTGGGTGCCGTCGGCCGCCGGGACGATGTCGCCGGCCCGGTCGCAGACCAGGAAGATCGTCCCGTCGAAGATGCCGACGTGGTCGTCACCCATGATCGTCTCCCCGGTGTCCTTCCGGGCGCGAGCCGGGCGGGGAGGGGAACAGCCGGCGTACGGTCGCGAACAGCCGGGGGCTGCCCTCCACCTCGGCCTCGCCGCGCAGGACGGTGGTCAGGAAGTACGCCTCGCCCCGGGCGATCCGGTCGAAGACGGCCCGGTCCGCCCGGACGACCGCGTCCCCGCCGGTGGCCTGCCGTGCCGCGGTGACCTCGCCCCGGGCGATGGAGACCAGCCAGTGGTCGACCGACCCGTCACCGGCGATGTCGAACCGGACGCTGCCCTCGTGGAGCGCTGTCAGCCCGCGCTGCCGGCGCTGCCCCAGGCTCCGGAAGAACTCTTCGGTGGCGTCGACCATCGGCCCTCCTCCCGATGGCGCTATTCCCCGCCACGGGGCCTGTCGCCTCACCCGGATCGGGTGAAACCGCTGATCTAGTCCTCGCGCAGGCGGCGCAGGATGCGGGTCAGCTCGTCCCGGTCGTCCGGCGAGAGCGCGCCGAAGAACCGTTCCGCCTCGGTGGCCCGCGCCTGCCGGATCGCGGCGCCCACCCGCTCGCCCTCGGCGGTGGGCGCGACCAGCGTGGCCCGCCGGTCGGCCGGGTCGGGCCGGCGTTCGACCAGCCCGCGCTCCTGCAACCCGTCGATCACCTCGGTGGCCGATCGCGGCGCGATGCGCAGGTGCTCGGCGAGCGCGCCGGGACGCAGCGCGCCGTGACGCATCAGCACACCCAGCGCCCGCGCCTGCCCGGGGCTGATCTCCCACGGCGCAAGCGCGCGCTTGGTCTGGTGCCGCAGCCGGCGGGTCACCGCCCAGAACGTCTCGGCCAGGCTCTCGTCGCTGCCGTCCACGGGGAATACGGTAACAGGCTTTCGTGTTGTTCCCTCATGTTGAGGTAACCTCAGCATTGTCCCCCCACATGAGGAGCACCCTTGGATCGCATCCCCGACGGCCGCCGCGACGGCCGAACCGTCTCCCCGGCCGAGAAGGCCCAGGCCCGCGACGTGTCCCTGCGCCGGATCGGCGGCCTGTTCACCGCCCACCGCGGCCCGCTCGCCACCGTGGTGGCGATCATCGTGGCGTCCTCGATCATCGCGATGGCCACGCCGTTCCTGCTGCGTACCGTGATCGACAGGGCCCTGCCCGAGCGTGACCTGACCCTGCTGGCCTGGCTGGTCGCGGGCATGGTCGCGGTCGCCGCCGTCACCGCCGTGCTCGGCGTCGCCCAGACCTGGATCTCCACCCGCGTCGGCCAGCAGGTCATGCACCGGCTGCGCGCCGACGTCTTCGCCCACCTCCAGCGGCAGTCGATCGGCTTCTTCGTGCGCACCCGCACCGGCGAGGTCCAGTCGCGCATCACCAACGACATCGGCGGCATGCAGGCGGTCGTCACCTCCACCGCCACCTCGATCGCCGCCAACCTCACCACAGTGGTCGCCACCACCATCGCCATGCTGGCGCTGAGCTGGCGCCTCACGCTCGTCTCGGCGGTCGTGCTGCCGCCCGCGCTGTGGCTCACCCGCCGCGTCGCCCGGCTGCGCCGGGAGATCACCGCCCAGCGCCAGCGCGAGCTGGCCGACCTCACCGTGACCATCGAGGAGGGGCTGTCGGTCAGTGGCGTCCGGCTGGCCAAGACGCTCGGCACCGGCCCGGCCCTGGTCGACCGGTTCACCGCGTCCTCGGCCCGCCTGGTCGACCTGGAACTGCGCTCCGAACTGGCCGGACGCTGGCGGATGGCCGCCATGAGCATCGTCTTTGCCGCCATCCCCGCGGTGATCTACCTCGGCGCCGGGTTGCCCGGCACCGCCGGCACGCTCACCATCGGCACGCTCGTCGCGTTCACCGCCCTGCAGGGCAACCTGTTCCGGCCGCTGATGGGCCTGCTCAACGTGGGCGTCACGCTCACCGCGTCGCTCGCCCTGTTCGCCCGCATCTTCGAATACCTCGACCTGCCCGTCGAGGTCGCCGAGCCGGCCCGCCCGGTCCCGCTCGACCCGGCCACCGCCCGCGGCCACCTGCGCGTCGAGGACGTCACCTTCAGCTACCCGGGCAGCGACACCGCCGCCCTCGCGGGCGTCAGCCTGGACGTCCCGGCCGGCACCAGCCTCGCCCTGGTGGGGGAGACCGGCTCCGGCAAGAGCACGCTCGCCGCGCTGATCAGCCGGCTGCACGACCCGGACGCCGGCCGTATCACCATCGACGGGATCGACCTGCGCGACCTGCGCCCGGCCGATCTGGCCGCCGTCGTGGGCGTGGTCAGCCAGGAGACGTACCTGCTGCACGGCACCGTGCGGGACAACCTCCGGTACGCGCGTCCGGCCGCCACCGACGCCGACATCGAGGCCGCCGCCCGCGCCGCCCGCATCCACGACCTCATCGCCGCGCTGCCCGACGGGTACGACACCATGGTCGGCTCGCGCGGCCACCGGTTCTCCGGCGGCGAGCAGCAGCGCCTGGCGATCGCCCGGACCCTGCTGCGCGACCCGCGGATCCTGGTGCTGGACGAGGCGACCAGCGCGCTGGACACCGAGACCGAACGCGCGGTCCAGCGGGCGCTGGACGAGCTGGCCCGGGGCCGCACCGTGGTGACCATCGCGCACCGGCTCTCCACCGTGCGCGACGCCGACCGGATCGCGGTGCTCGACCACGGCCGGATCGTCGAGTCCGGCACCCACGACGCGCTGCTGGACCGGCGCGGCCGCTACGCCGCCCTGGTCGGCTGACCGTAGGAAAGTTTTGATCGAGCATTCATCCGTGTAGCTATTTACCCGGCCTCCGCGCGGCCCATAGCATCGACCTGGATCACTCGATGCGAGGAGGGGAACGATGTCGCTGATGACCACCGCCGCCCGGTGGCGCGTGCCGGCGCTGCTCACGACCGCCGTCGTCGCGGGCGCGATGCTCGGCGTGCAGCCCGCGCAGGCCGCCCGGCCGGGCTTCCGGATGCCGTTCCTGTGCGGCCAGACCTGGCAGGGCAACAACTGGAACGGGCACAGCCCGGCTCACGCCATCGACTGGAACCACTACGACGCCAACGGCAGCCCGGACGACCTCAACCGCCGGACGGTCGCCAGCGCCGCCGGCACCGTGCTGGAGTCGTACTACTCCACCACCTCCGGCTACGGGAACACCATCGTCATCGGGCACGGCGACGGCTGGCGCACCCGGTACGCCCACCTCAACTCGCGCGCGGTGGCCACTGGCGACACCGTGAAGCGCGGCGACGTCATCGGCCGGGTCGGCGCGACCTCGGCGAAGTACGACCTCAGCCCGCACCTGCACTACGAGCAGATCCACAACGGCAGCGTCGTGGTGGCCGTCGTGCAGGGCGTGACCTGGTCAGACGGGCTGAAGCGCAACCAGAAGAGCACCAACGGCTGCTGATCGGCCTCGCCGCGTACCTGACCGCCCGCCGGACCCGGCCGGACGAGGCGGCCGTAGCGGGCTGACCACCGCCGTCCGCCCGTGCGGCGCGTCAGACTGCCGGTGGCTGCGGCTCGCCGGGACGCGGTCGCTGCCCCGGAGCCGGGCGCGGCGCGGGCGGGGGGAGCAGCGGCTCCAACGGGAACAGGTCCGCCGGCCCGTCGGCGTCCGGCGCTCGCGGCGCGGGCCTCGCGCCCGCCGCCTCCGGCTGCCGGTCGCGTCGGTCCCGCTCGTCGGCGTACTCGGCGCGGCGGCGGGCCAGGTCGCGCTCGCACTCCAGCGCGATGCGCTGCTCCCAGTACGGCTGGAGCAGCCGGCGCACCCGCTCGTCCAGATGCACCGTGACGTCCGGCTCGCAGGCGAACGTCACCTCCCCGCGCGCGTACGTCCAGGGCGGTGGATCGTCCTCGGCCAGCGCCGCCGTCAGCGCGGCGTGCAGGTCACGCGGCCGGTGCGGAGGCACCTCCACCGCGTACCGGACGGCCAGCCGGTGCAGCCGCTGCGTGGCCTGCGCCTGGAAGTAGTCGACGTACCAGCCGAACAGCTCCGGCCGCGCGGTCTCCGACGACCAGGTGTAGGTGGCCCGCACCAGGAACACGTACACCTGGCCCTGCGCCGGCACCACGAGCGGCTCCGGGGCGCGCCGGTCGACGGTGGTCACCGGCGTCTCCGGCTCCTCGGTCCACCAGAGCCGCCGCAGCGTGGGCTGCGCGCCGTCCCAGAAACGCCGGGTCCGCAGGCGCGCCGCGTCGCCGAGCGCCCGCGCCCGTACCCGCCAGCGTCGCCGCCAGCCGTCGCCGGGCGCGGGCCGCTGGTCGGCCGGCCCCGGATCCTCCGGCACCGCGGTCATCGCACCCCCTCCCTGCCGGATCGCGGCACCGCGCCCCGCGGCGTCGCCGGGACGCGCGGGCCGTCGGGTGAGGGGTGGCCGGACCGCCGTGGCGGTCCGCGATCCACGCTAACAACAGCGACCGGTGTACGCGCGCAGCCGCGCGGACGGCTCCGCCCCGCCGGTTGACCGATCGGACGAGCCGTCCCGTAGTCCTATCCGTGGGACTCGGGGCGGGTTCGGTCCCGTTCACGAGACCGACCATCCAAACTCGATCGGCATGCCTTGATCTGTTATCGAAGCGCTTCGTAGCGTGAGGCTCCGCGATGCTTCGGGGGAGGACCAGAACGCATGGGCGTAGACGCTCGCCACGCCGCCGGCCAGACCGTGACGTACGTGCGGTCCCTGGCGGAGCGGCAGTACGACCGGGTCTGGACTCCGGACTTCCTGCACCTCACCCCCGACGTACAGGGCTTCGCCGTCTTCCACCGCGGTGGCCTGGTGCTGGTCTACGGCGCGGTGTCGCCGGACGACCCGGCCCGCTGGGTCTTCCGGATGGCCTGCGCGGCCGGCGCCGACGTGCCGGACATCTCCGGGGCCATGGCCTGGGCGAACATCCGCAACCGGCTGGCCGAGGAGGGGCGCTACTACTGCGTCGTCAAGGCCGACCAGAGCGCCTGCCACGTGGTGTTCGCGCTGGACGTCCGCAGCCCGCTGCTCGACGACGCCACCGCGCCCGACGCGCAGGCACTGCGCGAACTGCTGCACTTCTCGCTCGCGGTGTGCGTGCACAACGCCGTGGCGGACTTCCGCGATCTGGCGTCCTACCTGCCGGCGCGGCCCCTCGCGCCGACCGAGATCGACGCCTGGACGCTGTTCGCCGGCACCCAGGACTGATCGCGCGGCAACGGTTCGCCGGCCCGGCGCAGCCCGGCGAGCTGCACGAAGATCTCCCGCTTCGCGGTCGCGGTGCCTCGACGGTTGAGCACGTAGCCGGTCAGCCAGATCCAGCCGGTGTGCGTCACCTCGGCGCCGACCGACACGACCCGGAACGTGAGCGCCCGGTCGCCGCCGAACTGCACGGACGCTCGGCCGTCGACGCGCAGCAGGTCACCGGGTTGCGGGCGCACCGCTACCAGTGGCCGTCGTTCGGCGGGCGGCACTCGCGGGCGTGCATGGTCTGCCAGTCCCGCAGGGCGCGCTTCAGCCTGTCGTTCTCCTGCGCGAGCAGGCGTACCTGTCGGTGCAGCTCGGTCAGCTCGTCGGCGACCCGGGCCTGGAACTCGCGTACCTGATCGGGGTCGACGCCGCGCCTGCGGGCGTCGAAGGCGCGGGTGCGCACCTCGTGCGGGGTCAGCCGGGCCGGTGGGGCGGTCAGGTAGAGCCGACCGGATCGATGCGGCGTCATATCGGTCCTTCCAGGAGCGGGGGACAGGTGCGGTGGGTCTGGAGGGGCGGGCCGTCCGCACGCCGGCCGCGGGCGGCCCGCCCGCTCCGCCGCCGCAGCCCGGATCGGCGGTACGGAGGCGGAGCAGTCCGGAGGGTCGGGACGGGTACGCGCACCCGCCCCGACCGGGGGATGAGCCGAACTCGTTGCCACGCGAGGAGCGGCCCGGAATCAACATATCTAGACATCTCAGATGAGTCAACGCTGCTTGTTAGGCGAGTCGCGGTGTGATCGAATCGGATCGCCACGCGAGGAGTGCCATGCGAGAAGTGCCGGATTACTGGCGCATCGCCGATGATGTGATCGCCGACGTCAGAGGAAAGAAGCTGAAGCCGGGGGACAAGCTGCCCTCAATCGCTGAGCTGCGCGATCGCTACGACGTCAGTCATGGGACCGTGCAGATGGCGTATGCGCGGCTGGAAGCGTTGCGGGTGATCCGACGACAGCAGGGCAAGGGCGTCTTCGTGACCGATCCGAAGACCTGGATGAGAGAGCCGTAACCGGCGTCAGCCGAGCAAGCCCTCATCGGCCGGCGCGCGACTCGCGATACTGTCGGCGATGACTGGGGATGTGCGTACCGAAGACGGTTGCCGCCTTTGGGCCGACCAGGGCGGCGCCGGAGCGCCGCTGGTGCTCTGTCACGGCGGTCCGGGCATGTGGGACTACCTCGGCCCGGTCGCCCGGCTGCTCGACCGGCACGCCCGCGTCATCCGGTGGGACCAGCGTGGTTGCGGGCGCTCCGAGCGGCGCGGTCCGTACTCGATCGGCCGCTTCGTCGCCGACCTCGACGCGGTACGCGAACGCCTGGCCGGGCCGCGAACGGCGGTGCTGGGCCACTCGTGGGGCGCGCACCTGGCGCTGCGGTACGCGATCGACCACCCGGAACGGGTCAGTCACCTGATCTACGTGTCCGGCACCGGCATCGACCCCGATCGCGGCTGGCACCCGCACTACGAACGGAATCTCCGGCGGCGGCTCGGGCCGCACCTGGATCGGTGGGAGGCGCTTGGCGCACGGGACCGCACCCCGGCCGAGGATCGGGAACGGGCGGTCCTGCAGTGGTCGGCCGACTTCGCCGACCCCGACGACGCCGTGCGGCACGCCGAGGACATGGCCACGCCGTGGCTAGGTGTCAACGGCGACTGCAACCGGGCGATCAACGCCGAGGTCAAGCAGGAACTCCGCATCTGCGACCTCGCGGCGCGGTGCCGGACGCTCGACCTGCCCGTGCTGATCATCGACGGACCCGAGGACATCCGTCCCCGATGGGGCGTCGACTCGCTGGAGAAGGCGCTGCCGAACTGCCAGCGGGTCAGTCTCCCCGGATCCGGTCATCTGCCGTGGGTCGAGAATCCGCACGGCTTCCGCCGGGCGGTGACCACCTTCCTCGACGCGACGATGTAAGCCGGGGTGCCCCCGTCCGGCACGCTACCGACCTGTGGAGATCTTGGTACGAAAGGGCCCTCATAGGGGCCGTTTCGTACCAAGATCTATTCGCGTCTCGTCTGGTGAGACGTTTGTCTCGAAACTGCTCGGCCAGGGGTGCCTGTGGGTGCCATCGAGAACCAGGGGTGCCTGTGGGTGCCATCGAGAAATCGACGCAGCAACATTTATGGATGTTCGGATGGTGTCGGCGCGTCGATCGTGCTGGTCGGATGGCGGAACGGACATCGCCGTTCGACGATGACAGGAGGGACCGTGCGCACACCATCCCGTGCGTTGACGGGGACCACCGCGCTGCTGCTGGCAGCCGGTCTGGTCCTGACCGCCGCTGGCGGCGGCCAGGCGGCACCCCGGGAACAGACCCGTACCCAGGCGCCACCCGACCACCTGCCGGGCGACCGGCACGACACCAAGGCCACCGACAACCGCAAGGGCCGCGTCGCCGCCACCGAGCGGCAACGGGACCGGGCCGCCGCGCTCGGCGCGCGCGTGCGCTGGACCGACTTCGGTACGCCCGCCACGCTCACCTCCACCGGCAAGCCCCTGGCCACCGGCCTGCCCGCCGACCCGGTCGCCGCCGCGCGCGCGTACGTGGCCGCCAACCGGGACGTGCTGGGCCTGACCGCCGAGGGCGCCGCCGCGCTGGAACTGCTGACCGTGGCGCCGATGGGGCAGGGCGCGACGGTGCTGCTCCGGCAGCGCTTCGGTGACCTGCCGGCCGCCGTCGACGGCATGCTGTCGGTCGGCGTACGCGACAAAGCGGTGTGGCACGTCAGCTCCTCGCTGGCCCGGGACGCCGGTACGCCGGCCCCGGCCACGATCAGCGCCGAGCAGGCCCGCAAGGCGGCGATCGCCGATGCCGGCCGCGGCGACGCGCAGGTCATACGTACCTCATTGGTCGCGGTGCCCACCGCGGACCGTGGGCCGCGCGCGGCGTGGGAGGTGGTCCTCGGCGCGGACACCACCGGCGCGGACCCGGCCGCCTACTCCACCTACGTGGACGCCCGCGACGGCGCCGTGCTGGTCCGCGAGGACCTGATCGACCACGCCTCGGATCACCCGTCCTGGGAGGTCTTCCCGAACTCGCCCCGGGTCGACAGGTCCTCCGTCGACACCCGTAAGCGGTGGTGCGCCGTCCCGGCGCGCGGTTGCGCCGAGGTCGTCGGCGTGCCCGGGCACCCGGCCTGGGACGTGGACCCGGCGACCGGCGAGTCCACCACCACGACCAAGGGCAACAACGCGATAGCCGTGCAGAACTGGTTCAGCAACGACGCGTTCAGCGTCGGCACCGAGACCGCCACGCCCCGCCCGGACCGCAAATACGCGTACCCGTGGACGAACCAGTGGCAGGAGCAGCGCTGCAACCCGGAGGTGTTCACCTCGCCGCGCGCCAACGACATCGACGCGGCCCGGGCCAACCTGTTCGCGATGCACAACCGGATGCACGACTGGACGTACCACCTCGGGTTCACCGAGGAGACCTGGAACATGCAGCAGGACAACCTCGGCCGCGGCGGTCTCGGTAACGACCCCGAGCAGGGCAACGCCCAGGCCGGTGGCGTCAGCGGCGGCCCGCCGACGTTCCCGGCCCGCAACAACGCCAACCAGATCACCCCGCCGGACGGCGTCGCGCCGACCACCAACATGTACCTGTGGCAGCCCACCGCCGGCTCGTTCTACGCGCCCTGCGTCGACGGCGACTTCGACATGTCGGTGATCGCCCACGAGTACGGTCACGCGGTCACCAACCGCATGATCGCCGGCCCGAGCGCCGGGGTCAGCACGCCGCAGGGCATGAGCGAGAGCTGGTCCGACCAGCTCGCGATGGAGTACCTCTTCGAGCACGGGTACGCCGCGCCCGGCCGGCGCGGTTTCACCATCGGCGAGTACACCACGCAGGACCCGAACGCGGGCATCCGCAACTACAACATGAGCGACAGCCCGCTGAACTACAGCTCGCTGGACTACGACTTCGTCGGCCTGCAGGTGCACGCCTCCGGCGAGGTGTGGAGCGCCACCAACACCGACATCCGCGCGGCCATGATGCGCCGCTGGGGCAGCGGCACCCCGGCGATCCAGAAGGCGTGCGCGACCGGCGCTCGCGACGTGACCGCCTGCCCCGGCAACCGGCGCTGGATCCAGCTGGTCTTCGACTCGTTCCTGCTGATGGCGGTCAGCCAGGTCAGCATGGTCGACGCCCGGGACGCGATGCTCGCCGCCGACCGGATCCGCTTCGGCGGGGCCAACCAGGACCTGCTCTGGAACGCGTTCGCCAAGCGCGGCCTGGGGGAGGGCGCGGTCAGCGTCGGCCACACCGACCCCGACCCCACGCCGGGCTTCACCTCCCCGTACGCCCGGGAGGGCTCGCTGCGGCTCCTGCCGGTGGGCGAGCGCGGGCCGGTGGCCGGTGCGCAGCTGTTCGTCGGGCGCTACCAGGCGCGGGCCGTGCCGGTCGCGGACACCGACGCGGCGACCCCGCTGACCGACCGGGTGGACCTGGTGCCCGGCACGTACGAGTTCGTGGTGCGGGCCCCCGGCTACGGGCACACCCGGATCGGCCCGGTGACGATCAAGGCGGGCCAGAACCGGACGCTGCCGGTGAAGCTGCGACCCAACCTGGCCTCGGCGACCACCGGCGCGACAGTGGCCGGTGACGGGATCAACCTGCCGCAGATCGTCGACGACGACGAGGCCACCAACTGGGCCTCGCTCGGCGCGCCGGTCGCCGGCCGGCAGGTCACCGTCGACCTGGCCGGCGGCGTCCAGCAGGTACGCCGGGTGCAGTTCAGCGCGATGCTGCGCCCGCCCGTCACCGGTGACGCGGACACCGGCACCCAGAGCCGGTACTCCGCGCTGCGGCAGTTCCGGGTCCTGGCGTGCACCGCGCAGGGGCCGGTGACGTGCGCCGACGCGGCGGACTTCCGGCCGGTCTACACCAGCAAGCCGGACGCCTTCCCGTCGGTGGCGCCGCGTCCCCGGGCGCCGGAGCTGATCATGCGATCGTTCGACATCCCGCGCACCACTGCCACGCACCTGCGCGTCGAGGTGCTGACCAACCAGTGCACCGGCGCGCCGGACTACGCCGGTGAGCAGGACGACGACCCGCGGGCGGCGACCGACTGCGCCACCGCCAGCCCGCAGGCGCAGAACGTGCGGATCGCCGAGTTCCAGGCGTTCTCGCACTAGCTCCACGCGGCGGGTGCGGACGGGCGGCCCCTGTCGTCCGTCCGCACCCGCCGCCGTGTGTTCACGCGGGGTTCGGAGCGCCGTCGCCGGATCGGGGCTGTACCGGGGGCAGGATCCCGGACAGACTGAGCGTCGACCGGTCATCAACGCCGGTCGATGCGCTGTCGTCCCGTTCAAGGAGGATCCCTTGACCCCGTTCCGCGCCGCCGTCACCCGCGTACGCCGCGCCCTCGCCGCGTCCGCCCTGGTCGCCGCCGTGGCCGCCGCCGCGCTCGTCGCCCCCGCCACTGTCTCCACCCGGCTCGCCGAACCGGCCGCTGCCGCCGTCTACGGCTCCTGCACCCAGTCCCGCTGCGCCGACGCGCGCACCGCGCGGTCCGGCTGGTCCGCGAAGAGCTTCCCGACCAGCCGCGGCTGGTACTCGTGGAGCGGCGGCCAGTGCAACTTCGCCGGCGGCCGGTTCTACAACTACGAGGGACAGCTGCCCTCCGGCGCCACCTACTACGAGTACGACGTCTACCCGCGCGCCTGCAACGCCTCCCGGGACGCGTACCGGATCGTGGTCAACAAGAGCACCGGGGCGACCTGGTTCTCACCCGACCACTACGCCAACTTCTACCGGCTCTGAGCAGCCTCGACGCCGGCCGGGCTCCCGACGCCCGGCCGGCGCCGTCGGGAAAGGACGGATCATGGGTACGCGGTTGCCGGCCTGGCTCGGGTACGACTTTGCGCCGTCCGAGCCGGACGGTGTGCCGGTCTCCGGCGTGGCCGGCCGCACCCGGGCCGGGCTGCACGAGACGCTGGCCGGTGCGCTGGACCTG
Source organism: Micromonospora sp. LHW51205 (assembly GCF_003315815.1). Classification (NCBI taxonomy): domain Bacteria; kingdom Bacillati; phylum Actinomycetota; class Actinomycetes; order Micromonosporales; family Micromonosporaceae; genus Micromonospora; species Micromonospora sp. LHW51205. The sequence goes on along the minus strand of NZ_QMEZ01000003.1, from coordinate 289,981 downwards.
CCCGACTGGTACGGCCGTAACTGGGACGCCCTGGCCGACGCGCTCGCCGACCGCCTCGACGCCGGTCCGCTGACAGTGGTCGTGACCGACGCGGCGTACCTGCTCGCCGACGAGCCGCCCGCGCAGCTCGGCACGCTGCTCGACGTGCTCGGCGCGGTCGCCGCCGGTGGCCACGAGACGCTGCGGGTGGTGCTGCACGACCACCCGGACCGGCTGCCCGCCCTGCGCGACCGCGTCGCCGCCGTGCTCGGCGGACGGCTCGCCGGCCCACCCGCCACCGGCTGATCCCACCACCCGCACCCGTCACCCTCACCCGGCCTGCCAACCGGGGCGGTGATCAAGGAGTTTGTGTCCGAATCAGGCCGCCGGAGCGACCCAAACTCCTTGATCAACGCCGCGAGGACGGGTGGTGATCATGAAGTTGGCGGGGGTGGGGAGCGCTCTCCCGGCGGTCAACTTCATGATCGACGGGGCGGGGTGGGGGTCAGGTGGGGTGGTCGAGGATGGCGCTGAAGCGCTCCTCGGCCAGGTCGAGCTGGGCCAGGATGTGCTGCTTGACCGGTGGCGACAACGGTGTGTCCGGGCGGGCGACCAGGTCGCGGAAGACCGGCACCAGCGGGCGGTACTTCGCGGCGGCGCGGGCCACCTTCGGCCCGACCGTGTGGATCACGCCCACACCGTTGTCGGTGAAGTCGGACACCTTGATCACCCGAGCCCAGGGCTCCCGTTCCAGGCTGGCCGCCACGTGCTCCCGGTACTGCTCGTCGCGGTCCCGCCCCGGGTCGTACTCCGGGTTGGTGACCGCCGCGACCAGCCGGGCGACCCGCGACCCGAACCGGCCGGACAGCGCGGCGAGCGCCGCCGAGGTCACGTCGGGCCCGGTGGCCGAAGGGTCGAGCCCGGCCAGCTCGGCGGGGTGGTCCTCGACCGCGTCGTGCAGCAGCCCGGCGACGATCACGTCCACGTCCCGCACCTGGTAGTGGTGCATCAGCCGGATCGACACCCGCAGCAGGTGGTTGAGGTACGGCTCGCGTACCCGCCGGTCGTCGCGGTGCAGGTCGGCGGCCAGGTCGAGCGCCTCGGTCAGCCGGTCGCGGTCGGCCTCGTCGAACGCCTCGATCTCCAGCCGGAACCGGGCCAGCAGGCCGGGCTCACCGTGGATCTCGGTGATCGCGTGCATCGGCATGGTGGCGAGGTACGCGGGGAACTCCATGCGTCCCTTATAGCCGATCTTCGCTAGATCCGGGGTCCGACACCGCGGCCGAGCAGTTCACCAGCGGCGCCACCTCGGCAGGTCGCGGCGGGACATCTGTCGCCAGAACCGGCGCATCCGTGCACGCCGCACGTTCTGCCAGGAGGCGCGGGCGGAGATCGCGTACCACAGGGAGGTCAGGTCGGCCTGCCGGGCGCAGAAGTTCTGGTCCATCCGGTGCGGCAGCGGCTCACCCTTGGGCGGCAACGGGCACAGCCGGAAGGCGCAGTCGTCCAGGCAGGTGGCGCCGGGTACGCAGGCATCGCCCCGGCGGGTGCTGCGTTCGGGCTCCAGCGGTTCCCGGTCGTCGGTGAGGCAGGGCGGGAGATCACACCGGTCGGCCCGGTGCAGGCGTTCCTCACGCTGCTTCACCGATCCGCCCCGGTCGGCGAGGTTCAGCAGCAGCATGACGTCGGCGAGCAGCCGTTCGGCGGTTGGTTCGAGCACGCTCCAACCCGTGGAGTCGGGAATCCACAGCCGTTGGCTGCGCCGTACCTCGGGCGACGGGCTGCACGACCCGACCCGGCCGGCCGTCTCGCCCTCCTCGATCCAGCAGAACCGTTCCGGCTGCCGGGTGACGAGTGCCGACATGCAGAGCCGCGCCGCGGCCAGCAGGAAAGGATGGGCCGGGCACGGCTCGCGGTCGGTGACCGCGCTTCCCGCCGTACGCAACCAGTGCTGCACCAGGCCGATGGGATTGGCGCCGGCCCCCCGTTTCGGCAGCGGCTCGCTCGGGTTCATCGGCAGCGACAGCAGGGTCAGCGCCTGGATCAGCACCAGGTGGCTGTACCAGAAGCGGGAATGGGCCAGGGCGAACTCGGCCTTCTCGACCAGGAAGCTGCGATCGGCCTCCTGCCGGCCGATCGGCAGGTGACGGATGTTCGCCGCGATGCGGAAACCCTGCGCGAGCGCGATCTCCAAGGAGACGCCGAGTCCACGGTCGTCGCCGGGGCCGTGCTTCGCCGCCAGTGCGTCGAGCCAGGCATCGAGTTGACGCTCGGTCCGCAGCCGGGTCTCCGGGCTGCCCTCGGTGTCGCGGGTGACCGAGAGGAGCAGCAACGGCGCGCTCCACGTCCGCAGCCGCTGGGGCCAGAGCGCCGAAGCGGAGGCATTCCGGTCGGGCAGGTGCGGGAGCACGCCGCCCTCGGGTCGCAGCGCGTCCGCGGCGTCCGCGCCACCGAGTCCGATCTCGCGGGCGGCGGCCAACTGGACCCGGTAGGAGGCCTCCCCGGCGGCGAGACGGAAGAGACTGGCGTAACTCGACGGCAGTCCGGGCGGTGGCTGCGGCACCTGGTGCCGGCGACGGCGTTCGGCGAGGTAACGGGCGGCGTCGCCCCACCGGCGGACGAGCCCGAGTTTCGCCTCGTCCAGCGGGCGGTCGCCGACGTCGCCCTCCTGGAACTGGGACCAGCTCGCCTCGATCCTCGCGGCGATCCGCTCCTGCTGCGGACAGTTTGTGCCGGCGTCGATCTCGAACGCGGTCGCGTACATCTCCAGCCGCCAGCAGGGGTTACGCCCCTTCTCGGCGTGGTGCAGCAGCCGTTCGACCAGATCGGCGTCGGATTCGCCGTGGCTCGTCCCCCGGGACAGGAGGACCAGCGCGATCAGCGCCTCCCGGCTGGGTTCGTCTGCGACGAGGAGCGGCAGCAGGGCGTCCCGCACCTGCGTGTCGGCCAGGAACCGTGCCCCGAGATAGGCCTGGACGACACCGTGCTGGAAGCGCATGCCGTCGGGATGCAGGGTGACGAGAGAGAACTCACCGGCGGTGGTGACGGCCGTGACGAGGTCGGCGCGGCTTCGCACGTCGAGCCCGCCCTCGACCTGGTCTCCCAGGTGGTTCGTGACGGCTTCGAGCGCTTCCCTGAAGTCCTTCCCGCCGTCGCCGGCGTCCGTCAACTGGTCGTAGGTTACGTTCAGCGACTTGCGCAGCAGGCCCGCGCACGCGAAGGCGGACACCACGGCCAGGGCGTGCCGGCGCTCATCCGAGCCGTGCGCGAAGTCCTCGCAGATGTATCCGTCCTGGAGCGCCTGCAGCCATGCGTCGAGCAGGCGGCGGCGGATGTCTGCCCGGTCCACCGGACGGACCGATCCGCCGGTCTCCCGGTGGCTACCGAGCCCCTCCGGCAGCCGCCCGAGCCGGTTGAGGTCCCGGATGACCTTCAGATAGACGGGTGACTCGGTCACGTCGGCGTCGTTGATCAGATGCGCGACGGTCATCCGGGCCGGCCTCGGCGCCTGGTCGTCGCTGTCCAGGCCGAAGGTGAGCGCGTGGGTCTCGCTGAGCGGCTCGAGCCCGATCACCACCGCCGGCATGCTGCGCAGCGGGTCGTAGGGGCGGGTGGCGGTGACCAACGGAAGCCGGTTCTGCGCGGCCCGGGTGAACGCCTGGCGGAGCACACTGTCGTGCTGGCCCTCCTGACCCTCCTGGCCCTTCCCGTACTGCCCGCCGAGTTCTTCCAAGCCGTCGGCCAGCACCGCGATCTTGTTGCTCCACCGCAGTTGGCGCCACAACCGGTCGGCCTGTCCACCGTTCCACAGGTACGGGTCGACGTACTGCGTGAACTGCTCGCGCGCCGCCTTCTCGAAGTCGAGGGAGTCGACGTCCTTCACCTCGCGCAGCGAGAGGGCGACAGGTACGACGCCGCGCCGCGCCAGCTCGTGGGTCAGCCGCAACATCACCGCGGTCTTGCCGGCGCCGACGCCGCCGACGAGGATCATCGGGCACCGGACGTCCGGGTCCCGGATCCGTTCGATCAGTACCTCGCACAGCTCGTCGCGGCCGACGATGTCGGCGAGCGTGTCGTTCGAGGTGCCCACCAGGTCCTCGGCGTGCTCCTTGGCGATCCGCTGGTACCGCCGATAGACCCGGACGAAGGTGAGCAGGTAGAAGCCGACGAAGGCGATCGCGACCGCGAGGACCGTGCCGAGGAAGCCGCTGATCTTCTTGCACTGCCCCTGGTTCGCGGCGCCGTCGCAGAACTGGTCCTGGACCCAGGCCAGCGGCGGGAGCTGCTCCACCCGCCAGTGCCCCACCGTCACGTTCCACAACGGCAGTACGAACTGGGTGAGCACCCAGACACCCACCACCACCGCCGCGCCGACCGCCAGCACCAGCCACCACCAGGGACGGTGCCACCATCGGGCCGGAGCCGCGGGACGGGTCGCCGCTCTCCGGCGCTGTCGTTGCGACCGCTCCCCGTACCAGGTGGTGGCCCGGCGGGACGCCATCGCGGCCCAGACACGGGGCGTCCAGAGCCAGCCGCGCCACAACGGACCCCGCATGCCGGCACCCCCCGGGCTCGCGTGCCGCCCGTACGGCGGAGGCGAGCGACGCTCACTTGGTCTCCGGGCCGAGGCTAACCCCTGCCTGAGCTGGGAGGAGGGGGTTTGCGTCAGCCGCCGGGGGTGAGGCGCTTGACCAGGCGTACGCAGGTGCCCTCGGGCGTGCCGACGATTGTTGCCTCGTCCATCACCCGCGCCATGATCAGCCGCCCGCGTCCCCGGTCGCCGCTCTCGTCGCCGTCGGCTGGCCGCCAGCCGCCCTGGTCGCGTACCTCGATCTCCAACCGGTCGCCGCGCAGCTCGGCCCGCAGCGTGGTGATCCCCTCCGGTGCGAAGCGGTACCCGTGCTCGATGGCGTTGGCGCACGCCTCGCCGGTGGCGATGAGGACGGTTTCGACGTCCCACTCGCTGACGCCCCGGGCGTGCAGCCAGCCGCGTAGCCGCTCGCGGGTGGCGGCGAGCCGGCCCGGGTCGGCCGGCAGCTCGATGGTGAGGACCGGGCCGACGTCGCCGGATGTCCCACCCGTCACGTCCGGCCCTCCGTCCCGTGCCCGTCCCCGGACCTGGGCGCCCACTCGCGCTGTCACCGCCCGATTCTCACCCTGTTGTCCCCGGTGACCGCCGATTCATTCCCCCGGCGGCGCTGTCCGTCAAACGTGATCATTGCGCATCGGGGGCGGCGTGTCAGCCGGCGGCCCGGCAGGGCGGCAACGGCGGCGGGCCGGCGCCCCCGGAGGGGACGCCGGCGCGGGATGAGCGGACGGTCACGCCGGCGGCGTCGAGGCGGTACGCGTGCGGGCTCGGGCGCAGGTCAGAGCGGCAGCCGCCCGGCGCCGGCGAAGGCGTCGACGGCGAGCGGGACCAGCGGGGCCGGCAGCGGCCGGGCGGCGCGCAGCGTCGGCGTCCACCCGGCGTCGCCGCCGAGGTCCGGGTCGTGGGCGGCGTTGTACGCGGCGAGCAGGCTCACCGGCCGGGGCAGGCGGTCGCCCTGGCGCACCCAGCTGCCGCGCTCGGTGAGCGCGGTGCCGCCCCAGTCGTACAGCAGGTCTGCGGGGCCGGCGTCGCCGGTGAGCGTGAAGAAGTTGTTCTCCGCGTACAGCGCGGACTGCACGCCGACGCCGAGGGCGTACTCGAAGCCGGGCCCGCCGAGCCGGTAGTGGTTCTCGTGCACGTCGACCTGGCCGAACCGTACCCGGGGCAGCCGTTGCAGCGTGCCGTCGAACAGGTTGTGCCGCACGGTGACGGCGAGCCGGCCCACGTCCGGCCCGACGGTGTTGGACGAGCCGATCAGCATCACCTTGTCCCGGCCGGTGAACCGGTTCCAGGAGACGGTGACCAGGCTGGCGGTGTGCGTGACGTCCAGCGAGCCGTCGTGCACCTGCCAGGGCCGGCCGAAGAAGACGGGCTGCGTGCTGTCCGGGTTGTCGCCGTCGGTGAACGTGTTGTGGTCGATCCAGACGTGTTCGCTGCGCCGCACCGAGATCTGGTCGTACTGGGAGTTCCAGTTGCCGGTGTCGCCGTCGGTGGGGGACCAGGCGGGGAAGCAGTCCCGGGCGTCGACGAATTCGATGTTGCGCACGATCACGTTGTCGACCCGGTCGATCATCAGCGTCAGGCCGGTGAGCCGGGCGCCGCGCAGCCCGATGATCGTGGTGTTGGAGCCGACGTTGATCTGGGTCAGCCGGGTCTGGTTGGCCACCGACCGCACCCGGGCGGCCTCCAGCGGCCCGCTCGGGTTCGTCCGCCCCCAGGTCGCCGGGTCGTACGCGGCCAGGTAGGCCTGCAGCGAGTACTCCGGGTCGGCCAGGTCGGCGCAGTCCAGCGGCGTGCCGTCCGGGCCTTCGAAACCGTCGACGGTTCCGGCCACGTACACAATCTTGGAGGTGGCGTCGGTGGCGTTCGTGGCGTTGTCGCCGCCGAGCGCGGCGACCAGCTCGGCCCGGGTACGCACGACGCGCACCCGCTCCGGCGTGGCGGCCGACCCGCCGGTGGTGCCGGTGCCGGCGGCGGCCCAGCCGTCGTTCGCGGCGAGGGCCTGGCGGCCGATCAGCTCGGCGGCCCGGGACGGCTCACCAGGTGCGGCCGGCGCGGGCGCGGCGGTGGTGAGGACGAGCGCGGCGGTCAGCGCCGCGACGACTGCGGTTCGGGTACGCATGACTCGTTCCGTTCTCCTGGAGGGACATTCACTGCGCGGGCAGGTCCACCACGTACGGCGTGACCGCCCACGGCACGTCCGCCTCGGACGGCAGCGCGCCGGTCTGCGCGGCGGTCCGCAGCACCGCGCCGACGCCCCGCACCATCCGCACCCGCTGCGGGCCGTCGCCCGCCACGCGCACCAGGTCCCCGTCGAGCAGCGTCGGAACGGGCGCGTCCCGCAGCGCGTCCAGCACCGCGGTGAACGGTTCGGTACGCGCCAGCGGCGCGATCAGCGGCGTGCCGTCCGCGCGGTGGTCGAGCAGGTTCGCCAGCAGCCCGCGGCGGCCGGGCACCGGGCGTGGCGTGTCGTCGCCGGGTAGCCGCAGCCGGTCGGTGGGGTACTCCAGCACCGCCCGGCCCCGCTCGCCGGTGACCAGCACCTCCCCGGGTACGTGTTCCTCGGCGGCGAGGGTGAGCGCGGCCAGCACGGGCGGCCCGGCGTGCGGGGTCAGCCGCAGCACTGTGGTGTCGTCCACCTCGATCGGGCGCACCCGGTAGCGCTCCACGGCGATCCGGGCGGGGCGGACGGGTGCGCCGGTGACCGATTCTGCGACGGCGAGGCACTGCATGAGCGCGTGGGCGAGCGGGTTGGCGAGCGCTCCGTCCAGCGCCGGGCGGCCGTCGACGGTGCGTCGCCCGGCCCAGGGGGAGCGGGCGTAGTAGGCGTCCGGGCGTTGCCAGGCGGCGAGTGTGGCGATGCCGGTGACCGGGCCGAGCCGCCCGAGCGCGCCGGTCAGTTCGGTCAGCGCGGCCGAGCCGAGCGCCTGGAAGTTGACCTGCACGGCCCGGCCGGCGGCGTCCGCGGCGGCGGTGAGCGTCAGGTGTTCGGCGAGGTCGAGCACCGGCGGCTTCTCCAGCAGCAGGTCCGCCCCGGCGGCGAGCGCGTCGAGTGCGATCGGCAGGTGGGTGTGCGGCGGCGTGCAGATCACCACCACGTCGGGCCGGGACTCGGCGAGCATGGCCCGGTGGTCGGTGAAAACGGCCGCCTCCGGCGGGACCGGCGCGTCCGGTTCGGCCTCCAGCGGCCGCACGTCGACCAGCGCGACCAGTTGCGCCCGCCCGGCCGCGTGCAGTTCCGCGATGGTCCGGCGGTGCCAGCGGCCGTGCCCGTTCGCCCCGATCAACGCCACCCGTGGCGGCCCGCCGGCGCTCACCGGGCGCCGCCCGGCGTGCTCCCGGTCACCGGGCGTCCGCCAGCGTGGCCCGGACGCCGTGGCGTTCCAGCGCGGTGAGCCAGCCGGTCACGTCGGCGCGGAACTCGTCGTCGGCGGCCAGGTCGGGCGGGAACACCTCGCGCAGCGCGAAGACCGCGTCCACCACCCCGGCCGGGGTGTGCGCTCCGGCGGCGAGGGCGGCGCGCAGCCGGTCGGCGAGCGGGTCGTCCAGCGGCAGCGGCCGGCCGTCGTCGGCGTACCCGAGCAGGAACCGCAGCCAGGCCGCCACCACGAGCGCGCTCCACCGCGCCGACCGGCCGGCCGCCCGCAGGTCGGCGACGGTGTGCAGCACCCGCTGCGGCAGCTTCTGCGAGCCGTCCATGGCGACCTGCGTCGTCCGGTACCGGATCGCGGGGTTGGCGAAGCGGGCGAGCACCTGCTCGCCGTAGGCGGTCACGTCGACGCCGGCCGGCGGGGTGAAGCTCGGCGTGATGTCCTCGGCGACCAGCCGCCGCAGCACCGCCTCCAGGTGCGGCAGCGTCAGCGCCTCGGCCACCGTCTCCGCGCCGGCGAGCGCGCCCAGGTACGCGGTGGCCGAGTGCACGCCGTTGAGCGCCCGCAGTTTCAGCCGCTCCCACGGGCCGGCGTCGTCGGTGAGCACCGCGCCGGACCGCTCCCAGGCCGGGCGGCCGCCGGGGAAGTCGTCCTCGATCACCCACTGCGACCACGGTTCGGCGGCGATCGCCGCCAGGTCGGTCACGCCCAGCGCCCGGCGCGCGGTGTCCCGGGTCTCGTCGGTGGCGGCCGGCACGATCCGGTCGACCATGGTGCCGGGGCAGGTGACGGCGGTGAGCACCCGTTCGGCGCTCGCGTCCGGCACCCGGGCCAGCGCGAGGCACTGCTCCACCAGCCCGCGCAGACGGCGTCCGTTGGCGGGCAGGTTGTCGCAGCTCACCAGCGCGATCGGCCCGGCGTCGGCGGCGGCGCGGGCGAGCAGCCCGCGCACCAGCAGACCGGGCACGGTACGCGGGGGACGGCCGGTGGTGAGGTCGGCGGTCAGGTCCGCGTCCACTGTGAGCGCTGCGGTCACCGGGTCCAGCCGGTACGCCTTCTCGGTCACCGTCAGCGTGACCACCCGGATCGCCGGGTCGGCGAGCAGGCCGACCACCGCGTCCGGGTCACTCGCGGCGTGCCGTACCCCGGCGAGCGCGCCGACCACCCGGGTGGCCGCGGCGTCGGGGGCGAGCGTGGTGACGCTGAACAGGCAGTCCTGCGCGGCCAGGGCGTCGACCACGTCGGTGCTGCGCGGCGCGACGCCGATGATGCCCCAGTCGCCGCCGGCCGCGCCGACCGCCGCCTCGGTGTGCACCGCCTGGTGGGCGCGGTGGAACGCGCCGACGCCGAGGTGGACGATGCCGGCCGGCACGGTGCCGGGGCGCAGCAGCGGCCGGGACTCCGGCGGCAGGTGGCGCAGCGTGGCCAGGCCGAGCCGGTCGGGGGTCAGCGCCATGCCGGGCCGTCCGGGAAGCGGAACCGCGCGATCGACTCCGGGCGCATGGTGGCGCTGTAGCCGGGAGCGGTGGGCAGCAGGTAGCGCCCGCCCCGGGTGCGGACCGGGTCGGTGAAGTGCTCGTGCAGGTGATCGACGTACTCGACCATGCGGCCGTCCAGGCTCGTGCCGACCCGCAGGTGGTCGAAGATCGCGAGGTGCTGCACGTACTCGCACAGGCCCACGCCGCCCGCGTGCGGGCAGACCGGCACGCCGAACTTCGCCGCCAGCAGCAGCTCGGCGAGCACCTCGTCCACGCCGCCGACGCGGCAGGCGTCGATCTGCATCACGCCGATCGCCTCGGCCTGGAGCAGCTGCTTGAAGATGACCTTGTTGGCGGCGACCTCGCCGGTGGCGACCCGGCAGCGTCCGCCGGTCAGCTCGGTGACCGCGCGGGCGATCCGGGCGTGGCCGAGCACGTCGTCGGCGTGCGTGGGCTCCTCGATCCAGTACGGGTCGACCTCGGCGAGCACGCCCATCGCGGCGATCGCCTCGTCCACGTCCCACACCTGGTTGGCGTCCATCATCAGCAGCGCGTCCGGGCCGATCTCGGCCCTGATGATCCGGGCCCGCCGCAGGTCGTCCTCGATCCGCCCGCCGACCTTCATCTTCATCGCGCGCCACCCGGCGGCGTACGCGTCGCGGGTCAGCGCGCGCACCTGCTCGTCCGGGTAGCCGAGCCAGCCCACCGACGTGGTGTACGAGGGGAACCCGTCGCGTTCCAGCCCGGCGAGCCGGTCGGCCAGGCCGTCGCGTCCCTTGTCGAGGATGGCCGCCGCCTCGTCCGGGGTGAGCGCGTCGGTGATGTGGTGGAAGTCGACAGTCGCGACCAGCTCGTCGGTGGGCATCTCGGCGAGGAGGCGCCACATCGGCTTGCCGGCGAGCTTGGCGCGCAGGTCCCAGACCGCGTTGACGAGCGCGCCGGTGGCCATGTGGATCACGCCCTTCTCCGGGCCCAGCCAGCGCAGTTGCACGTCGGCGGCCAGGGAGCGCCAGAACGCGACGGGTTCGGCGGCGATCTCGGCGACGGTGCGTCCGCGTACGTGGTGGGCGAGCGCGCGGACCGCCGCGCAGGTGATCTCGTTGCCCCGCCCGTTGGTGAACGTGAACCCGGTGCCGGTCGGCCCGCCGTCGGTGGTCAGCTCCACGTACGTGGCCGAGTAGTCGCCCCGGTTTATCGCGTCCGACCCGTCGCCGCTGGCGGCGGTGGGGAAGCGCACGTCGTGCACCTCGACGTCGACGATTGTGGTCATGACGGCCCACCTCCGAACTTGAAGACCTGCTTCGGCAGCCGGTACGCCAGGTCGACGATCGTCTCGGCGGCCTCGTCCCCGGTCATCCGGTGCTCGGCGACGAGGCGGGCGAGGAATCCGGCGTCGACCCGGCGGGCCACGTCGTGGCGTACCGGGATGGAGCAGAACGCGCGGGTGTCGTCGACGAACCCGGCGGTGTTGTAGAAGCCGGCCGTCTCGGTGACCGCCTCGCGGAACCGGCGCAGCACCTCGGGGGAGTCCAGGAACCACCAGGGCGCGCCGAGGCGCAGCGCCGCGTAGCCGCCGGCCAGGGGGGCGAGTTCCCTGGTGAACGTGTCCTCGTCGAGCGTGTAGAGCACCACTGTGAGCCGCGGGTCGTTGCCGTGCGCGTCCAGCAGCGGCGCGAGAGCGTGCACGTACTCGGTGGCCTGCGGCACGTCCCCGCCCACGTCGCGGCCGTGCCGGGCGTGCAGCCACCGGTTGTGGTTGCGCACCGCACCGGGGTGCAGCTGCATGACCAGGCCGTCGTCGAGCGACATCCGGGCGAACTCCAGCAGCATGTGCGCCCGGAACGCCTCCGCGTCGCCCGTGTCGGCCAGGCCGCGCCGGCCCCTGTCGAACAGGGCCGCGGCCTGCGCCGGACTGAGATCGAGGGTACGGGCGGTCGGGTGCCCGTGGTCGGTGGAGGTGGCCCCGGCGGCGGCGAACGCCTCCCGCCGGGCCCGCAGCGCGGCCAGGTATCCGGCGTACGTGCCGGTGTCCTCGCCGGAGACCTCGGCGAGCCGGTCCACGTTTGCCGCCCAGTTGCCGAACTCCATGTCCACCACGTCGTCGGGGCGGAACGTGGTGACCACCCGCCCGCCCGGCCCGCCCCAGCCGTCGGCGGCGAGCTTGGCGTGCCGGCCCAGGTCGTCCAGCGGCGACTCGGTGGTGGCGAGCACCTCGATGCCGAAGCGCTCGAACAGCGCCCGGGGACGGAACCCCGGTTCGGCCAGGCGCGCCGCGAGCGCGTCGTAGACGGTGTCGGCGGTGGCCGGGCCCAGCGGCGTGTCGACGTCGAACACGTTGCGGAACGTCTGCTCCAGCCACAGGCGGGACGGGGTGCCGCGGAACAGGTGCCAGTGCGCGGCGAATCGCCGCCAGATGGTCCGCCCGTCGGTCTCCACCGGGCTGCCGTCGACGCTGGGCACGCCCAGGTCGGCCGGGGGTACGCCCTGGCTGAGCAGCATCCGGGTCAGGTAGTGGTCGGGTACGACGAGCAGCCGGGCCGGGTCGGGGAACGGCTGGTCGTCGGCCAGCAGCCCGGGGTCGACGTGCCCGTGCGGGGAGATGATCGGCTGCTGCGCGGCGAGCGCGTACAGCTCGCGGGCCAGGGCACGCAGGCCAGGCTCGGCGGGCAGCAGCAGATCGCTGGGGGAGATGATCGGCACGGGGGCGGGCTCCTCGGTCAGGGCAGGGTGAGCAGGTCGGCGACGCGGGTGGGGGCGCCGGTCTCCAGCGAGCGGTTGGCGGCCAGGCCGGTGAGCAGCGCGAGCGCGCCGTCGCGGGCGGTGGCGGCCCGGCCGAGCGGGTCGGGTTCGCCGCCGAGCAGCACCCGGGTCATCCGGGTGTCCGCGCCGCCGTGCCCGCGCCGGGTCCAGCCCTCGACCGGGATCTGGACCGGCGGCGCCCAGAACGGGCGCAGCGTGAGCCGGGCCGCGCCCCGCTCGACGGCGGCCTCGTCGCCGTGCAGCGCCGCGCCCTTCAGTGCACCGGCGACGGACGGGCTGACGTGGTCGCTCTCGGTCACCTCCAGCTCCAGGCGGCCCCGGCTGCCGTTGACCATCACCCGGTAGCCCTCCCAGGGGGCGTACGCGGTCAGGTGGTAGGTCATGGTCGCGCCGGTGTCGTAGCGGGCGAGCACCGCGAGGTCGTCCTCGATGGTCACGCCGGGGGCGAAGACGTTGCGGTCGCGGTGGTAGCCGTCCTCGGCCTCGGCGTCGAGGTACAGCTCGCGCAGTCGCGGGTGGTCGGCCAGGCGCAGCGCGAACGGGTCGCCGTCGGCGGCGGGGGAGCCGTGCGCCCGGTCGTAGTCGCGGGCGTAGCCGTGCCGGCGGCCGTGGGCGCCGTAGAAGAACAACCTGCCGTACGCGTGCACCTCGACCGGGCGCGCGTCCAGCCACCAGTTGACCAGGTCGAAGTGGTGGCCGGACTTGTGCACCAGCAGCCCGCCGGAGACGGACTTGTCGCGGTGCCAGCGGCGGAAGTAGTCGGCGCCGTGGCGCACGTCGAGCAGCCACTCGAAGTGCACCGACCCGATCTCGCCCACCGCGCCGTCGGCGAGCAGCCGCCGGACCTGCTCGTGCAGCGGGTTGTAGCGGTAGTTGAACGCGACTGTGACGCGGCGGCCGGTCTCGGCGACCGCGTCCAGGATGCGCCGGCACCGTTCCGCGTCGACCGTCATGGGCTTCTCGACGATCACGTCGCAGCCGGCGCGCAGCGCCGCCGTCACGTACTCGTCGTGGGTAGCGTCCACGCTGGTCACCAGCGCCACGTCGACGCGCTCCTTGACGAGCATGGTGGTGAAGTCGGCGGCGGCGTACGTGGGCACCGGCGACCGGCCCAGCTCGGCCAGCCAGCGGTTGTGCGCGTCCATCCTCCTCTGGTTGACGTCGGCGAACGCGACCAGCTCGGCGGTGTCGGCGTGGTCGAGCGCCAGGGCGCGGACGAACATCTCGGCGCGCGCCCCGGCGCCGACCAGGGTGTGGCGGACCCGTTCCCGGGCCGGTGGTGACATGACGTCGGCCTCCCCGGCAGTCGGCTGCAAAGGTTTGCAGCCGAAGAAACCACGACGATGGATACGTCGTCAACGGATGGCGGTCAAGCCGCCCTATCCATCCGCATTGATGAGGTTTCGCGCGCCCAGCGGCACCGTCGCCGCAATCGAGCCGCAACAATGGACCGTTGACACGGGCGCAACCGTTTGCATTAATGGGCGGCACCCGTGACCCCCACCACATCGGACGAGGGAGCCCGCCGTGCCAGCCACCATCCGGGACGTCGCCCGCGCCTCCGGTGTGCACATCTCCACCGTGTCCCGGACGTTCTCGGCCCCGCACCTGGTCAACCCGGAGACCCGGGTCCGGGTGCTGGCCTGCGCGGAGGACCTCGGCTACCGGCCCAACCGGGCCGCCCGGGCCCTCATCACCGGCCGTACGCACAACATCGGCCTGATCGTGGCCGACATCGCCAACCCGTTCTTCCCGCCGCTGATCAAGGCGGCGGAGGGGCAGGCCCGGCACCGCGACTACCACGTGTTCGTCGCCGACACCAACGAGGACCCGGTCGCCGAGGAGGACCTGGTCCACGCGCTGGCCAAGCAGGTCGACGGCGTGCTGCTGTGCAGCCCCCGGATGAGCAACAGCCTGATCGAGCAGGTCAGCCGCGAGGTCCCGGTGGTGGTGATAAACCGCCAGGTCGCCGGCCTGCCCTGCGTGATGATGGACGTCGGGCAGGGCGCCCGGGCCGCGATCGAGCACCTGCTCGGGCTCGGCCACCGCCGGATCGCGCTGCTCGGCGGCCCACGCGGCTCGTGGACCGCCCGGGAGATGCGCCGCGCCGCTACCGCCGCCGCCCGCAGCGGCTCAGCGGAGCTGACCGTCCTCGGACCCAACCAGCCCACCGAGACCGGCGGCGGCGCCCTGGCCGAACAGGTACGCCGCAGCGGCGTCACCGCCGTGCTGGCCTACAACGACCTGATGGCGATCGGCCTGATCGAAGGGCTGGACGCGCTCGGGACGCGGGTGCCGCACGACGTGAGCGTGGTCGGCGTCGACGACATCGCGCTGAGCCGGCTCACCCGCCCCAAGTTGACGACGGTGGCCACGCCGACCGCGGCCGCCGGCCGGACGGCCGTCGACATGCTGCTGCAACTCGACTCCGACGCGCCACGCGGCGCCCGGGGCCGGGGCGCGGCGGCCGGCGACCGTCGCACCACCGCACAGGTAATGCTCCAGACCGAACTGGTCGTCCGCGACTCGACCGGGCCCGTCCCCGCGCCCGGCCGGGACGGCACCGGGGCCTGAGCAGGTGGCCCGGGCCCGCACAGCACTGCGGACCCGGGCGGCCCGTGGACGGCCGCCGGTGACGTCGTCGCCTCCCACAGCCGAGGAGTGAGCGCAGATGCACCCCGCAACGTCCCCCACCGCCGGCGCACCCGCCGGGCGGCATCACCGTACCCCTGTGACCCGACGCCGACTCGTGCGCGGCCTGGCCGCCGTCGCGCTCGCCGTGCCCCTCGCCCTGGGCGCGGCCGGCTGCGGCGACGACGACGCCGGCGGCGACGGCGGCCCGGTCAAACTCTCCGTCTTCTGGTGGGGCGGTGAGGCCCGGGCCAAGCTCACCGAGGACGCCCTGGCCCTCTACACCAAGAAGCACCCCGACGTGACGTTCGAGAAGACCTGGCAGGCCAACCAGGGCTACTTCGACAAGCTCGCCACGCTCACCGCCGGCGGCAACCCGCCGGACCTGTTCCAGATCGACGACAACTACCTGGCCGAGTACGCCGGCCGCAGCACCACGCTCGACCTGGGCAGCTACCAGGACTCCGGCAAGCTCGACGTGTCGAAGTTCCCCAAGAGCCTGCTGGAGTACGGCGTGGTCGACGGCAAGCTCGCCGGGGTGGCCGCCGGGGAGAACACCCAGGGCCTGGTCTACAACAAGACGCTGCTGCAAAAGAACGGGCTGCCCGAGCCGACCACCGGGATGAGCTGGGAGGAGCACATCGCCTGGGCCGAGCAGGTGGCGAAGAAGACGAAGGTGCCCGGCACCCAGGACCCGAGCGCCGACTACAAGGCGCTCTGGGTGTGGCTGCGCCAGCAGGGCAAGGACCTGTACAACGGCAAGGAGCTCGGCTTCACCGCCGAGGACGTGACGAAGTGGTTCGAGCTGTGGAAGGGCGCGCGGGACCGGGGCGCCACCCCGAAGCCTGACGTCATCCACGAGGGCAACTCCAGCGACATCACCAAGCAACTGGTGGTCACCGGCAAGTCGGCCACCTCCTGGGTCTGGGTCAACCAGATGCCGGACCTGAAGAAGAACACCAAGGACGAGCTGGGCGTGGTCGCGTACCCGGGTGACCCGAGCGGGCAGTGGGCGCGCGCCTCGATGTACTGGTCGGTGTTCAAGGGCAGCAAGCACAAGGACGTCGCCGTCGACGTGATCAACTTCCTGAACAACGACCCGGAGGCGGTCGCGCTGCTCGGCACCGACCGTGGTCTGCCGTCGAACATGGATCTGCGCGCCAAGGTCAGCGAGACCGCCACCGACCCGGCCATGAAGCAGTCCATCCAGGTCGAGTCCGACCTGGCGCAGAAGTTCGGCGCCTCGCCCCAGGTGCCGATCAAGGGGCACAGCAAGGTCAAGTCCGAGCTGGTCAAGGCCGCCGAGAACGCGCAGTACGGCCGCGCCACCCCGGCTCAGGCGGCGGAGCAGTTCGTCACCGCCTGCAAGTCCGCGATCGCCTGACCACACGAAAGGACCGGTCCCGTGGCTCTCACCACGGCGCCCGGCCGGACCCCGCGCACCGGACCGGCCGGCCCCCGCCCCACGCGGCGTCGGGCTGGCCGGGCCCGGCTCGGCGAGGGCCTGGCGGGGTACGTCTTCCTCTCGCCCTGGCTCATCGGACTGATGGGCGTCACGGCGATCCCGATGCTGCTGTCGCTCTGGCTGAGCTTCACCGACTACGACATCCTCACGCCGCTGTCCGAGGTGCGGTGGGTGGGGCTGGCCAACTACGAGCGGATGTTCACCGCCGACCCGTCGTACTGGCACGCGGTGCGGGTCACGCTGACGTTCGCGCTGATCGCGGTGCCGCTGAAGCTGGCCGCCGCGCTCGGCGTGGCGCTGCTGCTCAACCGGGCCTGGCGCGGCGTCGGGCTGTTCCGCAGCCTGTTCTACCTGCCGTCGCTGCTCGGCGGCAGCGTCGCGCTGGCCATCGTCTGGGTCAACATGTTCAACCGGGACGGCGCGTTCAACTCGTTCCTCGCCCTGTTCGGCGTCGAGGGGCTGCCCTGGGTCAGCGACCCGGACTGGGCGCTGGAGACGCTGATGGTGCTGGCCATCTGGCAGTTCGGCGCGCCCATGGTGATCTTCCTGGCCGGGCTCAAGCAGGTGCCCACCGAGCTGTACGAGGCGGCGGCGGTGGACGGCGCCGGGGCGTGGCGGCGCTTCCGCGCGGTCACCCTGCCCATGCTCTCCCCGGTGATCTTCTTCAACCTGGTGCTGGAGACCATCAACGGCTTCCAGGGCTTCACCGCCGCGTTCGTGCTCAGCAACGGCACCGGCGGCCCGGTCGACTCCACCCTGATGTACACGCTGAAGCTCTACATCTCCGGCTTCACCGACCTGGAGATGGGCTACGCGTCGGCGATGGCGTGGGTGTTCCTGGTGGCGATCGGCGTGGTCACCGCCGTCTTCTTCAGCACCGGCCGGTTCTGGGTGCACTACTCGGACGGAGACGACTCATGACGGCGCTTCCTGTCGCCCGCCGCCGGCCGGGCAGCGGCCGCAACGTCCTGCGGCTGGTCGTGCTCGTGGCGATCGTCGCGGTGGTGCTCTACCCGCTGTTCTGGATGCTCGGCACGTCGGTCAAGTCGCAGGCCGAGATCGTCAACAACGTCGGCCTGCTGCCGGAGGTGTTCACCCCCGGCAACTACGTCGACGGCTGGACCAACTTCGACATCAGCTTCGGCCGGTTCTTCCTCAACAGCGCAGTGGTCAGCGCGCTCACCGTCGTCGGCAACGCGCTGTCCTGCCTGCTCGCCGCGTACGCCCTGGGCCGGCTGCGGTTCCGGCTGCGCAAGCTGTGGTTCACCGTGATGATCGGCACGCTGCTGCTGCCCGGGCACGTGCTGATCGTGCCGCAGTACATCCTGTTCCGCAGCCTCGGACTGGTCGGCGGCGACTGGCCGTACCTGCCGCTGCTGGTGCCGCAGTTCCTGGCCACCGAGGCGTTCTTCGTCTTCCTCATGGTGCAGTTCATGCGCGGCATCCCGCGCGAGCTGGACGAGGCGGCCACCATCGACGGCGCGTCCCCGTACGGCGTGTTCCGGCACGTCATCCTGCCGCTGAGCCGCCCGGCGCTGGTCACCACCGCGATCTTCTCGTTCATCTGGACCTGGAACGACTTCTTCCGGCAACTGGTGTTCCTGTCCAGCCTGGAGGACTACACGGTCCCGGTGGCGCTGACGCTGTTCATCGACTCGACAAGCCAGAGCGCCGTCGGCCCGATGTTCGCCATGTCGGTGCTGTCGCTGCTGCCGGTGTTCCTGTTCTTCCTGGCCTTCCAGCGGATGCTCGTCGAGGGCATCAACACCAGCGGGCTGAAGGGATGACCGCCGTGCCTGCCCGTGGCGACTGGCGGGACACGCTGCGCGAGGCGACCGACCTGGCGCTGCTCGGCTTCGCCGTGGCGCTCGCCGCGCTGCCGGTGCTCACGCTCGCCCCGGCGCTCGCCACCGCCAGTGCCGCGCTGCACGACAGGTCGGTCACCGGTTCCTGGCCCGACGCGCGGACCGGCCTGGCCCGGTTCGGCCGCGCGCTGCCCGCCGGGCTGGCGGTCAGCGCTGTCGCCCTGGCCGCCGTCGCGCTGCTCGCCGCCGACCTGGTCGCGCTCGCCACCGGCCGGGTTCCCGGCGGCGAGCCCGCGCTCGCGCTCACCGCCGTCGTGGTCGCGGTCCTGCTCGGGTACGCGGGCCTGGTCACCGTCGCGGTCGGGCGCAGCGGCGGCCGGGGCTGGCGGACGGCGGCGCGTGACGTGGCCCGCACCTGCCCGCAGCGCCCCGGCGTGTGGGCCGCCGCCTCCGGCATCTGTGCCCTCGCGGTGCTGCTGGGCGTGCTGGTCACGCCGGTCGCGGTGCCGATCCTCGGCGGGTACGCCCTCGCGGCGCTGCACGCGCTCGACGCCCGCCGCCCGGTCCCCGCCCCGGACCCGACGTGACCGCCGAACCCCGGCTGGTGGTGGACGGTGTCGAGGTGGCCCGGTACCTGGTCCGGCCGGAGCTGGACCCGCGCCACGGGCCCCGGCCGTACCTGCATCCGGTGCGGACCCGGGCCGGCACGCCGGTCACCGACGCGCTCCCGGCCGACCACGTCTGGCACCTCGGCGCGTCACTGGCCGTGCAGGACGTGGACGGCGTCAACCTGTGGGGCGGCCGGACGTACGTGCGCGGCACCGGCTACGCCTGGCGCGACGACCACGGCGTCATCGCGCACACCGGCTGGCGGGAGCGGACCGCCGACCGGCTGGACCACGACCTGGAATGGCGGGACCGGCACGGCCGGGTGCTGCTGCGCGAGCACCGGCGGATCACCGCCACCCCGGCCGGGGAGGACGCCTGGTGGCTGGACCTGTCCGTCACGCTCACCTCCGCCACCGGCGCCGACGTGCGCCTGGGCAGCCCGGCCACGAACGGCCGCCCGGGCGGTGCCGGCTACGGCGGCTTCTTCTGGCGTGCCGTGGCCGACGGGGAAGCGCGGGTGCGCACCGCCGAGGCGGCGGGCGAGGAGGCGGTGAACGGCTCGGCCGCGCCCTGGCTGGCGTTGTCCGCCTCCGCGCCCGGCGGTGGCGCGTACACGCTGGTGTTCACCGGTCTGGGGCCGGGTGACAGGTGGTTCGTGCGCACCGCCATGTACCCGGGCGTCTGCGTCGCGTACGCGTTCGACACCCCGACGGTGGTCGCGGCCAGCCGGCCCCGGCACAACCGGCACCGGGTGCTGGTCGCCGACGGCCACCTGGACCCGGACGACGTGTCGGCCCGCCTGGGGGTGACGCCGTGAGCCCGGCGGGCGGGCCGGAGGTGGTCTGCGTGGGCGAGACGATGGTGGTGCTCGCCCCTGACGACGGCGGGTCGCTGGAGCGCGCGGCGCGGCTGACCGTCGGCGTGGGCGGCGCGGAGTCGAACGTGGCGGCCGGGCTGGCCCGGCTCGGGCACCGCGCGGCGTGGGTGAGCCGGGTCGGCGACGACCCGTTCGGGCGGCGGGTGGTGGCCGAGGTCGCCGCCGCGGGCGTGGACGTCAGCCTGGTCACCGTGGACCCGGACGCGCCGACCGGGCTCTACCTGAAGGATCCGGGGCCGTACGGCACCCGCGTGCACTACCACCGCGCCGGGTCGGCCGCGAGCCGCCTCGGTGCCGCCGACCTCACGCGTTCCGGGCTGGCCGGGGCACGCCTGCTGCACCTGTCCGGGATCACCGCGGCGCTCTCCGGCACCTGCCGTGACCTGCTCGTATCAGCGCTGGACGGGCGCGCGCTGCCGGGTGCCCGGGTCAGCTTCGACGTGAACCACCGCCCGGCGCTCTGGCCCGCCGACCGGGCCGCCCCGGTCCTGCGCGGCCTGGCCGACCGCGCCGACGTGGTGCTGGTCGGGCTGGACGAGGCGGCCGGACTGTGGGCTGCGGACGATCCGGCCGACGTTCGTGCCCTGCTGCCCGGCCCGGAACTGGTGGTGGTCAAGGACGGGCCGGTCGGCGCGACGGCGCTGCCGCGTACCGGGCCGGCGGTGTTCGTGCCGGCGCTGCCGGTGGACGTGGTGGAGCCGGTCGGCGCGGGTGACGCGTTCGCCGCCGGGTTCCTGTCCGGGCTGCTGCGCGGCCTGGACCTGCGCGCCTGTCTGCGGCTGGGGCACCTGACCGCCGCGCCGGTGCTGGTCGTGCCGGGCGACACCGCGCCGCCGCCTGATCCGGGGACGATCGCGCGGGCGCTGGCGCTGCCGGAGACGATGTGGACCGCGCAGGTCAGGGGAGGGAGTGGGAGATGAGCGGGCACGACTTCGAGGCACTGTTCGGCGACGCGCGGGTGATGGTGATCCTGCGCGACCTGCCTGTCGACGAGACGGTCCGGCTGGCGGAACTGGCCTGGGATCTCGGCATCGCCGTGGTGGAGGTGCCCATCCGTACCCCGGAAGCGGTGCCGGCGCTGCGCGCCGCCGTGACGGCCGGGCGGCGGCGGGACCGGATCGTCGGCGCGGGCACCGTGCGTACCCCGGCGCAGGTCCACGACGCGGTGGCCGCCGGGGCGGCGTTCACGGTGGCGCCGGGCCTGGATCTGGCGGTGGCCGACGCGGCGGCCGGTCTCGGCGTGCCGCACCTGCCCGGCGTGGCCACCCCGACCGAGGCGCAGCGGGCGCTCGACCACGGCCTGGTGTGGCTCAAGGCGTTCCCGGCGGTCAGCCTCGGCCCGGCCTGGTTCCGGGCGGTCGCCGGGCCGCTGCCGGAGGCCCGGTTCGTGGCCACCGGCGGTGTCGACGCCGGCAACGCGGGTGACTTCCTCGCGGCCGGGGCGCGCGTGGTGGCGGTCGGGTCGGCGCTCACCGACCCGCAGCAGCTGCCGCGCCTGGCCACGCTCGCGGCCGGCGGCGCGGTCACCTGACGGTACGGCCGGACGTGGTGGCGGTGGTCCGGATCGCCTTCACGATCGCCGGGATCGACCCGATCAGCAGCACCAGCGCCCAGATCAGCGCCACCACCGCGAACACCACGGCGCCCAGGTCGTCCAGGATGCTGACCAGGATCACCGGCACCAGGCCGTGCAGGAACTGCAGCACCACTGTGCACAGCAGCGTGGTCAGCATCAGCGCGACGAGGCCCTTGTTGCGCAGGAACCGGGGCTGGGCGGCGAGCAGCAGCCCGGCCCAGACCAGTTTGAGCAGCAGCGCCAGCCCGAGCAGCACCGCCGCGTCGTCGACCGGGAAGAACCCCCACACCGCGAGGTACGCCAGCGTGCCGAACGGCGGCGCCAGGAACAGCGACACCATCACCGTCAGCTCGACGAACGCGACGACCAGCAGGACCAGCGACACCAGCAGCAGCACGATCGAGAAGACGAGCGTGGCCGCGCCCTGCACCCGGCCCTGCACCCGGTCCGGCAGCACCAGGCTCAGGCAGAACAGCCCGGTCGTCCAGAGCGCCACCACGTCGATCAGCGCGAGGTAGCCGATGCCCCGGCCGGACGGCTCGGACACCGCGCCGACGTCGCCCAGCTCGACGCCGAGCCGGCCGGCACTGTCCCGCAGCGCCCCGCTCGCGTCGCCGCCGCCGGTCAGCGCCGCCGCGCCCAGCTCCACGCCGACCACGAGCGCCACCGCGAGCAACGCCAGCAGCAGGAACGGCTTGCGCAACTCACCCATGCCGCGTCTCCGTCCCGGTCAGGACCGGGCCAGCGTGACCGAACATCCGCCACCTCCCGGACACCGCAGGAGCACCTCGGTCTCCCGGTCAACAGCCACCTTCGCCACCGCCGGGCCGTCCGCGTCGGGCGCGACCTCGTCGGTGACCGTCACGTCCGCGTCGCCCGGCGCGCGGGCTGTCACCTCGAACGGTGTCGTGCCGCGCAGCACCAGCGTGCGCAGCGCGCCCGGGTCGGCCACCCGCAGCCGGCACACCGTGCCGAAGGTGAGCGTCACCCCGTCGGCGGTGGTGGCCGGTTCCGCGGCCGGCGGCAGGCAGCTCACCGCCACCGTCGCCGGGTCGACCGTCCCGGACCCGCGTCCCAGCCGGGCCAGCGCGCCCGGCCCGGCCGCCGGGTCGCCCCTGTCGTCGCGGCGTCCGGCCACCGCCACCACGTACAGCGCCACCAGCAGCACTGCCACCGCCACCAGCAGCACCTTCTGCCTGGTGGTCATGGCCGGACGACGGGCGTGAAGCGGATCTCGTCCACCCCGGCGAAGTACCTGTCGGTGCCCTGCGTCTTGCTCACCGCCACGAGCGTCAGCTTGTGCGGGCCGCGGGTCAGCTCCAGGGTCCCCACGTCCACCTCGTCGGTGCGGACCACCGTCGGGGTGAACCCGAAGAACGTGTCGCCGACCTGCCGGCCGTCGACCAGCCAGATCGTGTTCGCGTAGTCGAACGACGTGGTCCGCACGGTGGAGAACCGCCAGGTGCCGTCGGACGGCAGGTCTACCTGCACGGTGACCCGGTCGCCGACGCCCCGGCCCAGGAAGAACAGCTGGGCGTCGCCGGACCACACCACGTCGCAGCAGTTCTTTTGCGCCACCACGTCCGCCTTCGCGCCGGTGGTGGACTGCACCGTCGCGCCGGAGACCAGCGTCTCCGCCTCCACGGTCACCGCGTCGGCCTGCGGCGGCGCGGGGGTGTCCGGTCCGCGGGTCACCAGCCAGGCCACCACCCCGGCCACGACCAGCACCAGCGCCGCGGCGGCCGCGATCCACGGCCACGGCGTGCGCTTCGGGGGTACGACGGCCCGTACGTCGTACGTGACCCGGCCGCTGGAGCGGGAACTCTCCTCCGGCGCGGTGTTCGCCGAGTACGCGAACCCGGTCATGTCGTAGCGCCGGGGCGGCGTGCCGGGCGGCACGGCCAGGCGTACCAGGAACGACACCGAGCCCTGCCCGGGCACCACCCGCTGCGGCTCGGCCACGGTGAACCAGGCCCGCTGGCTGCCCTCGCCGGGCGCGACGTCGAAGACGACGGTGTCCGGCGCGGTGCCCGGGTTCGACACGGTGAACGTCAGCTCACCGCTGTTGCGGGCGTCCAGGGTGAACTGTTCGGCGGCGGCGACGACTGTCCATTCGGTGGTCATGACGGCTCCTCGGGCGGATCGTGGGGCAGGGGTACGTGCGCCCGGCCGACCGCGCGCACCGTCGCCACCCCGGCGGCGGGCTCGGCGACGTCCGGCTCGGGCGTGGGCGGCGGGTCCGGGTCGGGCGGCGTCGGGTCGGAGGGCGGGTCGGGCGGGTCCCCGGTGACGACCTCGACGGTGACCGCCGCCGGTTTCTCCGCCTCGACGATGCGGGTGACCAGCGCGAGCCGGTCGGCGGCGGCCGGTGGGACCCGCACCACCAGGTGGAACGGCCGGTCCGGCGGTTCGTCCAGCACGAACCCGGTCACGCCGGTGGCCAGCTCCAGCGCGGTCCGCATGCCGTACGGGGTGCCGCGCCACCGGGCCAGCAGCGCGCCGTGCGCCACCAGGTCCCGCAGCCGGCCCGCCGGCAACGGCAGCGGCGCGTCGGCGCGGGGCGCGGCGACCACGTGGTCCATCGCCACCCAGCGGGTCAGGTACGCCACGAACCCGTCCGGCGTCCGGTACGGCCCGAACAGCGCGTCGACGTCGGCGAGCACCGCCTCGTCCGGGGCGTGCAGCGCCTCCATCACGTCCAGCAGCGCGCCCAGCACGCTGCCCGGGCCGGCGGCCCGCTGGTACGCGGCCGGCAGCAGCCGCTCAATCGCCGCTCGGCGCATCCTGCCGCACCACCTCGATGTCGTGCTCGCCGGAGCAGAGCAGCCAGGTGCCGGGGACGGTGACCACGTCGGCGGTGGCCTGGTTGGCGCTCGCCGTCCAGTCCTCGCCGTCGCCGCTGCGGAACACGCCGCGCTCGCCGCCGGCGAGCACCAGCCGCCCGGCGCCGGAGGTGCCGGTGGGCGCGGTGGCGGCGATGGCGTCGACCGGGACGAACCGGGTGCGGTCCCGCAGCGGCAGGCCGCAGTTGACCATCACGGGCGACCACTGCGGCTGCCCGGCGAGCGTGTCCAGGCGGACCACGCCGCCGCTCTGCGTCGCGGCCAGCGCGAGCGGGCCGCTGAACGCCAGGTCACGGCAGGTGCCGCCGATCCAGCCTGATGCCATCGACTGCCACTTCACGTCCGACTCGAACAGCCGGGTGCGGTGGCAGCCCTGGCCGGGCTTCTTCGGGTCCGGCTCGCCCGCGCCGCACCACAGCAGCGTGGCCGGGCCGTCGTACTGGACGGCGAGGATCCGGTTGTCGACGTTGGCGAGGCCGACGTGGGCGAACGTGCCGGGCCGTCCGGCGGATGTGGACAGGTAGACGCCGAATCCGGCCTGCGCGGCCACCGCCACCCCTGGTGCGCCGCGCTCGGAGACGAACGCGCGCACCGCGTAGAAGCCCCGGTCCGCGTCGGCCGGGTCGACCAGGATCTGCAGCGGCACCGCGCCGGGTAGCAGCGGCACCTCGTACAGGCCCGCGTCGGTGGCCAGCAGCAGCGCGCCGGTGCCGTCCCGGTCGATCCAGGCCAGATCGCGTACGCCGGAGTCGAGGTCGGTCAGCAGCGTCCACGTCTCGCCCAGGTCGGTGCTCAGCCGGACTCGGGAACCTCCGGCGTCGCGGGTGGTCACCACCGCCACCGAACCGGCCCGGGGGACCACGCCGGGGCGTACCGGGGCGGGCGCGGGCACCACCCGCACCACTGTCTCGTCGTCGAACCGGCCGGCCGGTTCCCAGCCCGCCCCGGCGTTGGTGGAGCGGAACAGCACCGGGCCGCCGCCGGCGTACCAGGTGTCGGCCTGGTACTGGTCCACCGCCACGGTCCGTACCTGCGCGTCCGGCGCCTCGTCGACCACGAACCGCACCGACTCGACGTAGCGCACACCCGGCTCGGCGTGCTCCAGCATCCGGTACACGTTGGAGGCGCGCAGCGGCTCGCCGAACGCCCAGCCGGCCGGGTTCAGCGGCGTCGGCAGCGGGCTGAGCGTCTGGTGCAGCCGGTCGTGGATGCGGCGGCGCACTGCGTCCACGTCCTCCTCGCGGCGCACCACCACCCGGGCCCTGATCGACACCGCCTTGTACCGGGCCCAGCCCGCCCGCACCGCCGTACCCAGGGCACGGCGGCGTTCCAGGTCGGCCTCGACCCGGCGGCGGGCCTCCTCCACCTCGTGCTCGCGCAGCACCGCCACCGGCAGCCGGCCGCCGGGACGGGCCGCCTCCGGCACGTACGGCACCAGCACCACCTCGACCTCGCCGGGCCGGGCGAAGCTGTAGACGGCGGCCCGGGTGAACGCCCGCGCCCGCGCCACCGCCCCGGAGCCGGTGGCCAGGATCTCGAAGTCCCGGGCGGTCACCGCGCGCTGCTGGGCGAAGAACTCGTACGGCCCGCGCGCCAGCACCGACTCCAGCGACTCCAGTTCCCGCCCACCGGTGGCCGGCTCCGGGTTGTCCACCCTCACCCCCGGCAGCGGGTCGCGCAGGCTGGTCAGCACGCCCGCCGCGACGTTCCCGGCCGGTCCGCCGCCGCAGCGGTACCAGAGCCGCACCTGCCGTCCGTCCGGCGGCACCGCCGCCACAGTGGTCGCCCCGGCCGCCCCCTCGACGGCCGGGGCGCCACCGTCCGGGCGCAGGTCCAGCGCCGGGGCGAACGTGACCACCCCGGAGGCCCGGTCCACCAGGTAGACCTTCGCCTGCGGGCCGACACCGGCGAAGCTGTCCACCGGCCGCCAGATCTCGTACGTGCGCCCCTCGTGCTCGCGGGCGGCCGCGCCCAGCTCCACCGAACCGGCCGGCACCTCCACGCCGAGCAGCAGATCAAGCGCCTCGGTGGTACGGGTCAGCGGCGCACGGGCCGCCCGCAACACCTGACCGGGCTGCCCGGTGCCGGTGCCCAGCAGTTCCGCCTCGACCGGCTCGCAGTGGTGCACGCGTACCGTCGTCGTGGTCTCCCCGGCGGGCAGCACCGCCGGTTCGGTGGTCACGAAGACGACCGGCCGGGGGTCCGCGCCGCGGGCCGCGGCGACCCGGGTGCCGGCCGGCACCCGCACCGGGCCGCGGTCCGGGCCGGTACGGGTCAGGCGCACGTCCGCCCAGGCCGCCGCCGGTGGATGCCGGGTGACGCCGAGCAGGTTCAGGAACGCCACGTACGCCTTCTCCGGCAACTGGTTCAGCCGGTAGATCATCACCTCGGTCAGGTACGCGAACGCCTCCACCAGCGCCATGCCCGGGTCGTGCGCGGACAGGTCGGTCCAGTCCGGGCAGGACCGGGCGATGCGTTCCCGCGCCTCGGTGACCAGGTCGAGGAAGGCGCGGTCGTCCAGGTGCGGCACCGGCAGCGTCATGACGTGCCCTCCTCGTCTGCGGTTTCCTCGTCGGCGGGCAGCAGGTCGACGGAGAACACCAGGTGGCCGGGGGAGAGGCTGGCCCGCACCCGGTAGTCCAGCCGGATCACCAGGCGCCACGGGTCGTCCGGGTCGGGGCCGGCGTCCACATCGAGCACCTCGACCCGGGGCTCCCAGCGCCGGATCGCCTGCCGCACGTAGTGGATCGCCAGCCCGGCGGTGGTGTCGTCGTTGGGCGCGAAGACGAGCCGGTGCAGCCGCGACCCGTACCCGGGACGCATCAGCCGCTCCCCGGGCGTGGTGGACAGCAGCAGGTACAGCGCCTGGCGTACCGTCTCGTCGCCGTCGGTCATGGCGAGCGAGCCTGCGGCGGTGAGCGCGAGACCACCGGCGCGGCCGGCGTCGAAGCCGGCGCCGACGAAGCGGAAGGCCCTCATGCGTCCGCCCCCAGGAAGCTCTGCCGCACGTCGCGGACCTGGTGGTGCACGGTGCCCGGCGGGGTGCCGTCGGTCAGGCCGTCCAGGTGCGACAGCACCACCGGCTGCCGGTCCACCCGCACCCACGTGCTGTAACCCACTGTCACGGTCAGCGTGTGCAGGCACGGTTTGATCGTCGGGCCGTAGTTGGGGCAGGCGGTGATGTCGCGCCCCTCCGGGTCGGGGCGGATCAGCACCGGCACGGCCTGGACCGTCACCCACTGCTGGGACGGGCGGTTGCTCACCCGCCCGTCGTGTCCGCAGGTGATCAGCGAGTCGCGGTGGATCCAGCGCATCAGCCACCTCCGGCGGAACGGGCGAGCGTACGGGCCTGCGCGGCGGCGGTCTCGGCGTCCTCGGCCGCCGGGGCGTGCAGGAAGTCGACGGTGCGGCCGCGTACCACGACGGCCCGGCCGGGCGCGGAGAGCACCAGGTCACCGGCGGCGTGCACGGTGGTCAGCTCGGGGCGCAGCTCGACGAAGCTGCCCGCGTCGGTGGCCAGCCGCAGCGTCCGCCCGTCGTCGTCGATCACGATGGACTGCCCGGTGCCGGTCCGCATCGACCAGCGGCGCGAGCGGCCGGACACGATCCCGGTGTCGTACGGCTCGACCGCGCCGAACAGCGAACCGAGCACCACGCCCGAGGCCGGTTCGCCGCCGGGCAGCGCCACCAGCACGGTGTCGTCCGGGTCGGGCAGCGCGACGATCCCCTTGCCCCGGCCCGCGCCCGGGCAGAGCACCGCGAGCCAGCCGGCGTCCAGATCGCCGTACGCGGGCAGCGTCACCCGGGCCCGGCCCAGCCCGTCCGGGTCGTCGACGTCGGTGACGGTGCCGAGCGTGACAGTCGCCGCCGGGGGCGCGGCCGACGGCGGCGGGCCGGGCGGCACCGTGGAGAACCGGGTCAGGTGCCCGTCGGCGTCCACCGTGTGCACCACCTCGGTGAGCACGTACACCCCGGCCAGCGGCTCCGGGACGCCGGCCAGCGCGATCCGCCGGCCCGGCCGCAGCGCCGGGTCGCCCTCCGCGGTGCCCTCGGCGGTGACCAGCGCCGCCACCCGGGCGTCCAGCCCGGCCTGGGCCAGCGCGGCCAGCTCGTCGTCGCTGCGGCCCGGCTGGTCCACAGCGGTACGGACGCCGTCCGCGCCCACGTCGCCCGGGTCGGGGCGCAGCGGAATGCGCCGCCCGCTGCGCGCCTCGTCCGCGCGCTGGCTCAGCGGCTCGGCGCGCTGCGGGTGCCAGCCGAGCACTGCGCACTCCGCGCCCGCCCGGTCCAGGTTCTCGGTGATCCGCAGCGCGTGCACCGTCTCGCCGAGCGTCAACGGCAGCGGCTCCCCGTAGCCGTCCAGCGTGCACAGCCGCAACCGGTCACCGTCCACGCCGAGGTGCAGCCCGGCGCGACCGGCCACCTCGCACAGCAGATCCAGGTCGGTGTGCCGGTGCTGGAGCAGCCGGTCCAGGCGCGGCCCGTCGTCCTCGGCCGCCACGCTCAACCCCAGCCCGGCGCACAGGTCGGCGGCCAGCTCGGCGGCGGTCACCGACTCGAACACGCGCAGCTCCTGCCGCTTGCGCAGCCGGTGCAGCGGGTCGTACGCCCGGATCCGGGCCAGCGCGGCGCCGTCACCGGCGTACTCCCGCTCGACTGCTGTCACCTCGCCGGTGAACAGCGCCTCCGCCTGCCCGTCGAGGCGGACGTCGACTGTGGCGCCGGGGCGTACCGGAGGGTCGAGCGGACCCGCGCCGGGAGCGGCGGCGAGGGTCAGCTCGCACTGTGCCGGGCGGTCGAGGCGGGCGGCGACGCGGATGCCGCGCAGCCGGGCCGGATCGGCCAGCGGTCGCCCGTCGACTGTGACCAGGGCGGCCCGGCTCACGGCGCACCCCCGGCGGCCGCTCGCCGCGCCGGGCTGGCCGCGTGGCGGGTCACGGCGTGCCTCCCGCGGTGACAGCGTCCGGCGCGACGGTGGTGGCGCCGACCGGCGGGACGGCGAGCGCGGTGCCGGCGGGCACGGTGAGCGGGTCGGTGATCCGGTTGTGCTCGGCGAGCAGCCGCCAGCGCAGCGGCGAGCCCAGCGCGTCGTGGGCGAGCAGGTCGAAGCGCACCCCGGACCAGCCCGGCTCGGCCGCGCCGTCGGCGGCGGCGACCACCGCGGACCCGGGCGCGACAGCGGGTGTGCTCGCCGCGGCCAGTTCCTCCTCGAACCCGGCGCGCGCCGCCTCCGCGCCCTCGGCGACGCGGACCAGCTTCAGCCGCAGCCAGGAGCGCCGGGGCGTACCGGTGAGGGTGAACGCGTCGAAGCGTTCCGCGATCGCGGTGATCACGCCCGGGACGTTCCAGGTCTTGCCCCAGACCAGGCGGACCAGCGGCGGGCGTAGCCAGCCGTGCTCGACCGCCGAGTTCTCTGCCAGCATCCACAGCGGCCGGGTCAGCGCGCGGACGTCCTCGGGCCGGGCCGGCGACTCCACGAAGTCGACGTCGAAGAGCAGGTCCAGGACCAGTTCGGTACGCCCGCCGCCGGTGAAGACCAGCGGGTCGTCGGCCAGCCCGGCGCCGGTCAGCGGCCCGTCCGGTCCGCCGCGCGGGCGTACCCCGGCCACCCGGGTCACCTGCACGGTCTCCGGGTTGAGCAGGCAGTCGACCCGGGTGCCGGACTCGTCCACGAGGAAGGCGACGCGCTCCATCAGTCACCCGCCTGTTCCTGGTCCAGCCGGGCCGTGTCGCTCCACGGCGTGGGCCGCGCGCCAGGCCAGGCCGGTTCGGCCGGGAGCGCCGGCCACGGATCCGCGTGCGTCCCGCCGCCCTCGGCCATCCCGGTCGCCACCTGGCCCGTCGTGCGGATCGGGTCGGAACCGTCCGGCAGGGCCGGCCACGGGCTGCTGTACGTGGGACGCGCGGGCCACCGACCCTGCCTCTCCCCGGACGCCGGGTCGTGTCCGCCCGGGTACGGCAGGCCGGCGGCGCGCCCCGGGTACTGGGCGACGGATCCGTCCCTTGTCCCGTCGCGACCGTTCGTTGATCCGGTTCGACCGCCCTTGATGCGTGCGGCCGGTCCGCGCGGCAACGACGGTGGCGCAGCCGCGAAGGCGAGCGGGGGCATGTCCCCTCGACCGGACGGCACGTCCGCTCCGGCGATGTCGTCCCTGCGCGTCGGCCGGCCCCGGTCGACCTGTGGGAGGTTGCGGAGCGGGTCCATCCGGTCGGGGCCGGGCCTGCGCTCGGACGGTGACGGCCGGTCCGATTCGCCGGATCCCACGCGACCCGGCGATCCGATCGTGTCCCGGCTGCCGGCGGGGTGTACGGGCCCGGCGGTGCCAGCGGGCACGCCCGGGTCGGTGGGCCGACCGGTGCCGTCGCCGCTCGCGCCCCTCGTGCCGGTGAGGGCCGGCCTGAGGGCGCGGGTCACCACCGGCCGGCGTGCCGGGGGCGCGCCACCGATGGCTTCCGTGGTGCTTGCGGTACCGGTCGGGCCGACGGCGCCCGGTGACCCGGTCCGGTCCGGCATACGCGCCGCTCTCGTCCTCTCCGGTGCCCCGGCCAAGCCGATCGGCTCCGTCACGAACCGGTTCGCGGGTTCACCCGCAGACGCCCCGTTGTCCCACGACCGCGAGGCCCCGTCCGAGCGGGACCGGGCGCCCGGCGTCGGCGTGGAGGGCGCCGCCCCGCTCACTTCCCACCCGGCACTCGTCGCTCCCGGCGACCGCGCACCGCGCCCCGGCTCCGAGTTCCCGCTTGCCGAGATCCCCGTCCCACTTCCCAGGAGCTCCGGGAGATCTTGGTAGGAAACGGCCCCTATAGGGGTCCTTTCGTACCGAGATCTCGGCGGGCTGTTGCGGAAAGCGGCGAGTCCGTTGATCAAACGTGCCATCCAGCGCCACCGGCCCCTCTGGCGCCGCTCGTCGGAGAGCGGGGGAGGAGCGGAAACCGGCGGAAGGTCGCGCAGCAGGCCGGGGGCGTGCGCCGCCACCAGCCGCCGCCAGTGCTCGGGCGGCTGACCGGGGGCGGGCTGCTGGCCGGGCAAGGATGGCGCGTCCTCGGCCGGGGCCGGACCGGACAGGCGATCCGCAGTGACCCGCAGCGCGCGGGCCAGCCGGTCACGCGCCCGCCGGGGCGGCGGCACCGCCGGCCTCCAGTTCCAGGCCCTCGTACGCCAGGGTCAGCGCCTCGATGGCGATCTCCTGCGACAGGGTGTTCAGGTGCGCGCCCCGCCACCGGGTCGGCCAGGCATTGATCATGTTCCAGCGCAGCACCTCGGCGGTGCCGGCCGGGTCGAGCAGCACCACCGAAACGTTGCGCCGGTTGACGGTGCCCTTCGCCGCCGCGTTCACCCAGTCCCACAGCTCACGCGAGCTGGTCAGGCCGAAGTGGAGCGTGACCGGGGCGTACTCGACCTGTCCCGGCACGGCCCGGATGCGCTCGTTGCCCGCCTCCCGGTACGACAGCGCGGGAATCGCCACCTCGAAGCCGCTGACCTCGGTGAAGTGCCCGTTGGTGATGCCGTTGATCAGCAGCTTGAAGTGGTAGGCGCGGTACGGGTCGACGGGCGCCCCCGGCTGCGGCGTCGCGGTGGTGGGCATGTCAGCCTCCGATCGTCTCGGTCTCGGTGCCGCCGGCCCACTGGCTCAGCTTGAACACCACGAACTCCGCGGGCTTGACCACCGCGATGCCGATGTGCGCCACCACCATCCCGGCGTCGCGGACGTCGGCCGGGTTGGTCTCCTCGTCGCACTTGACGAAGAACGCCTCCTCGGGCGTACGGCCGAGCAGCGCGCCGTCGCGCCACACCCGGGTGAGGAACGCCCCGATGTCGCGGCGGATCGAGCGCCACAGCGTGAAGTCGTTCGGCTCGAACACCATCCACCGGGTGCCGCCCGCGATGGCCTGCTCGATCGAGATGGACAGCCGCCGTACGTTCAGGTAGCGCCACTCGCTGGCCTCGGCGGCGAGCGTACGGGCGCCCCACAGCCGGATGCCCTCCCCGGCGAAGAACCGGATCACGTTGACGCCCTTGGGGTTGAGCACGTCGTGCTCGGGCCGGGTCACCCGGTACGCGAGGTCGACGGCGCCGCGTACCGGCTCGTTGGCGGGTGCCTTGTGCACGCCGCGCAGCGCGTCGGTGCGGGCCCAGATGCCGGCGACGTGCCCGCTCGGCGGGGTGAGCACCAGGTCGCCGCTGAGCGGGTCACGGACCCGGATCCACGGGAAGTAGAAGGTGGCGTAGTCCGACTGCCGGGGCCGGTCGCCGCCGGGCGGTTCGTCGTCGGCGTCGCCCGGCGTACCCTCGGCGGGTTTGTCGGCCGAGCCGGCCGACGCGGGCTTGGGCGGCTTGCCCGGCGTGGCGACGCGGGTGAGCCGGGAGACGTCGGTGACCTCCGGCGGCGGGTCGCAGATCGCCACCATGGTGCGCAGCCGCTCGGCCATGCTGATCAGGGCCTCGTGCGAGACCGGGTCGTGGTAGCCGGGCGCGGCCACTATGGAGACCTCGTCGATCGCCTCCAGCAGTTCCAGGCCGCCGCGCCGCCCGCCGGTGCCGGTGAGGCGGCCGCCCTCGCCGACGTTCACCACCCAGCAGCGGGTGCCGCCGTTGTCCAGGAAGCCGAACACGGCGCGGGCCAGCGGGGTGCTCTCCAGGTGCTCGCCGTCGGCGTACAGCCGCAGGAACTCGGTCCAGCTGTTCACCGCCAGCGCCTCGCCGACGTGGGCGCCCCGGTCGGGCGCGACCCCGACGAACGCGGCGGTGCTCATGCCGACCGGTCCGATCGGGCGGGCCCCGCTCGGTACCTCCTCGACGTAGATGCCGGGGGAGAAGTAGGTGGGCATCGGTCCTCCTCGGACGTCAGTCGGGCGCGCGGACGACGATCAGGTGGTCGCCGTCCGGATCGAGTTCGGCGGTGTGGACACGTCCCGCGCCGACCAGCCGGATCCGCACCGGGGCCTCCGGCGCGTCGGGGTCGTGCGGCACGCCGGTCAGCCGGAACCGGCCGGCGGTGTCGGTCTCGGTGGCCTGGGCGGTGCCCACCAGCTCCACCCGGACGGCGGCGAGCGGCTGGTCCTGCGGGCCGACCACCCGGCCGTCGAGCGTGCGCATGCCGAGCTGCCGCAGTCGCAGCGGGTGCCGCACCGGCGGCGCGACCGGGACCGGCCGGTCGATCCGGGCCGGCACGTCCAGCAGCAGCGCCGGCCGGGGCGCCACGCCGAGCGCCCGCCACAGCGCCGGGTCGCCGGTGGCGAGCACCAGCTCCGGCCGGCCGGACGTGGTGGCGGCGGCGAGCACCCGGTCCAGCGCGGGCAGCGCCGCCGGCCCGCCGCCGGAGACCAGCAGCCGGACCACGAACCGGTACGGCTCGCGCGCCGCGCCGCCGGTGGCGGTCTGCCGGGCCGGCCGCAGCTCCAGCGGCCAGACCGTGAGGCCGCCGCCGGGGTCGTCGCGCGGCGGGCCGACCGGTACGGGCTCACCCGTGGCTCCGGTCAGCCAGCTCGCGACGTCCGCGACGGCCGCCTCGATCGCGCCGGTCATCGCGGTGGCGTCCCCTGGATCCGGTACGCGATGGCCTCGTTCCACACGTGCGGGTAGACGCCGATCTCGAAGTAGCGGGTGAACCGGTTGATCGGCGCGTTGGTGTGGTCGTGCCAGAGCAGCCACACCGGGGCGATGGTGAACAGCACGTAGTTGAGCGCGACCAGCGGCAGGTAGAACGGGCCGAGCAGCCGGGCCTGGAACACGTGCACGTCCTCGTGGCGCTGGATGCCCGGGCTGGAGCCGGCGCACACGGTGCCGATCGTGGTCGCGTACCGGGGTGAGACGCCCTCGATCACGTTGACCCGGCCGCTGCCGGCCGAGACGATCCGGTCGAGCTGGTGGCCGAAGACCAGGTGCAGGGCCAGGAAGAGCGCCCCGGCGAACGTGTTGAGCAGGCTCCAGGTGTGGTCGACCACGAACAGGAAGATCCCCTTCGGGTCGGGGCCGTACGTGCCGGCGGACGCGGACGCCCAGCCGAAGGGCGCGCCGACGAGCAGGCCGACGACCGCGCCGGTCAGCAGGCCGACGGTGCCGGCGGCGAGTTGCCCGAGTACGGCGCCGAAGACGACCTGGACGGCCGCGCTGAGGATGCCGAAGATCATGGGGTCACCTCTCTCAGACCCAGGAGCGGACGTAGCGGGGCTCGCGGCCCTGGGCGAGCTGGGTCGGCGACGCCTGCGTCGCCTGCCGGTTACCAGGGGGGAGCTGGTTGACGCCGAGCGCGGCGGAGAAGATCACCAGCCCGTTGAAGAACGCGATGATCCACTTCTCCGGGCCGGCGTCGGCGGCGAACGCGGCGGTCAGGTAGGACAGCAGGAGCGCGAAGCCCAGCGCGATCCACTTGCGCGCCTTGTCGCCGCTCGGGCCGATCAGCCCGCCGATGACGTTCGCGGCGAGCAGGGTGGCGGCGCTGGCGCCGGTGAGGCTGCCCAGGGCGGCCCAGGTGAAGAGATCGTTCACGGCGATCCCCCTCTTTTCGGTGGTGCGGTGGTGCAGGTCGGGGTGGGATGGTGCGGCGGCGTTCCGGGTCACGTGACCCAGCCTCCGCCCGGTGTGCTGGTGGGCCGCCGGCGCGGACGCCGTCGGTGGTCGGTGGGCTCAGGCCGGCGGACCGGCGGGTCGAGTCGGTGCGTCGGGCGCGGCCGGGGCGCCGGTGGAGGCCGGGGCGGGGTCGGCCGGCACGCCCGGGCCGGTGGTCGCCGTCGCGTCCGGGCCGCCGCGGGAGCGCCGCCGCCGCATCAGCAGCACGAGCACGACGGCGGCGACCAGCAGCAGGACGACCACGGCGGCCACCACCGGCAGCCACGGGAAGGAACCGTCACCGGTCACCACGGCGGCC
This sequence comes from Micromonospora sp. LHW51205, assembly GCF_003315815.1. Classification (NCBI taxonomy): domain Bacteria; kingdom Bacillati; phylum Actinomycetota; class Actinomycetes; order Micromonosporales; family Micromonosporaceae; genus Micromonospora; species Micromonospora sp. LHW51205. The sequence continues at coordinate 255,131 of NZ_QMEZ01000003.1, read as the reverse complement.
GGGCTGGTGGCTGGCGGCGGGGGCGCCTGGGCCACGGCGCGCAGCTCGGACGGCTTGGGCTGGTTGGCGACCACCTTCCAGGTGACCGAGCGCCCGGTGACAGTGCCGTTGGTGTCGAGCACCCGGCCGGGGAACGTCACCGAGATCTCGAACGCCATCAGCGTCATGAACGCCTGCTGCTGGCGCGGATCCTGCTGCCCGAACTTGCCGCCGTATTTCTTCGGGTCCAGCGGGAGCGAGAAGCGATACAGATCATCGTCCCGGACAAGATTCACGCTTTCGCTCGTGAATTGTGCCAGCGGTGTTTTCCGGTACGTGATCTGAATGCCGTACGAGGTGGCGTCCTCGTACCGGGTCTCCGCTCCGGGCGGAAGTGAGGGAATGTTCGGCCGCAGTTCCGCGAAGGCCACCGCCGGGTCCGGGTTGCGCTGCTTGAGCACGGACTTCGGCGCGGTGAGCAGGAGCTGACCGGAGACCGTGTCGTCGTCGTTCACGGTCAGCCCGAGGTTGAGCTGCATGCAGCCGCTCAATATCGCCACGAGGGCGAGACACACCGCGAGGCGGAATGCCCGGCTGCGGCGGAGTCTCGTATTCATGCGCTCAGTGTGAGCCGGTGCAGCCCGCCGGGCAGTCCGTGATCGGTCGCCGTTCTGTCGCCGATCTTACCGGCGTCCTCTCCCATTCGGACGACGTCGAAAACGTGAGCGATCGATATTCTGAAGGATTGTCGTGTCGCCGTTCCGCCGGGGTTCCCGGTGACGACCCGGGCGGCGGGTCACCGCGCCGGGGACTCCGCCGCGACGATCCGGAAGACCGGGATGCCGGGGGCGACCCGGGCGAAGTCGGTGAGCGGGGCGTGCCGGTCCACCGGCGCGTGCGGGCGCGCGCCGGGAGCGAGCGCGAGATGCCGGCGCAGGATCGGTGGCCGCTGCGCCACCGGCACCTCGACCAGCCGGACCGGCTCGCGGCGGCGACGGCGCAGCACCACCCGGCCGCCTCGGTACATCCACGTCATGACACCGCCCACCGGAGGCCCTCCTTCGCCGTACCCGTCGACCGTCAGGCGCTCTCGCGGGCCACCAGCGTCGACGGGAACGCGGTGCTCGGGGCGACCGGCGCGCGCGTCAGCACGGCCGTGGCCGCGGCGGCGGCGATCCGGTCCACCGGGTGGGTCGCGGTGGTCAGCGGCGGGCTGCTGATCGCCGCGTACGGCAGGTCGTCGAACCCGGCCACCGCCACGTCGTGCGGCACCCGCACGCCGCGCCCGCGCAGCGCGGCGATCACGCCGAACGCGGTGGCGTCGCTGGCCGCGTAGACCGCGTCGGCGTCCGGCCACCGGCGCAGCGCCTCCAGTGCCGCCCGGCCGCCCCGCGCCGCGGTGAAGTCGCCGGTGACCAGCCGCTCCGGCGACCCGGACTCCCGCATCAGCTCCCGGTACGCGGTCACCGACCGTTCTGCGCAGCTCAACCAGCGCGGCCCGGTGACCATGACGACGCGGCGCCGGCCGGTGGCGTACAGGTGACGCAGCACCTCACCCGCGCCACCGGCGTTGTCGACGTCGAACGACGGCACCGCCGGAGAGCCCTGACCGATCGAGACGACCCGGCCGCGCAGCCTCGGCGGCACCGCGTCCAGCGCGGCCTGGGTCGTGTTGACCAGGATCACCCCGCACACGCCCCGGTCGGCGCCCAGCCGGGTCAGCCCGGACGGGTCGGCCAGCGGCAGCCACTCCAGCGCCACCCCGACTCCGTGCGGCGCGCCCACCCGCGACGCCGCGCCCACCACCCGGTGCACGTACGGGTCGTCCAGCACGGTGTCGTCGCGGCCCACCACGGCCACCACCAGGCGTACGCCCGCTCCGCGCACCAGCGACCGGGCCGCGAGGTCCGGCACGTAGCCGAGGTGCTCGGCGGCGGCGTGCACCCGGGCGCGGGCGTCCGCCGAGGCGAACCCGTAGCCGCCGAGCACCCGGGAGGCGGTGGCCCGGGACACCCCGGCGCCGCGGGCGACGTCGTCGAGCGTGGCGGGACGTGCGGTCGGCGTACCCATGTCCGCATCATGCCTGCTCCGGCGTGGATGGGCGAAGCCATAACGGCGCTTGTGGTGGAAGCGCTCTCAGGTGTGCGATTGTCGTCGGGAACCAGACGGGGGAAGGGACCACCGCACCGTGAGCAGCACCATCGACGCACCGGCCGGGAAGCGGCCACCGGCGCCCCGGGCGGTGCTGACCGCCCGCAACGGCGTCGCCGTCGTCTTCGCCCTCAACGGGCTCGCGGTGGCGAGCTGGTTCTCCCGGGTCCCGGCGGCCCAGGAGGCGCTCGACCTCAACCCGGGGCGGCTCGGCCTGCTGCTGCTCTGCGCGTCGGCGGGTTCGCTGCTGGCCATGCCGACGGCCGGCCTGGTCACCCAGCGGCTCGGGCCCGCGCGCACTGTCGCCGTGTCGGTGGTGCTGGTCTCGCTCGGCCTGACCGTGGCGGGTCTGTCCGCCAGCCTGGTCGGCTCGGTCGTCGGGGTGGGGTTCGGCCTCGCCGCGTTCGGCTTCGGCTCCGGCATGTGCGACGTGGCGATGAACGTCGAGGGCGCGGCCGTGGAGAAGCGCCTCGGCTACACCATCCTGCCCCGGTTCCACGCCGCCTGGAGTCTCGGCTCGGTGGCCGGGGCCGGGCTCGGCGCCGGCGCCGCGCACTTCGGCGTACCCGTGGGCGTGCACCTGCCGGTCCTGTCCGTGCTGATCCTGGCCGGCACGCTGGTCGGCGCCCGGGCATTCCTCGCGGCCACCGCCGAGGCGGCCGGGGCCGGGGAGCCGGCCGCCCGGCGGCAGGCGCTGCTGGCCGCCTGGCGCGAGCCCCGCACCCTGCTGGTCGGCCTGCTCGTGCTGGTCATGGCGTTCACCGAGGGCAGTGCCAACGACTGGCTCGCGGTGGCGTTCGTCGACGGGTACGGGGTCGACGAGGCGGTCGGCGCCGCGGTCTTCGGCGTGTTCGTGGTGGGCATGACGATCGGCCGCACCGTCGGCACCGTCGCCATCGACAGGTGGGGCCGGGTGCCGGTCCTGTTCACCACCATCGCGATGGCGTCCGCCGGCGCGGCGCTCGCCGTACTGGCCGGGAACGGCCCCCTCGCGGTGGTCGGCGTCGCGCTGTGGGGGCTCGGCGCCTCGCTCGGCTTCCCGGTCGGGATGAGCGCCGTCGCCGACGACGAGGACAAGGCCCCGGCCCGGGTGAGCGTGGTCGCGGTGATCGGCTACACCGCCTTCCTGGCCGGCCCGCCGCTGCTCGGCTTCCTCGGCGATCACTTCGGCGTGCTGTCCGCGCTCGGCGTGGTGCCGCTGCTCCTGCTGCCCACGCTCGCGCTGGTGCCGGTGCTGCGGGAGCGCCCCGCCGCGCCGGACACGCAGGCCGGCGCAGCGGCGGCGAAGGTCGGCTGAGCCGGTCCAGCCGACTCCCACCGCGCTCCCAGCCGCCTGCCAGGCCGGCGTGCTGCACTGGAGCGAACGCCGAGGAGAGGAGGCGGGCATGGGCTGGTTCAGCCGCCGGGCCGCCGACCCGACGACGCCCACGAAGCTCGACCGCGAGGCGACCAAGGAGGACCTGGCGCAGCTGGAGGCGTTCGTCACCAGCCGGCGCGGGGTCGAGTTCTACCTGGAACCGGAGACCACCGCCACCGACACCACAGTCGTCGCCATCGCGCACGACGGTGAGTGGATCCGCCGCCGTACCGGCTCGCCCCGCGCCGCCGGCAAGATCGCCCAGAAGCACGCGGTGCCGCTGTACGAGGCGGCCCGCACCGGCTACCCGGAGCGGATGCGGGCGTGGAACCGGGCCCACCCGGAACGCCGGGCCCGCTGACCGGCGCGGTCAGCCGGTCAGCGCGGTGACGAGGGCGTAGCCCAGGAACGCCGCGCCCAGGCCCGCGGCCACGCTGAGCGCCGCATTCGCGTACGCGAGGCGGCGCTTCCCGGTGCGGGCCAGGCGCAGCGTCTCGTAGCTCAGCGTCGACCAGGTGGTCAGCGCGCCGCAGAAACCGGTGCCGACCAGCGCGGTCACCGCCGGGTCGACGGGCGCCGCGAGCAGGCCGCCGAGCAGCAGCGACCCGGACACGTTCACGGTGAGCGTGCCCCACGGGAACGGTGAGCCGTGCCGGGCCTGCACCGCCCGGTCGGTCAGGTAGCGCAGCGGCGCGCCGAGCGCGGCGCCGAGCGCGATCAGCAGGACGGTCATCGGCCCGCCACCGTCTGGGCGGTCACGGGGCCCGCCCGTGCCGGGCGGCCAGCAGGCGCGCTGTCACCGCGTCCCCGGCCGCGACCGCGGCCAGCGCGCCGAGCACCGTGGCGGCCAGGTAGACGCCCGCCGTCGCCGCCGCGCCGTCGGTCAGCAGCCGCTGCGCGTCGACCGCGTACGCGGAGAACGTGGTGAACCCGCCGAGCACGCCGACGCCGAGGAACGGCCGGGTCAGCGGGTGGGCCGGGCGGGCGGCGAGCATCGCCGTCAGCGCACCGATCAGCAGGCAGCCGGTGACGTTGACGGCGAACGTGGCCCACGGAAACTCGCCGGGCCGGTGCGGCACCGCCGCCTGCGCGCCCGCCCGCGCGAGCGCGCCGAACACGCCACCGGCGGCGATCACGCCGAGCACGGCCGCCGGGTGCGCGGACAGTTCCGACCGGTCCGCCGGTACGCGCAGGTCGACGTCCGGATCAACGCGCGGATCCGACACCACACCTCCCACCGCCCCCCGCGAGCATAACCCCGCTCCCGCCGTCCGCCCGCGCCCCCGCTCTCGGTGATCTTGCGGTTCCAGCCCCGGCATTGCGCGTAAAGCGGACACCCGAGGGGCGGCAAGTGCAAGATCACGGGGGCGGGGGGTGGGGGAGGGATGAGGGGCGTACGGTGGGCGGCAGCGCCCGGCGCGGCGGTGCCCGGGGCCCGTCGCGCCAGGAGGAAGCCGTGCAGGACCGCACCCCTCGTCCGGACGAGCTGGATCCCGTCGAGCGGATCGGCGTCGACGAGCTGCGCGCCCTGCAGCTGGACCGGCTGCGCCACTCGCTGCGGCACGCGTACGACAACGTGCCGCACTACCGCCGCGCGTTCGACGACGCCGGCGCGAACCCGGGCGACCTGCGCGAGTTGACCGACCTGGCCCGCTTCCCGTTCACCACGAAGGCGGAGCTGCGGGAGAACTACCCGTTCGGCATGTTCGCGGTGCCCCGCGAACGGGTCGCCCGCCTGCACGCGTCCTCCGGCACCACCGGACGCCCGACCGTGGTCGGCTACACCCGCGCCGACCTGGACACCTGGGCGAAGCTGATGGCCCGCTCGATCCGGGCCGCCGGTGGCCGCCGCGGTGACCGGGTGCACGTCGCGTACGGCTACGGGCTGTTCACCGGCGGCCTCGGCGCGCACTACGGCGCCGAGGAGCTGGGCTGCACCGTCGTCCCGGTCTCCGGTGGCATGACCGAGCGCCAGGTCATGCTGATCCGCGACCTGGAACCGGAGGTCATCATGGTGACCCCGAGCTACATGCTCGCCATCGTGGACGAGATGGAACGCCAGGGCGTCGACCCGCGCGCCACCTCGCTGCGGGTGGGCGTCTTCGGCGCCGAGCCGTGGACCGAGGACATGCGCCGTGAGCTGGAGCAGCGCCTGGACATGCACGCGCTGGACATCTACGGCCTGTCCGAGGTGATGGGCCCGGGGGTGGCGGTCGAGTGCGTGGAGACCAAGGACGGCCTGCACCTGTGGGAGGACCACTTCTACCCGGAGATCATCGACCCGGTGACCGGGGAGGTGCTGCCCGACGGACAGCGGGGCGAGCTGGTGCTGACCTCGCTGACCAAGGAGGCCATGCCGGTGGTCCGCTACCGCACCCGGGACCTGACCCGGCTGCTGCCCGGCACGGCCCGCCCGATGCGGCGGATCGAGAAGATCACCGGACGGACCGACGACATGATGATCGTCCGGGGGGTGAACGTCTTCCCGACGCAGATCGAGGAGCTGATCCTGCGTACCCCGGCCCTGTCGCCGCACTTCCAGTGCGTGCTCGACCGGCGGGGGCGGATGGACACGCTCGCCGTCCACGTGGAGCGGCGCGCGGACGCCGCCGCCGACGAGGCCGAACGGGCCGGCGCGGCCCTGGCCGAGCAGGTCAAGAACACCATCGGCGTCTCCGTCGCGGTGCGGGTGATCGAACCGGACGGGGTGGAACGGTCGATGGGCAAGATGCGCCGCATCGTCGACCAGCGGCGGGAGCGCTGACATGGCGGACGACGGCGGCCGCACCGCGGCGCACGACATGTTCGACGCCGACGTGGCGTCCAAGGGGCTCGGCATCGAACTCGTCTCGGCCGGTGACGGCGCGGCCGTGGCGCGGATGCGGGTCACCCCGGCGATGCTCAACGGGCACGCGATCGGGCACGGCGGCTTCGTGTTCCTGCTCGCCGACACCGCGTTCGCGCTCGCCTGCAACAGCCACGGCCCGGCCACCGTCGCGGCCGGCGGCGAGATCAGCTTCCTGCGACCGGTACGCGAGGGCGACGTGCTGGAGGCGTACGCCACCGAGCGGGTCCGGCAGGGCCGCAGCGGCATCTACGACGTCACGGTGCGGCGCGGCGACGAGGTGGTGGCGGAGTTCCGGGGACGCAGCCGCACCATCGCCCGCGGCTGACGGCCATCGCTCGACCCGCCCGACGAGCCGCCCGGGCCGGAGTGGCCCCGTGCCCGCTCCGACCCGGACGTCGCCGTCATGCGGCGAGCCCAGTCGCGTACCCGCCGGGCTCGGCTCTTCGCCGCGCGCGGCCCGCCCTCTCAGGCCGCGCCGCGGCTCCGGGTAACGGGACGGTCCGCCACCCGGGCCACGCCGCGAGATCGCCGGCAGTCGCCGGTCCGGCCCAGGACGGCCCGGGCACCGCCCGGAGCACGCCGCTCCGATCCGGCGGGCCGGGCGCCGGTCGGGCCCCTCCACCCGACCGGCGCGACCGTCCCGCCCCGAGCGGGCAGAGTTCCCGCTCGTCGGGGTCCCGCGCGGGGACACCGGCTCCCGCTCCCGGCGCGAAGCCGGCAGCGGTGTCCTCCGGGACGCGGGCCGGATGCCGACCCGCGCCCACTCCGGCCGTCCGGGCGGCGGCGCGTCCGCCACCGGCCACGCCCGGCGGTACGGCCGCGCCGACGGTCCGGACACCGGCCCGGGCGGCGACGCGCTCGCCGTCCGCCATTGCGCCGATGTCGCCGACTCCGGACGCGGCGCGAAGACGGCGGGCGAAATCCGCTCGCACGGCCCGGGAGAGCCGGTGCGCGGCCACCCGCGCCACCAGCGGCTCGACCGTCCACCCGCCCGGCGCGACGGGCCGCAGCAGTCCGGCCGCGGCCAGGGCGCGCAGCGCCGGCGTGGCCCGGCCGGCGGGCCAGCCGAGCATCGCCTCCACCGTCGCGGCGGCGACCGGGCCGCCGCGGGCGGCGGCGGCCATCAGCACCGCCCGGTGCGTGCCGTCCAGCCGGTCCAGCCGGGCGTCCACCAGCCGCCGCGCGGCCGAGGGCACACCGGCCGGCTCGTCCGCCGGGTCGGTCAGGGCGTACGCGGTCGCGACGGCCGGATTGCCGCCGGCCAGGGGGAGCAGCCGCGCGGCGAGCGCGGCCGGCCGGCCGGTGTGGCCGAGCAGGTGCCGCAGCAGCCGTCCGGTCTCCAGCGGACTCAGCGGGCGCAGCGGGATCCGCCGGGTCCCCGGGGCGGGCAGCGGGTCGGCCGACCCGGAGCCGTACGTGGTGACCACCGCGAGCGGCAGCCCGCGGTCGCTCGCCGCGACGTGGAGCTGGCGCAGGAACCGGCGCAGCGCCGGCGCGGCCCGGTCCAGGTCGTCGACGGCCACCACCACGGGCGCGTCGGCGGCCAGGCCGAGCAGCGCCTCCCGGCAGGCCACCACGGCCCGCGCCGCCGTGGTGTCGTCGTGCGGCGCGGCCAGGAACGCGGCCAGCGCCCCGCCGCCCGGACCGTCGACGGCCACGCCCGGCAGTGGGCGCGGCGCCTCGGCCCGGGTGCGGAGCAGGTCGGCCAGGGGCGCCAGCTCGCCGGCCGGGTACGGCGGGCAGTACGCCACCCGCCGGAGTACCGGGACACCGTCCACCTGGGACACCGCGCGGATCACCTCGTGCAGCAGCCGGCTGCGGCCGCTGCCGGGCGGCCCGACCAGCGAGATCCACCGGGGACGTCGCTGCCGGAGCGCGGCGGTCACCTCCTCGGCCGCGGTGGCCAGCTCACGCCGTCGCCCGACCAGCGGGGCGCGATGCCGCGCCGGCCGGCGCCCGGCGGTCCCGGTCACCCGCCACACGTCCAGCGGCAGCGACTTGCCGGCGAGCGTCATGGTGGCCAGTGGACGCTGCTCGACCAGGCCGGCCACCGCGTCGCGGGTGACCGGGCAGACCACCACGCCACCGGGCGGCGCGTGCTCCTGGAGCCGGGCCGCGGTGGTGATGACCGCGCCGCTCGCCGCGCCGTGGCCGCCGTCGCGGGCGCCGGCCAGGTCGAGCAGCACCTCGCCGGTCGCCACGCCGACCCGCACGCGCAGCCGGACGCCGCCCGGCCGCCGCCGGTCCAGCGCGGCCTGGATGTCCAGCCCGGCCCGCACCGCCCGGTACGCGTCGAAGCCGTCCGAAGCGGACGCGCCGAACAGCGCCATCACCGCGTCGCCGACGTACTTCTCCACCACGCCCCGCCAGCGGCGCAGCACCGACGCGACGGTGCCGAAGTAGGCGCGTTGCAAGGCCCGCAGGTCCTCCGGGTCGAGCCGCTCGACCAGGCGGGTCGAGCCGACGATGTCGACGAAGAGGACGGTCACCGTGCGGCGTTCCTCCGGCACCGGCGGGCAGGCCGCGACGACGGCTTCCCGACTTACCACGGGCGTGGTGATCAACATCGCACCCACCCTTTCCCTGGTCCGGTGCCTGACGACCTCCGAAGACTTTCACCACCGGGTTCTCGGGGGATCGGTAGGACGACGTATGTCGGCCACCCGCAACCATTAGTCGTGTAGTCGACGCGAGGAGTACGAGTCCGACCCCGAGGCCGTAGAACGGTGCGGGGCCCTGTGACTAGGCTGCGTCCCATGGCCAGCGAAGTGGACACCGCACCGCTCGTCGGCCGCACCGGCACCATGGCGACGCTGCGGTCGGCGCTCTACGACGACCTGCGGCCCGGGCAGACCGGGGCGGTGTTCCTCACCGGCGAGAGCGGAGTGGGCAAGACCCGCCTGCTGAGCGAGGTCGGTGACCAGCTGCGGCAGGCCGGGGCCCTGGTGCTGACCGGCGCCTGCCTGGACATCGGCGACGCCTCGCCGCTGCACCCGGTACGCCAGGCGTTGCGCCGGCTCGACGCCGAGCAGGGCGAGGCGCGTACCGCGTCGGCGATCCGCGGGCTGTTGCAGGTCTTCGACGAGGAGACGCCCGGCCCGGACGGCGCCGGGGCGCTGCTGGAGCGCGTCGCCCAGGGCCTGCACCTGGTGGCCGGCGGGCGGCCGCTGGTGCTCGTCCTCGACGATCTGCAGTGGGTCGACCGCAGCACCCGGCAGCTCCTGCTCTACCTGCTCGCCGGTCTGGGCGACCTGCAGCTCTCCGTGCTGGCCGCGATCCGGGCCGAGTCGCTGCGCGGCGCGCACCCGCTGCGCCGGGTCCTCACCGAACTGCGCCGGCTGCGCTCGGTGCAGGTGGTCGATCTGCTGCCGCTGGACCGGGCCGCCACCGACGAGCTGGCCGCCGCCGTGGTCGGGGCGCCGCTGCCGCCGGAGGCCGCCGACCAGCTCTGGCGGCGCAGCGGCGGTAACCCGTTCGTGGCCGAGGAACTGGCCCGCGACCGGCGCGACGGCCGCGACGGCATCTCCGACACCGTGCGCGAGGTGTTCCTGGACCGGGTCGACGCGCTGCCGCAGCCCGCGCACGCCGTGGTGCACGCGGTGGCAGTGGGCGTCGAACCGGTCGAGCACTGGCTGCTGGCCCAGGTGGTCCGGCTGCCCGAGGAGGAGCTGCTCGACGCGGTCCGCGAGGCGGTGGCGCACCGCCTGCTGGTCGGCGCCGACGACGGCTACCGGCTGCGCCATCGGCTGGTCGCCGAGGTGCTGGCGAGCGAGCTGCTGCCGGCCGAGCGGGCCGCGCTGCACCGCCGCTTCGCCGAGGCGCTCACCGCCGCCCCGGGCGAGCTGCACCAGGCGCGGCTGGCCCACCACTGGCGGCACGCCGGTGAGCCGGCCCGGGCGCTGCCCGCCGCGATGGCCGCCGCCCGCGAGGCGGAGCGGCTGCACGGGTACGCCGAGGCGCACCGCCACTGGTCGGCCGCGCTGACGCTCGCCACCGAGCCGCCTGCGGTGCTGCCCGACGGCGGCCGGCCCGAGCCGGTCGAGGTGGACCGGGCCGAGCTGCTCAGCCACGCCGCCGAGGCCGCGCACCACAGCGGGGAACACGCCCGCGCCCTGACCCTGCTGGAGGAGCTGGCCGCCGAGGAGTCCGGGCCGCCGGTCTGCGCGCTGCACATCCGCCGCGCCCGCTACCTGGCCGCGGCGGGCCGGTCCGCGCCGGCCGAGGAGGAGTACCGGCGGGTGCTGGCCTCGCCCGACTGCACGCCGCACGAGCGCTGCACGGCCGCGGCCCGGCTGGCCGAGCTGCTGCTGCACCTGGGCCGCTACGCCGAGGCCGGTGAGCAGGCCCGGGAGGCGCTCGCGCTCGCCGCCGACGTGCCGGGCTCCACCTCCGAGGTGGTGATGGCCAGCGCCGCGCTCGGGTTCAGCGAGGCGTTCCTGGAGGATCCGGCCGCCGGGCTGGCGGTCATGCGCCGCGCTCTGGACACCGCCGAGCGCTCCGGCGGCCCGGAGGACGTGGCGTGCGCGTACCTGCACCTGGCCGACCTGATGACCGGGCCGCTGAACATCCTCGAGGAGGGTGTGGTGGTGGCCCGCCGTGGCGCCGAGCGGGTCGCCGAGCTGGGGCTGGGCCGCACCTGGGAGACCCGGCTGCTGGCGGTGGCGACGAACGGGCTGTTCCGGGTGGGGCAGTGGGCCGAGGCGGAGAAGGTCGTCGCCGCCGCGCTGCGGCACCGCCCCTCCGGCGCCGACGCGGTCGAGCTGCTGCTGGCCCGGTGCCGGCTCTCCGTCGGGTACGGCGACGTCGAGGCGTCCGACCGTGACCTGGAGGCGGTCGCCACCATGCTGGCCGGCGGCGGCGCCCGGCACGTGCTGCCGATGCTCATCCTGCGCGCCGGCCTGTCCATGTGGCAGGGCCGGCACGACCTGGCCCGGCAGGCGGTGCAGCGGGGCCTGACCGAGAGCCGGTCCGACGACGTGATCGTGCTGGCCACGCTGGCCTGGCACGGGCTGCGCGCGGAGGCGGAGGCCGCGGCCGGCCGCACCATCGAGCCGGATCCGAAAGCGGTACGCCGGCTGCGCGAGGCGGTCGACCGGGTGACCCGCAAGAGCGCCCGGGCGGGCGCGCCGGTGCGGTACGTCGCCGACGGGTTCCTGGCGCTCTGCGACGCCGAGCTGAGCCGGCTCGACGACGGCCGTGGCGACCCCGCGCTGTGGGAGCGTTCGGCGCTCGAGTGGGACCGGCGCAACCACCCCTATCCGGCGGCGTACTCCCGGTTGCGGCAGGCCGAGGCGCTGCTGGGACGGCGCAGCCGGGTGGCCACCGCGGGCAAGCTGCTGCGCCAGGCGTACGAGATGGCCCAGTCGCTCGGCGCGGTGCCGCTGACCGCGGAGATCCGTACCATCGCCTCGCGGGCCCGGGTGACCGTGGACGCCGCGCCCGGCCCCGCGCCGGTGCCCCGGCCACGGGCGGCGCCGGCCGGGCCCGCGGTGGACGAGCTGGCCACGCTCACCGCGCGGGAGCGGGAGGTGCTCGCGGCGGTCGCCGAGGGGCTGACCAACCGGGAGATCGGCCAGCGGCTGTTCATCAGTGAGCGGACCATCGGCGTCCACGTCTCGCACATCTTCGACAAGCTGCAGGTCCGCACGCGAGTGCAGGCCAGCGCGATCTTCCTGCGCAGCCGTCCGGGATAGACGTACGTCGGCAATACGTCGTTCTACCGATCCGGCGCGCGGGCGCCGGCTGGCACGCTGTGCGCCGGAGCGCCGGTGGCGTCGTGGGGGCGCCGACCATCGTGGAGGAGAAATGACCGAACCGGTCTGGGGTCCTGTGCACCAGGACATCGTCGGGTTGCTCGCCGATCACCCGGCCGACGTGCCGGCGGTCGTGGACCATCTCACCAAGCTGCAGGATCTGCTGGTCCGGCTCCCCCCGCTGGAGGAGAGCTGCCCGCTCGCCGACTTCAACAAGCTCTACCTGGTCATCACCAGCACCGTGCTCGACGGCCTGTACGACGACCGGTTCCGTGACCCGGCGTTCCTGGCCCGCCTGGACGTGGAGTTCGCGGCCCGGTACTTCGACGCGCTGCGGTTCTGGACCGACTCCAGCCCGAGCACGCCGAAGGCGTGGGCGTGCCTGTTCAAGCGGATGCGCGGCCCGGACGCCCGGCCGCTGCCCTCGGCCGCCGCGGGCGTCAACGCGCACATCAACTACGACCTGCCGTTCGCCCTGGTGACGACGTTCGACAGCCTGGACTCCGAGCCGATCGACGGCAGCGACCAGCACCGCGACTACCTGGAGATCAACAACATCTTCGCCGAGCGGATCCCGCAGCTGCGCCGGGGCTACCTGGACAACTGGCAGCTCATGATCGACATGGTGAACGGTGACATCGACGACTGGTACCAGGGCGAACTGGTGGAGTACACCCGGAACGTGGCCTGGCGCAACGCGCAGAAGATCTGGCGCTGCCGCCACGACCCGGAGGCCCGCGAGTGTGAGCGGACGCGGCTGGACGACAACGCCGCGCTGCTCGGCCGGCTGCTGCTGTCGCCCCTCGGGGCGTTCCTGCAGTAGCCGGGACGGGGGGTTCCCGCGTCCCGCCGTCCGGGCGCGGGACGCGGGAACGCCGCCGGCGGGTGTCGGCCCCGCCGGACCGGGTACGTCGCCGCCGTGCCGCGAGACGAACCGACCCGCCGTTTCCCGTTCCGCTTCGACCCGGTCTTCCGGCTGCCCCTGGCGCTGCTCGGGGTACGTCCCGCCACGGCCTGGGTCGACTGGGGCCCGGACGGTCTGCTCGTCCGGTTCGGCCCCTGGCTGCTGCGCACCACCAGGGACAACGTCACCGGCGCCGAGCTGAGCGGGCCGTACCGCTGGTGGCGGGCGATCGGCCCGCACCTGTCGCTGGCCGACGGCGGGGTGACCTTCGGCGCCGGCCTGGCCGCCGGGGTCTGCCTGCGCTTCGCCGAGCCGGTGCCGGCACTGGCGCCCGGTCCGTGGCTGCGGCACCCGGCGGTCACCGTCACCGTGGCCGACCCGGCCGCGCTGCGCGACGCGGTGACCGCCGCCGCAGCGGATCTTTGACCGGTTCGGCCGGGCCGCGACCGGGACAACCCCTACCGTCTTTGCCAGGGGACGAAGGGGAACAGATGGGGCAGGCGGGGGACGCGGAACAGCCCAGGCGTACGCGGGAGCGGCGCCGGGAGGCGCACGCCGCCGCGGCCGCCCGGGCCGGCCGGCACGGCGACCACGCCGAGCGGTCCGGTCGTCCCGTGCCGGAGCTGCCGGAACGGGTGGCCGCCCCGGCCCGGCCGGCCCCGCCGCCCGGCCGGCTGCACCGGTGGCTGTTCGCCCACCGCGTCGAACCGGTCGGCCCGGAGGTACGGGAGCACCAGACCCGGTCGCACCCGTGGTGGCAGGTGATGTGCCTGACCGGCGTCGACTACTTCTCCACGCTGTCCTACCTGCCGGGCATCGCGGTCGTGGCGGCCGGCGCGCTCAGTCCGCTGGCCACCCTGCTGATCGTGGCGCTGACCCTGCTCGGGATGCTGCCGATGTACCGCCGCGTGGCCCGGGAGAGCCCGCACGGGCAGGGCTCGGTGGCGATGCTGGAGCGGCTGCTGCCGTTCTGGCGCGGCAAGGTCTTCGTGCTGGTGCTGCTGGGCTTCGTCGCCACCTCGTGGATCATCACGATCACGCTCTCCGCCGCCGACGCCAGCGTGCACCTGCTGGAGAACCCGGCCCTGCCCGCCGCGTTCCCGCACGGCCGGACAGCGGCGGTGCTGGTCACCGTGGCGCTGCTGCTCGTGCTCGGCGGCGTGTTCCTGCTCGGGTTCAGCGAGGCGGTGCAGGTGGCCATCCCGCTGGTGGCGGTGTTCCTGGCGCTGAACGCGGTGGTGGTGGTCGCCGGCGTGGCCGAGCTGGCCGCCGACCCGGCGCCGCTGGCCGACTGGACCGGCCGGCTGGCCGACGCCGGCGGACCCGGGGACGTCCTGGCCACCAGCGCGCTCGCGTTCCCGCTGCTGGTGCTCGGCCTGTCCGGCTTCGAGACCGGGGTGAGCATGATGCCGCTGGTGCGCGGCCGCGGCGCCGATCCGGAGCAGCGGCTGGCCGCCCGCATCCGCAACACCCGCCGGCTGCTCACCGCCGCCGCGCTGATCATGTCGGTCTACCTGATCGCCACCACGTTCGTGACCACCGTGCTGATCCCGCCCGAGGCGTTCGCGCCCGGCGGGCCGGCCAACGGCCGGGCGCTCGCGTTCCTCGCCCACGAGCATCTCGGCCAGGCGTTCGGCACCGTCTACGACATCAGCAGCATCCTCATCCTCTGGTTCGCCGGCGCCTCGGCGATGGCCGGGCTGATCAACATCGTGCCGCGCTACCTGCCGTCGTACGGCATGGCGCCGGAGTGGGGCCGCGCGGTCCGCCCGGTGGTGCTGGTCTACACCGCGATCAGCGTCGCCATCACCATCGCGTTCGCCGCCGACGTCAACGCCCAGGCCGGCGCGTACGCCACCGGCATCCTGGCGATGATGGTCTCCGGCGCGATAGCGGTGACCATCGCGGCGCTGCGGGCCGGCAGCCGCGCGGCCGGCGCCGGGTTCGCGCTGCTCACCGCCGTGCTGCTGTACGCGCTGGCGGAGAACGTGGTGGCCAAGCCGGACGGCATCACCATCTCCGGGTTCTTCATCGCCGGGATCGTCGCGGTGTCGCTGATCTCCCGCGTCACCCGGACCACCGAGTTGCGCGCCGAGCGGATCGAGTTCGACGAGGCGGCCCGCCGGTTCGTCGACGAGTCGGTGGCCCGGGACGGGCGGCTGCACCTGATCGCCAACAAGCGGCAGCGCGGGTCGGTCAAGGAGTACCGGGTCAAGGAGCGGGCGCAACGGTCGATGAACCCGGTGCCCGGCGCCGCCGACGTGCTCTTCCTGGAGATCGACGTGAGCGACCCGTCGCAGTTCAGCCAGGTGCTGCGGGTGCACGGGGTGGAGGCCGGCGGCTACCGGATCCTGCGGGCCAGCAGCCCGGCCGCGCCGAACGCGATAGCCGCGATCCTGCTGGCGCTGCGCGACGCCACCGGGGTACGCCCGCACTGCCACTTCGAGTGGTCGGAGGGGAACCCGATCGCGCACCTGCTGCGCTACCTCATCCTCGGCCGGGGCGACACGCCGCCGGTGGTACGGGAGATCATCCGCAAGTCCGAGCCGGATCCCACCCGCCGTCCCGGCATCCACGTCGGCGGCTGACCCGCCGGCTACGACCCGAGGGCGCGTACCCGGGCCAGCAGGTCGCGGGCGCAGAAGTCGAGGAAGCCGTCCGGGTCCGGGCCGGCGTTCTGCAGCACGATGTGGTCGAAGCCGGCCTCGACGTACGCGCGCGCCTTCTCCACGTGCGGCCCGGCGTCCGGGCCGACGGAGAACTGGCTGCGGATGTGGTGGTCCTCGACCCAGGTGGTGGCGGCGTCGAAGTTCACCGGGTTCGGCAGCTCGCTCATCACCTTCCAGCCGGTGACCGCCCAGCGGCTGGTCTCCTTCGCCGCGCGTACCGCCGACTCCTCGTCGGTGGCCCAGGCCATCGGCACCTCGGCGTAGCGGGGGCCCCGGCCGCCGGCGTTGCGGTACTGGTCGACGATGGACGCCTTCGGCTCGGTGGCGAACAGGCCCGTGCCCAGCTCGGCGGCCAGGCCGGCGGACTCCCGGCCGCTGGCCGCCACGGCGATCACCGGTAGATCGTCGGGCAGGTCCCAGATCCGCGCGTCCTCCAGCTTCAGGTGCCGGCCCTCGTAGGACCGGTAGCCGCCCTGCCAGAGCAACCGGATGATCTCCAGCGCCTCGCGCAGCCGCTCGTGCCGCCCCCGTACGCTGGGGAACCCCTGCCCGACGACGTGCTCGTTGAGCCGCTCGCCGGCGCCCACGCCGAGCGTGAACCGCCCGTTGGAGATCAGCGCCATGGTAGCCGCGGCCTGCGCGACGATCGCCGGGTGGTAGCGGACGGTGGGGCAGGTGACGCCGGTGGCCAGGCCGAGCGTGCTGGTACGGGCGGCGATCGCGCCGAGCGCGCTCCACGTGAAGCAGGAATGCCCCTGCGACTCCAGCCAGGGGTGGTAGTGGTCGCTCATCTCGACGAAGTCGAAGCCGACCTCCTCGGCCCGGATCGCCTGCCGGATGAGTTCCCGGGGCCCGAACGCCTCCGAGGCGAGCTTGTAGCCGATCCGCATGCCCGGTTCTCCGTTTCCGTCGTCGGCGAACCGCTGCCGTTCCCGCCCCTCCGCCGGGCAAACCCCGGCCAAACCCAGCCTCCTAGGACGCCTTAGGGGTGGTGGCGTGCCGCGCCCCGGGCACGGAACGGCCCGCGCTCGCCGGGCGGGCGCGGGCCGGGAGGTGATCTACTTCGAGGGCTCGGGCAGCTTGCAGTCCACCTTCGGGTTGGCGCCGATGTAGTTCAGCGGGCCGGCCACGATGGTGACCAGGATCGTGCCCGCCTCCGCGCAGTTCGTCTCGTCGTTGCCGTAGTAGCCGCGCTGACCGGCGGCGATGGCACCGATGATGAGCCAGATGACGACCAGGACGCCGAATATCGAGGTGCCGCGCATCAGTTGCCTCCACTGGGGTTGTGGTGGATTCGAGGTGGAGGCCATGTACCCCGGGCGGGTGATCCGCCAAACGGCGCGCTGGCGCCCGGTGCGGCCGATTCCGATTACCGGCGGCGCCCGCTCAGTGCGGCGGCATCGGCTCCTCCGGCGGGCGGCCCCGGCTGCGGTGGTAGTCGGCGGACGCCACCCCGGCCAGCACCAGCATCGCCCCGGCCGAGGCGTAGACCGGCGCGAGGAACAACCCGGCCGGCGCGATCGTGAGCAGCGCCAGCACCCCGCCCGGCCGGGACGACGACACCCGGCTGAACACCTCGTACTCGAAGGCGGCCCGCCCGGTCAGGAACAGCGCCGGCCCGCCGAGGATCACCGCCAGCCAGGCCGGTGGCGTGTGCCCGGTCGGCTCCAGCAGCACCAGGTCGAAGCCCGCCGCGGTGGTCACCACGCCCGCCACCATCATCAGATGCGTGTACGGCGCGGTGTTGAGGAACCGGCTCGGCTGGGCGGCCCGGGCGATGGCGTGCGGCAGCAGCTCGCCGGACTTGTGCACGTAGATGCGCCAGAGCAGCAGCGTGGTGGCGAACGCGACGGTGAAGGCGGCCAGGTTCTCCACCTCGGAGTGGTGCAGGCTGAACACGGTGCCGGCGACCAGCACGGCGTCGCCGAGCGCGATGATGAAGAACTGCTGGTACCGCTCGGACAGGTGCTCGGCGGTCACGTTGCGCTGGGAGTCCGGCACCGCGCCCAGGACCGGCACCGGGTACGCCAGCCGGAATCCGAGATAGTCGATGGCCAGGGCGCCGAACCAGAGCAAAAGCCGTGCGGTGCCGTGCGCGGCCAGCGCGCCGACCAGCCAGGGCACCGCCGACACGGCGAACCAGACGAAGATGCGCAGGGCCCGCTGGTTGCTCTGCGGGTGCCGCCGTACGGCGGGCATGAGGAACAGGCCGCGTCCGAGATGGATCGCCACGTACGTGCCGGCGAACACCAGCCCTCGGGAGCTGAACGCCTCCGGGATGGCGGTGGTCATCAGCAGCGCGCCGAACATCACCGCCACGATCAGCAGCTTGATCTCGGTGCGCTGCGGATCGTAGATGTCGGTGACCAGCGTGGTGATCGCCCAGGTCCACCAGATCGCCATCAGCATGACCAGGGACTCGGCGGCCCGCTCCCAGGACACCGACCCGACCAGGTGACGCGAGATCAACGCGAGCGCGGCCACGTAGACCAGGTCGAAGAAGAGTTCGAGCAGCGTCACCCGGCGCGGCGCCTCCGGATCGCGGACCGGCGGTCGCCGGCCGGGCTCCGGCGCTGCGGTGGGCACGACATGCTCCTGCGGGTGGCGGTTCGTGCGGCGGGCCGTGAGGGCCCCTCACCGACCGTAGCGATGCCTGTCCGCAAGCGGTCAGTTTTCCGACATACCGGTCCGGGTGGGGGCTGATGGTCGCGCGGTGATGTCACCACTTCGGGGTTCTGGTGGGGCGGGAAACGCGCCGGGCCGGTGGCGACGATCGTCACCACCGGCCCGGAACACGGAGGAGCGTCTACTCGGCACCGGCCGGGAGCACCCGATCGGCCTCAGCGCCGGCACCCGCCAGCACCTTCGCCTGCTGCGGCCAGGTGGCCAGACCCGGCGCGGAGCGCAGGCCGGCGGCCTTCACCGTCTGCCGCAGTGCAGCCTCGTCCAGCTCGGCGAGCTGCCGGTAGGTGCGGATCCCGGCGTCCTGCAGGGCGGCGGCCAGCTTCGGCCCGATGCCCTGGATTCGCCGGAAGTCGTCCGACGCGTCGGTGTCCGCCGCGGCCGGGACATTCTCGACCGAAGTACGCGGCGCGGGCACGGCGACCGGCTCGATGGCCTCGACCGGCGCGGCCTCGGTGGCCGGCGCGTCGACGGCCGTGCCGACCGCGGGCTGCTTCTCCGTGGCGGGCTCGTCCTCGGCGAGGGTTGCCGAAGCCGCCACCGGCTCGGCGTCAACGGTGGCCGGAACCGTCACCGAGTCGGAGTCAACGACGGCCGGAGCCGGCTCGGCGTCGGCCACGGGCGCGGCAACCGGCCCGGCGTCGGCCGAGGGCGACACCGGCTCGGCACCGACGGGCTCGGACTCGACCCGCTCGGAGGCAACGGGTGCGGAAACGACGGGCTCGGAAACGACGGGCTCGGCGCTGACCGGTTCGGAAACGACCGGCTCGGAGGCAGCGGGCTCGGACACAATGGGCTCGGCGGCGACGGGCTCGGCAGTGACCGACTCAGACACGACGGGCTCGGCGGTGGCCGGCTCAGACCCGACCGGCTCGGCGGTGGCTGGCTCAGACACGACCGGGTCGGAGGCGGCGGGGGAGGACTCGGCCGGCTCGTCGGCGGTGCGGGCGGCGGTGGCTACGGCCGGTTCGGCGGTCGCGGACTCGGTGGGGGCGGGCTCGGTCACGGTGGCGGTCGCCGGCGGCTCGTCGACCACGGCGACCGGACGCGGCTCGTCGACGGTGGCGGTCACCGCGGGGGCGCCCTCCACCGTGGGCGTCGCCGGGGCGCCGGGTCGGCGGCCGAAGAGCACCCAGCCGGCGACCAGTCCGATGAGCAGGGCCAGGATCACGAACAGCCACTGCCCGAAGCTCGACGGCATGGCCAACCTCCTTCTATGTACGTGCACGACGGTGGCGAAAGACTCGGGGCAGCTTCGCACACGCGCGCCGACGACGACAGGCAGGCTGGTGCCGGGCCGCGACTGCGGGACGGGTGGTGTCCGCCGGTGGCCGGCGAGTGACCGAGCGTGCGTCGGGAATCGAATGGTGCACGGCCGGGAGGCGCCCCGGAACCTGGGTGCCGTGCGTGGTTCCGGGGCGCCCCGTCCGTCGCCCGTGTCCGGTCAGCGGATCCGGTCGGGCGCAGGGGTGCCGGCGGCGGTCCAGCTGTAGAAGCAGCCGGCCACCGCGTCCCGGGGCGAGTCCCAGGTCGGCAGGTACGGCGAGGTGTGCGCGGACAGCCGCTTGTTCACCTGCTCGTAGAGCGGGTGGTCGCGTAGTTCCGCGGTCAGGTCGGGCGCCACGTCGACGGTCTCCATCAGATGGACGCACAGGTCGTGCAGGTAGTACAGGGACCGGTGCCGCACGCCGGTGAGGTGGGGCAGTTCCGTCGCGTCGGACTCGGCGAAGATCTGCGCCACCCGTCCCTGTGCGCCCGGCACGATCCGGCTGACCACCAACAGTCGACTCATCGTGTGACCCCCTCTGCCGCGCGGTGCTGGGCTCACCGTGCCGGTCGCGCTGTCACCTCGCCGTCACCGCGTACCCCGGGGGATTGATGGCGGTGCCGCCTTGGCGGCCCGGTCCGTGCGGCGCGGCGGCGGCGGTTCCGGGCGGCTGGCCCGCCGGATCGGCGCGAGCGTGTCGTCCAGCAGCGCGGTCATGGCCGGGGACGGTTCCAGGCGCAGTTCGCGCAGAAGCAGGTCACGGTAGACGTAGAAGGAGTGGACCGCCTCGAACGCGTTGCCCTCGGCCAGGTGGATGCGGACCACCAGGCGGTGCGGGGTCTCCCGCAGCGGTTCGGCGGCCATCGCCTCCAGCGCGGCCTCGAGCGCCTCGCCGTGCCGGCCGGCGGTGAGGTGGTTGCCGGCGAGTTCCTCCAGCATGTGCAGGCGCAGCTGGCGCAGCCGTTCGCGTTCCAGCAGCACCCAGTCGTCGTACCAGCCGGGGAGCAGGTCGTGGCGTCCGGCGCCGGCAGCGCCGCGGGGGACTGCGCCTTCGCGTACCCGGGTGGCCGTCTCCACCAGGTCGTCCACGTCGAGGCGGACGGTCGGTCCGAGGCGGACGGTGTCGCCGTCGGTGCGCAGCGGGCAGCACGGGTCCTGCCGCAGCCGCCACAGCGCGGTCCGCAGCGACGACAGCGCTCGCTCCTCGGGGGTCTCGGGCCAGAGCAGACCGGCGAGGTGGCTGCGGGTGGCGGCCGGGCGCAGGCCGATCAGGGCGATGACGCGCTGCAACCCCCGGGGTACGACCACCGGAGTGTCGTCGTGCAGCAACTGGAAACCGCCGAGCAGGTGCAGTGCCACCCGTGGGGCGGGTTCGCCCGCCGTCGGCATCCTCGATCCACCCGACACGGCGCACCCCCCAGCACCGGAACCCTCGTCCCGACCGTCGTCTCCCGGCCCGTCGCCCGCGACGCCGGTGTCGGAACGCCTCCACCACGGTCCGGAACCTCCACCGTGGCCGGGCTGACCGAGACGGAGAATATCAATGCCTGTTACTCTCAGTCAACGGTCGGTCGGCCACCTGACCGTCCGGCGCGGACTCGTAACACGCCTGTGATCTGCGAAAAAGTGTCGCCGCCCGGAATCCGGAAGGTGATCTTCCCATAGCTCACGCACAGCTCCCGTCAACGCAGCGTCACCATGTTTGTGGCGCGATGGGGTGCGGTTGACGCCCGGTAGACGGCCCTGGCGGCACCGTGTGGCAATCCGTGCGGCGCGACCGGTTCGCCGCGCACCGGGACGTACGCAGGGAGGCCGCGAATGGACCGTTCGCTCATCGTCGCCAAGGTGGTGCCCACGGCCGAGGACCGGGTGGCCGAGATCTTCGCCGAGTCCGACGCGACCGAGCTGCCCGGCCTGGTCGGTGTGCGGCACCGCTCGCTGTACCGGCTGCACGATCTCTACGTCCATCTGCTGGAGACGGAGACGCCGGCGCAGGGCGCGGTGGAGGACAACCGCGGGCACCCGGAGTTCATCCGGATCAGCGAGCGGCTGCGGCCGTACATCTCGCCGTACCTGCCGACCTGGCGCTCGCCCCGCGACGCGATGGCGCACTGCTTCTACCGGTACGACGCCCCGGCCCACCTGCACGACGCCGCCGGGCGGCTTCAGTGACCACCACCGCGCCGCGCGACGAGCAGCTGTGGTCCCGGTGCGACGGGTGCGCGTCGCTGCTCTACCGCAAGCGGCTGCGCCGCAACCTGGACGTGTGCCCGGAGTGCGGCTCGCACGCCCGGCTCGACGCGCCGGACCGGGTGGCGCAGCTCGCCGACCCGGACTCGTTCACGCCGCTGCCGGACCGGGCGGTGCGCGTCGACCCGATCGAGTTCGTCGACGCGCTGCCGTACCCGCACCGGCTCGGCGCGGCCCGCGCGGCGACCGGCCTGGACGAGGCGGTGCTCTGCGGCACCGCCCGGGTGGGCGGGCACCCGGTGGCGCTGGCGGTGATGGACTTCCGCTTCCTCGGCGGCAGCCTCGGCTGCGCGGTCGGTGAGCTGATCACCCGGACCGCCGAGCGGGCCCTGGCCGACGACGTCCCGCTGGTGCTGGTGACCGCGTCCGGCGGCGCGCGGATGCAGGAGGGCGCGCTGTCGCTGATGCAGATGGCCACCGTCAGCCAGGCCCTCGCGGGGATGCGCGAGGCGGGTCTGCTGACGGTCAGCGTGGTCACCGATCCCACGTACGGCGGGGTGGCCGCCTCCTTCGCCACAAACACCGACCTGGTGCTCGCCGAGAGCGGCGCCCGGCTGGGCTTCGCCGGCCCCCGGGTGATCCGCCAGGTCACCGGCGCCACGCTGCCGGAGGGCTTCCAGACCGCCGAGTACCTGCTGCGCCACGGCCAGGTGGACATGGTGGTGCCCCGGCACGCGCTGCGCGGCCGGCTCGCCGCGCTGCTCGCCGCCGCCCACTCCGGCCGCCGCGCGCCGGTGGGCGCGCCCGCGCCGCGACCGGCGCCGGCCGTGAGCACCGTGGCCGCCGCGCCGGACCGCGACCCGTGGGAGACGGTACGCACGGCGCGGCACCCGGGCCGCCCGACCACACTGGACTATCTGGAGACCGCGTTCGACGGGTTCGTGGAGCTGCACGGGGACCGGCTCGGCGCGGACTGCCCGGCCGTCGTCGGCGGCATCGCCCGTCTCGACGGCCGGCCGGTGATGGTGATCGGCCACCAGAAGGGGCACACCACCGCCGAGCTGGTGACCCGCAACTTCGGCATGGCCAGTCCGGCCGGTCACCGCAAGGCGCTGCGGTTGATGCGTCTCGCGGCGCGGCTGCGGCTGCCGGTGGTGACGCTGGTGGACACGCCCGGCGCGGATCCGGGGGTGACCGCCGAGCAGCAGGGCCAGGCGGCGGCGATCGCGGAGAACATCCTCGCGCTCACCGTGCTGCCCACGCCGGTGGTGGCGGTGGTCACCGGCGAGGGCGGCAGCGGCGGCGCCCTCGCGCTCGCGGTCGCCGACCGGGTGCTCATGCTGGAACACGCGGTCTACTCGGTGATCAGCCCCGAGGGCTGCGCCGCGATCCTCTGGCCGGACAGCTCGGCGGCGCCGAAGGCGGCCCGCGCGTTACGGCTCACCGGCGCCGACCTGTGTCACCTCGGCGTGGTCGACGAGCTGGTGCCGGAGCCGCGGCCGGCCGCGCACGCCGACCCGGCCGGCGCGGCCGAGCTGCTGCGCCGGGCGGTCGCGGCGAACCTCGCCCCGTTGCTCACCGTGCCTCCCGCCACGCTGGTCCGCCGACGGCGTCAGCGGTTCCGCCGCTTCGGGGCGGCCCGCTCGGCCACCGCCGGTCCCGCCGCGACGGCGCGCGCCGCCGAGCGGCCGGAGGTGGCGTGATGGCCGACGTGGAGTCCGAGCAGGTGCTCGACGGGCTGCGCCGGCAGGCCCGCAAGCTCGTCGCCGACCTGGCCGGGCCGGTACGCCGGGTGCGGCTGCGCAGCGGCGAGTCGGTGCTGGAGGTCGAGTGGCACGACCCGGCGGCGCCGGCGCCGCGCGCCGGGACCGAACCGGTGGGCGCGCGCATCGAGGAGCCCGCCCGGCAGTCGGCGCCGCCGGTCGACCGGCCGGCCGTGCGCTCGCCGGTGGTGGGCACGTTCTACCGGGCTCCCGAGCCCGGGGCGATGCCGTTCGTCGCGGTCGGCGACGTGGTCCGCCCGGGCCAGGTGGTCGGCATCGTCGAGGCCATGAAGCTGATGAACGAGGTGACCGCCGGCCAGGCCGGACGGGTGGTCGAGGTGCTTGTCGACGACGGCAAGCCCGTCGAGTACGACCAGCCGCTGATCGCCCTGGAACCGGTCACCGGACAGGACGGCTGATGTTCGACAAGGTGCTGATCGCCAACCGGGGCGAGATCGCGCTGCGGGTGCTGCGCGCCTGCCGGGAGCTGGGTGTGCGCACCGTGGTGGTGCACTCCAGCGCCGACGCCGACTCGCTGCCGGTGCGGCTGGCCGACGAGGCGGTCCGGATCGGCCCGGCGGCCAGCCGGCGCAGCTACCTCAACGCGGCGGCGATCGTGGAGGCAGCCCGGCAGACCGGCGCGCAGGCGGTCCACCCCGGGTACGGCTTCCTGTCCGAGGACGCCGACTTCGCCGAGATCTGCGCGGAGAACGGGTTGGTCTTCGTCGGCCCGCCGCCGCAGGTGATGGCCGCGCTCGCGGACAAGTCGACGGCGCGGGCGCTGATGAGCGCCGCCGGGCTGCCGCTGCCGCCGGGCAGCGTCCGGACACTGCCCACCGTCGCCGAGGCGCAGGAGGTGGCCGCCGACGTGGGCTACCCGGTGATCGTGAAGGCCGCTGCGGGCGGGGGCGGGCGCGGCATGACTGTGGTGCGCGCGGCCGCCGAGCTGCCCCGCGCGTACGCCCGCACCCGCGCCGCCGCGCAGGTCGCGTTCGGCGACGACCGGGTGTACGTCGAGCGGTACCTCGCCGACGCCCGCCACGTCGAGGTTCAGGTGCTCTGCGACGGCCAGGGCAACGGCGTGCACCTGGGCACCCGGGACTGCTCGGTGCAGCGCCGGCACCAGAAGCTGATCGAGGAGGCGCCCGCGCCCGCGCTGCGGCAGGCCACCCTGGACACCGTCGCCGAGGTGGCGCTGCGCGGCGCGCTGTCGGTCGGCTTCACCGGCGCCGGCACCGTGGAGTTCCTGGTGGACGAGGCGGAACGCTGCCACTTCCTGGAGATCAACTGCCGGATCCAGGTGGAACACCCGGTCACCGAGATGGTCACCGGCGTGGACCTGGTGCAGGAGCAGCTGCACATCGCGTACGGCACCCCGCTGCGCCTGCGTCAGTCCGACGTCCGGCTGACCGGCGTGGCGATCGAGTGCCGGGTCAACGTGGAGGACCCGGACCGCGACTTCGCGCCCGCGCCCGGCCGGCTGGACCGGTTCCGGCCGCCCGGCGGCCCGTTCACCCGGGTCGACACCCACGGGCACACCGGCTACCTGGTCAGCCCGCACTACGACTCGCTGCTGGCGAAGGTGGCGGTCTGGGCGCCGGACCGGGACGCCGCGCTGGACCGGCTCGACCGGGCGCTGGCCGAATTCGACGTGGCCGGTCCGGGTGTGCGTACCACGATTCCGTTCGCCCGGCGGGTGCTGCGCGACCCCGCGTTCCGGGCCGCCCGGCACACCACCGCCCTGGTGGAACGCCTGCTCACCCCGCCCGCCGTGGCCACCGACGGGCCCGTCGGGAGCGCCGCCGACGCCGGGAGCGCCGACAGCGCCCCGGCCGGCGAGCGGGCCGACGGCGCCCACGCCGGCGCCGTCGTACCGCGGCTGCGGTCGGCGGTGCCCGACCCGCGCGCCGAGGCCGACCCGGCCGGCCGTACCCCCGTTCGCGCCGTGCCCGCCGCCGGCCCGACCACCTGGAGGAACCGATGACAGTCGCCCCCGACCGCCCGCTCGCCCGCGAGATCACCGACATCCTGGTCACGCACTGCGGCCTGGACCCGGACGCCGCCGCCAGCACGCCCGCCGCGAGCCTGGAGGAGCTGGGCATGGACTCGCTGGCGCTGCTCGAACTGTCCGCGGTGGTGGCCGACCGGTGGCGGGTGAAGATCCCGGAACAGGCCGGGCAGCTCAGCATCGCCGGCGTCGCCGACCTGGTCGCCCGCAAGGCCGATCCGCCCGGGCACACCGAGAACGCGGTGGAGATCGACGCGCCGCTGCCGCTGGTCTGGGAGATCACCAACGACGTGGCCCGGTGGCCCGAGCTGTTCACCGAGTACGCGGTCGCCGAGATCCTGCACCGCGACGGCGACACGGTCCGCTTCCGGCTCACCATGCACCCCGACGAGAACGGCGTGGCGTGGAGCTGGGTCAGCGAACGTACCGCCGACCCGGCCACCCGCGAGGTGCACGCCCGGCGCGTCGAGACCGGGCCGTTCGAGTACATGCGCATCCACTGGCGGTACGAGGAGATCCCCGGCGGCACCCGGATGACGTGGACGCAGGACTTCGCGATGAAGCCGACCGCACCGGTCGACAACGCCGGCATGACCAACCGGATCAACACCAACAGCGCGATCCAGCTCGCCGTGATCAAGGAAAAGATCGAGCGGGCGTACGCGGGAGGCACGCGATGACCGACACCACCACCGCCCGGGTCTCCGTCCACGACGTACCGGCCGACCGCCGTCGCGGCGGGGAGCTGCGGGTCCTGCTCGGCCCGAAGACGGTCGGCAGCACCTCCGGTTTCATGGGCGTGGCCACGCTCGCGCCGGGGGAGCGGATCGCCGAGCACTACCACCCGTACAGCGAGGAATTCCTCTACGTCGCCCGCGGCGCGATCACCGTGGACCTGGACGACGTGCCGGTGCCGGTCGCCGCCGGGGAGGCGCTCTACGTACCGAAGGACGTGCGGCACCGGCTGCGCAACACCGGCGACGAGCCCGCCGAGGTGGTGTTCCACCTCGGACCGCTCGCCCCGCGCCCGGAACTCGGCCACGTCGACACCGAGAGCGCGGCCCCGCCG
This sequence comes from Micromonospora sp. LHW51205, assembly GCF_003315815.1. NCBI lineage: Bacteria > Bacillati > Actinomycetota > Actinomycetes > Micromonosporales > Micromonosporaceae > Micromonospora > Micromonospora sp. LHW51205. The sequence goes on along the minus strand of NZ_QMEZ01000003.1, from coordinate 228,491 downwards.
CCACGGGAGCCGTCGTGACCGGCCGGCGCACCGTGGTCACCGGCGTCGGCGTCGTCGCGCCCGGCGGCGCCACCCGGGACCGGTTCTGGAAGACGATCACCGAGGGCCGCACCGCGACCCGGCGGATCAGCTTCTTCGACCCGTCGCCGTTCCGGTCGCAGATCGCCGCCGAGTGCGACTTCGACCCGGACGCCGCCGGGATCACGCTCGCCGAACGGCAGCGCGCCGACAGGTACGTGCAGTTCGCGCTCGCCTGCTCCGCCGAGGCGCTCGCGGACAGCGGACTCGTCCTCACCGACGCGGAGCGCGAACGCGCCGGGGTGGTGCTCGGCACCGCCGTCGGCGGGACCATGGCCCTGGAACAGGAGTACGTGCGGGTCAGCGACTCCGGCCGGCACTGGCTGGTCGACCACGCGCTCGGCGGGCCGTACCTCTACCAGGCGCTGGTGCCCAGCAGCCTGGCCGCCGACGTGGCGTGCCGGCACGGCCTGCACGGCCCGGCGCAGGTCATCTCCACCGGCTGCACCTCCGGCATCGACGCGATCGGGTACGCCCACCAGCTCGTCGCCGACGGCGAGGCCGACGTGGTGCTGGCCGGGGCGGCCGACTCGCCGATCTCCCCGGTCACCGTCGCCTCGTTCGACGCGATCGGCGCGACCAGCCCGGACAACGACGACCCGGAGCACGCCTCCCGGCCGTTCGACGCCGACCGGCACGGGTTCGTCCTCGCCGAGGGCGCCGCCGTGCTGGTGCTGGAGGAGGCCGAGCACGCCCGCCGCCGGGGCGCGCACGTGTACTGCGAGGTCGCCGGGTACGCCAGCCGCAGCAACGGCTTCCACATGACCGGGCTGCGCCCGGACGGCGCGGAGATGGCGGTGGCGATCAGCGACGCGCTGCGGCAGGCCCGGCTCGCCCCGTCGGCCGTGTCGTACGTCAGCGCGCACGGCTCCGGCACCCGGCAGAACGACAGGCACGAGACCGCAGCGTTCAAACGGGCGCTGGGGGAGACCGCGTACCGGGTGCCGATCAGCTCGATCAAGTCGATGGTCGGCCACTCGCTCGGCGCGATCGGCTCGATCGAGATGGCCGCCTGCGCGCTGGCCATCGAGTACGGCGTGGTCCCGCCCACGGCGAACTGGACCACCCGCGACCCGGAGTGCGACCTGGACTACGTGCCGAACGAGGCGCGGGAGGTGCCGGTGGACGTGGCGCTGTCGGTGGGCAGCGGGTTCGGCGGCTTCCAGTCCGCGATGGTGTTCCGCCGGCTGGCGGCGGTGCCGACATGACCGCGCGGGCCGTGGTGACGGGCATCGGTGTGGTCGCGCCCAGCGGGATCGGCGCCGAGGCGCACTGGAACACCGTGCTGGCCGGCACCCGGCGCATCGGGCCGATCACGCTGTTCGACCCGGAGCGCTACCCGACCCGGGTGGCCGGGGAGGTGTCCGACTTCGACCCGGCCGGGTTCAGCGACACCCGGCAGCGGGTGCAGACCGACAGGTGGACCCACCTCGGCTTCGCCGCGACCAGGCTGGCGCTGGCCGACGCCGGGCTGCCCGAGGTGTCGCCCGACCCGTACCAGTGGGCGGTCACGCTCGCCAGTTCCTCCGGCGGCAACCTGTTCGGCCAGCGGGAGCTGCAGCGGCTGTGGGGCGGGCCGACCCGCACCGTCGGGGCGTACCAGTCGATCGCCTGGTTCTACGCGGCCAGTGTGGGCCAGCTGTCGATCCGCCACCAGTTCAAGGGGCCGTCCGGGGTGACCGTGTCCGAGTCGGCCGGCGGGCTGGACAGCCTCGCGCACGCGGTGCGCACCGTCCGCCGGGGCACGCCGGTGGTGATCGCCGGGGCCACCGAGTGCCCGCTGAGCCCGTACGCGCTCGCCTGCCAGCTGCGCTCCGGCCTGCTCAGCGACGTGTCCGACCCGCAGGCCGCGTACCGGCCGTTCGACGTCGCGGCCAGCGGCTACGTGCCGGCCGAGGGCGGCGCGGTCTTCGTGGTCGAGGAGCTGGGACACGCGCTGGCGCGGGGCGCGCGCGTCTACGGGGAGATCACCGGCTGGGCCGCCACCCACGACGCCGCGCCCACCGACCCGGCCACCGGCCCCGACCCGGCGCACTACGCCCGGGCGCTGCGGCTGGCGCTGGAACGCGCCGGGGTACGCCCGCACGACGTGGACGTGGTCTGGCCGGACGCGCTCGGGGTGCCCGCGTACGACCGGGCCGAGGCGACCGCGTTGCGTGCCGTCTTCGGCGACCGGACCCCGCCGGTGACCACCCAGAAGCCGCTGACCGGCCGGGCGCACCAGGGTGGGTCCGCGCTGGACGCGGCCACCGCGCTGCTGGCGTTCCGCCGCGGGATGCTGCCCGCCTCGGCCGGCCCGGACGAGCCCGCGCCCGGCTGCGAGCTGACGTTCCTGCGGCAGCCCCGCCCGCCGCGCAGCCGGATCGCGCTGGTCGGCGCGCGCGGCTTCGACGGGTTCAACAGCGCGCTGGTGCTGCGCGGCGCCGCGCCCCCACCGGCGGGCGAGCGCTGAGCGGGGCCACCCGGGAGCGTCGTCGCCCGCCGTCCGCGCGGGAGCCCGCGCGCACAGCATCCGGCGGCCGGCGGACTACCTTGCCGGCGTGGCCCCGATCCTGCCTGTCCGATCGAGCCTGAGCAATCCACCCAGCCGCTGTTTTGGATCTAGCCATTTGCATCTGGCGATGCAGAAGAGGGTCGTCGTAGGGTTCCGCCATACCCCGAACGACGTACCCGCTGGGCGGATCCGCCCAGTTCCTCATTGGAACGGTGGCTGGTCGTGACTGCACATCCCGTGGCAGAAGATCCTGCCTCGACGACGGTGGACTGGGTGGACGACATCCTGTTCACCGGCCGCGACACCGACGTCTGCCTGCGCCTGCCCGAACCGGTGGACAAGGGCACGCTGCGCCGGCTCGTCGGCGAGGCGCAGGACCGGCTCGCCGAGGCCGGGCTGCGCGCCGGAGGCGCCGCCGCGCTGCGTCTGCCGCCCTCGCTGGCGTACGTGGCGCACCTGCTCGCCACCTGGCGTACCGGCGCGCAGGCGGTGCTGCTGGACCACCGGCTCACCGACCACGAGGTCGACCAGGCGCTGCGCCGGCTCAGCCCGCAGGTGGTGGTCGCCCCGGTGCGCTCCGGCGGCGGCGCGCTGCGGATCTTCGTCGACGTCACCGCCGGCGTCAGCGCGTACTCCGACCGCCCGGCGGGCAGCCCGCACGCGGTGATCCAGCTCAGCTCCGGCTCCACCGGGCCGTCCAAGGTGATCGGCCGCACCGCCGCCGACCTGGTCGGCGAGGTGCGCCGCTACACCCGCATCGACGGCGTCGCGCTGCCCGGCGAGCGGATCATCCTGCTGCCCAGCATGGTGCACGTGCTCGGCCTGGTCGGCGGCCTGCTCTACGGGCTGCACGCGGGCGTCGAGCTGTGCCCGCCGGAGCGGCTCAGCGGCGACGCGATCCTCGCCGCCGTGGCCGCCCAGGACACCCCGGCCACTGTGCTCGGCGTGCCGTTCCACATCGGGCTGCTCGCCTCCACCACACCGGCCGGGCCGCTGCCGCAGCTCAAACGCATGACCACCGGCGGTGAGCTGGTGAGCGCCGCCGTGGCCAATGCCTTCACCGACCGCTACGGCGTGCCGCTGGGCAACATGTACGGGATGACCGAGGTCGGCGTCATCGGCACCGACCTGTACGGGCGGCACCGCCCCGCCATCGCGCCCGCCCCCGGCATCGAGGTGCGCGAGCGTGACGGCGAGCTGTGGGTCAGCTGTCCCGCCAACCCGTACGTCGGACTGGCCGACCCGACCCGGTGGGCCGACGGCTGGCTGCACACCCGCGACGCCGGGGTGGTCGACCCGGACACCGGCCTGGTCACCATCAAGGGCCGGCTGGACTCGCAGGTGTCGGTGGGCGGCCTGAAGGTCGACCTGACCGAGGTGGAGGCCACAGTGGCCGGGCTGCCCGGCGTCGTCGCCGCGGTGGTGGTCTGGGACGACGGCATCACCGCGTACGTCCAGGCCGACGGCTCGCTGACCGAGGAGACGCTGGACAAGCTGATCGCCGAGCGGCTGGCCGGCTTCAAGCGTCCCCGCACGCTGCGGCTGCTCGACCAGATGCCCCGCACCACCACCGGAAAGCTGGTCCGGTCGGTCCCGGCGCTGCGGGACGCGGCGTCGTGACCGGACCGCTGTACGAGCCGCGCAATCGCCGGACTTCCGCCGGACGTCCGATCCACCCCGATTCCCGACCCGCCCCGGCCGAGCGGCGCGCCACCCGCGCGTCCGAGCCGGCCGGTCCACACGCACACGGTGTCCCGACCGGGCACCGTCAGCCGGTACACGGAGAAGAGGTCTGAACCCATGCGAGACCAGGTCCGCACTTTCGTCGTCGAACAGCTCGCCGACATGAACTACGACGTGGACGAGCTCGACGACGACACCACGCTCGGCCCTTCCGGCGTCGACCTGGAGTCGCTGGCCCTGGCCGACCTCGCGGTCCGCGTCGAGGACCGGTACGGCGTGAAGTTCGCCGACGACGAGTCGGAGAAACTGGCGCTGATGACGGTCGGCGAGTTCACCACGATGGTCGCCGACCGGGTGGCCGCGAACAGCGACAAGTCCTGATGTCCGGTCAGCCCGACCTGGGGCGAGCTGACCTGGTGAGCATGCTCGCCGAACTGACCGCGAAACCCGCCGACCAGGTGCCGGACCGGCTCGGCTCGATGGAGCTGGCCTGGCTGGTGCACATGGTCGAGCAGCGCCACGACCGCCGGCTGGACCTGAGCGACGACGAACTCGCCGGCATCCGCACCGTCGACGACGCGCTCGCGGTGTTCCGCGGCGCGCTGACCGCTCCCGCAGATGGCTGAGCGGGAAACCGTACGGATCACCGGCACGTACGCGCTCAGCGCCCTCGGCAGGGGCGCGGACGCGCTGCTGGCCGGGGTGCTCACCGGCGCCCCGGCGTTCGGACCGGTGCGCCGTTTCGACACCACCGGCCGCCGGGTCACGGTGGCGGCCACAGCGCCGGACGTCGGCACGCTCGCCGACGAGCTGGCCGACGCGATCGACGCCGCCGCCGGGGCCGCCGGACTGGACCGGGCCGGGCGCGCCGGGTCGGCGCTGTTCCTGGCCACCCACGGCGGGCCGCACTCGCTGCCCGTACCGCAGGGGCGGGACGCTCCGACGGTCCCGGCGCTGGCCGGTCACCTGGCCGCGCGGTGCGGCCTCGGCGGGCGGACCCGGATCTACACCACCGCCTGCGTGTCGGCGAGCAGCGCGGTCGCCGACGCCGCCGCGCTGATCCGCCGGGGCGACCTGGAGCGGGTCGTGGTCGCGGCCGGTTACCTGGTCGAACCGGACCAGTACGCGCTGTTCGACGCCGGGCGGGCGCTCGCCGCCGACGGCGCGGTACGCCCGTTCAGCGCCGGCCGCAAGGGCCTGCTGCTGGGCGACGGGGTGGCCGCTGTGGTGCTGGAGTCGGCGAGTGCCGCCGCCCGGCGGGGCGCCGAGACGGTGGCGACGGTGGCCGGGTGGGGGCGGGCGGGGGACGCCTACCACGCGTGCCAGCCGCACCCGGAGGGGCTGGGGCTGGCCCGGGCGGTCGAGGCGGCGCTGCGCCGCGGCGGGCTGCCACCGGACGCGGTCGGTTACGTCAACGCCAACGCCACCGGCACCCCGTTCAGCGACGCCTCCGAGGCGGCGGCGCTGACCCGGGTGTTCGGCGACGGCGCCGGGCGGCTGCCGGTCAGCTCCACCAAGTCGGTGCACGGGCACGCGCTGGAGGCGTCCGGGCTGCTGGAACTGCTGGTCACCGTGCTGGCCCTGCGGCACGGCAAGCTGCCGGTCACCGCCGGCTGGCTCGGCCCGGACCCGCAGTGCCCGCTGGACGTCATCCGCGACGCCCCGCGCCCCGCGCGCACCGGGCACGCCCTGACCCTCAACGCCGCCTTCGGCGGCGCCAACACCGCACTCCTGGTGAGCACCTCATGACCGCCTCCACCCCCAGCCCTCCGCGATCTTGCACTTCCGGCCCCGGCGAAACGGGCACAACGCCCGCCGAGAGGGCGCCAACCGCAAGATCGCGCAGCGAAGCAGAGGCGCGGTGGCCCGAGGACGGGGATGAGGGGCCGGCGGGGGTGCCGGGGTTTGTGCACTCGGCGTTCGCGCCTCTCGTGGTGGCGGTGGCCGAGCGGTGCCTCGCGCGGCGCTACGGCACCGGGCCGCTGCCGCCGGGCAACGGTACGGCGGTGGTGCTGGTCAGCGCCGGCGGGGACACGGCCAGCGCGGCGCACGTCCGGGCCGCGGTGGACGCCGGTGACCGGATCGGGCCGCTGTTCTTCTTCCAGTCGGTGCCGAACAGCGTGGCCGGGCACGTCGCAGCGCGCTGGGGACTGGACGGGCCGGTGGTGTGCCTGAGCCCGACCGGCGATCCGCGGGCCGAGGGGGAGGCCGAGGCGGACCTGCTGCTGCACGACGGCGACGCCGCACAGGCGTTGCTGATCCTGATCGAACTGGCATCGGACGGTACGCCGGGCGAGGCGACCGCGGTGCTGCTGGGGGAGGGAACACGTCAATGAGGACGAAGGGACTGCGCGGCGCGCTCGCAGCCGACGCGGAACTGGGCGCGGGCAACGTGCTCGCCCGGGTGCTGGCCCACGGCGCCGACCCGGACGGGCCGGGGCTCACATTCGACACCGAGGTCGACGGCCACCCGGCCGAGACCCCGCTGACCCTGGGCCGGCTCGACCGGATGGTCGCCGCCCGGGCGGCCTGGCTGCACGAACGCGGGGTGAAACCCCGCGACCCGGTCGCCGTCTGGGCCGGTACGGCCGCCGACATGGTGCTGTCGTTCCTGGCGCTGACCCGCCTCGGCGCCATCCCGGCGCTGATGAACGGCAGGCTGCGCCCCGAGATCGCCGCCGAGTACATCCGCCGGCTGCGCGCCGCCGGGGTGCTCGCCGACGCCGCGCACGCGCAGGCGCTGGCCGGGCACGACCTGGGCGCGCCGATGCTCGGCGAGCCCGCGCAGGCCGGGACCGGCGACCCGGACGCGGCGCCCGCGCACTACCGGCACCACCCGGACGACCCGATCGTCATCACCCACACCTCCGGCACCACCGGAGTGCCGAAGGCGGTGCTGCATTCGCACGCCAGCCTGTTCGCCGCGACCCGGCACCTGCTGTCCATGCCGCAGGCGCAGGGCACCACGCGCATCCTCAACGCGCTGCCCGCCCCGCACACCGCCACCGTGCTGATGGTCAACCAGGCGCTCGGCAACCGGGCGGAGATGTTCCTGCTCTCCGAGCAGGGCGGCGAGCGGGTGCTCGACGCGATCCAGCGGTGGCGCCCGGACGGCGTGTTCGGCTTCTCCGTCACCTGGGCCGAGCTGGCCCGCTTCGACCTGTCCGGCTACGACCTGGACTCGGTGCGGCTGTGGTTCAACACCGGCGACTGCTCGCACGAGCCGCACGTACGGCGGCTGGTCGCGGTGGGCTCCCGCGACGTGGTGACCCGTCAGGGCGTGACCCGGGTACCCGGGTCGGTGTTCATCGACGGCCTGGGCTCCAGCGAGATGGGCCACTCGATGTTCCACATCACGCACACCTCCGACACCGACAGGTACGGCCGCTGCGTCGGCCGCCCGTACCGGTTCACCAAGGTCGCCGTGCTCGACACGGACGGCAACGAGCTGCCGCCCGGGCAGGTCGGCTGGCTCGGCATCGACTCGCCGTCGCTGTTCCGCGGCTACTGGAACGACTCGGTCACCACGTACCGGTTCCGGCTGCGCGGCTGGTACCTCACCGGCGACCTGGTGTACGCCGACGAGGACGGCCGCTACTACCACCTGGACCGGGCGGTCGACTCGGTCGAGGCGGGCGACGGCAAACGGTTCTTCACCGCGCTGTCCGAGGAGCGCATCCTGGCCGCCAGCCCCGACGTGACCGACTGCACCGTGGTGATCGTCAAGGCGGACGACGGCACGGTCACCACCGACGTGCTGCTGGAACTGGCCGCCGGCGCCGACCCGGACGCGGACCGCACCGAGCGGATCCGTACCGCGCTGGGCCCGGACGTGGGCGCCACGCTGCGCCGGATCGTCCCGGTGCGCGCCGACGACATCCCGGTCACCGTCACCGGCAAGGTACGCAAGGTGGCGCTGCGCGAGCGCTATCTGACCGAGGCGCCGTCGTGACCGCCGTCGTCACCGGCATGGGCCTGTTCACCCCGGCGGGGCGCGGCGTGGCGGACACGTTCGACGCGCTGCTCACCGGCCGCTCCGGACTGCGTCGCCCGCCCGAGGGACACCCGGCGGCGGGCAGCCTGGAGGTGGCCGGCGTGCTGCCGGACATCGACCCGCGCAGCGTCGCCTCCGGACCGGAGACGAAGGTGCTCGACCGGGTGGTGCTGCTGGCCCTGATCACCGCCGCCGAGGCGCTCGCCGACGCCGGTATCGAGGTTGGCCGCGACGTCGACCCGGAGCGCATCGCGGTGATCGTCGGCGGTGTCGGCGGGATGTCCACGCTGGAGGGGCAGGTGCTGGCGCGGGCCGCCCGGGGCCGGGCGGCGGTCAGCCCGTATCTGCTCACCGGCATCCTGCCGAACATGCCGTCGGCGCGGATCGCCATCGCGCACGGCATCCGCGGCTACAGCTCGTCGGTCGGCACGGCCTGCGCCTCCGGCGCCCAGGCGGTCGCCGACGGGGTACGCCTCATCCGCTCCGGCGAGGCCGACGTGGTGGTGTGCGGGGCGAGCGAGGCGCCGCTGTTTCCCACGTTCGCCGACACGTTCGGCAACGCCCGGGCGCTGGCCCGGGGCTGGGACGAACCCACCGAGGCGAGCCGCCCGTTCGACAAGCGGCGCAACGGGTTCGTGCTGGCCGAGGGCGCGGCGCTGCTGGTGCTGGAGCGCGCCGGGCACGCCGACGGTCGGGGCGTGCGCGGCTACGCCGAGGTCGCCGGTTTCGGGGCGAACACCGACGCGTACCACCCGACCGCGCCGCGCCCGGACGGCGCGGGAGCGGCCGCGTGCATGCGCCGGGCGCTGGCCGCCGGCGGGATCGGGCCGGGCGACGTCGGGTACGTCAACGCGCACGGCACCGGCACCAAGCTCGGTGACGTCGCCGAGACGATCGCCTTGGCCGAGGTGTTCGGCCTCGGCGGCGTCCCGGTCAGCTCCACCAAGGCGCTCACCGGGCACCTGCTCGGCGCATCAGGGGTGCTGGAGGCCGCCGCCACCGCGCTGGCGCTCGACAGTGGCCTGCTGCCGCCCACCTACCACCTGGACGACCCGGACCCGGAGTGCGAGGCGGACCACGTCCGCGCCGTGCCCCGGCCCACCCGGGCCGACCACGCGCTGACGAACTCGTTCGGGTTCGGCGGCCAGAACGTCAGTCTGCTCCTGCGCCGGCTCTCCGGGCCGGCCCGCCGGGCCGCCACCCCGGCCGCCGGCTGACCGGACTCCAGTCCCGGGCGTCCGTCCGGGTCGCGATCACGGGGGGAACAGGGGAAGCCCATGACCATCAACGGGATAGACCATCTCGAACTGTACGTGGGAGACGCCCGGCAGGCGGCCTTCTACTTCGACAACGCCGTCGGTTTCCGGCTGCGCGGGCAGGGCGGGCCGGAGACCGGGCTGGACGGGCAGCGTTCGCTGCTGCTGGCCCAGGCCGGCATCCGGCTGCTGCTGACCACCGGGCTGTCCGCCGAGCACCCGGCAGCCACGTACGTGCACCGGCACGGCGACGGCATCGCCGTGGTGGCGCTCGCCGTCGACGACGCCGCCGGGGCGTACGCGGAACTGGTGGAACGCGGCGCGACACCGCTGAGCCCGCCGCGCACCTTCACCGGCGCGGACGCCGAGGTCGTGGTCGCCGAGGTCGGCGGTTTCGGCGACGTGGTGCACCGCCTCGTCCAGCGCAGCGGTGACCCGGAGGTGTTCCTGCCCGGGGCGATCGAGCCGGTGGCCGCGCCGGACGGCGACGAGCTGCTGGCCGAGGTGGACCACCTGGCCGTCTGCGTACCGCCGGGGCAGCTCGACGAGATCGTCGCGCACTACGAGAAGGTGTTCGGCTTCGCCGACATCTTCACCGAGCACATCGAGGTCGCCGGTCAGGCGATGAACTCCAAGGTGGTGCAGAGCCCGTCGGGGAAGGTCACGCTGGTGCTGCTGGAGCCGGACACGAGCGCCCGGCCCGGCCAGATCGAGGACTTCCTGCGCTGGCACGCCGGCGCCGGAGTGCAGCACCTGGGGCTGCGCACCGACGACATCGTCACCGCCGTCGGCGCGCTCGCCGGGCGCGGGGTGCGGTTCGCCAGCACGCCCGGCGCCTACTACGACGGCCTGGAGCAGCGGGTCGGCCGCCTCGACGCGCCGGTGGACCGGCTGCGCGAGCTGAGCATCCTGGTCGACTCCGACCACGACGGGCAGCTGCTGCAGATCTTCACCGAGTCGATGCACGTGCGCCGCACCCTCTTCCTCGAACTCATCGAGCGGCGCGGGGCGCGCACCTTCGGCAGCGGCAACATCAAGGCGCTCTACGAGGCCAAGGAACGCGAGCTGGCCGCGGCGGGGGCGACCCCTGCTGCCGCGGCCGGAGGGGTAGGGGCATGACCACCATCGATCCCGGGCTGACCGCCGAGGAGGAGGCGCTGCTTCCCTCCGACGAGGACGTCCGGCACTACGCCGAGCACGGCTGGTACCTGTCGAAGAAGCTGCTCACCGACGACGAGGTGGACGAGCTGGTCGCCGCCACCGACAGCTACTACGCCGGGGAACGCGACCGGCGGCTGCCGGTGCGGCCGCCGAAGCTGGCCTACTGGGAGCCGGCCAAGGGCGACGTGCAGCGGCACAACGACTACGTGCACCACGAACACGACGGCATCGCGCGCATCCTGCGCAAACCGCTGATCGGGGCGGTCGCCGCCCGGCTGGCGCAGGCCACCGAGATCCGCATCTTCCAGTCCACGCTGATCTGGAAGCCGCCGATCGCCGGTGAGCCGTCGAACATCGTGCCCTGGCACTTCGACAAGCACTACTGGGCGTCCTCGTCGTCGGAGAACATGCTCACCGCGTTCATCCCGTTCCACGACTGCGGCGAGGAGATGGGCACCATCACCATGGTCGACGGCTCCCACCGCTGGCGGGAGATCGGCGCCGACGACACGGTGGTGCGGCACTTCGCCGACCGGGACCGCGACCAGCTCGAAGTCATGCTCGCCGAGAACGCGGCGTACAACGGGGCGACGATCCGCAAGATCCCCATGGTGATCCCCAAGGGACACATGAGTTTCCACCACTGCCGCACCTACCACGGCAGCGGTGCGAACGTCAGCGGGCGGCCCCGCCGGGCCATCTCGCTGCACCTGCAGGACGGCGACAACGCCTGGCGGGAGTATCCGCTCTCCGACGGCACGCTCGCCGCGTACAACCACGACGTGCTGGTCCGCCGCACCCACGAGGGCCGGCCGGACTACGCGGACCCCGATTACTGCCCGGTCATCTGGCGCGACCGCGCCCAGCAGGGAGGCTGACAATGTCACGGTACGACTGGGGTAAGACGCACCCGGGCATCGAGCGACTCGAGCGGGCGGTGACCGAGCGCCGCGACGTGGTGGTCAAGCACCCGCTCTACGCCAACCTCGACACCCACGACGCGCTCGTCACGTTCATGGAGCACCACGTCTTCGCGGTCTGGGACTTCATGTCCCTGCTGAAGTCGCTGCAGCGGCAGCTCACCTGCGTCACGGTGCCGTGGATCCCGACCGGCCCGACCGGCAGCCGCCGCCTGATCAACGACATCGTCATGGTCGAGGAGAGCGACGAGCTGGGCGACGGCTACATCAGCCACTTCGAACTGTACGTGCAAGGCATGACCGAGGCCGGCGCCGACACCACGGCCGTGAACAAGCTCGTCGACCTGCTGCGCGACGGCACGCCGGTCACCGAGGCGCTCGGCGCGGCGGGCGTACCCGCGGCGTCGGCCGCGTTCGCCGGCACCACCTGGCGGATCATCGAGACCACCCCGGTGCACTGCCAGGCCGCGGCGTTCGCGTTCGGCCGCGAGGACCTCATCCCGGAGATGTTCACCCAGGTCGTCGCCGTCAACGAGCGCAGCAACCGGCTCAACAAGTTCGTCGACTACCTGGAGCGGCACATCGAGGTCGACGGCGAGCAGCACACCCCGATGGCCATGCAGATGCTGGCCGACCTGTGCGGCGACGACGACACCAAGTGGCAGGAGTGCGCCGACACGGTGAACGCCGCGCTGGCCGCCCGCGCCCGCCTCTGGGACGACATCCTCGCCGCCGTCAAGGAGGGCCGTCCGGCGTGACCGGCTCCGACCCGCTCCGGCTCTACCGGACGGTCCGGCTGATCCGCCGCTTCGAGGAGCGCGCGATCGAGCTGGTCCGCGCCGGACAGATCGTCGGTGGCATCCACCCGTACCTCGGTCAGGAGGGGATCGCCGCCGGCGTCTGCGCGGCGCTGGACCGGGAGGACCTGGTCACCGGCACCCACCGCGGGCACGGGCACGTGCTCGCCAAGGGCGCCGACCCGGCCCGGATGCTGGCCGAGCTGTGCGGCCGGGTCACCGGGCTCAACCGGGGCCGGGGCGGGTCGATGCACGCCGCAGACTTCGGCGTCGGCGTCCTCGGCGCCAACGCCATCGTCGGAGCCGCCGGCGCGATCCTCACCGGAGCGGTGTGGGAGCGCCGGCGGCGCGGCGCCGACATCGTCGGCGCCACCTTCTTCGGCGACGGCGCGGTCAACGAGGGCATGCTCCTGGAGGCGTTCAACCTGGCCGCGCTCTGGCGGGTGCCGGTGCTGTTCGTCTGCGAGAACAACGGCTACGCCACCACCATGCCCGTCGAGGGCGCGGTCGCCGGCACCATCGCCGGGCGGGCCGCCGCCTTCGGCATGCCGGCGGTCGCCGTCGACGGGCAGGACCCCGAAGCGGTACGCGAGGTCACCGCCGCCGCCGTCGCGCGGATGCGCGCCGGCGGCGGCCCCGAGCTGGTCGAGGCCCGCACCTACCGCTTCGACGCCCACCACACGTTCGAACATCAGGTACGCCTCGACTACCGGCCGCCGGAAGAGGTGGCCGAGGGCCGGTCCCGCGATCCCGTCGACATCGCCGGAGCGCGACTCGACCCGGCGGTACGGGCCGAGGTGGACGCCGCCGTCGAGGCGGAACTGGACGCCGCCGTCGAATACGCGCTCGCCGGTCCGCACCCCGACCCGGCGACCGCCCTGGACCACCTGTACGCCAGCGGGCTCACCGCCCGGACCGGAGGTGGCTGATGCCCCGGCTCTCCTACCGCAGGGCGCTCACCCGGGCGCTCGCCGACGAGATGGCCCGCGACGAGTCGGTCGTGGTGCTCGGCGAGGACATCCGGGTGGCCGCCGCGAACGTCACCACCGGCCTGCTGAAGAAGTTCGGCCCGGAACGGGTCCGCGACACGCCCCTGTCCGAGCAGGCGTTCACCAGCTTCGCCACCGGCGCGGCGCTGGCCGGGGCCCGCCCGGTGGTGGAGTTCCAGATCCCGTCGCTGCTGTTCCTGGTCTTCGAGCAGATCGTCAACCACGCGCACAAGTTCCCGCTGATGACCGGCGGCCAGTGCGCGGTGCCGGTCACCTACGTGGTGCCCGGCTCCGGCTCCCGCACCGGCTGGGCCGGGCAGCACTCCGACCACCCGTACGCGTTGTTCGCCCACGTCGGGGTGACCACAGTCGTACCGGCCACCCCGGCCGACGCGTACGGGCTGCTGGTCTCCGCGATCCGCTGCGACGACCCGGTGGTGGTCTTCGCCCCGGCCGGCGCGCTGGACCTGCGCGCCGACGTCACCGACCTGACGCCGGTGCCGCTGGGCCGCGGGATCGTCCGCCGCCCCGGCGCCGACGTGACGGTGGTGGCCGTCGGACACCTGGTGCACGACGCGCTCGCCGTCGCCGAGGAACTCGCCGGGCAGGCGTCGGTGGAGGTCTTCGACCCCCGCACGCTCTACCCCTTCGACTGGGACGGCCTGGTCGAGTCGGTGAGCCGCACCGGGCGGCTGGTGGTAGTCGACGACGGCAACCGCTCCTGCGGCATCGCCGGGGAGATCATCGCCACCGTGGTCGAGCGGGTCCGGCTGGCCGCGCCACCCCGGCGGGTCACCCGCCCCGACGGTGCCGTGCTGCCCTTCGCCCCGGCCCTGGACCGGGCCGTGCAACCCGGCCGCGACCAGCTCACCGCCGCCATCCAACTGACCCTCAAGGACGGATGAACGATGGACCCGAACTACACGTGGCCGCCACTCGGCCAGGCGTGGACCGACCTGCCCGAGTCCACCCGTACCGCGATGGTGACCACCGGCGCCGCGGCCTGGGAGAAGATCTTCCACGGCCGGGCCACGTACAACAAGCAGTGGCGGCTGGCCCGTCCGCCCGTCTTCACCGCCGACGCGTTCGGCGAGCTGAACGAGGTCTGCGACCGCATCGCCCAGCTCATCCTGGAAGCCTGCCGGCGCCGTGCCCGCACCGCCGGTGAGCTGCAACGGCTCCTCGACGTGCCGGAGGGGGAAACCCGGCTGCTCGACCCGGAGGAGGAACTGCACGAAGGGCTGCTCGCCGCGTACCGGCCGGACGTGCTGTTCTCCGGCGGCGTGCCGTGCATCGTCGAGTACAACATCGACAGCAGCCTCGGCGGCGGCTTCGACGCCGACACCGTCATCCAGCGGTACGCCGAGCTGTACCGTACCCATGACCTGCTCGACGGCGCGCGGCCCGCGCCGTCCCTGCTGGACCAGCGGTTCGCCGCCATCCGGGACACGCTCGGCCTGGCCGACGGCGCGCGGGTGGCGCTGCTGATGGACTTCGACGCCGACTACCCGGGACTGGACGACCCGGAGACGTTCATCCGGATCCTGTCCCCGCTGATCGACCAGGCCCGCCCGTTCGGCATCGACCTGGTCATCGCCCCGGTCGCGACCGCCGGCCTGGACGCGCAGAGCCGCCTGGTCGTCGGCGGCGCCCCGGTGGACGCCCTGTTCCGGCTGTTCGTGCCGAACCGGGTCACCCCCAGCCCCGGCCTGGACGCGGTCGCCGGCGCGCTCGCCGCCGGCACGCTGCCGATGTTCGTCAGCAGCGCCGCCTGGCTGCTCAGCAACAAGCTCAACTACGCCTGGCTCTGGGAGGATCTGGACCTGCTGCCGGAGGACGACCGGACGCTGATCCGCCGGTACGTGCCGCACACCGTCGCGCTCACCGCCGACCAGCTCGACCGGGCGCTGGCCGAACAGGCCGACCTGGTGGCCAAGCCGGCCGGCGGATCGGCCGGGCACGGGGTGCTGATCGGCCGCGAGATGACGGCTGTGGCGTGGGCGGACGGGGTGCGCGCGGCGATCGCCGAGGGCGGCAACATCCTGCAGCGCTACCACGAGGCGGACCGGGTGGCGATGGACTTCGTGCAGATCGAGACCGGTGAGACGGTCACCGCCGATGTCCCGTACAGCCTCGCCCCGTACCTGTTCGGCCGTACCGGTTCCGGCGCGCTGGCCCGGGTCGGCTACCCGGGCTGCGACGAGGTCCTCAACCTGGCCCGAGGCGTCCTCCTGACCGGCATCCTCCTAACCGACTGACCCCCTCCCCGGCCGCCCTTGCCCCGTTGATCAAGGAGTTCGTGTCCTCATCGGGGCGCGTCACCGACCCCAAACTCCTTGGTCAACAACGTGGATCCGGGCCGAGGGCGCCGGGCGCGGGTAAGGGGGAGGGGGAGGGCGCGGTCAGGGGTGGGGGAGGTGGGTGGCCAGGACTCTCAGGGTTTCGGCTGTGGCTATCGCGTCGCTGCGGGCGCTGCCGTGCCGCCCGTCGCTGCTGTACAGCGACGGGTCGGCCACCAGCGGATGGTCGGTCAGGTGCACGTGCAGCGTGCCCAGCCGCTCGGCCACGCCGCGGGTGTGCCGGGACAGCCGGCGCATCCGCTCGCCCAGGCCCGCGCGCAGCGTCTCCGGCACGGCTGGGCTGTGCGAGACGTCGAACATGCCCACCGTGATCACGTCCGCCCCCGCTTCCCGCAGCGCGGTGATCATGGCGGTCAGCTCGGCGTCGACCGCGTCGGGGTCGTAGGCGGACCGGAACGCGTCGTTGCCGCCGCACACCACCAGGGCCAGGTCCGGTGCGAAGGCCAGCGCGTCGGCCAGCTGGGCCGCCCGCACCTCGTGCGCGCGCAGCCCGCGCCGCCCCAGGTTCAGGTACGCCAGCTCCGGCCGGACGGCGCGCAGCTCGGCGGCGATCCGGTCGGCCCACTGGAGGTCCGGGTAGCCGTCGACCGGCTCGCACAGTCCTTCCGCGACGCTGTCGCCGAGCACCACGAACCGGCGCCACGGGTGCCCGCGCAGCAGCTCGGTGGCCTCGCCCGGACGCAGGCACCACGGATCAGTCGCCTCGGTCAACGTCGATGCCATGATCGGCAGGCTAGCCGAGCGCCCGGCGCGGGAAAAGGGGCTCAGCTCAGCAGGGTCAGCAGTTCGCCGGGCCGGGCCAGGTTGAGGTCGGCCGGTTCGGCCGGATCGTACTGATGGCCCCACGCGGCGGCCACCGCCACCGCGCCGCTGCTGCGGGCGGCCCGCAGGTCCAGCGGCGAGTCGCCCACGTACGCGGCCCGGCCGGCCGGCACGCCGAGCCGCCGGCAGGCCACCTCGACGCCCTCGGGCGCCGGTTTGGGGCGGGTGACCTGGTCGCCACCGAGCACGACCCGGAAGTGACCGAGCAGGCCGACCCGGTCGAGCATGATCTCCGCCGCCCGGTGGCTCGCGCCGGTGAACACGCCCACCGGCACCCGGGCGGCGAGGTCGGCGAGCATCTCCGCGACTCCGGGGTAGACGCTCACCCGCCCGGCCGTCGCGGCCAGTTCGGTGTGGTAGCGGTCGAGGTCAGCGGCGGTGGCGGGGCGCCGGAGCAGGTGCGTCAGCAGGTCGGACGGGGAGCCGATCGAGTAGCCGGCGATGACCTCGGCGTCGGTGTACGACGGGCCGCCACCGGCCCGCACCGCCGCCCGGTACGCCGCCGGCACCACTTCGTGCGACTCGATGAGCGTGCCGTCCATGTCGAAGACGACGGCGTCCACCGGGCGGCTCACGCGGCCCCGGCCCGGTGCGCGGCGGCGAGGCGCTTCGGCGCGCGGGTGTGCCACGCCTCGGTGATCAGCTCGGTCAGGTCGTCCACGGCGATCCGGTCGAGCCGGACCAGCACCGCCGGGTAGCCGACGAGGTGCGGCGTGGTGAAGTAGACCGCCGGGTCGTCGGCGAGCAGCGCCTCCTTGGCGCCCAGGTCGGGCACCCGGGCGCCGAGGATCGGGCCGTCCGGCGCGGCGTCGCCGAGCGCTTCGAGGTCGCTGCGGCGCAGCGGCCGGTCCCAGACGAACATCTTGTCGCGCACCCGCCAGGCGGGCAGGTCGTCGTACGAGCCGCGCTCGGTGGTCTCCGGCAGGGCCAGCGCGATGCGCCGCACGTCGTCCCAGGTCGCCATGGCCCCGACCCTACCGCCGCCCACCGACACCCCGCCTCAGACCGGCGTGGGGGTCGCCGGTTCCGGGGCCGGGCGGCGGGACGCGCGGGTCAGCAGCAGCGGCCCCACGGTCAGCACCAGGCAGACCACCGACATCACCAGCAGCGCCGGGGTCAGGTCGAGCAGCGCCACCGACCAGCCGCCGAGCAGCGCACCGACGGGCAGGCCGAGGAACGCCACCGACCCGGAGATGCCCAGCACCCGGGTCTGCAGCTCGCCCGGCACCCGCTGGTAGAGCGCCGCGCCGAGCAGCGGGTTCACCGCCGCGATGCCGATGCCGGACAGGAACGTCACCACCAGCACCACGACCAGATCGTCGCTGAGCGCCAGCGCGAGCAGCCGGGGCGCGCCGCTGAGCGTCAGCCCCAGCGCGAACGTCGTCCCGGCGGGCAGCCGGGTGCCGAACATCGTGAACAGCACGTTGCCCAGCAGCGCGCCGCCCGAGAACACACCGAGCAGCAGGCCGAAGCCGGCCGGGTCGCCGAGCACCTGGTTGACCCAGAGCGGGATCCAGACCGCGACGCTGGCGTTGGCGAACATGTTCGACACCGAGACCACGATCAGCATGATCATCAGCGTCCGGTCGGTGCGCAGGTACGCGAAGCCGCCGCGCAGCGCCCGCAGGTAGCGCTCCCGGGGTGCGGGTTGCGCCGGCGCGGGCGGCCGGACCAGCACGCCGATGAGCAGCGCGCAGACCGCGAACGTGGCCGCGTCGATCCAGATGGCCCGGGTCAGCCCGACCCAGTCGATGAGCAGTCCGCCGAGCACCGCGCCGAACAGCGTCATGCCCCGGGCCAGGCCGTCGTAGGCGCTGGTGAGCCGGATCAGCGGCACCCCGGCCCGCTCGGCGGCCGGTTTGAACAGTACGTGCTTGACCCGGTCGCCGATGCCGCGCAGCCCGCCGGCGACCGCCACCAGGACCAGCAGCGTGCCGAACCCGAGCCAGGGGGCCAGCGCCACCACCGCCATCGCGACGGCGCTCGCCGCGTCCACGAACACGGAGGTACGGCGTACCCCGAAGCGGTCCGCCCACGGCGTGGCCAGCGCGCTGGAGAGCATGTACGGCAGCGTCTCCGCCGCCGCGACGAGTCCCATCTTGGTGGGGCTGCCGGTGGTCTCCAGCACCAGCCAGGGGATGGCCACCACGGAGATCCGGGTGCCGAGGTTGGACAGCAGGTCGGCGCCGACCAGGGTGTACAACTCCCGGCGCGGGTTCATGCCGAGCTGCCGATCACGGTGCCCAGCGAGTCGGCGTCGGCGGGATGCGCGGCGGCGTACCGGGCCCGAAGCGCCCGTTTGTCCACCTTCGCGGACCGGTTCAGCGGCAGCGCGTCCACGAACTCCACGGCGCCGGGCGCCCACGTCTCGCTCAGCTCCCGCACCACCAGCGCGATCAGCTCCTCGCCGGTCACCGACGCGCCGGGCGCCGGCACCACGTACGCGTACGGCAGCTCCCCGGCCACCGGGTCCGGCACGCCGATCACGGCGGCGGCCCGCACCTCGGGATGGCCGGCGAGCACGTCCTCGATCGGGCGGGAGTAGATCGGCCAGCTGCGCGCCCGGGTGAGGATCCGGTCCTGCAACCGGTCGACCAGGTAGAGGTAGCCGTCGGCGTCGAGGTGGCCGATGTCGCGGGTGCGGACCCAGCCGTCGACGAGCGTCTCCGCGGTCAGCTCCGGCCGGCCGTGGTAGCCGGCGAAGCTCAGCTTCGTCCGGACCCACACCTCGCCGTCGGCGCCGGGCGGCAGCACCTTGCCGTCGGCGTCGCGGATCTCCACCGTCACGTCGCCGTACGGGCGGCCGCAGGAGCGCAGACGCTCCGGGTGCTCCGGGTCCTCGGTCAGCCCGGGCAGCGCGCAGATGACCACCGCCTCGCTGAGGCCGTACACGATGCGCAGGCACGGGCCGAAGCGGGCGATGGCCTGGCGCAGCCGGGCGGGCGCGGCGGGCCCGGCGCCCACGTTGAACATGAACATGGCGGAGAAGTCGGCGCCCGGCAGGTCGGGGTGGTCGAGCACCTCGTAGAGCATCGGCGGGGTGACGAACGTGGAGGTGAGCCGCTCGGCGTCCACTGTCGCGATGAACGCGGCCGGGTCCCACTGCTCGCGCAGGAACAGCACGCCGCCGGTGAACAGGTTGAACAGCGTGGTGATCTGGCCACTGGCCAGCCACATCGGTGAGTGTGACAGGTGCCGCAGCAGCGGGAACCCGGCGCCCCGGAAGTCGGCGGCCAGGGCGAGGACCTGCCGGTAGAAGCTCTCCCGGTGGTGCACCAGCTTCGGCGTGCCGGTGGTGCCGCTGGTCTGCAGGAACGACTCCGGCGCGGGCGCGTCGGCGGGCAGCTCCGCGGCCGGCTCGCCGGCCGTCGCGGTCAGGTCCGGTCCGGCGCCGCCGGGGCCGAGGCAGAGCACCGGTACGTCGGACAGCCCGGCCGCGATCTGGACCGCCTGCGGGTCGCGCGGGTCGTACACGAACGCCTCCGGCGCGGACAGCGCGACGAACTCGTCGACCTCCCGCCGCGAGGTCACCGGGGCGACCCACATGCTCCGGCAGCCCAGCAGGTGCAGCGCCAGTTGCAGCAACGGACCCTCGACCGTGTTGCCGAGCATCACCAGCACTGCCGCGCCGGGGCGTACCCCGTGCCGGCGCAGCGCGGCGGCCAGGCCGCGCACCCGCGCGGCGACCTGGGGGTAGGTGAGGCGGCGTCCGCCGCCGACGAGCGCCTCCCGGTCGCCGAAGCCGGCGAAGAGCTCCAGCGCCTCGTGCACATAGTTCGGCCGGTCGGTCATCGGGCAGCCCCCATCATGGTCCGCGAGCGGCGTCCGGCCAGGTCAGGGCCGGGACATGACGGCAGGTGCCAGGTCGGCGACCGCACCGCCGCCAGCTTCCGAGCCTAGGCAGCGGCGGTCCACCGCGGACAGAGCCGATCGTCGCTGCGTCCCGCGACGTGGGCATTTGATCATGTCGATCAGGTTGATTGACGCTCGTCACCGCCGGAAGCTAGTTTCCGGTCCATCGCCCGGGCCGGTGCCGCCGACCGCGTCACGCCCGGGGCTGCCGACCATGGAGGATCGATGCCGACCCCGAAGAGATGGCACGTCATAGCTTCCGCCGTAACGCTCCTGATCGCCGCCACCCCGGCGGTCACCGCGAGCGCCGGCCCGACCGACACCGACCGCGCCGGGCACGGGCGCGCCGAGTGGGCCGGGACCTGGGCCGCGGCGGTGACCCGCGGGAACACCGTGGGCCTGACCGAGACCGGCCTGAACAACCAGAGCATCCGGATGACCGTGCAGACCTCGGTGGGCGGGCCGCGCCTGCGGGTACGGCTGACCAACCTCTACGGCCAGCAGGCCATCCAGGTCGGCCGCGCCACCATCGCCCGGCCGAACACCGCCACCCCCGACGACCTGTCCGACATCGTCCCGGCCAGCGTCCGCCAGCTGACCTTCTCCGGCGCCGGCTCGGCGACCATCAACAAGGGCGCCGAGCTGCTCAGCGACCCGGTGGCCTTCCCGGTGGCCGAGCAGGAGGACCTGGTGGTCACCCTGTACTTCCCGGTGCTCACCGGGCCGGTCACGTTCCACGGCCAGTCCCGGGTCACCAACTTCATCGGCGCCACCGACCTCACCTCGGCGGCCGACGGCGCCGGCTTCACCATCCGGCCCAACTGCTGCTGGATGTTCCTGTCCGGCATCGACGTGGAGCGCAAGGTGACGCCCGGCTCCGTGGTGGTGCTCGGCGACTCCATCAGCGACGGCAACGGCAGCACCGTCAACGCCGACCGCCGCTGGCCGGACCTGCTCGCCAAGCGGCTGATCGACGCCCGCCCGGAGCCGCGTACGCCGGGCGTGCTCAACCTCAGCCTGGCCGGCAACCGGCTCAACCACGAGGGCACCGAGCCCGGCGCGGGCGACTTCCCCGGCTACTACGAGCTGGGCCCAAACGCGCTGGCCCGGCTCAACGAGGACGTGTTCCCGCAGACCGGGGTGCGTACCGTCATCACCCACCTGGGCATCAACGACATCTGGATGAACGGCGACAGCCCGGAGGCGATCATCGCCTCGCTGCGCCAGCTCAACCGGCAGGTCCAGGCGCGCGGCCTGACCAGCATCGCCGGCACGCTCATGCCGTACGAGGGCAACGGCGGGCCGGGCGTGTGGACGCCGGAGAAGGACGCCACCCGGCAGGCCGTCAACACCTGGCTGCGCGGGCCCGGCCGGGCCGAGTTCGACGGCGTCGTCGACTTCGACGCGGTGATGCGCGACCCGGCGCAGCCCAGCCGGCTGCTGCCGGCGTACGACTCGGGTGACCACATCCACCCGAACGACACCGGAGCCGCGGCGATGGCGAACGCGGTGCCGTTGAAGCTGCTCGGACTGTGACACCGGGCGGGGGCGGCGGTCGACACGACGCCGCCCCCGCCGCCGTTTTCCTGGGGAGGAAAGACAGTGGACGTCAGCGAGATCCTGACCGGGCTCTACAGCGAACAGGGCCGGCAGAACCCCTATCCCTTCTACGCGGCCCTGCACGAGCACGGGCCGATAAACGCCGTTCCGGCCCGCGCCGAGCACAGCACCGTCAGCGCGGTGGCCGGCGGGTACGACATGGTGGACCAGATCCTGCGCGATCCCGGCTGGTACAAGGGCTTCCCGCCCGGCTGGGAGGACCAGGAGATCCTGCGGACGTTCCTGACGTCGATGATGTTCGTCAACCCGCCCGACCACACCCGGATGCGCGCGGTGTTCGCGAAGACGTTCACCCCGCGCCGGCTGGTCGCGCTGGAGCCGGTGATCGAGCGGGTCGTCGCCGAACGCCTGGACCACATGGCCGAGGTGGGCGCCGACGGGCACGAGGTGGACTTCGTGGCCGACTTCGCGTACCCGGTCCCGGCGCTGGTGATGGCCGAGTTCATCGGCCTGCCCCCGGCCGACCTGGCCTGGTACCGGCAGCGGGTCGACTGGATCGACGAGTACATGGACGTGTCCGGCAAGACGCCGGAGCGGCTGGCCCGGGCCAACCAGGCCGCCGAGGAGCTGCGCGTCTACTACCGCGACCTGATCGCCCACCGGCGCCGTACGCCCGGTCACGACCTGATCAGCGGGCTGGTCGAGGTGCTCGACGCGGGCGGCGTCGACCTCACCGAGGACGAGTTGATCAGTAACCTGATCGTGCTGTTCAACGCCAGCTTCGTCACCACCGTCTACATGTTCAGCAACGGCCTGCCGCTGCTGCTGGACCACCCGGACGTGACCGCCGCGCTACCCGGTGACGACGCGCTGGCCCGGGGCTGCGTGGAGGAGGTGCTGCGGATGGAGAGCCCGGTGCACTTCCTGGCCCGCTCCGCGCCCGCCGGCGTCGACCTCGGCGGCGTGCCGGTCGACCGGGACGACAACGTGCTGCTGCTGATCGCCGCCGCCAACCGCGACCCGGCCCGGTTCCCCGACCCGGACCGCTTCGACCCGCGCCGTCCCGGCCCGCCGTCGCTGGCCTTCGGCGTCGGGCTGCACTTCTGCCTCGGCTCGGCGGTGTCCCGGCTGGAGGGCCGGCTGGCGCTGCCGCGCCTGTTCGCGCGCTTCCCGCGGCTGGCCGTCACCCAGCCGTACACGTACAGCGGGAGCCTGTTCCTGCGCGGCATCGACAAGCTCTTCGTCACCACAGGGGAGGCCGGATGACACTCGATCCGCAGGTGGTCGCGTGGCGGACCGCGCGGGCCGCCGCCGGGACCGTGCCGCTCTACACCCAGACCCTGGCCGAGGCCCGCGCCGCCGACCTCGCCGCGATCCGTGCCGGCTCCGGCGCGGTCGAGCCGGTCGCCGAGGTACGCGACACGACGGTGCCCGGCCCGGCCGGGCCGCTGCCGGTGCGGATCCACCGGCCGGACGGCGACGGCCCGCTGCCGACGCTCGTCTACTTCTTCGGTGGCGGCTGGACCCTCGGCAGCGTCGACACCGCCGACGGAATCTGCCGGCGGCTGGTCAACCTGACCGGCGCGCAGACCGTGACGGTCGGCTACCGGCTCGCCCCGGAGCATCCGTTCCCGGCGGCGGTGGAGGACTGCCATGCCGCGGTGCGGCACCTCGCCGCGCACGCCGCCGAGTTCCGCGTCGACCCGGACCGGCTGGCGGTCGGCGGGGACAGCGCGGGCGGGAACCTGGCCGCCGCGGTGACGCTGCTGGCCCGCGCCGACGGCGGTCCCCGGCTCGCCGCCCAGCTGCTGGTCTATCCGAACACCGACCAGCGGCCCGGGCACCGCCCCGGCGACGACGAGGACCCGATGCTGTTCAACAGGCACTCGGTGGGCTGGTACCGGAGCCACTACCTGGCCGACCCGGGCGACGCGGCGCACCCGCTGGCGTCTCCGCTGCTCGCCGAGGACCTGGGTGGCCTGCCCCCGGCGCTCGTGATCACCGCCGGGTACGACCCGCTGTGCGCCGAGGGCCGGCGGTACGCCGAGCGGCTGGGCGAGGCCGGCGTGCCCACCGAGACGGCCCACTACCCGGGGATGGTGCACGGGTTCTTCGCCATGCCCGGCGTGTTCGACGCGGGCCGGCAGGCCCAGGAGCGGGCCGCCGCCTTCCTGCGCCGCACGTTCGGGCTCGACCGCACGCCCGGCGCGGGCGAGTCCGCTGCGGGCGTGGACCCGGCCGGGAACACGGTGGGCGCGGGCGGCCATGGCTGATCCGGCACGCGACACGCAGCCGCCCGGCGACGCGGCGGACGGCTTCGTGCCGCCGGTCAGCCTGGCCGACTTCGCCGCGCTGGCCCGGGCGGTGCTGCCGCCCGACGTGTGGGACTTCGTCGACGGCGGCAGCGGCGCCGAGACCGCCCTGGCCGCGAACCGGGCCGCGCTCGATCGGGTGGCGGTGCTGCCCCGGATGCTGGCCGGCGTGGACGACCCGTCCACCGAGGCGGCGCTGCCCGGCGGCCGGGCCGCGTTGCCGGTGGCTGTCGCGCCGATGGCGTACCAGCGGTTGCTGCACCCCGACGGCGAGCCCGCGCTCGCGGCGGCGGCCCGCGCGGCGGGCGTGCCCTACGTGGCCAGCACGCTGGCCAGCACGCCGATCGAGGAGATCGCGGCGACCGGCGCGACGGTGTGGTTCCAGCTGTACTGGCTGCGCGACCGGGCGCTGGTGGCCGACCTGCTCGACCGGGCGTCGGCGGCCGGCTGCGCGGCGGTGATGGTGACTGTGGACGTGCCGGTGCTCGGGCGGCGCCTGCGCGACGTCCGCAACGGGTTCGCGCTGCCGCCGCACGTCACCGCCGCGAACCTGCCCGGCGGCCGGGACGACCTGGCGCACCAGGGCACCCCCGGCGTGTCGGCGGTGGCGGTGCACACCGGCGCGGTCTTCGCCCCGGCGCTGAGCTGGGCGGACCTGGAGTGGTTGCGGGAGCGTACCCGGGTGCCGTTGCTGGTCAAGGGCATCCTGGACGCGCGCGACGCGGTCCGCGCGGCGGACGCCGGCGTGGACGCCGTGGTGGTCTCCAACCACGGCGGCCGGCAGCTCGACGCCGCCCCGGCCAGCGCGGCCGTGCTGCCCGAGGTGGTCGAGGCGGTCGACCGGCGGTGCGCGGTGCTGCTGGACAGCGGCGTCCGCGGCGGCGTCGACGTGCTGCGCGCGCTGGCGCTCGGCGCGGACGGCGTGCTGCTGGGCCGGCCGCTGCTCTGGGCCCTGGCCGCCGGTGGCCGGGCCGGCGCCGAGGCGGCGCTCGCGCTGCTCGCGGCGGAACTGCGCGACGCGCTCATCCTCAGCGGCTGCCCGGACCCGGCCTCGGCCCGGCGGCTGCGCACCCGGATCGGAGGCTGACGTGGAACCGGTCGACCTGGCCGTCACGGCGCTGCACGGCAGTGTCGGCGACCCGGCGCTGAACTCGATGAACTTCCTCAACGAGGTGGCGCAGCACTACCCGGACGCGGTGTCGCTGGCGGCCGGGCGGCCGTACGAGGAGTTCTTCGACTCCGCGGTGCTGCACACGCACCTGGACCGCTTCCGCCGCCACCTCGCCGAGGACGTCGGGCTGGACCGGGCCGGCGTGGACCGGACGCTGCTGCAGTACGGCCGGACCAAGGGCGTCGTGCACCACCTGATCGCCCGGCACCTCGCCGTGGACGAGGGGCTCACCGTCGACCCGGAGTCGATAGTGGTGACAGTCGGCTGCCAGGAGGCGATGTTCCTGGTGCTGCGCGCGCTGCGGACCGGCCCGGCGGACGTGCTGTTCGCTGTCGCGCCCACGTACGTCGGGCTCACCGGCGCGGCCCGCCTGGTCGACCTGCCGGTGCGCCCGGTGGCCGGCGGGCCCGACGGCGTCGACCTGGCCGACCTGCGCGCCGGGGTGCGCCGCGCCCGCGCGGAAGGGCTGACGCCCCGGGCCTGCTACGTGATGCCCGACTTCGCCAACCCGTCCGGCGTCAGCATGGGCACCGGGCAGCGGCGGCGGCTGCTGGAACTGGCCGCCGAGGAGGACCTGCTGCTGATCGAGGACAACCCGTACGGCCTGTTCCCGGCCGACGGCACCGCGCGGCGGCCCACGCTCAAGGCGCTGGACACCGCGCGCCGGGTGGTCTACCTCGGCTCGTTCGCCAAGACCGTGCTGCCCGGTGCCCGGGTCGGCTACGTGGTCGCCGACCAGCGGGTGGGGGAGGCCGACGGCACCGTGGCCCCGCTCGCCGACCACCTCGCCAAGATCAAGAGCATGGTCACGGTGAACACGTCACCGATCAGCCAGGCGGTGATCGGCGGCGCGCTGCTGGCGCACGACTGCTCGCTGGTGGCCGCGAACGTGCGGGAACGGGCCGCGTACGCCCGAAACCTGCGCCACCTGGTCGACGGCCTGGCCCGGCGCTTCCCGGCCGGCAGTCCGGTCACCTGGACCGTCCCGGCGGGCGGCTTCTTCGTGGTGGTGAGCGTCCCGTTCCCGGTCGACGACGCGCTGCTGCACCGCTCGGCTCGCGAGTACGGCGTGCTCTGGACGCCGATGGCCCACTTCTACGATGCGGGCACGCCGGTGAATGCGTTGCGGCTGTCGGTGAGCGCTGTCACACCGGAGTCGATCGATCTCGGGCTGGACCGGCTCGCCACGCTGGTCACGGACACCATGTCCGGCGGCGTGACGCCGGAGTGTCAGGGTTCCGGCACACTACGTGTTTCCTGACGCCGTTCGTCTGTTGATAATGGACCAATGGTTGCCTGGGAGTACGCGTTGCTCGTTCGTCGGTATCAGGGTCAGGGACGCAATTTCCACGTCTCGTTCGTGTGGTACGGCCCGGACGGGTCACGCACCGACGTGACCGCGTACGGCGACACCGCCATCGCGCACCTGAACCGGGTCGGCCGGGAGGGCTGGGAACTGGTCTCCGCCGCCGAGGACGTGAACAACGTGCAGGGCAGCACCGAGGTCCACCGCTACCACCTGAAGCGCCCGCTGCGCTGACCCCGTAACCGCCGGCACCCCGGGAGACTCCTTCTCCCGGGGTGCCGCTTCGTCTTGTCGGGCGCTCAGCCCAGGTCGACCGAGGGGTAGAGCGGGAACGGCGTGAGCAGGTCGGCGGCCTGCTTGCCGACGGACTCGGCGACCGCCGGGTCCAGCACGTACTTCGCCTTCGACGGCGCGCCGTCCGGGCCGGTGCCGGGCGTGGTCTGGCTGAGCACGGTGTGGATCAGCTCGGCGGTGGCGTCCATCTCGGCGGCGCCGAGGCCCCGGGTGGTCAGCGCCGGGGTGCCGATGCGGATGCCGGAGGTGTACCAGGCGCCGTTCGGGTCCTGCGGCACCGAGTTGCGGTTGGTCACGATGCCCGAGTCCAGCAGCGCCTGCTCGGCCTGCCGGCCGGTCAGGCCGTACCCGGACACGTCGATGAGCACCAGGTGGTTGTCGGTGCCGCCGGTGACCAGCGTCGCGCCCCGGCGCAGCAGCCCGTCGGCGAGCGCCTGCGCGTTGTCCACGATCCGCTGGGCGTAGTCGGCGAAGTCGGGGCGGCGTGCCTCGGCCAGCGCGACCGCCTTGGCGGCCATCACGTGCGGCAGCGGCCCGCCGAGCACCATCGGGCAGCCCCGGTCGACCTGGTCGGCCAGTTCCGGGCCGCAGAGCACCATGCCGCCGCGCGGGCCGCGCAGCGACTTGTGCGTGGTGGTGGTGACGATGTGCGCGTGCGGCACCGGGTCGAAGTCGCCGGTGAAGACCTTGCCGGCGACCAGCCCGGCGAAGTGGGCCATGTCGACCATGAAGGTGGCGCCGACCGAGTCGGCGATCTCCCGCATGATCCGGAAGTTCACCTTACGCGGGTACGCGGAGTAACCGGCGACCAGGATCAGCGGCTTGAACTCGCGGGCCGCCTCGGCCACCCGGTCGTAGTCGATCAGGCCGGTGGCCGGGTCGGTGCCGTAGCTGCGCTGGTCGAACATCTTGCCGGAGATGTTCGGCCGGAAGCCGTGGGTGAGGTGCCCGCCGGCATCCAGCGACATGCCCAGCATCCGCTGGTTGCCCAGCTCGCGGCGCAGCGCGAACCAGTCGGCCTCGGTGAGGTCGTTTACCTGCCGGGCCTGCGCCTTGCGCAGCGCGGGGGACTCGACCCGGTCGGCCAGGATCGCCCAGAACGCGACCAGGTTGGCGTCGATGCCCGAGTGCGGCTGCACGTAGGCGTGGGACGCGCCGAACAGCTCGCGGGCGTGCTCGGCGGCGAGCGCCTCGACCGTGTCGACGTTCTGGCAGCCGGCGTAGAAGCGGCGCCCGACGGTGCCCTCGGCGTACTTGTCGCTGAACCAGTTGCCCATGGCCAGCAGCGTCGCCGGGGAGGCGTAGTTCTCGCTGGCGATGAGCTTGAGCGACTCGCGCTGGTCGGCCAGTTCCGCGGCGATGGCGTCGGCGACGCGCGGCTCGACGCCGCGGACGACCTCCAGCGCGCTGCGGAAGGCGGTGGACTCGGCGTTGCGCGACATGCGACCTCCAGGTGACGTGCGGAAGGCCCAGGCGCTCGGCATGCGTCCTCATGACGAGGCCGCTCCCCGATGGTGCTCCATCTCCACGCGCCAGTCACGGCCCGTGCCGATCCTACCGGCCCGGCCCGGACCTGCGGGGTTGGGCCGCCGGTCCCGGCGACTGAACCCCGCGACGCGAGCGGGACCGCCCCTCTGCCTCGGGGCGGTCCCGCTCGCGTCGCGGCCGGTGTCAGGCGACCACGGCATCGAGGGACTTCTTCAGCGCCTTCGGGGCGGTCGGCGTCTTCGGGGCCTTCGGGCGCAGGTCGAGCATCCGCTGGCCGATCTCCTGGAGCTGGTTACGGCCGAGCGCCTCCCGGACCTTCGGGAACCACTCCTGCTCCTCCTCCTCGACGTGGTGCAGCACGTTCTCGATCAGCACCGTCGTCTTGGCGTTGAACCGCTCGTCGTCGGCGTCCATGGTGAACAGCTCGAAGCAGAGCACGTCCGCGACGTGGTGCTCCTCGTACGACTCCAGGATGTCGTCCTCGACGTCGGGCACCAGCTTGCGGACCTCCGGGTACATCACTTCGTTCTCCAGGTAGGTGTGCACCGTCAGCGCCTCGAGGATCTGCTCGACGATCTTCCCGCGCTTGCTCGCCGGTCCCTCCTCGGCCTCCTGGAAGGCCTTGAACAGGCGGCGGATCTCCTTGTGGTCCTCCTTGAGCAGGACGATCGCGTCGGTGGACACCGGTTACCTCCTATAGTCGGCTGACGCTGCCCCCCTACCCGGGGCCCGACCAGGACAAACAGACCGGGCCCGGCGCGCTCGCCGGGCCCGGTCCACGCGGGTACGGGTTACTTCACCGCGTTGTACGCGTCCACGACACCGGCGCCGTAGAACCCATTGCGCTTCCCGCCGGAGCAGGTCGCGTCGTACGCGTTCGGGCCGGCCGGGATCAGCGGCACCGGGTTGTACACGCCCGCCGGGCAGGACTTCGCCACCGCCGTGCGCTCCAGGAACGAGGAGAGCTGGCCCGGCGTCATGCCCGGGTGCGCGGACAGCGCCAGCGCCGCGACGCCCGCGGCGTGCGGGCCGGACATCGAGGTGCCCTGCTTGTAGCCCCACCCGTTGGTACGGGTGGCGGTGTTGAAGGTGGTGGACAGGATGCCGTCGGTGGACGTCGAACGCGCGCCCTGGGTCCGGAACCGGGTGTCGCCACCGGGCGCGGTCACGTCGATCACGCCCTGGCCGTACGAGGAGTAGTAGCTCTTGTCACCGGTCGGGCCGACGGCGGCGACGGTCACCACGCCCGGCGCCTCGGCCGGGAGGACCAGGCAGGCGTTGGTGAGGTTCGCGCGCTCCTCCGGCGTGCCGTTGTTCGGGCTGCCGGTGTCGGTGATCTTGTGGGCCAGGTCGAAGTTCGCGTTGCCGGCCGACGCCACGTGCAGCACGCCCTGCGACTGCGAGTAGCGCAGCGCCCGCTGCACGGCCTGCCACACCGGACGCTGGCGGGCGTCGTTGCGGCAGTTCAGCTGCCACGGGTCGATGTAGTAGCTGTTGTTGGTGAGCTGGAAGCCGTGCTCGGCGGCCCACATGAACCCGCAGACCGCGGCCTCCGGGAAGATGTAGCCGTCGTCGTTGACCACCTTCACGGCGGCGACCTTGACGCCCGGGGCGACGCCGGTGACGCCGACGCCGTTGACCGCGGCGGCGATGGTACCCGCCACGTGGGTGCCGTGGTCGCTGGTGGTCGGGTTCCACGCCGGCTCGGCGGTGTCGGTGACGCCGCCGATGCAGGACGTGCTCTTGTCCTTGGCGATCTGGGTCGCCAGGTCCGGGTGGCTGCTGGAGATGCCGCTGTCCAGCACGCCCACCACGACCGACGGGCTGCCGCCGGTCACCGCGTGCGCCTGCGGGACGCGGATCATGTCCATGTCCCACTGCTGGCCGTACAGCGGCTCGGCGGTCGGGTCGCCCGCGGCGCGGACCACGTCGGCGGCCGGGACCTCGACCGTCTCGCCCTCGTCGAGGGCGGTGCCCAGACCGGCGGTGGAGGCGACCGACTCGACGCCGGCACCGGCCACGCGGGTGGCGAAGTCCGGGGCGGAGGAGCGCGCGACGAGCACGCCGATCTTGTCGTACGCGGCCACGACAGTGCCGTCGGCGGCGGCCACCCGCGCGGCGGCCTTGGCGGTGCCGTTGCCCTGCGGGGCGAGGACGAGGTACGACGTCTCCGGTCCGGCGGCCGCCACCGGCGCCGGGACGCCGATCAGGGCGAGACCGGCGCCGAGCGTCACGGCGGACGCGGCGGCGAGTGTCTTGCGACGGAGATTGTTCACACAGACTCCCAGGGGGTTGGTGCGGCCGGGCCGCTCCCTGGACGGGGGTACGGCCCGGTGGAGACGCGCAGGCTGCACGCCTCGCCGCAACAGCGCCCACCGACGGCGGGGTGTTACACGCCTCACCCCGCCGAGCTGTGGATCGTCAGACCGTGGCGATCGTGTACGGGATCTCGTCGAGCAGTTCCCGGGCGAGGAAGCCGATCCGCCCGTACCGGGGGACCAGCCGCTGCCCGCTCACCGCGTGCGCGAACGCCGCCCAGCAGGCGGCCTGCGCCGGGTCGGCGCCCCGGGAGAGCAGACCCGCGAGCAGCCCGGAGCGCACGTCGCCGCTGCCCGAGGTGCCCAGCCCGGCGTCACCGCTCTCCTCCCGCCAGGCCCGGCCGTCCGGCGTCGCGATGTGCCCGTACAGCGAGACGACCGCGTCGTACCGGCCGGCCAGTTCCACCGCCTCGGCGTCCAGGTCGTCGCCCGGATCGCGGCCCAGCAGGTGCTTCGCCTCGGTCAGGTTGGGGGTGAGCACCACCTTGCGGCCGGAGCCGACCAGCAGGTCCGGGGCGTGGCTGAGCGCGCCCAGCGCGTACGCGTCGAGCACCAGCGCGGTCTCCCGGCCGGCCGCGTCCAGGACCAGGCGCAGCAGCTCCCCGGTGGTCTCGATGTCGGTCAGGCCGGGTCCGACCGCCACCACGTCGGCCTCGGCGACCAGGCCGTGGAGCAGGTCGCCCGGGTCGCCGCGGACCGCGCCGTCACCGGTCTCCGGCAGGCCGACCACGAGCGCCTCCGGCACCTGGATGCTCAGCGACGCCGCCGTCGACTCGGCCGCGGCGAGCTGGAGCACGCCGGCCCCGGCGCGCAGCGCGGCCACCCCGGCGAGCAGCACCGCGCCGGGGGTGAACCGGGAGCCGCCGACCACCAGCACGGTGCCGCGCGCCTCCTTGCCGCCGGTGGGCACCGGCAGCGCCCAGTCCCGCAGCAGCGCGGGGGTGATCACGTCAGACCGGCTCGGCATTGACCTCGTCCTCCCTGGTGGGCGTCGCCCCCTGCCGGTGCAGGTGGGCGACGTCGTTGAACACGTCCGGCACGAGCCGGCCGGTGTCGTCGGCGTGCCAGCCGGTGACCGAGCAGTTGGCGATTACGTGCTCGCGGGTCAGCGCCATCAGCTCGGCCTCGGTGAGCCCCTCCACCAGGTAGCGCAGCAGGAAGACCAGCGCGTCGTGGCCGAACAGCAGTACCCGGCCCCCCTCGTGGTCGCGGCGCAGGTCGCCGAGCAGCGCCCGCAGCCGCAGCGCCACGTCGGTCCAGGACTCGCCGCCGGGCGGGCGGTAGTAGAACTTGCCGAGCCGGGTGCGCCGCCGCGCCTCCTCCGGGTAGCGCCGGTTCACGCCGTGGCCGGTGAGCCCGTCGAGGACGCCCAGCTCCCGGTCGCGCAGCCGCTCGTCGACGCTGGCCGGGATCCCGGTGCCGTGCAGCGCCAGCTCGGCCGTGCGCACCGCCCGCAGGTACGGCGACACCACCGCGACGTCCGGCCGTTGCGAGTCCGGCAGCCCGGCCAGCCACCGGCCGGTCGCCCGCGCCTGCTCCTCGCCGGTGGGCGACAGCGGCACGTCCGCGTCCCGGTGGCTGAGGTCGATCAGCTCGGCGCCGGACGTCTCGGCCGCCGTGGCCGCGACGTTCGCCGTGCTCTCGCCGTGCCGGACGATCCAGAGCGATGCCAACTCCGCCATGCGGCTCCCGGTACCCGGGCCCGACCGGGGATAACCGTGCCGGACCGGCCCGGCGCGGGACTGCGCGGCCGTGCATCGACCCGGCACAATGTCCCACGACGCGGGACGGACGGCCCGGGTACGAGGGAGGCGCACATGGCGACTGTGGTGCGGGGGCTGCGGGAGGCGCTGGTGCTCTTCCTGATCGCGGTCCTGGTGATCGCGGCGGCGGTCGGCATCTGGGTGGCCGTCGGCGGCGGCGACTTCACGCACCGGCTCGGCGTCGCGTTCATGATCGTCGGCGCCGTGATCGGGATGACCGGTGACCTCACGTTGAGCCGCATCGGCATGCTGCCGGCCCGGTCGGCGTTCGGCCTCGCGCCGGAGCGGGAGGACGGCGGCGGCGGGCGGGTGCTCACCGGCGTCGGCATCTTCCTGTTCGTCTCGGTGCCGCTGATCGTCGTCGGGGCGCTGCTGATCACCTGAGCGGTTCTCACGCTGTCGGTGCCGCCGGTTATGGTCCCCGCACACTGCGGGCGATCAAGGAGACGGTGTGCGCAGATTCGAGTTCGTGGGCGGCGGTTCGGCCAAGTTCTGGGAGGTCGGGCAGCGCGACGCGACGGTGACGGTCCGCTATGGATCCCTCGGCGCGCAGGGCCGCACCCAGGTCAAGGAGCTGGGTTCGCCGGCCGAGGCCGCCGCGCACGCCGACCGGCTGATCGCGGAGAAACTACGCAAGGGGTACGCCGAGGCGACCGCCGCACCCTCCGCCGGGCACACCGGCGCGCCGGCCGTCGGGCCGGCCGGGCCGAGCCACGAACCGGAAGCGACCGTCGCCGATCCGGCCGGCGCTGGTTCGGCCGGCAGCGACCGGGCCGGGACGCCGTCGGCCGCGTCGCCCGCCGGCGACCTGCCGGACGAGGACGCGTTCGAGGTCCCGGCCGGCTGGCGACGGATGCTGGCCCCGCGCCGGGGCGGCGCACCGGGCCCGACCCTGCCCAGCGCCGCGAAGGGGCGGGCCGCCGGGCGGAAGGTGCTGGACTCGGTGGCCGACCAGGTCGCCGCCATCGCCCTTGCCACCACCGACCCGGAGCTGGGTCCGGCGCTGCGCGGCTACCTCGACGGCGAGCCCGGTCCGCTGGGCGGTGCCGCGCTGGTGGCGGCGGTGGCCATGGCGCTCGGCTATCACGGGCGCGACCAGCAAGGGCTGGCCCTCGGCGACCTGCTGGCCGCCGATCTCGGTCCGGCCGGTGCGGCCGTCGCCGCGACCGAGCAGATCACCGTGGCTGCCGCCGGGTCGATGTCCCCGCTGCCGCTGAACCGCATCAGGGCGGAGAAGTCGCAGAACTACGGCCACTGGCGGCTGCGCCAGTCCGTGCTGCGCCGGGTCCGCGCCCATCTCGCGGCGGCCGGCGACGACGACTACGCCGCGGCCCGCGCCGCGCTGGTCCCGTACCGGTCCGGGCCGTTGGCGACGCGGGTGGTCACCTCGTTCCTGCTGCCCACCGAGCGGGAGTGGGTGGCCCGGGACGCCGCCGACGTGGCGCGCGACGGGGGCCCGCTGCTCGCCGAGCTGCTGCTCGGCGCGGTCGACGAGGTGGACGCGATCCACGCCCTCAGCGGGCACCTGGCGGTCTACCGGCTGATGTACGACCAGGCGCCGATCGTCACCGCCACCGCGGCGGTCGGGTCGCCGATCGCGCCGCTGCTGACCGAATGGTTCGACCACGAGCACGCCGGCGCGGACGCGCGGCAGCGGCTGGCGTCGCTGCTGGCGGCCCTGCCCGGCGACGAGCCGATGGCGGCGCTGCTCGACCGGCTGGACCGTAGGTACGTGCCGCCCGCGGTGACGCAGATGCTGCGCCGCTTCCCGGTGCGCGGCGTGCGCCTGCTGTCCGCCGCCGCCGAGGGGCGCAGCCCGGCTGCGCGGGAGGCAGCCACGTTGCTGCGCGCCCACGTGCTGGCCAACCCGGCCGCTGTCGAGGCGGCGCTGCCGACGCTGGCCCCGGCACAGCGGGAGCGGATCGAGCGGATCCACGACGACGCCTCCACGCTGCCGGCCGCCGGGCCGGACCGGCTGCCACCGGTGCTGGTGTCCCCGCCCTGGTCGGTCCGCCGCCCACGTTCCGCCCCGCCGGTGGTGGACGGGCTGGCCCGTCCCGCCGGGTCCGCCACGGCCTGGCTGCCGGGCGAGCGGGAGCGGTGGGCCGCGGTGGTGCCCCGCTGGTCCGGCTGGTGGCGGGGTGACGACCTGACCGTGCTGGCCGCCGAGGTCGCCGCCGGGCGAGCCGGATCGTCAGCGGCGATCCACTTCTTCGTCCGGGCCACCGAGGAACTGGCCCGGCCGCTGCTGCCGGCCTGGCGGCCCACCGAGTCCTGGGGCGCCGACGAGTGGATGTCCCGCCTCGCCGGGCGCTACGAGCTGGACGCGCTGCCCACCGCGCTGCACCTGGCCCGTACCGCGCCGAAGAGTGTCGGCGAGGTGCTGCTGCCGTACGCCGACGGCGAGGTCGCCGACCTGATGGCCGACTGGCTCGACCGGCTCAAGACGGCCCGCCCGGTCGCCCGGGCCTGGCTGCGGCGGCACCCGGAGTACGCCGTGCGGGCGCTGCTGCCGGCTGCCCTGGGCGCGCCCGGCCCGCGCCGCCGGGCCGCCGAGCGGGCGCTGCGCCTGGTCGCCGCCGAACACCGCGACACGCTCCTCGGCGTGGCCCGCGAGCACGGCGAGGAGGCGCTCGCCGCCGCCACGGCGATGCTCGACGCGGACCCGCTGGCGCAGCTCCCGGCCCGGATGCCGAGCCTGCCGGCGTGGCTGGACCCGGCGGTGCTGCCGCAGGTGCTGCTGCGGGACCGTTCGGCGGCGCTGCCCGCCGAGGCGGTACGCCACCTCTGCACGATGCTCGCCATCTCCGCGCCCGGCGAGCCGTACCCGGGGGTGGAGATCGTCCGCGCGGCGTGCGACAGCGACTCCCTGGCGGAGTTCGGCTGGGCGCTGTTCGAGAGCTGGCAGGCCGCCGGCGCGCCGTCGAGGGACGGCTGGGCGTTCACCGCGCTGGGGCTGCTCGGCGACGACTCGACCGCGCGGCGGCTCGCGCCGTTGGTCCGGGCCTGGCCGGGCGAGAGCCAGCACGCCCGGGCGGTGACCGGCCTGGAGGTGCTGGCGCAGATCGGCACCGACGTGGCGCTGATGCACCTGTACGGCATCTCGCAGAAGGTGAAGTTCCGCGGCCTGCGGGAGCAGGCGGCCCGCAAGGTCACCGAGGTCGCCGACGGGCTGGGGCTGACGCCCGAGCAGCTCGGCGACCGGCTGGTGCCCGACCTCGGGCTGGACGCCGACGGCAGTCTGGTCCTCGACTACGGGCCGCGCCGGTTCACCGTGGGCTTCGACGAGCAGCTCAAGCCGTACGTGGTGGACGGCGCCGGCGCCCGCCGCAAGGACCTGCCCAAGCCCGGCGCCCGGGACGACGCCACGCTCGCGCCCGCCGCGCACAAGCGTTTCGCCGGCCTGAAGAAGGACGTGCGCACCCTCGCCGCCGATCAGATCCGCCGCTTCGAGTCGGCAATGGTG
This sequence comes from Micromonospora sp. LHW51205, assembly GCF_003315815.1. Taxonomy (NCBI): domain Bacteria; kingdom Bacillati; phylum Actinomycetota; class Actinomycetes; order Micromonosporales; family Micromonosporaceae; genus Micromonospora; species Micromonospora sp. LHW51205. The sequence goes on along the minus strand of NZ_QMEZ01000003.1, from coordinate 192,407 downwards.
ACCGGGCGGCGCTGGCCGGCCACGGACTTCCGCCGCTACTTCCTGTCCCACCCGCTGCTCTGGCACGTCGTGCGCCGGCTGGTCTGGGCCACTGTGGACGACGCCGGTCAGGTGGTCGCCGCGTTCCGGGTCGCCGAGGACCGCACGCTCGCCGACGCCGACGACGAGACGTACGCGCTGCCGGATGACGCCACCGTCACCATCGCGCACCCGCTGCGCCTCGGCACGGCGGTGCCGGCCTGGGCGGAGGTCTTCGCCGACTACGAGATCCTCCAGCCGTTCCCGCAGCTCGGCCGCGACGTGCACCGGCTGGACGAGGCCGAGCGCGCGGAGAAGCTGCTGCGGCGGCACGCGGGCGTCACGGTCCCGGCGGGGCGGCTGCTCAGCCTGGAGCGGCGAGGCTGGCGGCGCGGCGACCCGCAGGACGCCGGCATCCAGAGCTGGCTGGAACGCGAGGTCCCCGGCGGCGGGGCGGTGGTGATCGACCTCGACCCCGGCATCGCGGTCGGGATCGTCGACATGTTCCCCGACCAGAAGATCGAGGCGATCTGGGTCAACGACGTGCCGTACGGCGGCTGGTTCCAGCGCGACGGCAAGGTCCGCCTCGGCGACCTGGACGACGTCACCGTCTCCGAGGTGCTGCGCGACCTGGCGGAGGTGACCCGGTGACCGCGCTCGACCCGACCGCCGAGCGAGCGCAGCGGCCTCCGGCCGTCGAGCGGGCCCAGCGGCCTCCGGCCGAGGTGCGGTACGCCGACGAGCTGACCGCGCTGGCCGCGAACGACAGTGACCCGCGCCCGCCGGGCTGGCGGCTGAGCCTGCGCGCCGCGCGCCGGTTCATCCTCGGTGACCCGGCGGCCGGGATCCGGCGCAAGTTCGTCGGCGACCCGTCGCTGATCGACAGGGCGCTGGTGGCGCTGGCGACCAGCCGCGGGCTGATGCTCGTCGGCGAGCCCGGCACCGCCAAGTCGCTGCTGTCGGAGCTGCTCGCGGCCGCGGTCAGCGGCGACTCCACGCTCACCATCCAGGGCGGCGCGGCCACCACCGAGGACCAGATCCGCTACTCGTGGAACTACGCGCTGCTGGTCGCCGACGGCCCGTCGCCGCGCGCGCTGGTGCCGGCGCCGCTGCTGCGCGGCATGGCCGAGGGGCGGGTGGTCCGCTTCGAGGAGATCACCCGCTGCCCGCTGGAGGTGCAGGACTGCCTGCTCTCCCCGCTGTCGGACCGCGTGCTCGCCATTCCGGAGCTGCCCGGCGCCGACGCCATGGTGTTCGCCCGCGAGGGCTTCAACGTGATCGCCACCGCGAACACCCGGGACCGGGGCGTCAACGAGATGAGCGCCGCGCTGAAGCGGCGGTTCAACTTCGAGACCGTCTTCCCGATCCCCGACCTCGGCACCGAGCTGGAACTGGTGGAGGCCGAGGCGGGCGAGTTGCTGCGCCGCTCCGGCGTGACCGCGCCGTCCCGCCGGGACCTGCTGGAGGTGCTGGTCACCACGTTCCGGGAGCTGCGGACCGGGATCACCGAACGCGGCGACGCGATGGAGCGGCTGTCGGCGGTGATGAGCACCGCCGAGGCGGTGTCGGTGGCGCACGCGGTCGGGCTGCGCGGCTGGTTCCTGCGCGGCGAGCCCGGCGACGCCGCCGACCTGGTCGCCTGCCTGGCCGGCACCGCCGCGAAGGACGACGCGGAGGACCTGGCCCGGCTGCGCCGCTACCTGGAACAGCAGGTGTCCCGCCGCTCCGGCGCGCAGTGGCGGGCGGTGCACGACGCCCGGCACCTGCTGCCCGGGTGAGCACCGTCGAGGCGCCCGGCGGCGTCACCTTCCTCGGCGTGCGCCACCACAGCCCGGCCTGCGCCCGGCTGGTCGCGGCCACGGTGGCGCGGCTGCGCCCGGCGTACGTGCTGGTGGAGGGGCCGGCGGACCTGAACGGGCGGATGGACGAGTTGCTGGGAGACCACGAGCTGCCGATCGCCGTGTTCACCGCGCACCGCGACGGCAACCGGCGGCACGCCTCCTGGAGCCCGTTCTGCGCGTACTCGCCGGAGTGGGTGGCGCTGACCGCCGGACGTGAGGTGGGCGCGCAGCTGCGCTTCATCGACCTGCCCGCGTGGCATCCCGCGCTGTCCGGCCGCGCCAACCGGTACGCCGACGCCGACCAGCGGTACGCCGAGGCGGTGCGCCGGCTCTGCGCCACCCTCGCCGTGGACAACGTGGACGCGCTCTGGGACCACCTGTTCGAGATCGGCCCGGACGACGGGCTGGCCGAGCGCCTCGACACGTACTTCGACGTGCTGCGCGGCGAGTCGGCGGCCGGGGCGGACGACACGGCCCGGGAGGCGTACATGGCCCGCTGGGTACGCGCCGCCCGCCGCCGGGCCGCCGGCCGCCCGGTGCTGGTGGTGACCGGTGGCTTCCACCGTCCCGCCCTGGTCCGGCTCACCGCCGGGGCGGGGGACGACGGACCGGAGGACGAGGACTGGCCGGAGGTGCCCGCCCCGGCTCCGGACGCGGTGGCGGGCAGCTACCTCGTGCCGTACTCGTTCCGGCGCCTCGACGCGTTCGTCGGCTACCAGTCCGGGATGCCGTCCCCGGCGTACTACCAGCGGGTCTGGGAGGACGGGCCGCGCCGGGCCGCGGAGGCGCTCACCGAGGCGGTGGCGGCCCGGCTGCGTGCCCGGCGGCAGCCCGTCTCCACCGCCGACCTGATCGCCGCCCGGACCATGGCCGGCGGCCTGGCCCGGCTGCGCGGCCACGCCCACCCGGGCCGGGTCGACGTGCTCGACGCTCTGGTGTCCGCGCTGGTCACCGACGCGCTCGACCAGCCGCTGCCGTGGGCGACCCGGGGCACCCTCGCGCCCGGCGCGCACCCGGTGGTGGTGGAGATGGTCGCAGCGCTCAGCGGCGACCAGGTCGGCCGCCTGCACCCGGACACGCCACTTCCGCCGCTCGTGCACGACGTCGACGCCGAGCTGGCACGGCACCGGATCGATCCGCAGGAGACGGTCGAGCTGGACCTGACAGTCTCCGGCGACCTGGCCCGCAGCCGCCTGCTGCACCGGCTGCGGCTGCTCGACGTACCCGGTCACAGCCGCGAGAGCGGCCCCCGGGTGGGCGCGGACGCGCTGCTCACCGAACGCTGGACGCCCGCGCCGTCGGCGGACCGGCTCGCCCGCATGATCGAGGCCGGTGGGTACGGGCCGACCGTCACCGACGCGGTCACCGCCCGGATCGAGGAGCGGGTGACGCTGCTCGGCGCCGACGTCGACGCGCTCGCCACGACGCTGTTCGACACCGCGCTGGCCGGGCTGCCCGAGCACTCCACCCGCACGCTCACCGCGATCACCCGCGCCACCGGCACGGTCACCGACCTGCGGGCGCTGGGCCGGGCGCTCGCCGTCGCGCTGGCGCTGTGGCGGCACGACCGGCTCCTCGGCAGCGCCGGAACCGCACCGCTGGGCGCGCTGATCACCGCCGCCGTACGCCGGGCGCTCTGGCTCGTCGAGGGCGTGCGGGCCACGGCCGCGCCGGCCGACCCGGGACGGCTGGCCGCGCTCGTCGCGGTCCGGGACGCGATCCGCCACGCCGGTCCCGCGCTCGGGCTCGACCGCGACGGCGCGCTCGCGGTGGCCGGGCGGGTCGCCGCCGACGCGGCGGCCCCGCCGGACCTGCGCGGCGCGGCGCTGGGCCTGGCCTGGTCGCTGGGCGACGTGCCGGACGCCGCCCGCGCGGTCCGGGCCGTGGCCGCCCCGGACACGCTCGGTGACTGGCTGTCCGGGTTGTTCGCGCTGGCCCGCGAGGAGGTGGTGGCCGGCGACGCCGCGCTGCTCACGGTCGTCGACGAGCTGCTGGCCGGGATGGGCGCGCACGACTTCCTGGTGGCGTTGCCCGCGCTGCGGCAGGCGTTCGGCTGGTTCCCGCCGCGGGAGCGGGCGGAGGTGGCCCGGCACGTGCAGGCGCTGCACGGCGGCGACGCGCCGCCCGGTGACCTGCTGCGGCTGGACGCCGACCCGCTGCTGGTGGCCGCCGCCCGCGCGGTGGAGGAGCGGGTCGACGCGGTGCTGACCCGGGAAGGGCTGTGGGAGGGGGAGCGGGCGTGACGGACCCGATGCGGGAACGCTGGCGGCTGGTGCTCGGCGACGCCGCGCAGGACAGCCTGGGCGGTCTGTCGGCGGAGGCGGCCGGCCGGGACGCGGCGCTGGACTGGCTCTACGGCCGCGACGCCGACCTCGGCCGCCGCGACGTGCGGCGCGGTGGGTCCGGCCCGTCCGCGCTGACCACTGTGGACTGGCTGGACGGGATCACCCGGCTGTTCCCGAAGGAGACGGTGCAGCGGCTGGAACGCGACGCGGTCGAGCGGTACGGCATCCACGAGGTCGTCACCGACCCGGCGGTGCTGGCCCGGGTCGAGCCGAACCCGGCGCTGCTGCGCGCGGTGCTGCGCACCAAGCACCTGATGGACCCGGAGGTGCTGCGCCTGGCCCGCAAGCTGGTCGAGGCGGTGGTGCGGCAACTGGTCGAGCGGCTGGCCGCCGAGGTGCGGCAGTCGTTCTCCGGGCCTCGGGCGCGACGACCCAGCCGGTTCCGGCAGGCCCGCAACTTCGACGTCCGGCGCACCATCCGGGCGAACCTGGCGCACTGGCGGCCGGACGAGCGCCGGCTGCACGTACGGCAGCCGCACTTCTTCTCCCGTACCCGCCGCCACCTGGACCGCTGGCAGGTGATCCTGCTGGTGGACCAGTCCGGTTCGATGCTCGGCTCGGTGATCCACGCCGCGGTGACCGCCGCCTGCCTGTGGGGGCTGCCGGGCGTACGCACCCACCTGGTCGCCTTCGACACCGACGTGGTGGACCTGACCTCCGACGTCGACGACCCGGTCGAGCTGCTGATGAAGGTGCAGCTCGGCGGCGGCACCGACATCGCCCGCGCGGTCGCGTACGGCGCGCAGCTCGTGGAGAACCCGCGCCGGGCCATCGTCGCGCTGGTGTCCGACTTCTACGAGGGCGGGAACGCCGGACGTCTGGTCCGGTCGGTGCAGCAGCTGGTGGAGCAGGGCACGCACGTGCTGGCGCTCGCCGCGCTGGACGAGGAGGCCGACCCGGCGTACGACCGGGCCACCGCCCAGCGGCTGGCCGACGTGGGCGCCGCGGTGGGCGCGATGACGCCGGGCGAGCTGGCCGCGTTCGTGGCCGAGCACGTGGGCCGGTAGGGGGACCAGATGACCCGTGACGACCTGATCGCGCTCACCCCGGACGTGCTGGCCGCGCTGAGCAACAGGGGCCTGGTGAAGCGCGCCACCAGGGAGGTCGACGCCGGTGAGCGGCCGGTGCTTACCGAGGACGCCGACGGCGCGGTGCGCGCCGCGTACCCGGACGGGGTGACGGTGACGCTGCCCGTGGGTGGCGGCCTCGCGGCCGGGATCTGCTCCTGCCCGGCGCCCGGCGTGTGCCGGCACCTGCTCACCGTCGTGCTGACCTACCAGCGCACGCACGCCGACGCCCCGGCACGCGAGGCCGCGCCGGACGGGGAGGCCGCGCCGGACGGGGAGGCCGCCCCGGACACGGATACCGCGCCGGGCCGGGAGGACGCCGGCTCCGGCGGCGAACCGTGGCGGTGGTCGCCGGGCGACGTCACCGACGAGGAACTGGCCGCCGCGATCGGCGCCCCGGCGCTCGCCGCCGCGAAGCGACGGCTGCGCCGCGGCTACACCGCCGTGGTCCACCGGCCGGACGCCGCCGACCCGGTCCCGCGCGTGGAGCTGCCCACCGGCACGGTCCGGTTCCTCGTGCCCCGCCAGATCGGGTACGCGCGCGGCGACGCCGCCGACGACGGCGGAGAGTCGATCGCGCTCGCCGTGTGGGCGTGCCGGGCGGCCGACCGGGAACACCCGGACCGTCCCGAGGCGCAGGTACGCGTCGGCGGACCGGCCACCGTGACGGATCACCCGGCGCTGGACGCGGCGGTGGCGCTGGCCGCCGACGTGCTGCTGACCGGCGTCGCGCACCTGGGCTCCGGCGTGGACGCCCGGCTCGCGGCGGCCCGGCGGGACCTCGACGCGGCCGGTCTGCGCTGGCCGCTGCTGGCGGTGGAGGACCTGGCCGGGCAACTGGAAGCGTACGCCGCGCGCGGCGCCCGGTACCGGCCGGAGACCCTCGCCGACCTGCTCGCCGTGCTGCCCGCGCGGCGGCGCGCGGTGGTCAACGCCGGGGCCACCCCGCCGGAGCGGGTACTCGGCACCCACGAACCGGCGGAGACGCCGCTGCGGCGGGTACGGCTGACCGGCCTCGGCGCCCGGGTCCGGTCCAGCGGCGGCGAGGTGGGCGTGGACGTGGTGCTCGCCCACCCGGCCGCCGTCTCGGTGCTGGTGCTGCGCCGCGCCTACCCGGTCACCGGCGACGACCCGCCCACCGGGCGCGAGCTGGCCGGGCGGCGGATCACCGGCGCCACGCTGGGCGCGCTCGCCGGCGGCAACGTGGTCTCCGAGTCGGCGGTGCGCAGCGCCGCGCACCAGCTCCGGTTCGCCGCCGGCCGGCTGGCCCGCACCACTGTCACGCCCGGCGCGGGAGACTGGTCCGGTCTGCCGCCGGGCCTGCTCGCCCGCGACCCGGACGCGCTCGCCGCCGAGCTGGCCGGACGGCCGCCCCGGTTGCTGCGCCCCCGGACCGCCGCCGAGTCGGTGCGGGTGCTCGCGCTCGGCGAGGTCCGCGCCATCGGGTACGCGGCCGGCGAACAGCGCCTGCACGCCACGGTGACCGGGGCCGACGGCGGCACGGCGACCGTCACCGCCACTCACCACGCCGCCGCCCCGGGTGCACTCGACGCGCTCGCGGCGGCACTGGACGGCACACACGGGCCGCCGCGCTACGTCAGCGGGACAGTCCGCCGGGGCGCCGACGGACTCGTCGTCGAGCCGCTGGCGGTGGTCGCCGACACTGTGGTCGTACCCGATCTGGCGCCTGGGGTGGGTGACGGGCGGCTGGCCGGCGCGGTCGACGCCCGGCCCGACCCGGTCGCCGCGGCGCTGGGTGCGGCGGCGGCGCTGCTCGCGCAGGCCGCGCACACCGGCCTGCGGCACCTGCCGGCCGCCTTCCCGGAGCGGTTGCGCGCGACGGCGGCCGGGCTCGCCGCGGTCGGCCTGGACCGCTGCGGCGCGACAGTGTCCGGCCTGGCCGGCGCGCTCGGCGCCGACCCCGGCGAACCGGCGGTACGGGCCTGGGTGGACGCCTGGATCCGGCTGTCGGTCACCGGGGAGTCCCGGTGAGCCGGTCCCCACGGCCGGGCCGGATCGCTACGGTGTGACGGTGGCGACCACGGCGGCGCAGGAGATCCAGGTGGGGGAGCGGCTGGTCCGCGTCTCCAGCCCCGACAAGCCCTACTTCCCGGAGCGCGGGCTGACCAAGCTGGACGTGGTCAACTACTTCCTGTCCGTCGGCGACGGCATCCTGCGCGCGCTGCGGGACCGGCCGACCATGCTGGAACGCTGGCCGCGCGGCGTGTTCGAGGGCGCAAAGGTGGCCACCCGGCAGACCAACAAGGGCGACGCGTTCTACCAGAAGCGGCTCCCGGCCGGCGCGCCCGACTGGGTGCGCACCGCGCACATCACGTTCCCCAGCGGCCGTACCGCCGACGAGGTGGCGCCGAGCGAGCTGGCCGTGGTGATCTGGGCGGCCAACCTGGGCACGCTGCGGTTCCACCCGTGGCCGGTGTCGAAGGGCGACGTGGAACGCCCCGACCAGTTGCGCATCGACCTCGACCCGATGCCGGGTGTCGACTTCGCGCAGGTGGTGCCGGTGGCGCACGAGGTACGCGCGTACCTGGCCGAGCTGGGCCTGGAGGGCTTCCCGAAGACCACCGGCGGGCGCGGCATCCACGTGTACGTCTCGATCGAGCCGCGCTGGAGCTTCGGCGAGTGCCGGCGGGCGGTGCTCGCGCTGGGCCTGGAGATGCAGCGCCGCCTGCCCGACCTGGTCACCACCACGTGGTGGCGCGACCAGCGGGACCGGCCGGTCTTCGTCGACTACAACCAGATGGCCCGCGACCACACGATGACGTCGGCGTACTCGATCCGGCCGACCCCCGCGGCGCTGGTCTCGGCGCCGCTGGAGTGGTCCGAGCTGGACGACGCCCGCCCGGAGGACTTCGACGTGGTCAGCATGCCCGCGCGGTTCGCCGACCGCGGCGACCCGCACGCCGGGCTGGACGGGCGGCGGTACTCGCTGGAACCCCTGCTGGAGCGGGCCGACGCCGAAGGGCTGGAGTCGCCGCCGGAACGCTGAGGCGGTCAGTCCCAGGGGCTCTGCGTGCCGTCGAACTCCTCGAACACCAGCCAGGTGCGCGTCGACAGCACCCCGGCGATGCTCTGCACCCGGTCCAGCACCACGTCCCGCAACGTCGCGTTGTCCGGCGCCCGGACCAGCGCGAGGACGTCGTGCTCGCCGCTGAGCAGCGCCGCGTGCTCGATGTAGCGCACCCGGGCCAGCTCGGCGGAGACCTCCCGCCAGGTGTTCTGCTCGATGGTCAGCGCGATGTACGCCGACGTGCCCAGCCCGGCCGGCTCCGGCGCGACCCGCGCGGTGAACCCGGTCAGCACCCCGTCGCGCAGCAGCCGCTCCACCCGGGCGTACGCGTTGGTACGCGAGACGTGCACCCGTTCGGCCAGCGTACGGATGGACGTGCGGGCGTCACGGACCAGCTCGCGCAGGATCCGCCGATCCACCTCGTCCAACGGCCCGGCCGAACGTCCCGTTCCGCCCGCCGCGCCCGGTGTGGTGCCGGTCTCCTGGCTCACCGCAGCCGCCCTCCCGTGCCATTCGTCCCGCGTTCATCCCGCATGTTGAGTCAATCATCCACGACCGGGAGCATAGGGCCACCACACGTCCAGGAGGTCCCCGCCGTGACGACCACACCCCAGGCGGTCCGCAGGGCATCCCCGCGCACCCGCCGGAAGACCACCCCGGCCGCACCCGACCCGTCGGCCGGCTTCATGCCGCAGCGGGAACCGGTCCGGCTGCTCGAACCCGACGGGACCCCGCTGCCGGCCCGCGACGACTACCCGGAGCCGCCGGTCGAGACGCTGCGCGAGATGTACCGGCGGATGGTCGTCGGCCGCCGCTTCGACGTGCAGGCCACCGCGCTCACCAAGCAGGGCCGCCTCGCCGTCTACCCGTCCGCGCGCGGCCAGGAGGCGTGCCAGATCGGCGGCGTCCTCGCGCTGCGCGAGGACGACTGGGTGTTCCCCACGTACCGCGAGTCGATGGCGCTGACCGCGCGCGGCCTCGACCCGGTCGAGGTGCTCACGCTGCTGCGCGGCGACTGGCACTGCGGGTACAACCCGGCCGCCACCCGCACCGCCCCGCAGTGCACCCCGCTCGCCACCCAGTGCGTGCACGCCGCCGGGCTGGCCTACGGCGAGTCGTACCAGGGCCGCGACACCGTGGCGCTGGCGTTCATCGGCGACGGCGCCACCAGCGAGGGCGACTTCCACGAGGGCATCAACTTCGCCGCCGTGTTCAAGGCGCCCGTCGTCTACCTGGTGCAGAACAACAAGTACGCCATCAGCGTGCCGCTGTCCCGGCAGACCGCCGCGCCGAGCCTGGCGTACAAGGGCGTCGGCTACGGCGTACCCAGCGAGCAGGTCGACGGCAACGACCCGGTCGCCGTGCTCGCGGTGCTGGAGCGCGCCGTCGCGCACGCCCGCGCCGGCAAGGGCCCCTACCTGGTCGAGGCCCACACCTACCGGATGGAACCGCACACCAACGCCGACGACCAGACCCGCTACCGCGACGCCGACGAGGTCGAGGCGTGGCGCGACCGCGACCCGATCGCCCGGCTCGAGGCGTACCTGCGGGCCAAGGGCGTCCTCGACGACGACGCCGTCGCGGCGATCGCCGAGGAGGCCGAGGAGTACGCCGCCGCGCTGCGCCGCCGGATGGACGACCAGCCGACGGTGGACCCGCTGAGCCTGTTCGACCACGTGTACGCCGAACCGACGCCGCAACTGGTCGAGCAGCGCGAGATGGTCCGGGCCGAGCTGGCCGCCGACGCGGAGGGGGACGCCTGATGGCCACCATGACCATGGCGAAGGCGCTCAACGCGGCGCTCGCCGACGCGATGCTCGACGACGAGCGGGTGGTCGTCTTCGGTGAGGACGTCGGCCAGCTCGGCGGCGTCTTCCGGATCACCGACGGGCTGCAGGCCCGGTTCGGCGACAAGCGCTGCTTCGACACCCCGCTCGCCGAGGCCGGCATCGTCGGGTTCGCGGTCGGCCTGGCCATGTCCGGGCTGCGGCCGGTCGTGGAGATGCAGTTCGACGCGTTCGCCTACCCGGCGTTCGAGCAGATCGCCTCGCACGTGGCGAAGCTGCGCAACCGCACCCGCGGCGCGTTGAGCGTGCCGATCGTCATCCGCGTGCCGTACGCCGGTGGCATCGGCGGCGTGGAGCACCACTGCGACTCGTCCGAGGCGTACTACGCGCACACGCCCGGCCTGAAGGTGGTCACGCCCGCGACCGTGGACGACGCGTACTCGCTGCTGCGCGCCGCCATCGACGACCCCGACCCGGTGGTGTTCCTGGAGCCCAAGAAGCTCTACTTCACCAGCGCCGAGGCGGAGCTGCCGGCCCGTACCGCGCCGATCGGCAGCGCCGTGGTGCGCCGCCCCGGCACCGACGCGACGCTTATCGCGTACGGGCCGGCGGTGCCTGTGGCGCTGGCCGCCGCCGAGGCCGCCCGCGAGGAGGGCTGGGACCTGGAGGTGGTCGACGTGCGCAGCATCGTGCCGTTCGACGACGCCACGGTCACCGCCTCGGTACGCCGTACCGGCCGGTGCGTGGTGATCCAGGAGGCGCAGGGCTTCGCCGGTGTCGGCGCGGAGATCGCCGCGCGGGTGCAGGAGCGCTGCTTCCATGCGCTGCACGCGCCGGTGCTGCGGGTGTCCGGGCTGGACATCCCGTACCCGGCGCCGATGCTGGAGCACACCCACCTGCCCTCGGTCGACCGGGTGCTGGACACCGTGGCCCGCCTGCAGTGGGACGACCAGCCCGACACGAGGTGGGTGGCGGCATGACCGAACGCACCGAGCGGAGCGAGGGCCGTGAGGGCATGTCCGGCCGGCACGGCATGACCGAACGCACCGAGCGGAGCGAGGGCCGTGAGGGCATGCCCGGCGGGCACGGCATGAGCACGGCTGTGGGGACCCGCGACTTCCTCCTGCCCGACCTCGGGGAAGGGCTGAGCGAGGCGGAGATCGTCGAGTGGCGGGTGGCCGTGGGCGACGTGGTCACCGTGGACCAGAGCGTGGTCGAGGTGGAGACCGCCAAGGCCGTCGTCGACGTGCCGTGCCCGTACGCCGGACGGGTCGTGGCCCTGCACGGCGCGGCCGGTGAGGTACGCCCGGTCGGTCAGCCGCTGATCACCATCGCCCCGCTCGACGACGCCCCCGACCCGCACGCCACCTACCGCGAGGAGGAGCGGGCCGGGTCCGGAAACGTCCTGATCGGCTACGGCACCGGCCACGGCGGCTCGGGCCGGCGGCGGCGTCGGCCGCGTCTGGCGCTCGCTCCCGAGGCCGCGCCGGCGTCGGTCGACCCGGCGCGGACCGGCGGACCGGCGGCGGCGCCGCTTGTCATCTCGCCGATCGTGCGGCGGCTGGCCAAGGAGCACGGCATCGACCTGGCGTCGCTGCGCGGCACCGGGCCGGGCGGCGTGATCCGCCGGGCCGACCTGGACGCCGCCGTGGCCGCTGCTGCTCCGGCGGCCCGGCTGGCCGCGGTGCCGGACGCCCCGGCCGCCCACGTCGGGCTCGCCCCGGCCGGCGACGGTGACACGGTCATCCCGCTCACCGGCATCCGCAAGGTGATCGCCGACAAGCTCTCCCGCAGCCGCCGGGAGATTCCGGAGGTGACCATCTGGGTCGACGTGGACGCCACCGGCCTGCTGGAGACGCGCGCCGCCATCAACGCCGCCACGCCGGAGGCGCCGGTGAGCATCCTGGCCCTGCTGGCCCGGATCTGCCTCAGCGGCCTGCGGAAGTTCCCGCAGCTCAACGCGCACGTCGACACCGAGGGGCAGCGGATCATCCAGTCCGCCGGCGTGCACCTGGGCATCGCCGCGCAGACCGACAGGGGCCTGGTCGTGCCGGTGCTGCGTGACGCGCAGCGGCTGACCACCCGGGAGCTGGCCGCCGCGCTCGCCGAGACCACCGCGGCGGCCCGGGCCGGCACGCTGCCCCCGGCACGGCTGACCGGCGGGACGTTCACGCTCAACAACTACGGCGTGTTCGGCGTCGACGGCTCGACGCCGATCATCAACCACCCGGAGGCGGCGCTGCTGGGCGTCGGCCGGATCGTGGACAAGCCGTGGGTGGTGGACGGGCAGCTCGCCGTCCGCAAGGTGACCCAGATCAGCCTCACCTTCGACCACCGGGTCTGCGACGGCGGGGTGGCGGGCGGCTTCCTGCGCCACGTCGCCGACTGCGTCGAGCAGCCCGCCCTCCTGGTCGCCAACGTCTGACCGGTCAGGCTCCCGGCCCCGGCCCTCCCCACGGAGGTCCGGGGCCGCGCCGCGTCCCCGCCCCCGCTCCCCGCCCCGGGCTCCCCGTCCCCCGCTCGCGATCTTGCACTTGCGGCCCTCGACGTGCCCGATTCGCACCCTTCTCCGGGGCCGCAAGTGCAAGATCGCCGCGGCGGCGCGGGTGACGCGAGCGAGGGAGTCCAGCGCTGGCCGTCTTGCGGGAACCTTGTTCCGGTGGGTGGGATCGGTCGAGATCTTGGTAGCAAAGTGGCCCTGTGGAGGCCGTTTCGTACCAAGATCTCGCCGGGTCGGAACCTCACGGCGCCCTCTCTTCGTCGATCATGAGGTTGACGCGGACAAAAAGGACGCCGCGCGCCGTCAACTTCATGATCGACGGACAAGGGGCGGTCACGAGGTGAGGAGGGCGGTGGTGGGAACCGGGCGGAGGGCGCGTGCGGCGCAAGCGGGGACGGGAATTACCTGTCCGGCACGATTCTCCGCAGCCTTTTCCGAGCAATTCCGCCGAAGGTGCCACGGCGTGATCCTGGGCCTACAGAATGTGGGCGAGAGGGTTCGGAAATGGGGGGCGAAATATGTTTGCGAGGCGCCGACTGACGCTTTTCGCGATGACTGTCGCAGCCGCGCCGCTGGCGGTCGGCGCGTGCACCGCCGGCCCGAAGTCGGTGGCGAAACAGGCCGAGGCGTCGCCGCCGTCGGTCACCGTGACACCCGCCGATCGCACGAAGAACGTGCCGATCAGCGCGGAGGTGGGCACGAAGGTCAGCAACGGCAAGGTGACAGCCGTCAAGCTGACCGACGACAAGGGCAACGCCGTACCGGCCCAGCCGCGCGAGGACGGCTCCGGCTGGGTGCCGGACCGGCCGCTGGCCAATTCCCGGACGTACACCGCGGAGGTGACCGCGACCGGCGATTCCGGCAAGACCGCCACGCAGAAGACGACGTTCACGACGATGGCCAAATCCACCAAACCGGCCGTCACCAGCGAATTGTATTTCCGGCCGAATCAGACGTACGGGACGGCGATGCCGGTGGTGCTCGGATTCGACCCGCCGATTCCGAAGGAGGCCCGCGCGGACGTGCAGCGCCGGCTGTTCGTGAAGACCGACCCGCCGCAGCCCGGCACCTGGTCGTGGGTGGCCGACGGCAAGCAGGCCGAGTACCGGGCGCCGGACCGCTGGAAGCCGGGCACGAAGATCAGCGTGCGCAGCGCGTTGCAGGGGCTGCCCATCGGCAAGGAGGCGATCGGCGACTCCGACCGGGTCGCGACCGCCAAGGTCGGCCGGCAGGTGACGCTCGACATCGACAACGGGACCAAGCAGATGACCGTCTACGAGGACGGCAAGGTGCTCAAGAAGATCCCGGTCAGTCTCGGCAAGGAGAGCACGCCGACGTCCAGCGGCACCATGGTGATCATGGAGAAGCACGAGCACACCACGTTCGACACCCGGGGTGAGCCCAACGGCGGCTACGTGGTCGACGTGGACGACGCCCAGCGGCTGACCTGGGGCGGCGAGTTCATCCACTCCGCGCCGTGGTCGGAGGGGGAGCAGGGCTACACCAACACCTCGCACGGCTGCACGAACGTGTCGGCCACGGCCGCGGACTGGCTCATGGGCGTCACGCAGGTCGGTGACCTGGTGACAGTGCGGGGCACCGAGGTGAAGCTCGACCAGGGCAACGGCTTCACCGCCTGGAACGTCAGCTGGGACGAGTTCGCCAAGGGCAGCGCGCTGCCCGTACCGGCGGGGCTGAAGCCCACGCAGAGCGCCACGCCGCACCCGGGCGCGGTGGCCGGCGGGTCGGCGCCGGCGCCGGCGCCGTCGCGGAGCAACAGCGGCGGCTGAACCTGGGGAGGAACGGCCCCGGGGCCGGCCCGCGTCGCGCGGGCCGGCCCCGTGCCGTGCTCAGTCCAGGTCGACGCGGGCCACCCCGGCCGCGGTCAGGCTGCCCAGCCAGAGCCGGCGGCCGTTCTGCCGCACACCGGTGACCATCGGGTACGCCCCGCTCGGGCCGTGCAGCGTCCGCAGCACCCGCCCCGCGCCGTCGACCAGCGCGACCAGCCCGTAACGGCGCGGCCGGGGCTGCACCGCGCCGGGCAGCAGCGCGACGAGCTGGCGGACGCGCGGATGCGGCAGCAGCCGTTCCATCGCCGCCAGCCGGGGGCTGGGCAACGCGACCCAGTACGTCCCGTCACCCACCGCGGAGATGTTGTCCGGGTACGCCGGGAGGTCGGTCAGCACCGTGGCCCGCCCGCCCGGCAGGTCGATCCGGAGCAGCCGGTGGGTGGCGGTCTCGGCGAGCATCAGCGCCGACTCGTCCGGGGTGAGCGCCAGCCCGTTGGGGAAGTAGAGCCCGTCGGCCACCACGTCGGTGCGCCCGGTGCGCCTGTCGTAGGCCAGCACCCGCCCGTTGGGCTGGTGCTCCAGCAGGTCCCGCTTCCAGTGCGACAGCGGGAAGCGGTCGGAGGAGTCGGTGAAGTAGACGGTGCCGTCGCTCGCGACCGCCGCGTTGTCGGCCAGGTGCACCGGCGGGGCGGTCCCGGTCAGCTCGTGCACCGCGCCGGCGGGGTCGACCCGCAGCAGTCCCCGGTACGCGTCGCAGACGAGCAGCCCGCCGTCGGCCGGGTCCCGTTCGATGCCCAGCGGCCGTCCGCCGGTCTCGGCCAGAAGCGTGGGCCGGGTGCCGGCCGGCGCGTCGGCGGGCCACCACCAGAGCCGGCCGTCCTCGTCGCCGCTGACCACCCGGCCGTCGGCGTCGACCACCACGTCCTCCGGCCCGTGCCCGCCGGCCGGCAACGGCAGCAGGTCGGCCCGGTCGAGCCGGGTGTCGGCGGGCGCCCAGGGCCCGGTCAGCGGCGGCGGCACGGTCGCCGGCTCGCGGACCGGCCGGATCAGCAGGGGCGCACGCGGGCGGGGGACGGCCATCGGCTCATTGTGGCCCGGCGGCGTCGCGAAGGGCAGTGCCCGACGGCGTTTCGCGCCCGTGACGCGGCGGCTGCGGGATGACCCTGAGACGGCTCGGGGTCGGTTCCCGGACAGTACCCGGAACCCCCGCCGCGAGGCCCGGAAATGTCGGTGGGGCCGGGTAGGTTTGGCCGCATGGTACACAGCGTTGAGCGCTTCCACGTGGCGATGGACGTGCACGATCACGTGGTCGAGCTGCGTCCGGTCGGCGAGATCGACATCGCCACCGTGACGGCGTTCCGGGCCGCGCTCTGGGCCGCGCCGGCGCGGCCGGTGCTGCGGGTCGACCTGTCGGGTGTGCGGCTGCTGTCCGCCGCCGGGGTCCGCGCGCTCGTCGCCACCCACCTGCGGGTCCGGGCCCGCGGTGGCGAGCTGGTGCTCGTCGACCCGGACCCGGTGGTGGCCCGGGTGCTGCGGGTGACCGGCCTGCACCGGGTGCTCCCGGTGCGCTGCTCCGACCGCTCGCAGGACGTGCCGAGCCGTGCCCACGACCGGTCCGGCCGCACCCACGAGATGGTGGCGTGCGCGGCCTGAACGGGAGCGGGCCGCCGGGCACACGTCGGGCCGCCGGCGCGAGTGCCGACGGCCCGACGTGAACGGCGCTGCGCTCAGCGCACGCCGAGCAGGTCCACCACGAAGACGAGCGTCTCGTTCGGCTTGATGACGCCGCCGGCGCCGCGGGCGCCGTAGCCCAGGTGCGGCGGGATGGTGAGCTTGCGCCGGCCGCCGACCTTCATGCCGACGACGCCCTGGTCCCAGCCGGCGATGACCTGGCCGCCGCCGAGCGGGAACTCGAACGTCTCACCCCGGTTCCACGAGGCGTCGAACTCGCGGCCGTTCGAGTGGGCCACGCCCACGTAGTGCACGCTCACCAGTTGGCCCGGGCGGGCCTCCGGGCCGTCGCCGACGGTGATGTCCTCGACGACCAGATCCGCGGGCGGCGCGCCCTCGATCGGGCCGACCTGGGGCTTGTCCATGAACGGTCTCCTCGGTGCTGACGGTGTGGTCACCGTCGATCCTGCCGGATCGCGACCGGCCGATACGCGCCGGTCCCCGCACACCGGCGTGGCGGGGACACGAGAAGGGGGCGGGCGCCGCCTGTCGGCGACGCCCGCCCCGCAGCGGGCTGGTTCACTTCAGCCAGGGGAGACGCTGGACCAGGGGGAGCTTCGCCCAGATCCGGCCGAGGCCGAGGGTGTTGCCGGCGCCCACCAGGGCGAGACCGGCCAACAGGCCCGCGTAGATGAGGTGGTCGTCCATGAACGGGTTGTTCGCCGGGGGCAGCACGGCCGTCCACATCAGGACCAGGAGCAGTCCGCCGGCCACGGCGGCGATCCGGATGCCGATGCCGAGCATCAGCGCGACACCGATGCCGAGCAGGCCGAGCATGAACAGCGTGTCCGCCCAGGCCGCGCCGGCGATGTTCCGGTAGAGGTCCGCGAACGGGCCCTCGACCGCGTTGCCCAGGAAGCCCTTGGTCGGGCTGCCGCCGTTGATCCAGGCGTTCTTCGCCGCGGTCTCGTGGCCGAGGCCGAACATCTTGTCGAGGAAGGCCCAGAGGAAGATCCAGCCCAGCGCGAGCCGCAGGCCGGCCCACACGTACCGGGTGGCCTTCTGCCGGGTGGTCTCGATGTGCGCCGCCGGAGCGGTGGTGGCGGCGGGGGTCCGCTTGACGGCGGGGGTCCGCTCGATTGTCGCGGTCATGGTCTCCACGTCCCTTCCTGTGCCTCGCACCGCGCTTCCCGGTGGCACATTCATTCCACCGCCGAGCCGCCTCCCGGAGCAGGGTCTACCGGTGCCCTGATGACCGGGTCATTGGTCCCGTCCGTACCCGGTCCGGTCGGCCCCTCCCCGCCGGTCCGCCGCCCCTGACCAGGGCGTTTGCGGCGGCCTATCGTCGCAGGTGAAGGCCCGGTACGAGGAGGTCGTGATGAGGACGTGGCAGCTGGCCGACGTGATGACCAGGGACGTCGCGGCGGTGACGGAGCAGACCCCGTACCGCGAGATCGTCGACGTGCTGGTGCGTAAGCGGATCAGCGGCGTGCCGGTGGTCGACTCGTTCCACCGGGTGCTCGGCGTGATCTCCGAGGCGGACCTGCTGCACAAGGTGGAGCGGGCCGGTCACCCGGACGAGCGCCGGGTGTTCGAGGGGCGGCGGCGCCGTACCGCCCGGGAGAAGGCCGACGCGCTGGTGGCCGGGGACCTGATGACCGCACCGGCGGTCACCACCCACGAGCGCGCCTCGCTGGCCGCGACGGCCCGGCTGATGGACCGCGAGGCGGTCAAGCGGGTGCCGGTGCTGGACGACCTGGGCCGGCTGTCCGGCATCGTCACCCGTGGTGACCTGCTCCGGGTGCACCTGCGTACCGACGCGGAGATCCGCGAGGAGGTGGTGCACGAGGTGCTGCGCCGGGTGCTGTCGGTCCGCGACGGCCTGGTCACGGTGCAGGTCCGCGGCGGCGAGGTCACCATGGACGGTCGGCTGGACCGGCGCAGCGCCGTCGAGCTCGCCGGTCGCCTGGCCGGACAGGTCGCGGGCGTGGTCGCCGTGCACAACGCGATCGGGTACGACCTGGACGACACCACGCTGATGGAGCTGGACCCGGTGCACGCCACCCCGGTTGCCTGAGCGTGCCGGCGCGGTCAGGCGGTGGCGCTCGCGAGCTGGGCGGCGAGCAGCGCCGGGGCCTCGGCCAGCGACGGGCCGTACCAGGTGAGGTGCCGGCCGGACACCAGCGCCGCCGGCACCCCCGGGAACGCCTCCGGCCCGTCGTCGGCGGTGAACCGGTACGGCTCGTCGGGCAGCACCACCAGCTCCGGTGACCGGGCGCGCAGCTCGTCGAGACTGGGCCGGGGATAGCGTTCCGCGTCCCCGGCCCAGCCGTTGAGCACGCCGAGCCGGGCCAGCACGTCCCCGGCGAACGTGTCCCGGCCGAGCACCACCCACGGGCGCCGCCACACCGGCACCACAGCGGTGCGGACGCGCGCCGGCGTGCCCAGGGCCGCCCAGGCGCGACGGGCCGCCGTCAGCCACGGCGGCTCGGCCGACGCGCCGAGCGCGACCACCAGCTCGCCGAGCTGGTCGAGCGCCTCCGGCACGGTACGCGGGAACGTGACCCGCACCGGCGCCCCGGCCGCGCGCAACGCCTCGGCGTCGGCCAGCCGGTTCTCCTCCTCGTTGAGCAGCACCAGATCCGGCTTGAGGGCGAGCACCCGGTCCAGGTCCGGATACTTCGTCCCGCCGACCCGGGCGACGTCCAGCCCGGCCGGATGGGTGCACCAGTCGGTCGCCCCGACCAGCACCTCCGGGCGGGTGGCCGCCACCGCCTCGGTCAGCGACGGCACCAGCGACACCACCCGCACGGCGTGTTCTCCCCTCGTACCGCGGATCAGCGGGCCGGCGCGGTCGCGGCGTCGGCCGTCTCCGGCGGCAGGCCCGCCACCGGCAGGCCCTTGCGGGCCGCCCAGTCGACGGCGGCGCGCAGGTCTGCGGTGGGCAGCGGCCGCCGGGTGCTCACCCCGACCGCCGCGTGCATCGTGTAAACCAGGAACGGGTACGACTTGGCGAGCGCGGCGATCGCGTCGTGCAGGCGGCGCACCACCTCGAGCGCGGCCGGCTCGTCCAGCCCGGGCAGCAGGAGCTGGTACTCGTTCTCGGCGACCCGCAGCGCGCGGTCGACCGGGCGCAGCGCGCCGGTGACGGCGGCGAGCACGGCATGGCCCTCCCGGGCGCCGTTGCGCCGGCCGAATCGTTCCGGCGAGCCGGGCGGCTCGTCCACCCGCAGGCCGACCAGCGCCACCGGCAGCGTGCCCGAGGCGGTCACCCCGTCCATGCCGGCCCACCGGCGCAGGCCCGGCTCGTCGAGGAACGCCTCGGCCGGCTGGACCGGCGGCGTGACCCGGTCGGCGCGGCGGGCCAGCAGCCGCAGCGCCGCCTCGGCGCGCGGCTCGCCCGGTCCGGCCGGGATGTCGCGCACCCGGGCGATTGCCTCGTCCAGCGCCGTGCGCGCCTCGGCGGGCAGCCGCTCGGCGAGTTGTTCGCGCAGCCGGATGGCCTCGTGCAGCGCCTCGTCCCGGCGGAATCCCCAGCGGCCGTCGAAGAGCCGGCCGGCTTCCAGCGTCGGCGCGGGCGTCGCCTCGGCGCGGTCGTGGGCCACGAGGGTGGCGCCGAACCGGGGGCTCAGCACCACCACGCTCCACTCGCGGGCCAGCTCCTCCGCCTCGTCGAGCGTCACGCCGTACGTGCGCTCGGGCAGGTCGGGCGGCGGGCCGCCGACCATCGCCACCACCGTCGCCGCGGCGCGGCCGGCGATGCGCCGGTAGACCTCGCGCTCCCGGTCGAAGTACGGCAGCCGCTGGAACAGGGCGAACACGATCAGCGGGCCGTCCTCGGCCTCGGCGAGCGCGGCCCGCTCGATGGCGTGGGAGAGGGCGACGAGACTGCGTTTGGTGAACTGCTCCGGGGTCCGTCCGCTGTGCACGGGCAGAGCCTAGAGGCACGGACGCGGCTGCGCACCGGTCGGCGGGCCCCGGCGTGCTCCACCGCACCGCCGGGGCGGACGCCCGACGCCCTACACTCGGGCGTCGACCGGACGACGGGGGGCGGGGCGAGATGACGAACACCGGCAGCGTGACCGCCTCCTGGCTGCGGCCGGTCCCGTCCGGCGCGACGCCGTGCCTGACCCGCCACGGGCACGTCGGGTACGCCGGTCGGCGGCTCGGCGAGCTGGTGCAGGGCCGTCCGCCGGGGGTCACCGGCAACCAGTGGAGCACGGCCGGACGGGCGCCGCTGGACCTGGTGGTCGGCGCCGCCGACACCGGCCTGCCGCGCTTCGCGGTGCGGTTCACCGCGCCCGCGTCCGACGGGTCGCCCGCCCGCCGGGAGGAACGGCTGACCGACGCGGTGTCCGCCGCCGTCGGCCTGCGGCTGCTGCGGGTCGAGTCACCGACGCTGCGCGGCGCCGATCACGTCCGCCGCTTCGTCGAGTACGTCCTGGACGCGCGGGCCTACGCCGAGGGCACCGACCCGGACGCCGGGGACGCGGTCGGCTTCCGGGACATCATCGGCCGGCTACCGGACGGCCGGCGTGGACCGGTGAACGACCTCGGGGCGCTCGCGCGGGTCGAGGCGGTCGAGGCGTACGTGGCCGGCCGGCTCGCCGACCCGATCGTGCGCGGGCTGCACGTGCGCTGGACCGGCGGCCCGGCGGAGGGCTGGTGCTGGGTCGAGGTGCGGCCCGGCGGCTGCCTGCTGGAGCGGGTACGGCTGACGTCGCGGGGATTCTCCTGCGGCGTGGACCCGGGCCGGCTCGCCGAGGACCTGGCCGCGATGGCGCTGGGGGAGCGACTGCGCGATCTCGACGCCGCCGGGGCGTCTCTGGTGGACCGGGAGGAGCTTCGCGGTCGGGTGCGCGCGCTCGCGGCCCGGCGGGACTCCTTCGACGGCGGCTTCGCCTTCGACCACCTCTGCGCGGACTGAACCCTTCCTGGCCGCGGCGCCGAGCCGACCCCGGCCCGGCACGTCCCGATTTTTTTTCGATCTCCGGTTGAACCTTCGCCGACGGCGCTCCGTACCTCATCGGGAATGGACGCAGACTTCCCCGCCGCGCCCGGACGGCGCGGAGACGATGCGGAAAGGGCATCGTCGGCCATCGACGCGCGACCCGAGCGTCGCAGTGATCTCACACCCCGAATTCATCGGTCCGCCGGGATCACCAGTCAACTACCGGATCGAGAAGGAGAGCAATTCGATGCGCAGGTCCACACGGGCGCGCCGGTCATCCGGTAACGCGCGGAGCAAGCGGGTGCTGGCAGTGGTCGGCACGCTCGCGGTCTTCGGCGGCATCGTGGCCGTCACCCAGATCTCGTCCGCCCAGGACCGGCGGACGACCACGCGCGCCGCCTCGGCGTCCTGTGTGCCCGCCAGCCCGGGGGCGACCGCCCCGGACGGCCAGGGCAGCAGCACCCGTACCTGGCAGAACGGCCGCTGGGTCCGTAACCACTGGGGCGACGGCCAGATGTCGCCGGCCGAGTGCCAGCAGACGACCGCGGGTGGCGCCGGCGCCGGCACTCCGACCGTGACCTGCCCGGACGTCCGGGGTCGGCTGCCGCAGGTGCCCGGCCGGGCCCGTGCCGAGGTGGATCGAGAACTGGCGGCGCTGACGTCCCAGATCGCTGAGGCGAACCGGCGGCTCGCGGCGGAGGGCCGCAACGGCGGCGAGTTCATCAACAACGCGATCCTGGGTCCGCTCGCGGACAAGCGGACCGCGGCGCTGAACCGGATCGCCACCGCCATCGGCCGGTTCGGCCAGCGCCCGCAGGGGCTGGACCAGTTCGCCCGGTGCGCGTTGACCGACGTCCCCGGCAACGGTGGGGGTCAGAACGGCGGGGGTCAGAACGGCGGCAACAACAACGGCGGTCAGAACGGGGGCCAGAACGGCGGGAACAACGGCGGCGGGAACAACAACGGCGGCGGCCAGAACAACGGTGGCGGCAACGGGCTGAACGTGCTCGCCAAGGACTGCTCCGGCAGCCAGCTGCAGGGGCACGACGGCTTCCAGAACGGCAACCGGTGCGTCAGCACCGCGTTCGGTGAGGTGGGCGCCGCGGCGAACAACCCGTCGCTGCTGATCACGCAGTTCCCGAACCAGGTGCGGCGCAACCAGCCGTTCACGCTCCGGGTGACCACCAAGAACCTGGTGCGGGACCGCTTCCTCGCGGCCGGGCAGGGCGGCTACTACCTGGAGAGCTCGCTGCTCAACGGTCAGGGCCTGGTGCGCGGCCACTTCCACACCGCCTGCCGGATGCTCGGCAGCACCCGGCAGCCCCCGAACCCGCAGGACGTGCCGGCGTTCTTCGTCGCCACCGAGGACGGCCGCGGCGGCAACCAGCCGGACGACGTGCTGATCCAGATCCCGGGCCTGGCGCAGTCGGGCGTGGCGCAGTGTGCGGTCTGGGCCGGTGACGGCTCGCACCGCATCCCGATGATGGAGCGGGCGAACCAGACTCCCGCCATCGACGTGGTGCGCATCCGGGTCAACTGAGGACACGCGACGGCCGCGGCCGCCCGGGAACCGTCCGGGTGGCCGCGGCCGTGTCGTGTCCGCGTGGTGGGTACGCGAGGCGGGTCCGGCAGGGGAGCGTGGGAATCGTTCCGGGAAGAAGTTTCGTGCCGTCGGACTCCAGCCCGATGAAAGTCACCGACAACACAAAAGGCCGGCCGGGCGCTGCGATTTCTCAGCGTGACCCTGGGATACCCGACGGTGAGTGTTTAGCGCTCAGCGGTTCTTGTACGCCTCGACGACCGACACCGGGATGCGCCCGCGCTCGGAAATCTCGTACCCGTTCTTGGCTGCCCATTCGCGGATGGCGCGGTTCTGCTCGCGGTCCATTCCCGAGGTGCTCGGCCGGCCCGCGCGCCGGGTGGCGCGGGCGACCTCGGTGGCGCCGCGGCCGATCCGCCTGCCAGCGCTGATGTACGGGTCCAGCGCCTTGCGCAGAACGCCCGCGTTCTCGTCGGACACGTCGATCGTGTACGCCACGCCGTCCAGGCTGAACTCGACGGTCCGATCGGCCTTTCCGCCGTCGAGGTCGTCGGTCAGAACGGTGATTACTTTCCTTGCCATCGCCATTACTCCCTGTGTCGGGCGGGGTGTGCTAAGAGTCTGACTTACCTCACGGTAATTTCGCAACAATACCCGCCTCTTTGCATTCGGCGGGTCGTGCCAGGTAAGCGTCGCGGCCAATAGAGGACCGGTGCGCGAACAGGCGTCGGGAAGGCCGGACAGTGGCGTGGGTCACAACCCGGAACAAGGGACACCTTTTGTTACTTGAGCCAGACACGCTCAACCAACGTGATGGCAGGTGTCCGATGGCAACTCTTCCGGTACTTCCCCTGACCGACACCGTCCTGCTGCCCGGGATGGTCATCCCGGTCACCCTCGACCCGACCACCCAGGCCGCCGTCGACGCGGCCCGCGCCACCGGCGACAAGGAACTCCTGGCCGTGCCCCGCCTTGACGGCGAGTACGGCTCCGTCGGCGTGGTCGCCACGATCGAGAAGGTGGGCCGGCTGCCCAGCGGCGAGCCGGCCGCCGTGATCCGCGGTCTCGTCCGGGCCCGTATCGGCTCCGGCGTGCCCGGTCCCGGCGCCGCGCTCTGGGTCGAGGCCGCGACGCTCGACGAGCCCGCCCCGGCGGGCCGCGCCCGGGAACTCGCCCGCGAGTACCGCGCGCTCATGACCTCGGTGCTCCAGCAGCGCGGCGCCTGGCAGGTGATCGACGCGATGGAGCGGATGACGGACCTGTCCGAGCTGGCCGACTCGGCCGGCTACGCGCCCTGGCTCAGCCTGGCGCAGAAGACCGAGCTGCTCGCCGCGCCGGACGTCACCGCCCGGCTGGAGCTGCTGGTCGGCTGGGTGAAGGAGCACCTGGCCGAGCAGGAGGTCACCGAACAGATCAACAGCGACGTGCGCGAAGGGCTGGAGAAGTCCCAGCGCGAGTTCCTGCTCCGCCAGCAGCTCGCCGCGATCCGCAAGGAACTCGGCGAGGACGAGCCGGACGGCTCCGCCGACTACCGCTCCCGGGTGGAGTCCGCCGACCTGCCGGAGAAGGTACGCGAGGCGGCGCTGCGCGAGGTCGGCAAGCTGGAACGGGCCAGCGACGCCTCACCCGAGGCGGGCTGGATCCGTACCTGGCTGGACACCGTGCTGGAGATGCCGTGGAGCACGCGTACCGCTGACAACACGGACCTGGCCGCGGCGCGGGCCGTGCTCGACGCCGACCACGCCGGCCTGGCCGACGTGAAGGACCGCATCCTGGAGTACCTCGCGGTGCGCAACCGGCGCGCGGAGCGCAACCTCGGCGTGGTCGGCGGACGCGGCTCCGGCGCGGTGCTCGCCCTGGCCGGCCCGCCCGGTGTCGGCAAGACCAGCCTCGGCGAGTCGGTCGCCCGGGCGCTGGGCCGCAACTTCGTCCGCGTCTCCCTCGGCGGCGTCCGGGACGAGGCGGAGATCCGCGGCCACCGGCGCACCTACGTCGGCGCGCTGCCCGGCCGGATCGTGCGGGCGCTGCGCGAGGCCGGCTCGATGAACCCGGTCGTGCTGCTCGACGAGGTCGACAAGCTGGCCGCCGGCTACTCCGGCGACCCGGCGGCGGCTCTGCTGGAGGTGCTCGACCCGGCGCAGAACCACACGTTCCGCGACCACTACCTGGAGGTCGACCTCGACCTGTCCGACGTGCTGTTCCTCGCCACCGCCAACGTGGTGGAGGCGATCCCCGGCCCGCTGCTGGACCGGATGGAGCTGGTCGCGCTGGACGGCTACACCGAGGACGAGAAGGTGGCCATCGCCCGCGACCACCTGCTGCCCCGGCAGCGGGAGCGGGCCGGGCTGACCGGCGAGGAGGTGAGCGTCGCCGACGACGCGCTGGCGCTGATCGCGGGCGAGTACACCCGGGAGGCCGGTGTCCGGCAGCTCGAACGGGCCCTGGCGAAGATCCTGCGCAAGGTCGCCGTCGCGCTCGCCACGGACGCCGCGCCGGTACACGTGGACGCCGGGAACCTGGCCCGCTACCTGGGCCGGCCGAAGTTCACCCCGGAGTCGGCCGAGCGGACCGCCGTGCCCGGCGTGGCGACCGGCCTGGCCGTCACCGGCGCCGGTGGCGACGTGCTGTTCATCGAGGCCACCACCATGGAGGGCGAGCCCGGGCTGACGCTCACCGGGCAGCTCGGCGACGTGATGAAGGAGTCCGCGCACATCGCGTGGTCGTACCTGCGGTCGAACGGGCGGCGCTACGGGCTGGACCCGAACGCGCTGGCCGGGCGGCGGATCCACCTGCACGTCCCGGCGGGCGCGGTACCGAAGGACGGCCCGAGCGCCGGCATCACCATGGTGACCGCGCTGGCCTCACTGGTGACCGGGCGTCCGGTGCGGCCCGAGTTCGGGATGACCGGCGAGGTGACGCTCTCCGGCCGGGTGCTGCCGATCGGCGGGGTGAAGCAGAAGCTGCTCGCCGCGCACCGGGCCGGTCTCACCGAGGTGATCATCCCGAAGCGCAACGAGCCGGACCTGGACGACCTGCCGGCGCAGGTGCGGGAGGCGCTGACCGTGCACACCCTGTCCGACGTGGCGGACGTGCTCGCGCTGGCGCTGCGCCCAGCCGAACTCGACACGCAGGCGCTGGACGGCCCGGCGCTCGCCGCGGCCTGACGGCCGTCGCCCCGGCCACCGTACGCACGGTGGCCGGGGCGACGCCGTGTCCGCCCGCGCTCAGCGCCGGTCGCGCCGCTCGTAACCCCGGTCGCGGCGCTCACCGGAACCGTCGCCGTCCCGGTCCCGGCGTACGGTCGCCTTACGGCCCTTGATCGTGGTGCCCCGCAGCCCTGAGATGATCTCGTCGGCCACCGCCTGCGGCACCTCGACCAGCGAGAACCGGTCGGCGATCTCGATCGAGCCGATGTCCCGGCCACTGATCCGGGTCTCCCCGGTGATCGCGCCGACCAGGTCCTGCGGCCGTACCCCGGCACGCCGGCCCAGCCCGATGAAGACCTGGGTGGTCCCCCCGGTACGCGGACGGCCCGGGCCCCGGCGCTCGCCCCGCCCACCGGTCTCCGGGCGGCCCTCGCGCGGGCCCCGGACCGGAACCTGCGGGATCTCCTCCTCGTCGTCCGAGCCGGGCGACGTCGCCTCGTGCGCCAGCTTCACCGCCGCCAGCGCCACCTCCACCAGGTCGAACTCGTCGGTCAGCGACTCGACGATCACCCGGTACGGGTCGAGGTCGTCCTCCAGCAGGCTCTCCCGCAGCGCGCCCTGGGTCAGCTCCAGCCGCCGGGTCCGCATGTCCGCCACCGTGGGGATCTTGTCGATGGTGATCCGCTGGCCGGTGACCCGCTCGATGGTCTTGAGCATCCGGTGCTCGCGCGGCTCGGCGAGCGTGATCGCCACACCCTCCCGCCCGGCCCGGCCCACCCGGCCGATCCGGTGCACGTACGACTCCGGCGCCGACGGGACGTCGTAGTTGACCACGTGGGTGAGCTGCTCGACGTCCAGCCCCCGGGCGGCCACGTCGGTGGCGACCAGCAGGTCCGCCGTACCGGCGCGCAGCCGGCCCATCACCCGGTCGCGCTGTTCCTGGCTCATCCCGCCGTGCAGCGCCTCGGCCCGGTAGCCCCGGCCGTTCATCGTCTCGGTGAGCCGGTCGACCTCCTCGCGGCTGCGGCAGAACACGATCGCCGCGGTCGGCGACTCCACGTCCAGCACCCGGCCCAGCGCGGCCGGCTTGTGCCCCCGGGCCACGATGTACGCGCTCTGCCGCACCCGGGGCGCCTCCCCGGCGACCGGCCGCTCCCGCTCGATCTGGATCCGGACCGGATCGGTCAGGTGCTGCCGGGCCAGCCCGTCGATGCGGGCCGGCATGGTGGCCGAGAACAGCACCGTCTGCCGGCCGGCCGGCGCGTGCTCCAGGATCGCCTCGATGTCCTCGGCGAAGCCCATGTCGAGCATCTCGTCCGCCTCGTCCAGCACCACCGTGGCCAGCGCGCCCAGCCGCAGCGTGCCCCGGGCGATGTGGTCCAGGGCCCGGCCCGGCGTCGCGACCACCACGTCGACCCCGTGGTCGAGCGCGCGCAGCTGCCGGCCGATCGGCTGCCCGCCGTAGATCGGCAGCACCCGGGCGCCCAGGTCCTTGCCGTAGCGGTGGAACGCCTCGGAGACCTGCACGGCCAGCTCACGGGTCGGCACCAGCACCAGCGACACCGGGTCGCCGTCCGGCCGTCCCACCGGCATCCGCTGCAGCAGCGGCAGCGCGAACGCGGCGGTCTTGCCCGTACCGGTCGCCGCCTGTCCCAGCAGATCCTGCCCGGCCAGCAGCGGGGGGATCGCCTCCCGCTGGATCGGGGTGGGTTCCTCGTAGCCGAGCGCGGCCAGCGCGCCCAGCAACTCGGTGCGCAGCCCGAGATCCGCGAAGGCGGTGGCGTCCTCGGCGTCGGCGGGAATGGCGGGGTCGGTCGGGGTCGGTGCGGCGGTCATGCGACAAGTTTTTCATCACCGCCGCGCGGCGGTCGCGGCGACCGGGCCAAACGTTCGCCGCGCCACCTGCGTGCCGTCCCCTCCGGGTGGTCCGGCGCGGCCCCGTGCCCCCGCCGGATCACCGGGACAGGACGGCCAGCAACGTGGTGACACCGACCGCGACGTCGAACACCGCGCACCACAGCGCGTACCCGCGCGGAACCACCGCGCCGGTGCGGTGGTACCAGGCGTCCCAGGCGGCGTGGACGAGCCAGCCCACCCCGACGAGCACCCCGGCGACGTCGGCGGAGGCGACCATCGCCACGACCGCCAGGCTGCCCCACCCGGCCGCCCCGGCGAGCTGCGCGGCCAGCGCGCGCCGGTCGCCCCACTGCCGCCGCCAGGTGCCGATCAGCAGGTAGCCGGCCGGCAGGACCAGCAGCGTCCACGGCGCGAAGACGGTCGGCGCGAACCACATGTCCACGGTCATGAGCAGCGCCAGCCCGGCCGGCCACCCGCGCGCCACGGCTGCCGCGACCGGGTGTCGGCGGGGCGGCGCGGCGGACGTGTGCCGGTGCCGCAGCGCCACCAGCAGCATCGCCGGCACCATCAGCAGGTGGCCGCCGAGCAGCAGCGCGTCGTCGCCGACCCACCCCGCCCACCAGGGCGGGAGCAGCAGCAGGAACGGCACGTACATGGCCGCCGACATCTCCGCGGTGGCGGCCCGCCCGTACCCCCGGTGCCACATCCACGCGGCCATGCCCGCCGCCATGTTCGTCGCCATCACCAGCGCGCCCACGTCCGGCCGCGCCAGCACCGCCGCGCCGCCCAGCACGCCCGCGCCCACCCGCCACAGCGGCCCGAGCAGCACCATCCCGGCCAGTATCGCCACCACCATCGCGGCCAGGTGCCGCGTCCGCGCCCACCCGGCCCACCGCCGGGGTACGACCACAGTCATCTCCGTCATGCCCCGACCCTGCCGCCGCCGGGCGCGCCGGAGAAGGCGCGTCAGTCATCGGGAAACCGTGCGGATCGCACGGCCCGGCCGTGACGTTTCTCAGGAGTGGGCGGACCGGTGCACGCCCTAGGATCAGCGGGCATGAGCGTCGATCCGGCGGACCACCGGCTGCGCCGGGCCCGGCGGGTCACGCTGCTGTCGCTGGCCACGAACGTGTGGACGACGGTGCTGCTGCCAGCGGTCGGACTGGCCCGCGAACCCGACCCGGTACGCGTCGCGCTCGGCGCCGCCGGGCTGCTCGTGTTCACCGCCGCCCAGGTCGCGGTGCTGCACGCCGCCGTCACGCCGTGGCTGCCCGTGCCGGCGCGCCGCCGCCGGCACGCCGCGCTGACCGTGGCGGCGCTGCTCAGCCTGCCGCTGCTCGGCCCGGTCGCGGCCGGCTCCTGGCCCACCTGGGCGTGGCTCGGCGCATCACTGGTCGGCATGACGCCGCTGCTGTTCCGGCCCGTCGTGGCGGCGGTGGCGGCGGCCGGCGTCCTCGCGGCGTCCGCGGCCGTCACCTGGTGGACCGATGGCCCGCTGACCACGGCGCTGCTGGTCACCGGCCTGGTGGGGGCCGGGACAGCCGCGCTCACCTGGATCCAGGTCTGGTTCTGGGACCTGCTGGTCGAGGCCCGGCAGGGGCAGGCCGCCCAGGCCCGGCTGGCCGCCGCCGAGGAACGGCTGCGCTTCGCCCGGGACGTGCACGACCTGCTCGGCCACGACCTGACGGTGATCGCGCTGAAGGCCGAGCTGGCCGAGCGGCTGGCGCCGACCGACCCGGACCGGGCCGCCCGGGAGGCGGCGCAGGCGCGGCGGCTCGCCGCAACGGCGCTGACCCGGGTACGCGCGGCGGTGCACGGCTACCGCGCCGTCGACCTGGCCGAGCAGGCCGCCGCGGTGGGGGAGGTGCTGCGCTCCAGCGGCGTACGCACGACTGTGGTCCCGCCGTCCGGCGACGTGCCCGGGCCGGTCGCCGCCGACCTGGCCGCCGTGCTGCGTGAAGCCGGGACGAACGTGCTGCGGCACAGCCGGGCCGGCTGGTGCCGGATCGAGATCACCCGGGAGGACACGGCGGTGACGCTGACCGTACGCAACGACGGCGTGCGTGACGGCGACGGCCCGGACCGGCTCAGCGGCGGCCTGCGCGGCCTGTCCGACCGGCTCGCCCCGGTCGGCGGCCGGGTCCGGGCGGACGCCGCCGACGGCGTGTTCAGCCTGGTCGCGACCGTGCCGGTGGCGCGATGATCCGGGTGCTGCTGGCCGACGACGAGGAGCTGATCCGGCTCGCCCTCGCCGCGCTGCTCGACCTGGAGCCGGACATCGAGGTGGTGGCGCACGCGGGCGACGGGCGCGCGGCCCTGGACGCGGCGCTTGCCCACCGGCCGGACGTCGCCGTGCTCGACCTGGAGATGCCGGCGCCCGGCGGGGTCGAGGTCGCCGCCGAGCTGACCCGGGCGCTGCCCGGCTGCGCCCCGGTGATCCTCACCGGACACGGCCGCCCCGCCCAGCTCCGGCCGGCGCTGGCCGCCGGAGTGCGCGGCTTCCTCGCCAAGGGCGCTCCCGGCGGCGCGCTGGCCGACGTGATCCGCCGCGTGCACTCCGGCGCCCGGTACGTCGATCCGGCGCTCGCGGCCGACGCGCTCACCCTGCCCGAGTGCCCGTTGACACCACGCGAACTGGAGACGCTGCGCCTGGCTGAGCTGGGCACCCCGGTCGCGGTGATCGCCCGGCGTACCCACCTGGCCGCCGGGACGGTCCGCAACCATCTGAGCGCCTGCGTGCAGAAGCTCGGCGCCGCGAACCGGGCCGAAGCGGTACGGCTCGCCCGCGAGGCCGGCTGGCTCTGAGGTACGGGACGCCGTGGCACGCTGCCGGCGGCTAGCCTGATCACGTGCGGACGGTCGAACTGCTCTGCTCATCCGAACTGGAAGCGGCGGTTCGCGCTGCCTGGGACCGGCTCGCCGCCGCCGGGCTGCCCAGCCTGGCCCGCAACACGCACCCGACGAACCGGCCGCACCTGACGCTCGCCTCCGTCGAGGAGTTCCCGTCCGGCGCCGAGCAGCGACTGGCCGACCTCTGCGACGCGGCGCTGCCGCTGCCGGTGCGGCTGGGCCGGGTGGCGGTGCTCGACGGCAGCGCGCCACTGGTGTGGCTGGTCCGCCCGACACCGCAGCTCGTCGCGCTGCACGGCGCGGTCTGGGACGTGCTAGCCGAGGCGTCCGGCGGGCACTCGTGGCACCAGCCCGGCCGGTGGGTGCCGCACCTGAGCCTGGCGCTGCGGTTCGGCGCGGCGGACCGGCGGCGCGCCCGGGCGGTCGTCGGGGCGCACCCGCCGGCCGGGGCGTTCGTGGCGGCGCGCAGCTACGACGGCGACACCCGCACGATCAGCGAGCTGACCACCGCCTGCCCGCGTTCCGGCGGCTGACCGAGAGGTCATACCCGGCGCTGGTGGGCGTCGGTTCCGCTGACCGGGACCCCCGGCGTGGGCAGATCCGGGTACTCTTCGCCCCATGATCGACAGTGTTCGATTGGCGGTCGTCGGTGTGGGCAACAACACGTCGGCGTTGGTGCAGGGCATCGCCTTCTACCGCAACACCGGCAGCCTGGTAGGGCTCCACCGGCCAGAGATCGCGGGACTGGGCGTCAGCGACATCGACGTCGTCGCCGCTTTCGCCATGTCCGACCGAAAGGTGGGCAAGGATCTCCACGAGGCGATATTCATGCCGCCCAACAACTTCCCGCGCCTCGACACCGAACTTCCGCCCGCCGGCGTGACGGTGCGGCGTGGCCTGGTGGACTCGACGGAAGTCGAACGGGTGGCGCACGCGCTGGAAGGGGCGGAGGTGCTGCTCTACTCCGCTCCGAGCGGCCGGCCGGACACGGCTCGGGCTTACGCCGAGGCGGCTCTGACAGCGGGAGTCGCGTTCGTGAACACCACGTCGGATCCGGTGGCCAGGCACGAGTCACTACTGGCACGTTTCGAGGAAGCCCGTGTGCCGTTGCTCGGCGACGACCTGGCCAGCCAGTTCGGCACCTCCGTGCTGCACCACGCACTACTGCGGCTGATCGAGGAGCGCGGCCTCACCCTGGGCAGCTCCTACCAGGTCAATCTGGGCGGGACCGAAGACTTCCGCAACCTGGTCGAGAACCCGAACACCAAGAAGCAGTCCAAGCTGAACGCCCTGGGGTCGTCCGGCAAGGTCCAGATGGCGCCCCTCGCGTACATGCCGCACCTGCGATCCCACAAGATCGCCCACCTCAACATCGAAGCGCAGGGCTGGGCCGAGACGGCGGTGAGTGTGGAGGTGCGCCTGCAGGTGCATGACCCGAGTGGTGCTGCCGGCGTCAACATCGACCTGATTCGTCTGGCGGCCATCGCCCTGCGGTCGGGTCGTGGCGGCTACCCGGCCGAAGCGGCATCCCTCCTGAAGTCCCCACCCGGAACCGCGATCTGACCCCAACCCCCGGACCGTTCGGCGCGGCCCGAACCGTGCCCGTGTCAGCATGGGCCGATGACCACCGGTGCCGACGGACGCGGACTCGCCGGGTTCGCCGCGCTGCTCGCCGACCCCACCCGGGCCGGCTTCTGCCTGGCCCTGCTCGACGGCCGCGCCTGGACCGCCGGGGAGCTGGCCCGCGCCGCCGGGGTGGCCGCGTCCACCGCGAGCGGCCACCTCACCCGGCTGGTGGCGGGCGGTCTGGTGGTCGAGGAGCGGCAGGGCCGCCACCGGTACGTCCGCCTCGCCGACCCGGGCGTCGCCCAGCTCGTCGAGGACCTGGCCGCGCGGGCGCCCGCACCGGCGACCCCGCCCCGCACGTTGCGCGCCGCGTCGGCCGGTGCCGCCCTGGCGTACGCGCGCACCTGCTACGACCACCTGGCCGGGCGGCTCGGCGTGCTGCTGCACGACGCCCTGCTCGACCGTGGCGTGCTCGACCGCACCGGCGGCCTCGCGCTGACCGAGGCCGGCATGAGCTGGCTGGACCGTCTCGGCGTACCCGTCGAACCACTGCGCGGCACCCGGCGGCCGCTCGTCCGCGACTGCCTGGACTGGACCGAACGGCGCCCGCACCTGGCCGGCGCGGTCGGGGCGGCGCTGTGCGGGCGCTTCCTCGACCTCGGCTGGACCGCGCGCGGCAACGGCCGGGCGGTACGGGTCACCCCGGCGGGGCGGGACGCGCTGGCCGAGGCGCTCGGGCTCGACCCGGTGCTGCTGGCCGCGCCCGCCACCCGCGACACCGGCCCGGCGCGCGCCTGACCCGCCCGTGCCCCGCGGCACCGGTCCCGCCTGCGGCTGACCGCCGGGTGTGCCCGGCCGGATCGTTCGGTCCGGGCCGAACTGTCGGCGCCCTACGGTCCGGTGATGGATTCACCGACGATCACGGCTGCTCCGGGCACGCCGCCCTGCGGGCCGCCGACCTCGGACGACGGCGGCTGGGTGGTCACCCGGTACGCGGACGTCGTCTCCGTCCTGACCGATCCCCGCTGCGTGGTGCCGCCCGCCGAGGATGCGCCGGAGGGCGGCCTGGCATGGCTGCGCGCCTCGGTGAGCCGGTTCAGCCCGCCGGACCGGCATGCCGCGCGGCGAGCCGTCGGGGTGGCGGCGCTCGACACGCTCGACCCACGGGAACTGCGCGTGATCGCGGAACGGCTGACCGGGCGGATCCTCGACCGCGCCGCGAGCGCGGACAACGGCGGCGACCGGGTGGACGTGACCGGTGACCTGGCTCGGCGCGTACCCCTTGTGGTGCTGGCGGAGCGGCTCGGGCTGGCCGACTCGGCGGCGGCCGTCGCGGAGGTGACGGCGGTGGCCGCCGCCTACCACCCGGGCGCCGGCCCGGCGGCGGTGCGGCGGGCGGACCGGGCGGTGGCGGCGCTGCTGGCCATGTCGCCGCCCGCTCCGGCCGAGGTGACAGCGAACCAGCTCGGGCTGCTGGTGCAGGCCGCCGACGCCACCGCCGGGCTGATCGTGGCCGCCGTCCGGCACGGGCTCGACGCGCCGGACGGGCTCGAGACCGACGCGCTGCTCGCCGAGGTGCTGCGCCTCGACCCGCCGGTACGGGTCACCCGCCGGGTCGCCGCCGACCCGCTGACCCTGGACGGCCAGCCGGTGCGCGTGGGGGAGCGGCTGCTGCTGCGGTTCGACGCCGCCAACCGCGACCCGGCGGTCTTTCCGGAGCCGGACCGTTTCCGCGCCGGCCGGGCGAACGCCGCGCTGACGTTCGGCGCCGGCCCCCGCGGCTGCCCCGGGCAGCGGCACGCGCTCGCCCTGGCCGCCGGCGTGGTCGGCGTGCTGCGCCGCCGCTGCCGTCCCGCCGGCCCTGCCCCTGACGTCCCGCCGACCCCACTCGAGGTGATCCTCCGATGACCGACCGGTACCGCGCATTCCGTGACCTGCACCGGCCCGGCGAACCGCTGCTCCTGCCGAACGCCTGGGACCACGCCTCCGCCGCGGCGCTCGCCGCCAGGGGCCATCAGGCGATCGGCACGACCAGCCTGGGCGTGGCGGCGGCCGCCGGGCGGCCGGACGCCGTCAGGGCGACCCGCGCCGAGACGCTGGAGCTGGCGTACCGGCTGCGGGACCTGCCGGCGCTGCTGACGGTGGACGTCGAGGACGGCTTCCACGATGACCCGGCGCAGGTCGCCGGGTTCGTGGGCGAGCTGGCCGCGCTCGGGGTGGTCGGTGTGAACCTGGAGGACGGGCGCCCGGACGGGCGACTGGCCCCGGTGGACCACGTCGCCGCCGTGATCGCTGCGGTCCGCGCGGCGGTGCCGCGGATGGTCGTCAACGCCCGCACCGACGCCTGGTGGCTGGGCGTGCCGGCGCCGCTGGACGAGGCACGGCGGCGGGCGGCGGCGTTCCGGGCCGCCGGTGCCGACTGCCTGTTCGTGCCGGGCGCGCCGGACGACCTGGTCGGCCTGCTCGCCGCCGAGGCGGGGTTGCCGCTGAACGTGCTGTACCGGCCGGGCGGCCCGGACCTCGCAGCCCTCGGGCGGCTCGGCGTGGCCCGGGTCAGCACCGGATCGCTGCTGTTCCGGGCCGCGCTCGGTGCCGCGCTGCACCTGACCGACGCGATCGGCGCCGGGCGCGACGCGGGCCTGCCGGCGCCGCCCGGATACGAGGAGGTGCAGGCCCTGGTGTCGCCGTCCGCCACCTGATCGGGCACTTCAGGGGAGATGGGAGGAATCGCGCCTTCTCCGGTCTTTACGGTGTGCGCAGGCCCAATCACGCCGTGTCCCGACCGAGAGGGGACGGAGACCATGCGAGTGCCCAGCCGCAGCCCCGGTCGCCAGCCCGGTCCCGCCGCCGTACCCACCGCTCCCGCCCGCCGGGTGCCCGCAGCCGGCCGGCGCGGCGACGCTGTCCCGGACCTGTCCGCGTACCGGGCGGCGGTGGCGGACCTCCTGGTCGAGGTGGGCGCGCTCGCCGACGCGCCGTCGGCCACCGCCCGCCAGGTGCTGCTCGACCAGCGGCTGCGCGAACCCGCCATCGCCGCCGTCCTCGACGCCACGCCCCAGGGGCTGATCGGGGCCCGGGAGACGCTGCTGCTGGAGATGGCCCGCTACCAGCCAAACGCGCGCAGCTCGGCGCAGGACCTCACCGCGCTGGTCCGCATCTACCTGCTCTCCCGTGTCGACGTGCTCTGGTGGCGGGACGCCCCGACGTTCCTCACCGACGACCAGGTCCGCACCAGCGCCGAACTCGTCGACCTGGAGTGGCTGCGCCGGCGCGGGCTGATCGAGTTCCGCTATCAGGAGCAGCCCGCCACGGTCGTGGGCCGGGGCCTGCGCGCGGTGCGCCGCCGGTTGCTTCCGGCCGCCACCCCGCGTACCGCCGGGCTGCTGTTCCGCCGGGCCCGCCGCGAGATGATCGCGTTCCTCAACGACCTGGCCCGGGAGTTCGCGGCCGTCGCGCCGGACGGCACGCCGCCGCTCTGGGTGACCAGCCTGGCCCGCAGCGCCGAGCACCAGTACCGGCTGCGCCGCCTGGGGTACGCCGCGATGGTGCCCAGCGGACACTGCCTCGGCTGGGCCGCCGATGTCGAGCTGGAATGGTACGAGCGCTTCGGCGCCCGTTCGGCCCTCGCCGGGTTGCTCCTGGCCCGTCAGGACGCCGGCGAGGTGAACGTGGTCGACGAGGGACAGGCCTGGCACGTGTGTCTCGCCCCGGACGCCCGCCGCCGCTACCGGCGGGCGTACGAGGCCGAGATGGGGGTGTGACCCGGTGTGCGGCATCGCGCTGAGCATCGGCCCCGAGGCCGACCCGGCCACGTTCCGCCGGATGCTCACCGCGCTCGCGTCGCGCGGTGAGGTCACCGAGACCCGCCAGGAGAACGGCCTCCTGGCCGGCGTACGGCGGCTGAAGATCGTGGACCGGGAACGGTCCGTCCAGCCGTGGATGTCGCCGGACGAGCGGCACCTGCTCTGCTACAACGGCGAGATCTTCAACCACCACGAGCTGCGCGTCGAGCTGACCCGGCTCGGGCACGAGTTCCGCACCACCGGCGACACCGAGGTCGTGCTGACCGCGTTCCGCCAGTGGGGCGAGAACGCGGTACGCCGGCTGCGTGGGGAGTACGCGTTCGTGATCGTCGAGCGGGACAGCGGGCGGGCGTACCTGGCCCGGGACCCGCTCGGGGTCAAGCCGCTGTACTGGTCCCGCCTGCCCGGCTGCCTGCACCTCGCCTCCGAGGTCAAGGCGCTCGTCGGGCACGGCGCGCCGATCGGCGAGGTGGCGCCCGGGCACCACGGCTGGGTCGAGCCCGGCGAACCGGTCCGGCCGCGCCCGCACGTCGACCTGCTCACCCTCGGCGACGGCCTGCCGGTGATCGACGACCCGGACGAGGCGGCCCTGCTGGTCCGCGTCGCGCTCACCGACGCGATGCGGGCCCGGCTGGACACCGACCTCACCGTCGGCGTGGTGCTCTCCGGCGGCCTGGACAGCTCGCTGGCGCTGCTGCACGCCCGCGAACTGCACCCGGACTGCGTGGCGGTCACCATCGGCGTGCCGGAGAGCCCCGACGTCGCGTACGCCCGGCGGCTCGCCGCCGACCTCGGCGTGCCGCACGAGGTGATCGAGCTGCGCCCCCGCGACATCCGGCTGGCCGACGTGCGTGAGGCGATCCGGGTCTCCGAGCTGACCGAGTACGGCGACATCATCAACGCTGTCGTCTCGGTGCCGATCTTCCGGCGGCTGCGCGAGCTGGGCGTACGGGTGGTGCTCACCGGCGACGGCTCCGACGAGCTGTTCGGCGGCTATCCGATGTACCACCAGGTCGGGCCGGAGCGGTCCCGCCGGCTGTTCCTGCACAAGATCCGCAACCTGTGCCGGACCGAGCTGCAACGGGTGGACCGGGCCAGCATGGCGCACGGGGTGGAGGCCCGGGTGCCGTTCCTCGACCTCAGCGTCGTCGAGCTGGCCATGCGGCTGCCGCTGGACCTCAAGCTGCGCGACGGGCAGGAGAAGTGGATCGTCCGGCAGGCCTTCGCCGACCTGCTGCCCGCCTACGTCCGGCAGCGGCCGAAGAACCCGATGTCGTACTCGTCGGGCCTGCACGAGCGGGCCCGCCTCTACAAGCCGCTGTTCGCCCGGCTGCACCGCTCCTTCGGCTACGACCTGCTGGAACCGGTCCGCCGTGACTTCGACAGCGTGCTCACCCGCTGCGGCAACGACCTCGACCGGGCCATCGCCGAGGGCATGGCCCGGCCCGACTACACCGTGCTGGAACACGCCCGGGACCTGGTCGGCGCGGCCCGGTGGAACGCCGCGCCGATGGTCCGGCGGCTGGTCAACCCGCGCCGCACCCGAGGCGACGAGGCGCCCCTGCCCGGGTGAGCCCGCGTGGCCCCGGTAGGAGGCCGCCGGGTCAGCGTCGCAGGTCCACGTCGGCGGCCACGCCGGAGACCGGGTCCATGCAGTGCACCGTCGGGCCCGGACGCAGCCGGGCGTCCGAGGCGTACCGCCGGGCCAGCTCCCGCCCGGCGGCGGCGTCGCCGCGGTCGGCGCCCACCAGCAGCGCGGCGACCTCGTCGACGAGCGTGAGGTCGGCGCCGGTCAGGTCCTCGGTCATCGCCCCGAACCCGTCCCAGAGCAGCACCTCGTCCTTGTGCCGGTGGGCCAGCTCCAGCAGCACGTAGTCGTGGATGAACCAGTCGCCCCGGATCGGCAGCGACGGGTCCACGCCGTAGGTGTCCGGGTCGACCCGGCCCGCCCGGTAGGCCAGCCACACCCGGGCCGCCGACTCGAAGTGCCCGGCCTCCGGGTCGATGTCGTAGCCGTCGAACGGCCGGTCGCCGGCCGGGTCCAGCTCCGGGTCGGACCAGACCCACCGCTCGCCGTCCCACCACTCGGCGAGCACATGGTCGTGGTGCCAGCCGGGCACGAAGTAGCTCGCGAACCCGACCCGGCTGCGGGCCGGGACGCCGTGCTGGCGCAGCGCCGCGACGGTGAGCAGCGTGTGGTCCCGGCAGCACCCGGCGACCCGCTCGGCGGCCGGGCGCTCGGCGGTCAGCGGCAGCGGGAACCGCGACTGGTCGGCGTCGAGGATGCGGTCCGTCCAGCGCAGATTCACCTCGGCCCGGCGGACGTCCGGCAGCTCCACCCCGCCGGCCCGGTAGTGGATGATCACGTTGCGGGCGGTCGCCGCGACGGTGGCCAGGTCGGCCGGCACGGCGTCGAGCAGCGCCGCGTGGTGGCGGGGATCGCTGTACGGGGAGTGGGTCCGGTAGTCGTCGACGTCCATCCGGCCATTGTCGGCGCGGGACGCGGCCGGCGGGTGCCCGCTCGGCGCGCAATCTCGCGGCGCCCGAATGCCAGGTCCGATCACCGCCAGCGCCGCGGTCCGGGCCGCGCCAGGCTGGGACCGTGACGACCACCCGTACCGCGTTCCGGATCCGCCCGCTGCCCGCGGGGACGCTCGCCGAGCTGCGCCGCACCGGCCGCGACGCCACCGGGCAGCCGCCCGAGCACCGGCGCGCCACCGGCGGCGAGCCGCTGCGCTGCTGCCTGCGCGACGCCCGGCCGGACGAGACGCTGCTGCTGTTCGGGTACGCCCCGCCGCTGCCGCCGAGCCCGTACCGCGAGGTGGGACCGGTGTTCGCGCACGCCGCCGAATGCGCCGGCCCGCACGACGTGACGGCGTACCCGTCCCAGTGGCGCGGACGGGAGCAGGTGCTGCGCGCGTACGACAGCCGGGGTCGCATCGTGGGCGGACGGCGACACGACGGCGGCGACCCGGAGGCGGTGGTCGCGGAGCTGTTCGCCGACCCGGCGGTGGACCTGCTGCACAGCCGCAACGTCGTGTACGGCTGCTGGATGTTCGCCGTCGTGCGGAGTTGACCGGGTCCCGGATGGACATCGGCGGACGCCTCTTCTAGCGTCGCTGTCATGCGGAGGACCCTCATCGCCGGCGGGCTCGCGTTGCTCCTGCTCGGCACGGCCTGCGGGGAGAGCCGCCGGTCCGACCCGCCGGCCGCGGCCGGCTCGCCCACCGCCTCGCGGCAGGACCCCGGCCAGGTCGAACGGACGCTGGCCAGCCTCCGCAAGATCGACGATCTGCCGATGTACGAGATGACGTACGACGGCGACTACGACCCGACCGCCGGGCTGGCCGGGTCGACGCCGCCGAGCCCGTTCGGCTGCTCGCTGTTCGCCGCGCTCGGCGACCGGGAGCGGCCGGTGTTCGCCCGCAACTTCGACTGGGAGCCGAACCCCGCGCTGGTGCTGCGCACCGACCCGCCGGACGGGTACGCCTCGATCTCGCTGGTCGACATCTCCTACCTGGGGGTGGCCGCCGACCCGACGGGGGACCGGCGGCTGCTGGACGCGCCGCTGCTGCCGTTCGACGGCATGAACGAGCGGGGTCTCGCGGTCGGGCTGGCCGCCGACGACGGGGCGCGCGCCGAGCCGGTGCCCGGACTACCGAAGGTGGGCTCGGTGCGCATCCTGCGCCTGGTGCTCGACTCGGCCGCGACCGTGGACGAGGCGGTCGCCGTGTTCAAGCGCTACAACCTGGACTTCGACGGCGGGCCGCCGCTGCACTACCTGCTGGCCGACGCGACCGGCACGTCGGCGGTGGTGGAGTTCGTCGACGGGAAGATGACTGTGGACCGGCGCAGCGGCCCGTGGCAGGCGCTGACGAACGTGCCGGCCGTCGGTGTGCCGGACCGGGAACTGCGCCAGGACCGCAGGTACGGGGTGCTGGCGAAGGAACTGGACCGTGCCGGTGGGGTGGTCGACGCGGCCGGGGCGCTGCGGCTGCTGAACGCGGTACGCCAGTCGCACACCCGCTGGTCGGTCACGTACGGGCTGCGCAGCGGCGAGGTGCGGGTGGTCACGGCCGGTGGCGGCACCCGTGACTACCGCCTGCCGATGAGCTGATCCGGGCCGGGTGGACCGCTCCGGCCGAGGTCGTCGGCGCTGACAACGCACCGGGCCCGGCGGCCCCCGCGAGGGGAGCGCCGGGCCCGGGACGGGTCAGCGGGTCACCAGCTCAGGTAGCCCGCCTGGGTCTGCACGTTCAGCTCGGGAACCAGCAGGAACTGCGCCAGCCAGGTACGCGGGTCACGCAGCTCCAGCACGTCCAGTCCCTTCTGGATGTCGCTGGAGTAGATGTGGCCGTTGTACCAGTACGCCGACCAGGACCCGCCGGTACGCAGCTGCGTGGCGTCCAGCGGACCGCGCTCCCAGTAGGCGATCTCGGTCGGCTTGCGGGAGTTGGTGAAGTCCCACACCGAGATGCCGCCCTGGTACCACGCCTGCACCATGATGTCGCGGCCGGGCACCGGGATCAGTGAGCCGTTGTGGGCCACGCAGTTCTCGGTGTCGGCGTTGACGCGCGGGATCTTGTAGTAGCTGCGGAATTCCAGCTTGCGGGCGTTGCCGCGGCCGGTGATGTCGTAGATGGCGTCCGCGCCACGGTTCGGGCCGACCACCTCGTTGCAGGTGGCCGCGCCGCCGCCGCCCAGCTCGTCGGTGAAGACGACCTTGGTGCCGGAGTTGTTGAACGTGGCCGAGTGCCAGAACGCGAAGTTCTCGGCGTCGGTCACCCGCTCGATCACCCGGGGCGCCTCACGGTCCTTGATGTCCAGCAGGATGCCGTCACCCATGCACGCGCCGGCGGCCAGGTCCTTCGCCGGGTACGCGGTGATGTCGTGGCAGCCGGTGGTGGCCGACGACTGACCGGGGATGCCCGGGTAGCCGCCGTCCGGGAACAGGTTCGGCGTGGCCACCACGGAGGCGGTGGTGGGGTTCTTCACCGGCACCTTGACGATGGAGATGGAGTCGTGCGGCGGCTGGCAGTCCGGGAAGTCGGCGCGCGGGCTGTACGACGAGACGTACAGGTAGACGTTGCGCTTGTCCTTGCCGGGCACGAGCGTGTGGGTGTGCGAGCCGCACGCCGTCTCGACCGACTTGATGTAGCGCGGGTTGCGCTTGTCGCGGATGTCGAAGATCTTGATGCCCTCCCAGGACTCCTTCACCGACGCCGGCTGGCTGGTGCTGGCGCAGGAGTCGTCGCTGCGGGAGGAGTCGGTGGACAGGAAGAGCAGGTCGCCGTGGACCGAGATGTCGTTCTGCGAGCCGGGGCAGAGCACCTGCGACACGATCGTCGGGCGGCTCGGCCGGAGGATGTCGTAGATGACGAACCCGTCGTAGTTGCCGACGAACGCGTACCGCCCCTGGAAGGCGATGTCGGTGCCGAGGGCTGCGGTGGTGTCGAACGGCGCCTGCTTCGGCAGGTTGGCCACCTGCCGCAGGTTGGGGCTGCTGGAGATCTCGTCGACACCGGGGACGGCGCTGTCCACGGTGGCCGGCGCGGCCTGGGCGCGGGGGATCTCCTGGGCGCTGCTCGGCGGCGCGGCGACCACGCCGGCGAGCAGCAGGCCGGCGGCGGCGAGGCTGATGATGCGGGTGCGGGACGTGCGGATGCTGATCACCGGCAACACCCTTCGAAAGGGGATGATGATTCGCCAAACCTTACCTATCGGAGACCGTCATCAATGTGACCTGGGTCACACTAGGGAACTTTTATCTATGTATAGGATCGCCTTCACCTTGACCGGAGGAGGCGTCGTATGACCAGCCGGCAGGCGCGCGTGTGGGTGGGCGTCACAGCGCTCGTCATGCTCGTGGTGATCGGCGGGCTGGCGCTCGCCGGGCGCGACGACACCCGGCCCGAGGCCGCGGCGGGCAACGCCGCGACGGGCGCGCCGAGCCCGAGCGCCACCACCTCGGCGCCGCCGCTGCTGGTCCCCGGCCGCCCGGGGGAGTCGGCCGCCACCCGTGCGCCCGATCAGGTGCGGGCAGCGTCGACGCCCCGGTTCAACAGCCTCGACGTCTGGTACGTCCGGATGATGATCCCGCACCACGAGCAGGCGCTGGAGATGGCGACGCTCGCCCCCGACCGGGCCGCCGACCCCCGCATCCGCGCCGTGGCCGAGCGGATCCGCGCCGCCCAGGGGCCGGAGGTCGGCCTGCTGCGTGCCTGGCTCAGCACCCGCGACCTGCCCGCCGACGTGCCGGGACACGACCACGGCAGCATGCGCGGGATGCAGTCCGCCGAGGCGATGCGGCAGCTTGCGGACGCCAAGGGCGCGGCGTTCGACAAGCTCTTCGTGCGGATGATGACCGACCACCACCAGGGCGCGATCGTGATGTCCACCGACCTGCTGAAGGTCGGCGCCGACCAGGCCATGCAGGAGTTCGCCACCGGGGTGGCCGTCGAGCAGTCCGCCGAGATCACCCGCATGCGAGCCCTCCTGCCCTCCTGACCCCCGCACCCCGCCGATCCTCGCGGTGATCATGAGGTTGGCGGCGACAAATCGGACGACGACGCCCGTCAACCTCATGATCATCGCGAGGTGGGGCGGCGGGGGAGGGGTGGGGAGGGCGGGCCTAGGCTGGGGAATCGTGGCTCGCCTCATCCTCGGCCGTCCGCTGCGCGGCATCGCCTTCGACACCGCCGTCTGCGGGCTGGTCGTGTTCTTCGCCGTCTCCGCGTACGTCGCCGGCCAGATCGGCGTCGCCGCGTTCGCGGTCGGGCTGGCGGCGGCGGTGGCGGTGTTCTTCCGGCGTACCCACCCGACGGCGGTCGCCGTCGCGGTGGCCGCGCTCGCGCTGGTCCAGGTGATCGCCGGCTGGGGTCCGCTCGCCTACGACATCGCCGTGCTGATCGCCCTCTACAGCGTGGTCAAGTACGCCGACCGGCTCCGCGACGGCATCGTGGCCGGGGTCGTCGCCGTGCTCGGCGGCGTGCTCGCCGCGCTCCAGACGCCCGGCGCCGGGCCCTGGTGGATGGGCGCGTTCTTCTACGCCCTGATCGTCGGCGCGGTCTGGCTGGCCGGGCTGAACCTGCGGACCCGCCGGCTCTACGTGCTCAGCCTGGAGGACCGGGCCGCGACGCTGGAACGGGAACGGGAGGCGCAGGCGCGGGCCGCGGTCGCCGAGGAGCGCACCCGGATCGCCCGCGAGCTGCACGACGTGGTCGCCCACAGCATGGCCGTGATGATCGTGCAGGCGGACGGGGTGCGGTTCACGCTCGACCGGGATCCGGCCACCGCCCGCGAGGCGGCCAAGGTGGTGGCGGACACCGGCCGGGCGGCGCTGGAGGAGATGCGGCGGCTGGTCGGCGTACTGCGGGAACCCACAGCGACGCAGCCGGACCCGGCGGACGGGCCCGCGCACCGCCGGCCCGCGCTGGTGGAGCTGCCCGCGTTGCTCGACCGGTTCCGCGCCGCCGGGCTGCGGGTCGCCTGCGGCGGCGCCGGCGCGCCGCCGCCGCTGCCCCCCGGCCTGGAGCTGACCGTCTACCGGGTGGTGCAGGAGAGCCTGACCAACACGCTCAAACACGCGGGCGTCGGCGCGTCGGTGGAGCTGACGCTGGACTGGAGCGCCGACGCCGTCGTGATCCGCGCCGTGGACGACGGGCGCGGCCGTCCGGTCGACGGCCCGGCGCCGTCCGGCGGTCACGGCCTGGTCGGCATGCGGGAACGGGTCGGGGTGTACGACGGCAGCCTCGCCGCCGGACCCACACTTGCCGGTGGCTGGCGGGTGCGGGCGCGGCTGCCGCTGTCCCCGGCGGCCGGCACCGGGGAAGGGAGCGCGGCGGCGTGACGGTACGGGTGATGATCGTCGACGACCAGGCGCTGGTACGCGCCGGGTTCCGGATGGTGCTCGGCTCCCAGCCCGACCTGGCGGTGGTCGCCGAGGCCATCGACGGCGCGGACGCGCTGCGGGTGCTGGACCGGGTCGCTGTCGACGTGGTGGTGATGGACCTGCGCATGCCGACCATGGACGGG
The DNA here is from genome assembly GCF_003315815.1 of Micromonospora sp. LHW51205. Lineage (NCBI taxonomy): Bacteria > Bacillati > Actinomycetota > Actinomycetes > Micromonosporales > Micromonosporaceae > Micromonospora > Micromonospora sp. LHW51205. The sequence continues at coordinate 148,613 of NZ_QMEZ01000003.1, read as the reverse complement.
GTGGAGGCGACCCGGCGGATCTGTGCCCGGCGCGACGACGGGCGCCCCCGCGTGCTGGCGCTGACCACGTTCGACACGGAGGCCGACGCGTTCGCGGCGCTGCGCGCCGGGGCGAGCGGGTTCCTGCTCAAGAACGTGCCGCCGGAGGAGCTCATGGCCGCGATCCGGGTGGTCGCCCAGGGCGACTCGGTGGTGGCCCCGTCGATCACCCGGCGGCTGCTCGACCGGTTCGCCGGGCAGCTCGGCCCCGCGCCGGCCGCCGATCCCCGGCTGGCCCAGCTCACCGAGCGGGAACGGGAGGTGCTGCTGCTGGTGGCGCAGGGGCTCTCCAACGCCGAGATCGCCGCCCGGGTGCACGTCGCGGAGGCGACGGTGAAGACCCACGTCGGCCGCATCCTGGCCAAGCTCCAGCTGCGCGACCGGGTCCAGGCGGTCGTCCTGGCGTACGAGAGCGGCCTGATCACGCCCGGCGGCTGACCCGGCGTACGCCTCAGGTCGTACGGGTTTCCCCGGTGGGGGACGACCTCCGTCGCATCGAGGTCGAGCGCGCAGGTGGAGATCAACCAGGTGGTGCCGCCCCTAGCGTCGGAACTGTCAGAAAGACCGTGTCCGACAGGAGCACCTCAGTGTCCGCACCACCGACCACCGGCGTCACCCTCGCCGCCCGCGCGCTGCGCATGGAGTACGGCGCCGGGCAGTCCCGCGTCGTCGCGCTCGACGGCGTCGACCTCGACCTGGCCGCCGCCCGGTTCACCGCCGTCATGGGCCCGTCCGGCTCCGGCAAGTCCACCCTGCTGCACTGCCTCGCCGGCCTCGACCGGCCGACCGCCGGGGCGGTACACATCGGTGACGCCGACCTGACGCGCCTGGACGACCGGCGGCTCACCCGGCTGCGCCGGGACCGGATCGGCTTCGTCTTCCAGAAGTTCAACCTGCTGCCCACGCTCACCGCGCAGGAGAACATCGTCCTGCCGCTGGCGATCGCCGGCCGTCGCCCGGACCCGGCGTGGCTGGGGCAGGTGGTGGCGGCGGTGGGCCTGACCGACCGCCTCGGGCACCGCCCGGCGGAGCTGTCCGGCGGGCAGCAGCAGCGCGTCGCGGTGGCCCGCGCGCTGATCACCCGACCCTGGGTGATCTTCGCCGACGAGCCGACCGGCAACCTCGACTCGCGCTCCGGCGCCGAAGTGCTGCGGCTGCTGCGCGAGGCGGTGGACATGCTCGGTCAGACCGTCGTCATGGTCACCCACGACCCGGCCGCCGCCGCGTACGCCGACCGGGTGGTCTTCCTGGCCGACGGCCGGCTGGTCGACGAACTGCACGCGCCCACGGTCGGCGCGGTCCGGGACGCGCTCAGCCGGCTCGACCCGGCCGTCGCGCCGGCAGGGCGGTGAGCGGGATGCTGCGGCTGACCCTGCGCCAGGTCCGCGCCGACGGCCTGCGCCTGCTGCTGTCCTCGCTGGCGATCGTGCTCGGCGTCGCGTTCGTCGCCGGCACGCTGATGTTCACCGACGGGATGCGCGCCGGGGCGTACGAGCGGGCCGGTGAGTTCGACAGACACACCGACCTGGCCGCGTACGCCGAGACCGACCCGCTGCCCCCGGCGCTCGTGGACCGGGTACGCGCCCTCGACGGGGTGGCCGCCGCCGCGGGCGAGCTGACCGGCTCCGCCGGAGTGGTCGGCGCCGACGGCCGTCCCGTGCTCGGCTACGCGGTGCTCGCCGCCGTCCCCACCGAGGCGGCCCTGCAGTCCTACGACGTGGTGACCGGGCGGCTGCCGCAGCGCCCCGGCGAGGTGGTGCTCGACGACGAGACCGTCGCCGAGGAGCGCTTCACCGTCGGCGGCCCGGTGTCGATCGGCGGACGCGACGGCGCGGCCCGCCCGTACACGCTTGTCGGCACCGTCGACGTGGACGGCAGCTCCCGCGACGTCGGCGGCCCCTACATCGGGCTGACCGGCCCGGACGCGCTCACCGTCAGCGGCGAAAAGGGCTACGGCCGGATCATGGTGGCGGCCCGCCCCGGCGTGGACACGGCGGCGCTGGCCGACCGGATCCGCGCCGTGGTGGGACCGGACGTGACGGTCCGGGACCGCGACGCCATCCTCGACGCGGCGGTCGACGACGCGGTACGCGACCTGCGGCAGTTCGGCATGCTGCTGGGCACGTTCGCCGCCGTCGCGGTGGTGGTGGCCGGCTTCGTGATCGCCAACACCTTCGCCATCGTGCTCGCCCAGCGCTCCCGGCGTACCGCGCTGCTGCGGCTGGTCGGCGCCACCCGGGGGCAGATCTACCGGGCCACGCTGTCCGAGGCGGCGGTAACCGGCCTGCTCGCCTCCGTCGTGGGGGTGCTGGCCGGCGCGGCGGTGGCCGGCGGCCTCGGCGTGCTGCTCGCCGGCACCGGCGCGCCGCTGGGCAGCGGGCTCACCCTGACCCCGCGTACGCTGCTGCTGTCGCTGGGGCTGGGGACGCTGCTCACCGTGGCGTCGGCCGCGCTGCCGGCCTGGCAGGGCACCCGGGTCGCCCCGGTGGCCGCGCTCACCGACGCGGCGGTCAACCCGGTCCGTCCGGCCGGGCGGATCCGGCTGGCGGTCGGCGCGCTGGCGCTCGCCGCCGGTGTGGCGGCGCTGGCCGGCGCCGGCGCCACCGGCCAGGTGGTGCTGGTCGCGGCCGGCGGGTTGCTGGCCTTCGGCGGCATCGTGGCGTTCGGCCCGGTGCTGGTGCCGGCGCTGGTACGGGTGCTCGGCGGGCCGTTCCGCGCGGCGTTCGGCGCCACCGGCGGGCTGGCCGTGTCGAACGCGGTGCGCAACCCGCGCCGGGTCGCCGCCACCGCGACGGCCATGGTGATCGGCATCGGGCTGGTCTCCGCCTTCGTGGTCGGCGCGGCGAGCGTCAAGTCCGGCATCGAACGCGCGGTGGACGCCCGGATCGGCGTGGACTTCCTGGTCACCGGCATCGGCGGGGACCTGCCGGCCACCGTTGCCGGCGAACTGGCCGCCCGCCCGGAGCTGGGCGTGGTGCACGAGCAGCGCAGCCGGGTGGTCGGCGACGTGCAGCTGCGCGCCGCGCACCCGGCGCTGGTCCGGCGCACGCTGTCCGCCGTCGACGCCGGTGACCCGGCCGGCCTGGGGCCGGGAGCGGTGCTGGTGCACCGCGAGCTGGCCGCGACCAGGGGCTGGACGGCCGGTTCCACGATCACGCTCGCCGGGCGGCCGTTGCGGGTCGCCGCGGTGGTGGCCGACGAGGAGCCGGTCCTGGCCGGGAGCCCGGTGCCCCCAGGGCACCTGGTGGACGTGCTGGACGCCGACTTCACCGCCATGTTCCCGACCGTGCGCGGCCACCTGGCCGAGGTGGATCCGGCCGCCGGGGTGAGCGTCGACGAGGCCCGGACCGCCGTCGAGTCGGTGCTGGCGCGCTACCCGACGGTGAACGTGATGGACCAGGCCGCGTACAAGAAGATGCTCACCGGCACCGTCGACCTGGTGCTGGGGTTCGTCACCGCGCTGCTCGGCCTCGCCGTGGTGATCTCGCTCGTGGGGGTCGCCAACACGCTCAGCCTGTCCGTGGTGGAACGCACCCGGGAGACGGCGGTGCTGCGCGCGGTCGGACTGAGCCGGGCCGGGATGCGGGGTGTGCTGGCGGTCGAGGCGGTGCTCACCGCGCTCGTCGGCACGCTGCTCGGCATCGCGCTCGGCGCCGGGGCGGCCGCCGGGGCGATGGCAGTGGTGGCCCGCATCGGCGGGGACTTCACGCTCGTCCTGCCCTGGGCGCGGATCGGGCTGATCGTCGCGGTGGCGGTGGTGGCCGCGCTGCTCGCCTCGGTCCTGCCGGCCCGCCGGGCGCTGTCCCGGCCGGTGGTGGCGTCGCTCGGCGCGGACTGAGCACCACCGCCCGGACACGACGAGGAGCCGGCTCCGCCGCGGGCGGGGCCGGCTCGTCGTGGGTCAGGGTTGGGTGGCCGGCTGCCCGCCGGTGTCACCGCCGGTGCCGGGGTCGGCGGTGGTCGGTTCGGGTGCCGGCGTAGTGGTGGGCGCCGTCGTCGCCGGCGTGCTGGGCGGCGTGGTGGTCGGCGCGCCGGTGGGCGCCGGCTCCTCGCTGACGCTCGGCTGCGCCGACGGGACCGTCGAGGCGCTCGGCGTCACCGACGGCGTGGCCGACGGCCGGCCGCCCGGGCCGACCGGCCGGTAGGTGTAGTCGTCGCCGGCCGTCGGCTCGTCGACTACCGGCTCCGCGGCCGGGTCGCTCGGCGCCACCGCGGGCGCCGTCTTGTCGATCTTCGTGGCGGGTTCGGCGGTGTCGTTCGCGGCGGCCACCAGCGCGCCCAGCGCGCCCATCGCCACCAGCACCGCGCCCAGCGCCCCGACGAGCGTGCCGCGCCGGCCCCGCCGCCGCGACGTCGCCACCGCGGCGCCCGGCCGGACCGCCGGCTGGTCGTCGCGGGACCGCGCCGGGCCCGCCGCGCCGCGCAGCGCCATCGTCGCGGTCGGCGAGTCGGTACGGGCGGCTCGCGCCGCGTCGGCCATCGCCGCGGCGCTCGGGTAGCGGTCGGCCGGGTCCTTGGCCAGCGCCCGGGACACCAGCTCGCGCACCGACGCCGGGATCTCCGCCGGCAGCTCCGGCGGCTCGTCGTCGAGATGGCGTACGGCCACCTGCAGCGGGTTGTCACCGGTGAACGGCGGGCTGCCGGTGAGGCAGCAGTACGCGACCGCGCCGAGCGCGTACACGTCGGTGGCGCCCGAGACCGGCCGGCCGGCGGCCTGCTCCGGCGCCATGTAGAGGGCGGTGCCGGGCACCGCGTTGGTGCTGGTGATGCTCGTGACGTTGGTCGAGCGGGCCACCCCGAAGTCGACGAGCACCACGGTGCCGTCGTCCTGCACCAGCAGATTGCTCGGCTTCACGTCGCGGTGCACGATGCCGCGCCCGTGCGCCGCGTGCAGCGCCTGCGCCACCTGGGCCACGATCGACATGGTCTCGGCGACCTCGAGGCACCCCGCGTCCTCGATCCGCCGCGACAGCGGCTCACCGGCGACGAACTCCATCACCAGGTAGTCGGCCCGGCCGCCGCTGGGCAGCTCGTCCTCGCCGCAGTCGAAGACCTGGACCACGCCGGGGTGGCGCAGCGAGGCCATGATCCGCGCCTCGGAACGGAAACGGGCGATGAAGTCGGGGTCGGACACCAGGGCGGGAAGAAGCACCTTCACCGCGACCGGACGACCGAGGACCAGGTCGGTGGCACGCCAGACGTCGCCCATGCCGCCGGTGGCGACACGGTCTTCCAGGCGGTACCGACCGCTGAGTACGACGTCTGAGGACAGCACCCCCATACCGTACCCACAGCGGGCGCGAAGTATTTCCCGCGATCTCGGCACGGGATCGAAAGCCTTCAGCGGGGCGTTCCAGCAGCCGGGACGCTGATCGGCGCACCGTGACCGGACCGGCACGATCGGCCAGAATGTGACAGCACGTCGCTGTCCGCCCGCGGGGCCCGGCACGATCGGTTGCGCCGGGGAGCGTCGATTCCGTACGTTGCGTTACCTCGACACGCCGGTGACGGGCGTAGACATTTCTCTCTCTTCCTCCGGCCCTGGCGTCTTGCCGGAGCGCCCCGCGTTCCCAGGCGTCGGCCCGGCTCCCGGCCGCCCCGAGCCGTCGGTACCGTATGTCCGCCGACGCCCGTGCCGCGCGGCAGTGTCCATGGCTCATCGCACCCGTGTGCGAGTGTCAGATCAACTCACCGGGGGGCGGGGTGCGGATGGCGGTGTGGCCACTGGCTCCCCGGCGTGCCCGGTGCCCGCACACGACCCGGTCCGGACGGCGACCGTGACGGCCGAGCTGAACGAGGCGGTCGCCGCGGCGCAGGCCGGCGACGAGGAGGCGTTCCGGTTCCTCTACCGCAGCCTGCAGCCCGCCCTGCTGCGCTACCTGACCGCTCTCGTCGGCGCCGACGCCGAGGACGTGGCCTCCGAGGCGTGGCTCCAGATCTCCCGCGACCTGCCCTCCTTCACCGGTGGCGAGTTCCGCGCCTGGGCGGTCACGATCGCCCGCAACCGGGCCATGGACCATCTGCGCCGGCAGCGGCGGCGTCCGTCGGTACCGGTGCCGGTGCAGGCGCTCAACGACCTGGCCGCCGACGCGGACACCGCCGACCGGGCCGGCGAGGCCATCGCCACCGAGAGCGCGCTGGCCCTGATCCGTACGCTGCCACCGGCCGAGGCGGAGGCGGTGATGCTGCGGGCCGTCATCGGCCTCGACGCGGAGACCGCCGGGCGGGTGCTGGGACGGCGGGCCGGAGCCGTGCGCACCGCGGCGCACCGGGGCCTTCGCCGGCTGGCTGCCATGCTGGAGCGCTCGGCGGCGGACACTGCCCCGGACGACTCCCGGGGCGCCCTCGCGCCGCGTCCCCGTACCGACCGCCAGGTGCCGCACGCGCCCGAGGCCGAGCCGGCGGAGGGCTGACGTGAGGAGAGACGGCATGCACCCTCGCCGGTCCGGCGGGCCCGCCGACCGGGCGGAATCCGATCGTCTGCTCGACGCCGCGCGCGCCGGGTCGCCACCGGGGCCGCAGACCGACCCGCTGACCCGGCTGCTGTCGGCCGCGGCCGGCCCGGCCACCGCCGGTGAGATCGCCGGCGAGGACCGGGCGGTCGCCGCCTTCCGGGCCGCCCGCGCCGGGCCCGTGCCCGCGGTCCGGCCGCGCCGGCGCCTGCGGATCGCCGCCGCGCTGTCCGGGCTGGCCGCCACCGCGGTCGCCGGGGTGGCCTTCGCCGCCGTACGCCTGGACCGCCATCCGGACCCGGTGATCCCGCCGGCGCCGGCCACCAGCGGCCCGGGCGTCACCGGCCCCACCGCCACCGGGCCGTCGCGGCCGGCGCCGAGCACACCGGCCGGCGAGGCGTCGGGCGCGGCGTCCCGGCCGGCCCGCGACGTGACGCCGACGCCGACGTCGACGCCGAGCGTCCCGGCCGCGCCGCCCGCGCCCCCGGCGGGGAACAACCGGATCGTCGCCCACTGCCGCGCCTACCTGGTCAAGTCGGAGCGGCAGCGGGAGAAGGCGCTGACCAGGCCCGGCTTCGCCGACCTGGTGGCCGCCGCCGGCGGCCCCGAGCAGGTGGAGAGCTACTGCCGGAATCTGGTGGGGGAGCCTTCGGGGACCCCGCCAGCCGAAGACGACGACCAGGACGAGGACGACTGAGCGCGGGGGGCGCAATCAGATTCCGGACAAAAATTCATCTCTCCGGGCAAGCGGATCACGTCTGCTAGACAGAGGATGGTGTGACGGCGTCCCGCGCCGAACGGGCCGGGCGCGTCGCGACACCGTGGTCGTCCGTCGCCGAGGAGGAGCCGCCCCATGGTGATGTCGCCGGACCTGGACCGCGCCGTCGTCCTGGGCGACGAGCAGGCGGCCCGGGGCCACCTCGCCCGGATCTGCTTCAAGACCGGACCACCCACGCTCGTCGGCGTCGAACTGGAATGGACCGTGCACGACGCCGCGGACCTGGCCCGGCCGGTCGACCGCGAGCGACTACGCAGGGCGCTGGGGCGGCACAGCCCCGTGACGCTCGACCCCACCAGCCCGGCCGACGAGCTCCGGCGCGCGAGCGCCGTGACCGTGGAGCCCGGCGGGCAGGTGGAGATCTCCGCCGCGCCGCGACCGACTGTCGGCGCGCTCGTCCTGGCCACCGAGGCCGACGTCGCCGAGCTACGGGCCCGGCTGGACGCCGCCGGGCTGGTGCTCGGCCGTAGCGGCATCGACCCCTGGCGGCTGCCGCGACCCGTCGTGGAAACCCCCCGCTACCGGGCCATGCGGTGCGCCTTCGACCGGCGCGGCCCGGCGGGGCGGGCGATGATGTACAGCACGGCGGGCCTGCAGGTCTGCCTCGACGCGGGCGAGCCGGAGCACCTCGCGCAGCGGTGGGCCGCCGCGCACGCCGTCGGCCCGCCGCTGCTGGCCGCCTTCGCCACCGCCGACCGGCACGCGGGCCGGGCCACCGGCTGGGCCTCCGCCCGGATGGCCACCTGGCTGGCCATCGACCCGGCCCGGACCCGTCCGGTGTGGTCGCCCGAACGCGCCGACGAGGATCCGGTGGCCGCCTGGACCGGGTACGCGCTCGCCGCGCCGCTGCTCTGCGTACGCGGCGACGGCCCGGACTGGACCGCGCCGCCGGGCGTCACGTTCGCCGACTGGCTGGCCGGCGCGCTGCCCCGCCCGCCCACCACCGACGACCTGGAGTACCACGTCAGCACGCTGTTCCCGCCGGTGCGCCCGCGCGGCTACCTGGAGCTGCGCTACCTGGACGCACAGCCCGGGGCGGCGTGGACCGTGCCGCTGACGGTCCTGGCCGCGCTCTTCGCCGACCCGGTGACCACCCGCGACGCGCTGGCGGCGGCCGCGCCGGTCGCCGACCGGTGGCGCGCGGCGGCCCGGTGCGGACTGGCCGAGCGCCCGCTGGCGACCGCCGCGGCGGCGCTGTTCGACCTGGCCCTGACGGCCCTGCCCCGCCTCGATCTGCCGCCCGCCATCCACGAGGAGACCCACCGAGAGATCCGGCGGCGACGTGCCGCCGCGGAGAGGGGACACCGGTGACCACGACCGAGCGACCGGGCACTGACGCCGAACGACTGCGCGACCGGATCGCCGCGGAGCTGGAGCGGACCCGCGCCCGCACCGCGGCGCTCACCGACGCGGTGGACGACGACGACTTGGTCCGGCAGCACTCCACGCTGATGTCGCCGCTGGTCTGGGACCTGGCGCACGTCGGCAACCAGGAGGAGCTGTGGCTGGTCCGCGACGTCGGCGGCCGCGAACCGGTGCGCCACGACATCGACGACCTCTACGACGCGTTCAAGCAGCCCCGCAAGGACCGCCCGGCGCTGCCGCTGCTGCCGCCGGCCGAGGCGCGCGCCTACGTGCGTACGGTCCGCGACAAGGTGTTCGACCTGCTCGACGGCATCCGCTTCACCGAGCGTCCCCTGGTCGCCGACGGGTTCGCGTTCGGCATGATCGTGCAGCACGAGCAGCAGCACGACGAGACCATGCTCGCCACCCACCAGCTGCGCGCCGGCGCTCCGGTGCTGGACGCGCCGCCACCGCCGGAGCCCCGGGCCCGGGTCGGCGGGGAGGTACGGGTGCCGGCCGGGCCGTTCACGATGGGCACCTCCACCGACCCGTGGGCGCTGGACAACGAGCGCCCGGCGCACACCGTCGACGTGCCCGCGTACCTCATCGACGCCGCGCCGGTCACGAACGGGCAGTACCGCGCGTTCATCGCCGACGGCGGATACGACGAGCCGCGCTGGTGGAGCGAGGCCGGCTGGCGGCACCGGATCGAGGCGGAGCTGAGCGCGCCGATGCACTGGCGGCGCGACGGCGACGGCTGGGCGTACCGCCGGTTCGGCCGCTGGTCGGCGGTCCGCGACGACGAGCCGGTGGTGCACGTCTGCTGGTACGAGGCGCAGGCGTACGCGGCGTGGGCCGGCAAGCGGCTGCCCACCGAGGCGGAGTGGGAGAAGGCGGCCCGCTGGGACCCGGCGTCCGGCCGGTCCCGCCGTTACCCGTGGGGCGACGAGGATCCGGGCGCCGAGCACGCCAACCTGGGCCAGCGGCACCTGTGGCCGGCGCCGGTGGGCGCGTACCCGGCGGGCGCCTCGCCGCTGGGCGTGCACCAGCTCGTCGGCGACGTGTGGGAGTGGACCTCGTCGCCGTTCCGCGGGCACCCGGGCTTCACCGCGTTCCCGTACCGGGAGTACTCGGAGGTCTTCTTCGGCGACGACCACAGGGTGCTGCGGGGCGGCTCGTTCGGCACCGACCGGTCCGCCTGCCGGGGCACGTTCCGCAACTGGGACTACCCGATCCGGCGGCAGATCTTCAGCGGTTTCCGCTGCGCCCGTGACGCCGGACCGGAGGAGTGAGCCGGCCCGATGTGCCGTCACCTCGCGTACCTCGGTCCACCCCTGCTCCTGGGCAGCCTGCTGTTCGACCCGCCGTACGGCCTGCTGCGCCAGTCGTGGGCGCCGCGTGACATGCGCGGCGGCGGCACCATAAACGCCGACGGCTTCGGCGTCGCCTGGTACCCGGACGACGGCGACCCGGTCCGGTACCGGCGGGCCCAGCCGATGTGGAGCGACACCACGCTGCCGGAGCTGGCCGCCGTGACGCGGGCGCGGGCGGTGCTGGCGGCGGTCCGGTCCGCCACCGTCGGCATGCCGCTGCACGAGACGGCGGCGGCCCCGTTCGCCGAGGGACGGTGGCTGTTCAGCCACAACGGCGTGGTGCGGGGCTGGCCGGACAGCCTGGTCCCGATCGCCGCCGGCCTGCCCGTGCGCGACCTGATCACGCTCGACGTGCCGACCGACTCGGCGCTGCTGTGGGCGCTGGTCCGGCACCGGCTGCGCGCCGGGGCCGCGCCGGACGAGGCGGTCGCCGACACGGTCGCGGCGGTCGCCGCAGCCGCTCCCGGCTCGCGGCTGAACCTGCTGCTCACCGACGGTACGACGGTGGTGGCGAGCACGGGCGGCCACGCGCTGGCGGCGCGCCGCGGGCCGGACTCGGTGCTGCTGGCCTCCGAACCGTTCGACGACGACCCGGCCTGGCAGGCGGTGCCGGACGGCCGGCTCGTGGTGGCGTCCACGGGCCGGTTCGACGTGCGGGAGCTGACCGCCGCCTGACCTTCTTCCCATCACCGGCAGGACAGAGAGGACACCTGATGAGCGCGGAGCCGCTGGAGATCCACCTGGAGGAGCGGGACCTCGACCGTGGGTTGCGGGAGGACGTACGGGTGGGGCTGGCCGCGACGCCGAAGTGGCTGCCGCCGAAGTGGTTCTACGACGCCCGGGGCAGCGAGCTGTTCGAGGAGATCACCCGCCTGCCGGAGTACTACCCGACCCGGGCCGAGCGGGCCGTGCTCGCCGCGCACGCCGACGACGTGGCCACCCTGACCGGCGCGAAGACGCTGATCGAGCTGGGGTCGGGCTCGTCGGAGAAGACCCGCCTGCTGCTGGACGCCTTCACCCGGCACGGCGACCTGGGCACGTTCGTGCCGCTGGACGTGTCGGTGAGCGCGTTGCGCTCCTCCACCGAGCAGATCGCCGCCGCGTACCCGGGGCTGCGGGTGCGGGGAATCGTCGGTGACTTCACCCGCCACCTGGACCGGCTGCCCACCGGCGGCCGGCGCCTGGTGGCGTTCCTCGGCGGCACGATCGGCAACCTGCTGCCGGTGGAGCGGTCCGGGTTCCTCACCGCGATGCGCGCGGCGCTGGAGACCGGCGACTGGCTGCTGATCGGCACCGACCTGGTGAAGGACCCGGCGGTGATCGTGCCCGCGTACGACGACGCGGCGGGCGTGACCGCCGAGTTCAACCGCAACGTGCTCCGGGTGATCAACCGGGAGCTGGGCGCGGACTTCGACGTCGACGCGTTCCGGCACGTGGCGGTCTGGGACCCGGAGCGGGAGTGGATCGAGATGCGGCTGCGCGCCGAGCGCCCGGCGACGGTGCGGGTGCTGGACACCGACGTCGTGTTCGCCGCCGGCGAGGAGCTGCGTACCGAGGTGTCGGCCAAGTTCCGGCCGGAGGGGATTGCGGCCGAGCTGACCGCCGCCGGGTTCACCCGGCAGGCGTTCTGGACCGACCCGGGCGGGCTGTTCGGGGTGACCCTGGCCCGGGCCGACTGAGTGCCTGGGTGGTCCGGGCCACACCCGCTGACGGGCCCGGCGGGTGATCGGCTAGGCTGGCTGCGCGAAGGGGAGTAGCCCCCAATGTCGTGGTCGACACACTGGTGCGTTCCGCATCCGGCCACGCGGCCCCGGTCTCCGGGGCGGGCGAGACCTTCGACTCAGGCTGTCGCAGCCGGGTCGAGGGCGCCCCCGTTCCTCCTCCCGGCTTGATCGGGAAGGTTCACATGGAGGGTTTCCTCGTCGCGCTGGTGGTCAGCTTCGGCGTGATCTTCGTTGCGGAGCTGGGCGACAAATCCCAGCTCATGGCGCTGACATTCGCCACTCGGTTCAAGACGGTGCCGGTGCTCATCGGCATCACGATCGCCACCGCGATCGTGCACCTGGCCTCGGTGGCCATCGGGTACGGCCTGAACGCCGCGCTGCCCACCGGCTGGATCTCGCTCATCGCCGGCCTGGCGTTCCTCGGATTCGGCGCGTGGACGCTGCGCGGCGACAAGCTGACCGAGGAGGAGAAGCGCAAGGCCGAGCGCAGCGGCAAGTCGGCGATCCTCGCGGTGGGTGTGGCGTTCTTCCTGGCCGAGCTGGGCGACAAGACCATGCTCGCCACCATCACGCTGGCCACCAAGTACGGCTGGTTCGGCACCTGGCTCGGGTCGACGCTCGGCATGGTCGCCGCGGACGCGCTGGCGATCCTGGTGGGCCGGATGCTCGGCCGGCACCTGCCGGAGCGGGCGATCCGTTACGGCGCGGCAGTGCTGTTCGCCATCTGCGGCCTGTGGCTGATCTTCGAGGCGGTGGCGGAGCTGAACTGAGCGGCCCGCGTCGCGCCGGCCGTTCCCGCTCCGGGGACGGCCGGCGCGACACGGGTCAGGCGGTTCCGCCCTGGTAGACGTCCGGGATGCCGTCACCGTCGGCGTCCCGGTTCTCCCGTTCGCTGATCCGGCGGTAGACCCGGTTGCGGCGGACCAGCACCACCGAGGCGAGCAGGGCGGAGGTCAGCGAGCCGAGCAGCACCGCCACCTTGACGCCGTCCTCCTCCGGGCTGCCCGTGCCGAACGCCAGCTCGCCGATGAGCAGCGACACGGTGAAGCCGATGCCGGCCAGCAGCGCGAGTCCGAGCAGGTCGGCCCAGGTGATCTCCTCGTCCAGTTCGGCCCGGGTGAACCGGGCGAGCAGGTACGTCGAGCCGAACACGCCGACGACCTTGCCCAGCACGAGTCCGGCGGCGACCGCGAGCACCACCGGGTTGCTGAGCACGCCGCCCACGTCCACGCCGACCAGCGTCACCCCGGCGGCGAAGAAGGCGAAGACCGGTACGGCCAGGCCGGCGGAGACCGGCCGCCAGCGGTGCTCCAGCCGCTCGGCCAGGCCGGGCGAGCCGTCGCGTCCGCGCAGCACGGGCACGGTGAAGCCGAGCAGCACGCCCGCGACCGTGGCGTGCACGCCGGAGGCGTGCACGAGCGTCCAGGCGGTCACGGCCAGCGGGATCAGCGCCCACCACCAGGTGCGGCGCCGCTGCACGAGCAACCCGAACACGGCGATCGGCAGCAGCGCGCCGAGCAGCGGCAGCGGGTGGAAGTCGGCGGTGTAGAACACCGCGATGATGGTGATCGCGAAGAGGTCGTCCACCACCGCGAGGGTGAGCAGGAACGCGCGCAGCCCCTGCGGCAGGTGGGAGCTGACCACGGCGAGCACTGCGAGGGCGAACGCGATGTCGGTGGCGGTGGGGATGGCCCATCCGCGCAGCCCGGCGCCGCCGGCGCTGAGCGTCACCGCCAGGTAGATCAGCGCGGGCGCGACCATGCCGCCGACGGCCGCGATCACCGGCAGCGCGGCCCGGCGGGGATCCCGCAGGTCACCGGCGACGAACTCGCGTTTGAGTTCCAGGCCCACCACGAAGAAGAAGATCGCCAGCAACCCGTCGGCGGCCCAGGTGCGCAGGCTGAGGTCGAGGTGCAGCGCCGCGCCGCCGGGCCAGGGCACCCAGTGGCTCAGTTCCGCGTACCCGGCGCGCCACGGCGAGTTGGCCCAGATCAGCGCGATCACGGCGCCGAGAAGCAGCAGAGCGCCGCCGACCGTCTCGGTGCGCAGCACGTCGGCCAGGAACCGGGCCTCCGGCCAGGAGCGGCGGGAGAGCAGGCGCGACGGAGGTGGGGTGTGGGTCATGCGGCGTCCGTTCGGGAGCTGGGGTCGGCGAATCCATCGCCGACCAGGCTTCCCGGCACACCGGTTCCAAGCCTAACGGCCGCCGGGACCGGCGGCGAGCTGGGCCGGTGGGACGCTCGTCCCATCTCGTGGGCGGGCGTCCCACCGGCTCCGGTCAGCGCTGGCCGGGCAGCGCCGGCAGGGCGGCGCCGGCCGGTTCGCAGAACGCCGCCAGTCGCTTGATCAGCTCGTCCGGTTCCGCGTACGGGTCCAGCGTCCGCACCTCGTCCGGGTCCAGTTCCGGCACCGGGACGTGGGAGATCAGCGGGTGCAGCGGGCGGGTGTCCACCTCGTCCGCGCCGAACAGGTGCTCGTGCAGCTTCTCACCGGGCCGCAGGCCGGTGAAGACGATCTCCACGGGCCGGTCCGCCTCGGCGGCGAGCCGGCGCGCCACGTCCGCGATCCGGACCGGCTCGCCCATGTCGAGCACCAGCGCCTCGCCGCCCCGGCCGATGGTCGCGGCCTGGAGCACCAGGTGCACCGCCTCCTGGACGGTCATGAAGTAGCGGGTGACGTCGGGGTGGGTGACGGTGACCGGCACGCCGGCGCGGATCTGCGCCTGGAACGCGGTGAGCACCGACCCGCGGCTGCTGAGCACGTTGCCGAACCGGACGCTGAGGTAGGTGCCGTTGAGCCGCTGCGCGTGGTACGCGGTGAGCCGCTCGGTGATCCGCTTGGAGTAGCCGAGCACGCTCGCCGGGTTGGCCGCCTTGTCGGTGGAGATGTTCACGAACTGGGCGACGTCCCGGCACGCCTCCAGCACGTTCAGCGTACCCAGGATGTTGGTCTTGATCGCCTCACCGGGATGGCGCTGGAGCAGCGTGAGGTGCTTGAGCGCGGCGGCGTGGAACACCACGTCGGGCTGCCGGTCGGCGATCACCCGGGCGATGCCCTCGGCGTCGCGGATGTCGGCCAGGATCAGCTCCGGGCCGTCCAGCAGCGCGCGCCCGTGCAGGGACATCTGCAGCGCGTGCAGCGCCGACTCGTCCCGGTCGAGCATCATCAGCTCGTCCGGCTCGCAGCGGGCGATCTGCCGGCACAGCTCCGAGCCGATCGAGCCGCCGGCGCCGGTCACCAGCACCCGCCGGCCGGCCAGCCCACCCCGCTCCACGCTCAGCTCCGCCACCCGGTGCGCCCGGCCCAGCAGATCGGTGAGCTGGACGTCGCGCACGTCGGTGGCGGCGACCGGCCGGTCGAGCAGCTCGCGCACCGGCGGCAGCACCTTGAACGCCGCCCCGGCCTCCAGGGTCCGGGTACGCACGTCGCGCAGCAGCTGCGGGTCCGAGCCGCTCATCGAGAAGATGACGGTGGTCGCCCCGGTCGCCCGAACGGCGTCGCCGACCTGCTCGCGGCCGCCCAGTACGCGCAGCCCCTCCAGCCGCAGGCCGCGGCTGTCGGCCGCGTCGTCGAGCAGGCCGACCGGCCGGTAGCTGCTGTCGGGATCCTGCAGCAGCACCCGGACGAGCCGCTCGCTGGCCGCGTCCACCCCGTAGACCAGGCAGCGCTCGGCGTTCCGTGGGGCGGGTGGCCGGCGGTCGGCGTGGGCACGCCACAGGCCGCGGGCGGTCGCCATCACCACCAGCGCCACCGTGCCGCCGACGAGCGGCGTGCTGGCCGGTACGGGATGCCGCGTCCACTGCATCACGGCGACGGCGCCGACGGCCGCGACGAGCGCGACGGTGACGGCGAGCCCCTGCGCGTCCCCAGAGCTGCCGATCGGGTAGCGGCCGTAGATCCGGGAGCGCAGCAGCGTGAGCGCGGCGTACAGCGCGGCGCAGGCCAGCGCCAGGCCGAGCGTACGGGCGCTGGCGGCGACGGTCAGGTCGAACTCGTACCTCGTCCAGGCGGCGCCGAGAAATCCTCCGCACCACGCGGCCGTGTCCAGCGTTAACAGGGAAAGGGTGGCGGCGCGGTGGGTGATCCGGCGGTGCGGTCGCACTGCTGTGCTGGCTTCACGATCCATGGGCTGCCCTCTGTGTCCTATCCGGATTGAAAGGATTAGACCTTCTGTGCCTGTTCGGTCGTTTACATTCGTCAAGTCACGTAACGTCGTGAATAGGCGATTCGATCCTGGCACGGGTACGGGTGCTTTTAGGGGGCTTTCGTGCAGTTTCATCGGCAGACCGGCGTGTCGCTAGGGAGGGCGTGATGGACGTTCTCGGCTACCTGCGCCTGGTCCGACGCCACTGGTGGATCGTGTTGGTGACGGTGATGCTCGCCCTGGGCACCGCCGCGCTCGTGACGGTCCGGACGGCGCCTCGGTACGAGGCCTCGGTGACGTTCTTCGTCACCACGCCCAGCCAGGGCGTCACCGACGCCTACCAGGGCAGCCTCTTCCTCCAGCAGCGGGTGAAGTCCTACGGTGACCTGCTCACCAGCGACCGGCTGGCGCAGAGCGTGGTGGCCGACGCGCCGCTGGGTCTCACCGCCGACCAGGTGCGCAGCCGGATCCGGACCGCCAGCACGACCGGCACGGTCCTGCTCAAGGCCACGATCACCGACACCGACCAGACCCGGGCGCTGAAGACCACCGAGACGCTCGCGACGAAGTTCACCGAGCTGGTGCGCAAGGTCGAGACGCCGCCGGACGGCAATGCCCCGCCGATCAAGATCGAGGTCGTCAGCGGTCCCCGGGTGACGTCCAGCCCGGTCTCGCCGCAGCCCACGCGCAACCTGGTCATGGGCGGTGTGCTGGGCCTGCTGCTCGGCGCCGCGCTGGCCGTGCTGCGCGGGCTGGCCGACGTCCGGATGCGCGACGGCGCCGCGCTGCAACGGGTGACCGGCAGCCCGCTGCTCGGCGAGATCCCGTACGAGAACGGCGCGAAGGCGGCGCCGCTGATCGTCGGCGCGGCGGCCACCTCCGCCCGGGCCGAGGCGGTCCGCAAACTGCGCACGAACCTGCGCTTCGTGGACGTGCACGAGCCGGCCCGGGTCATCGCGGTCACGAGCGCGTTGCAGGGCGAGGGGAAGACCACGATGGCCTGCAACACCGCCATCGCGCTGGCCGAGGCGGGCTGGCGGGTGCTTCTCATCGACGCCGACCTGCGCCGCCCGAAGGTGGCCGACTACCTGGGCCTCGACGGCGGCGTCGGCCTCACCGACGTGCTGGTCGGCGACGTCCAGGTCGGTGACGTGGTGCAGCGCTGGGGGGAGAAGTCCCTTCTCGTGCTGCCCAGCGGCGCCACCCCGCCCAACCCGAGCGAGCTGCTCGGCTCGAAGTCCATGGCGGACCTGCTGGTGGCGCTGCGGGACTCGGCGGACATCGTGGTGATCGACACCGCGCCGCTGCTGGCCGTCACCGACGGCGTGGTGGTGGCCGTGCAGGCCGACGGCGCGCTCCTGGTCACCCAGCAGGGCCGGACCTCGCGCAGCCAGGTGGCGGCGGCGGCGAACGCGCTCAGCTCGGTCTCGGTGCGCCTGCTCGGCTGCGTGCTCAACATGGCCAAGGTGGCCAAGTCGGACGCCTACCAGTACGAGGCGTACAAGGTGGTCGTGCCGCCGGCCGCGCCCTCGGTGCCGGCCGACCGGGCCGGCAGCCGCCGGGGCGCCAAGGCCGTCGGGGGCGACCGGACGCAGGAACTCACCCGGCTGTCGCGATGAGCGCGAGCACGGGGCGGATCGACCGCTCGATCTCCTCCGCGCACCGCCGGAAGTCGGCCGGCGAGCCGCCGATCGGGTCGCGCAGGTCGTCCACGTCGGGGGCGGCGGGTTGCAGCCGCCCCCGGGCGCGCACGGCGGCCGACACCGCCGCCCGCAACGGCGTGCCCGCCTCCGCCTCGTCCGCCCGGGCCTCGGTGGCCAGCCGGGCGAACTGCCGGAGCGTGAACGTCCGCGCCAGCGTGGCCGGGGCCATCGCGGTGCAGGCCGAGCGCTGGCGGCGGGTCGCGGTCAGCACCAGCGCCGCTCCGGTCAGGTGCTCGGGGCGCAGCCGCCGGGTGCGGAAGGCCGCCGGGTCCGCGCCGGTCCGGGCGGCCACCTCGACCGCGTACGGGTGCATGGCGGCGCCGTCGATCGCGTCGGTGCCCGCGCTGGCGACCGCCAGCGGCAGACCGGCCAGCATCCGGCGGGCGATGAACTCCGCCATCGGTGACCGGCACATGTTCGCGTGGCAGACGAAGAGGACCTCGTCGACCATCTGCACCCCTCTCGTCGGCACGGTCGCGGCGCAGAGTGCCGCGACGGCGTTCTTCCGGCTGTCGCGGCCGGACGCAGAGGGGTTGCCGGAATCGTACGCGCCGCGCCGCGCGCCCGTCCGGCAAGCCGCGCCGGGAGCGTGGACATGAGGATCGGCATCCTGTCGTACCACTTCCCGCCGGAGCCGGCGTTCGTCCCGGGCAGCCTGGCCGAGGAGCTGGTCGCCCGGGGCCACGAGGTACGGGTGCTCACCGGGTTCCCGGACTACCCGGGTGGCCACGTCTATCCGGGCTGGCGGCAGCGCTGGCGGCACCAGACGCACAGCGAGCGGCTGACCGTACGCCGGGTGCCCCGGTACGCCGGCGGCGACGGCACGCCCCGGGCCCGTACCGCGAGCTGGCTCTCCTTCGCCGGCAGCGCCGCGCTCGCCGGGCGGGGCCTGCTGCGGGGCGTCGACGCGCTCTACGTCTTCGGTCACCCGGCGGTCACGTTCGCGGCGTCCGGGCTGCTGCGGCTGCTCGGGCGTACGCCCACCGTCCTGCACGTGCAGGACGTCTGGACGGAGCACGAGCCGGGCCCGGCACAGAGCGACCGGGCGCCGGCCCGGCTGGAGGCCGCCATGCGCCGCCTCTACCGGGAGGCGGCAGTGGTGGCGGTCAGCTCGCCGTCCATGGCGGATCTGGTGCGCGCCCGCGGGGCCGATCCGGCGCGGGTGCGTACGGTGCTCAACTGGACCGACGAACGCATCTTCCGTCCGACCCAGGCCGGTCCGGCCGTCCGCCGGCTCATCCGGCGGGACGACCGTTGCGTGGTGATGCACGCCGGGACGATCGGCGTGCGCCAGGGGCTGGAGACGGCGGTCCGCGCGGCGGCGGCGCTCGGCGACCGGATGGACCTGGTGCTGGTCGGCTCCGGTCCGCAGGAGCGGCGGGTGCGGGGGCTCGCCGCCGAGCTCGGCGCCGACAACGTCCGGTTCGTCGAGCGACGGTCCGCCGTGGACATGCCGCAGCTCTACGCGGCCGCCGACTATCAGCTCGTGGCGCAGCGCGACCTGCCCGAGCTGCGGGGGACCGTGCCCGCCAAGCTCCAGGCCGCGCTCTCCTGTGCCGCGCCGGTGGTCGCCTCCGCCGGTGGGGAGACGGCGGAGCTGGTCGAGCGGGCCCGCGCGGGGCTGTCCTGCCCGCCGGAGGACTGGGCGGCGCTCGCCGACCGCTTCTGGCTGGCCGCCGCCATCCCGGCGGCCGCCCGGATCGACATGGGTAGGCGGGGCCGGGGCGCGTACCTGCGGGAGATGTCGATGCGGACCGGCGTGGACCGGATCGAGGCCCTGCTGCAGGAGGCGGCGGGTGTGGCGTCGAAGCGAGCAAAACTCGCAGAAGCGATGTAAGCCAACAGAGCGGCGGAATAGCCAACTAAAGCTTCCTTTTCCATGCTAGAAAGCAACTCGATTGCGAAAAGTGTCCTATTCGTCTCGTAGGAGGATTTTGTGTCCGGACCCGGTCCTTCGCCCGGCCGCCGACGGCGCTCGCGGCGGCGCCGGCGCGCCCGGGTCCGCCGGATCCTGCTGACCGGGCTGGTCGTCGTCTCGGTGCTGCTCAGCGCCGGTGGCTGGGTGGCGTTCCGGGGCTGGCAGGCCCGCGCCCACCTGGTCAACGCCGCCGGGCTGGCCAAGGAGCTCAGCGCCCAGGTGCTCGACGGCGACGTGGCCCGGGCGCAGCGCACGCTCGCCGCGTTGCAGGAGCAGGCGGCCGCCGCGCGCGGCGCTACCGGGGATCCGGTCTGGTGGGCCGGCCAGCAGGCCCCCTACGCGGGGGACAACCTGGCCGCGGTGCGGCAGATCTCGGTGGCGGTGGACGACCTGGCCCGGCTCGCGTTCCCCACGCTGCTGCGGGTCGACCTCGCCTCGCTGGTGCCGAAGCAGGGCCGGCTGGACCTGGCCCGCCTGCGCGGGGTCTCGGCCGAGGTCGCGGCGGCCGACCAGGCGGTCCGGGCCACCGCCGAGCGGTTGCGGCAGGTGCCGGTGGACAGCCTCGTGGCGCAGGTGCGCGACGCGGTCACCGCGCTGCGCGCGGAGCTGGACAAACTGGGCGAGCTGACCTCGGCGGCGGATCGGGGCGCGCGGCTGCTGCCGCCGCTGCTCGGTGCGGACGGGCCACGCAGTTATCTGCTCGTCTCGCAGAATCCGGCCGAGCTGCGCGCCACCGGCGGCATGTTCGGCGCGTACGCGGTGCTGCGGGCCGAGGGCGGCCGGGTCCGGTTGGTCAAGCAGGGCAGCTCGTCGGACCTGCGGTCCTTCGACCCACCGCTCAAGATCGGCGCGGAGGCGAAGCGGCTCTGGGGCGACCTGCCGGGCATCTATCCGGCGGATGTGAACCTCAGCCCGGACTTCCCGGCCGCCGCCGCGCTCTACCGGGACATGGTGCGCCGCCGTACCGGCACCACCGTGGACGGCGTGCTGGCGGTGGACCCCGTGGTCCTGTCGTACCTGCTCGGCGTGGTCGGCCCGGTGACCGTGCCGGACGGGCCTTCGCTGGCCGCCGCCACCGCCGTGCGGACGCTGCTCAGTGACTCGTACCGGGACCTGGACACCAAGGACCAGGACGTGTTCTTCGCCCGGGCCGCGTCCGGCGTGTTCGACACGTTGTTCACCAAGACGGTCGACCCTCGGTCGCTTTTGACCGTTTTTAGTCGTTCCATTAGCGAACGTCGGATATTGTTCTGGAGTGTCCGATCCGATGAGCAGCGCGCGCTGGCCGACACCCGGCTGGCGGGTCAGCTCCCGGAGAAGGACACCGTGCCGACTGTCGGCGTGTTCCTCAACGACGGCAGCGGCGCGAAGCTCGGTTACTACCTCAGGTTCTCGGCCACCGTGACGGTCGGCGAATGCCATCCGGACGGGCGCCGCGAGCTGCGGCTGAAGGTGACGGTGAACTCCACCGCCCCGAAGTCGGGCCTGACCAAGTCGGTGACCGGGCTGGCCCTGTCCGGCGACAAGTACACCGCACGCACCTTCGTCTCCGTCCACACGCCCACCGGGGGCGCCGTCCTCACCGGGCGGCTCGACGGGAGGGACACCGCGATGGGCAGCGGCACCGACGGCCGCCGCCAGGTGGCGGTGGCCAACGTGGAGACCCGCCCGGGGCAGACCCGGACGCTCGACGTCACGGTGCTCACCGGCCAGACCGGCGCCGGGACGGCCGAGCTGGTGCACACGCCCACCGTCACCCCATGGACCACCCAAGTAGTCAACGCACCAAGCTGTGAACAGTAGGAGGGAAACCATCATGCGGCTATCCCGCATCATCATGGCGCTCACGGTGGGCCTGGCCGTAGCGGCCGTGCCGACCGCGGCCGGGGCGGCGCAGCCGCAACCCCCGGTCTACCCGCCCGAGGTCGCGTCGCTGACCGTCTCACCGACGACCATCCGGCTCGGCGAGACGTTCACCCTGCGGGGATCGAACTTCGGGCCGAACGAGACGGTCCGAATCGACGTGGCGATCTCGGGCCTGCCCGCGGCCGCCCCGGCCGACGGTTCCGCGCGACGCAGCGACGGCAGCACGGTGGCGATGGCGCCGGTCGCCTACACGCCCAACCGTGCCCAGCCGCAGCCCGCGCCGACCACGTTCACCGTGACGACCGACGCCAGCGGCAACTTCACCGTGACCTACCGGCCGACCCGGCCCGGGCGGTACACGTTCACCGCCACCGGTCTGACGTCCGGTCGGATCGCCAGCGCCACCGGCACCGTCCTGCCGCCGCGGCCGACCAAGTCCCCGCACCACGGCGGGCTGCCGGTCACCGGTGACAGCATCGGCACGCCGCTGAAGCTCGGTGGGGGCCTCGCCGCCGCCGGCGCGGTGCTGCTGCTGGCCTCCATGGCCTGGCGTCGCCGTCGCCTCGGCTGATCCGGGGCGCGCCGGGAAAGACCCGGCTCGATCGTGAGTGCCCGCCGGACGGAGTCCGGCGGGCACTCACGTGTCCGTGCCACACGACACAATGGGCCATGGACGCGACACCGTGGACCGATCAGGCCGGCCTGCTCACGCTGCCCGGGGGCGCCACCGTCCGCGGGCGGCGAGTCGCCGAGCCCGCCTCGCCCGCCGACTTCGCGCTGCTGCTGGCGCCCGGCCCCGAACCGGAGTGGCCCGCCCGGCGCATCCGCTGGCCCGACTTCTGGATCCCGGCCGACCGCGCCGACGCGCTCGACGCGCTCCGGGAGGCGTGGCGGCGCGCGTACGCGGGCGAGCGGGTCGAGGTGGCCTGCCACGGCGGTGTGGGGCGTACCGGAACCGCGCTCGCCGCCTTCGCCGTACTGGACGGGCTGCCGCCCGCCCGGGCGGTGGCCTGGGTCCGCTCCCGCTACCATCGGCGGGCGGTGGAGACGCCCTGGCAACGATGGTGGTTGCGCGGCGTCCGCTGACTCGCCCGGTCACCGAGCGGGGCCGGGCGATCGGCGCCGCGTCACGGCCCCGGTGAGCCACCCGGCCCTGATCAACGGGCTCGGTATGGTGCCTTCTCATGAGAGCCCGGGTCCTGGCCGCCGTCACCGCCGTCACCCTGCTCGCCGCCGGGACACCCGCACCGGCGCCGGCCGCCCCCGGGACGGCCCCCGCGCCCGGCGCCACCGTGCCCTGCCCCCGGCAGCCCGCGCCGAAGGTGAGCCGGCCGCCCCGCCCGACGCCGCCGGCCACGACACCCGAACAGGCGGCGGTGGGCGGGGAGGCGCTGGCCGGCGCCGGACTGGTCGCGCCGCCGGGCAGCCCCGCGCCCCCGGCGGTCACCGCCAGCACCTGGCTCGTGGCGGACCTGGACACCGGCGCCGTTCTGGGCGCGTGCGGGGCGCACGTCCCCGGCACGCCGGCCAGCACCCAGAAACTGCTGCTGGCCGCCACCATGCTGAGCCGGCTCGACCCGAAGCAGGTGGCCGTCGCGACCCGCGCCGACCTCGACATCGAACCGGGCAGCTCGGCCGTCGGGCTGCTCGTCGGTGGCCGCTACAGCGTGGAGACGCTCTGGCTGGGCCTGCTCCTGCAGTCCGGCAACGACGCGGCGAACATGCTGGCCCGTCTCGGCGCCGGCAGCACGCAGGCCGGCGTCGCCGAGATGAACGCGCAGGCCCGCCGGCTCGGCGCCGGGCAGACCCACGCGGTCACCCCGTCCGGACTGGACGGCCCCGGGCAGTTCACCACCGCGTACGACCTGGCGCTGATCGCGCGGGCCTGCTTCGCCGACGCCGCGTTCCGCCGGTACGCGCTCACCGAACGCACACAGATCCCGGCCCAGCCCGCCCTGAAGAAGGGCGGGTTCCAGATCCAGAACGAGAACCAGCTGATCTACCGCTATCCGGGCGCGCTCGGCGGCAAGACCGGTTTCACCGAGCTGGCCCGGCACAGTTACGTCGGCGCCGCGCAACGCGGCGGACGCCGTCTCGTGGTGACGCTGCTCGGTGCCGAGGCCCGGCCGGTACGCGGCTGGCAGCAGGGCGCCCAGCTGCTCGACTGGGGCTTCGGGCTGCCCCGGGACGCCTCGGTCGGCCGGCTGGTGGAGCCGGGTGAGGGGGACGCCGAGGCGGCGGAACCCCGTAACGCTCCCGCCGCCGCGCCGGCCCGTACCGTCTCGCCGCCGTGGCGGGGGCCGGCCGGCACCGCGCTGCGCCGCGTCGGCGAGGGGGACTGGCGGATGATCGTGCCGCTCGCCGGTCTGCTCGCCCTCACCGTCGGCGGGGTGGCGGCGGTGCTCGCCGCCCGCCGGGGCCGGTCCCGCCGCCGCGGACGCCGCCGCGCCTGAACCCGGCGTCCCGGCGGGTCGCGTGGACACCGATTCCGTGGGTATGCGCCCGGCATGGAGCACCCGGGCCGGATCGTGGTGGTCTCGGCGGACATCGGCGCCGGACACGACCGGGCCGCTGACGAGCTGGCGCAACGGCTGCGTGCGCGGGGCTTCGCGGTGGACCGGCTGAACCTTCTGCACCTGCTGCCCCGCCCGCTGCACCGGGCGGTGCGCGAGACGTACCGGGGGGTGCTGCACCGGCTCCCGTGGGGCTACCACGCGCTGTTCCGGCTGACCGGCAGCTCACCGACGGCCGTACGCGCGATCCGCGCGCTGCTGAGGCCGTTGCGCCGTCGCCTGCGCCGCCGCATCCCGTCCGACACCCGGGCCGTGGTCACCACCTATCCGTTCGCCAACCAGCTCCTCGGCCCGTTGCGGCGGCACGGGCGGCTCCGTGTCCCGGTGATCACCTACGTGACCGATTTCGTGGTGCACCCGACCTGGCTCGCGCCGGGCGTGGACGTGTACTGCGCGGTCCGCCACGCCGAGACGCGCCAGGCCGACGCCGCCGACGTCACGGTGGTGCAGCCGCTGGTGTCCCGCGCCTTCGCCCGTCCCGGCCCGGAGGACCGGCAGCGGGCCCGGCAGCGGTTCGGCCTCCCGGCCGACGGTGTGCTCGCGCTTGTCGTCGCGGGCTCCTGGGGCGCCGGCGAGGTGCCGGCGACGGTGGCCGAGGTCGCCGCGGCGGGTGTCCGCCCGGTGGTGGTGTGCGGGCACAACGCGGCGCTGCGCCGCCGGCTGCACGGCGCCGGCCGGTACGTGCTGGGCTGGGTCGACGACATGCCGGCACTGATGCGCGCCGTCGACGTGATGGTGGAGAACGCCGGTGGGCTGACCTGCCAGGAGGCGCTGGCGGCCGGGCTGCCGGTGGTCACGTACCGGCCCATCGCCGGTCACGGGCGTGCGAACGCCGCGATCCTGGCCCGCGCCGGCCTGAGCCGGTGGGCGGGCACACCGCAGCAGCTCGGGCCGGTGCTCGCGGCGGTGATCGGGACTTCACCGGTGGTCCCGTCCCACGACGACGTGTCCCAGGACCCGGCCGGTCTGGTCGCCGAGGCGGCTCGCCGGGCGCCGCCCGCGGGTTCGGCCGGCACGCGCCGCCCGTTGCTGGACCCGGTCGGCGACGCGGTCGCCGTACTCGCCGCGATGCTGCAGTCCACCGGCGGTCTGCGATGAGAGCGGCGACCCTGGCCCGGGCCGCCGCGCTCGCGCTGCCGGTGTTGCAGGTGGCGCCGTCGGTCACGGCGCTGCCCGCCGTGCGGCGGCGGTGGCTGCCCGGCCTGCACGGAATCGGGGCGCCCGACCGGGTCGCGCTGACCTTCGACGACGGCCCGGACCCGGAGTCCACCGGCCACGTCCTGGACGTGCTGGCGGCGCACCGGGTCCGTGCCACGTTCTTCGTGCTCGGCGCGATGCTGCGGCGCAACCCGGCGCTGGGCCGCCGGCTGGTCGACGACGGCCACGAGGTGGCCGTGCACGGCTGGACGCACGACAACCTGCTGCTGCGCGGCCCGGCCCGCACCGTCCGGGACCTGACCCGCGCGTACGACCTGGTCACGGACGTGACCGGCCGTGCGCCCCGGTTCCTGCGACCGCCGTACGGCGTGCTCACCGCCGCGGCGCTCACGGCCGCCCGGCGGCTGCGTCTGCGGCCGGTGCTGTGGAGCTGCTGGGGGCGGGACTGGACCGCCACGGCCACCGCCGACACGGTCGCGCGAACCGTCCTGTCCGGGCTGGAGGGAGGCGGCACGATCCTGCTGCACGACTCCTCCCGTACCGCCGCGCCGGGCGCCTGGCGGGCCGGTGTCGCCGCGCTTCCGCGCGTGCTGGCCGAGTGCCGTCGCCGCGGATGGCACGTCGGCCCGCTCAGCGGTCACGGGCTGCCCGCGCGCTGATCCGGGCACGGGCGGGGGAGCCTACCGCGTGGCCCCGGCGCCGGGGCCCGAATCCCGGAGCCGGTGACCCGTTCGGGTCGGCGTGGCTAGCGTCCGGGTCATGAGGACCTGGGGATCCTTCGTGGCGCTGGCCGCCGCCCTGCTGGTGCCGGTGTCGGCGACGCCCGCGGTGGCGGGCGTCCGCGCGCCCGTACGCCGGATGCCGGCCGCGCCGCCCTGCCCGAACGTGCCGCCCCCGTCGACCCGGCCGCCGCAGCCGCCGCCCGCGCCCGATCCGGCCGCGCGGGCCGTCGGCGGCGCGACGCTGGACACCGCCGGGCTGGTCGTCCCGCCCGCGTCGACCGCGCCGCCGCCGGTCACCGCCACCTCCTGGGTGGTCGCCGACCTGGACAGCGGCGCGGTGCTCGGCGGCTGCGGGCCGCACGAGTACGCGGTGCCCGCGAGCGTGCAGAAGCTGCTGCTGGCGGCCACGATGCTGCCCCGGCTGGACCCGAACCGGGAGGTCACCGTGACCGCCGGGGATCTGGCCGTGGAACCGGGCAGCTCGGCGGTCGGGCTGGTCGAGGGCGGGCGGTACCGGATCGAGACGATCTGGCTGGGACTGCTGCTGCGTTCCGGCAACGAGGCGGCGAACGCGCTGGCGCGCCTCGGCGGCGGCCCGGACGGGCTGGCCGGCGGGGTGCGGGCGATGAACGAGGAGGCGCACCGGCTCGGCGCGCGGCAGACCCACGCGGTCACCCCGTCCGGGCTGGACGGTCCGGGCCAGTTCACCAGCGCGTACGACCTGGCGCTCATCGCGCGGGCGTGCTTCGCGAACCCGGCCTTCCGCCGGTACGCCGCCACCCGTACGGCGCAGATCCCGGCCCAGCCGGCGCTGCGCAAGAAGGCGTTCGCGATCTCCAACGACAACATGCTGCTGGACCAGTACCCGGGCGCGATCGGCGGCAAGACCGGCTTCACCGACCTGGCCCGGCACACCTACGTCGGCGCCGCCGAGCGCGGCGGGCGGCGGCTCGTGGTCACGCTGCTCGGCGCCGAGGTGACCAGCCAGCGGGGCTGGCAGCAGGGCGCCGCGCTGCTGGACTGGGGATTCGCGCAGCCTCAGGACGCCTCGGTCGGGCGGCTGGTCGAGCCGGGTGAGCTGGACCGGACCGCGCCACCGGCGGGCGGCGGGGCGTCGGCCCTGGCCGGGCACGCCGACCTGCGTGGCGGCGCGCCGGGCCCCGGCGCCGCGCCCAGCGCCGGTGTGACGGTGGCGGTGGGCGCGGTGCTGACGGCCGGGGGAGCGGTGCTGCTGGCACGGCGGCGCCGGCACGCCGCGGCGGCCGCCGCCACCATGTCGACCGGGTCGGTTCTGCGCGAGCCGGAAATTCCGGAACAGGACTGAAAGCGGCGGTCCGGGTCAGTGGCAGGCGGGCGCCGCGGTGCTGTCGCGCACCACCAGTTCGGTGGCCAGTTCGACCCGGGGCGAGTCGATCTCCTCACCCTGGGCCAGCCGCAGCACGGTACGCGCGGCGAGCCGCCCCATCTCGACGAGGGGCTGGCGGACGGTGGTCAGCGGCGGTGAGGCCCACCGTGCCTCGGGCAGGTCGTCGAAGCCCACCACGCTCACGTCGTCGCAGACCCGCAGTCCGCGCCGGCGCACCGCCTCGTACACCCCGAACGCCATCTGGTCGCTCGCCGCGAAGATGGCCGTCGGCGGCTCGTCGAGGTCGAGCAGCGCGCCACCGGCGGTGAACCCGGAGGCGTGGTAGAAGTCGCCGGGCTGCACCAGCCGGTCGTCGGCGGCCACACCGGCAGCGGCCAGCGCGGCCCGGTAGCCGTCCAGCCGGGCCCGGCTGCACAGCAGGTGCGGCGGGCCGGCCACGAAACCGATCCGCCGGTGGCCGAGCTTGAGCAGGTGCTCGGTGGCGGCCAGGCCGCCGGTCCAGTTGGTGGCGCCGATCGCCGGCACGTCGGTGGCGGCCACGCCGGCGGCCGGGTCGACCACCACCACCGGCACGTTGAGGCGGCGCAACTGGGCCTGCACGGCCGGGCTCAGGTGCGAGGTCACCACGATCACGCCGTCGGACGCGCGGGCGCGCAGGTTGTGCAGCCACTGCCGGGTGGAGCTGGACTCGCGGTGGATCGCCGAGACGACGGTGCCCACCCCGGCGGCGTGACTGACGTCCTCCACGCCGCGGATGATCTCCACGGCCCAAGGGCTGTCCAGGTCGTTGAAGACCAGGTCGACCAGGTCCGCCCGGCGCACCGTACGGCTGCCCCGGCGCCGGTAGCCGTGGTGGCGCAGCAGCTCCTCGACCCGTTCCCGCGTGTCCGGCGCGACGTCGGACCGCCCGTTGAGCACGCGCGACACGGTCGGGACCGAGACGCCGGCCTCCCGTGCGATCGCGGTGATGGTCACCCTGCGTTCGTCGTCCGCGCTCACCCGTGTTCCCTTCGCCGGCTGCCGGAACCGACCGGTAGACCGTCCCGCCCCACGCACATCTTGCCGTACGCAGAGGGCTTGACGACAGGCCGGACCGGCCCTAGCGTTCGCACGAGTTGCGGAAACGTTCCGGAAATGCGCCAGTCATCTTCCGGCGGCTCGCCGTCCACCCCCGACGAACGACGAGGAAGACCGAGGCGTGCTCACCGACCTGACCGAGGCCGAACTCCGTACCTACCGCAGCGACCTGCACGAGCCTGCCGACTTCGACGCCTTCTGGGCTGACACTCTCGCACAGGCGCGCTCGTGCGGCGACCCCGTGACGGCGACCCCGCTGCCGACGCCGCTGACCGGTGTCGACGTCTTCGACGTGACCTTCCCCGGCTTCGCCGGACAGCCGATCCGCGCGTGGCTGCGGGCGCCGCGCGGCGCGTCCGGCCCGCTGCCCACGATCGTGCAGTACGTCGGGTACGGCGGCGGGCGCGGCCACGCGCTGGAGAACCTGCTCTGGTCCGCGGCCGGCTTCGCCCACCTCCAGATGGACACCCGTGGCCAGGGCTCGGGGTGGAGCCGGGGCGACACCCCGGACGTGGCCGCCGCCGGGCCGCAGGCCCCGGGCATGGCCACCCGGGGCATCGAGGACCCGAACAAGTACTACTACCGTCGTTTCCTCACCGACGCGGTCCGCGCCGTGGACGCCGCGCGTGAGCTGCCGGCAGTCGACCCGGACCGGATCGCCGTTCTCGGTCACAGCCAGGGCGGGGCCGCAGCGCTCGCGGCCGCCGCGCTGGCGCCGTCGGTACGCGCGGCGGTGGCGTACGTGCCGTTCCTCTGCGACATCCCGCGCGCGATCACGATCACCGACTCGGCGCCGTTCCGGGAGATCCGGGACTACCTCGCCGTGCACCGCGACCGCGAGGAGCAGACGCTGCGCACGCTCGGCTACGTCGACGGCGTCGCGTTCGCCCGCCGCGCCACCGCGCCGGCCCGGTTCTCCGTCGCGCTGATGGACGAGATCGTCCCGCCGTCCACGGTCTACGCCGCCTACCACGACTACCGGGGCGACAAGGACCTGACGGTGTGGCGGTTCAACGGCCACGAGGCGGGCGGCATCGACGACGACGCCGCCGCTGTGGACTTCCTGCGTACCGTCCTGGGCGCCTGACCACCGGTTCCGCCGATGCCGGCCCGCCCGGGCTGGTAGACACGGCGGGTGGGCACCGGTAGACGCGCGACGGCGGTCCTCGCCGTCGCGGCCACGCTGCTGGCCGCCGCCTGCCAGCGGCCCGCGCCGTCGCCGCCGCCGTCCGCGCCGCCGTCAGCCACCCCGACCGGCCCGCGGGCCCCGGCGGACTTCGTGGACCTCAGCACCGTCGACCCCACCGTCCGCACCGACATCCGGTACGCGGGCCCGCACAACTTCGTCGGCCGCCCGATCGACGGGTACGCCGAACCACGCTGCCTGCTCACCCGCCCGGCGGCGCAGGCGCTGCACCGGGTGCAGACCGCCGCGCTCGCCGGCGGGCACAGCCTCAAGGTGTACGACTGCTACCGCCCGCAGCGCGCGGCCGACGACTTCGTCTCCTGGGCGAAACTCCCCGGCGAACAGCTGATGAAGGGCGAGTTCTACCCCGCCGTGCCGAAGGACCGGCTCTTCGCCGACGGGTACATCGGCGCGCCCACCGCGCACAGCCGGGGCAGCACCGTCGACCTGACCCTGGTCCCGGTCTCCGGGCCCCCGCAGGCCGGGTACACGCCCGGCCAGCCGCTGGTGCCCTGCACCGACCCGGCCGGCCGCCGCTTCGCCGACGACTCGATCGACATGGGCACCGGCTTCGACTGCTTCGACCCGCGTGCCCACACCGCCGACGCGCGGATCAGCGACACCGCCCGCAACAACAGGGACCTGCTGCGCCGGCTGATGTCCGCGCAGGGCTTCGAGAACTATCCGCTGGAGTGGTGGCACTACCGCTACGTCGACGAGCCGTACCCGGACACCTGGTTCGACTTCCCGGTGGCCGGTTCGTCGCTGCGGTGACGCGGCCGTTCCACCATGATCGATTGCGGCTAGGGTGGGCGTTCATGGAGACCGAACGGATCGGCCCGCCGCTGCTCGGCGGGGAGCGGGAGTCGCTGCGCGCCTTCCTCGACTTCCACCGGGCCACGCTCGCCCTCAAGTGCGAGGGGCTGACCGACGAGCAGTTGCGCCGGCAGGCGTCGCCGCCGTCCACGCTGTCCCTGCTCGGGCTGGTCCGGCACATGGCGGAGGTGGAGCGCACCTGGTTCCGCCGGGTCATCGCCGCCGAGGACGTGCCGCTGGTGTGGTCGGACACCGGTGACTTCCAGCAGGCGTACGACGCCCGCGACGCCGACGTGGCGGAGGCGTTCGAGGCGTGGCAGCGCGAGATCGAGCACGCCCGGCGCATCGAGCGGGAGGCCGAGTCCCTCGACGTGACAGGTCACCAGGCCCGCTGGGGCGAGGACGTGTCGCTGCGCCTGGTCATGCTGCACATGCTGCACGAGTACGCCCGCCACAACGGGCACGCCGACCTGATCCGCGAGGCGATCGACGGCACGGTCGGCGTCTGAGTCCGGCCGCTCAGCGCGTGCGCAGCGGCAGCCAGGCCAGCACGTCGGAGATGCGTGCGTCCCAGTACGCCCAGTCGTGGTCCCCCGGACCGAAGTCGACAGTGACCGGCACGTCGCGCTCGCGGGCCGCGTCGAGGAACCGCACGTTGTCCTCGTACAGGAAGTCCTCGGTGCCGCACGCGACGTAGAGCGCCGGCCGGTCGTCGCCGGAGCGCTCCAGCAGCCCCACCGTGTCGTCGTCCGCCGGCACCGGGTCGTCGCCCCAGACCGTGTGCCACACCGCCGGGTCGACCGGGTGGGTCGGATGGTGGCGGCGGCGGGTCACGTCCAGCGCGCCGGACAGGCTGGCCGCCGCCGCGAACCGCTCCGGCCGGCGCAACGCCCACTTGAGCGCGCCGTAGCCGCCCATCGACAGGCCCGCGACGAACGTGTCCTCCCGGCGGTCGGACAGCCGGAAGAACGTCCGGCACACCTCGGGCAACTCCTCGCTGAGGAACGTCCAGTAGCGGTTGCCGTGTGCCTCGTCGCAGTAGAAGCTGCGCTGCACCTGCGGCATCACCACGGCCAGCCCCAGCGGCGCCACGTACCGCTCGATGGACGTGCGGCGCGTCCACACCGTGTCGTCGTCGGTCAGCCCGTGCAGCAGGTAGAGCACCGGCGGGTCACCGTCGGCGCCGGGCGCCGCCATGCCGATCCCGGCGGCGCCCGGGTCGGGCAGCAGCACCGTCATCGAGGTGCCCACGCCGAGCGCCTCGGAGAAGAAGTCACACCGGATGTGCGCCATGAGGCGGGAGCGTACCTCGCAGGGGTTCGATGAGGGCGTTCCTATTGCCCCCGGACGGTCGTACGGGACAGGATGGCCGTGCGTGCCGGTAACACACCCGTAACCTGCGCGCTGCTGGTCTCTGTCACAAGGAAGTGGGAGTCAGGCATGAGTGACGTGTCGGCCGCACTGGGTGTGCGCCTCTACCCGGACCTGGTCGAGCCGGGTGGTCTCGCCCCCGCGCTCGTGGCGACCGCCGCCGCGCACCAGCTCGACGTCGGCGCGGTCTCCGCGCCCGAGCAGGGGCGCAGCCGCTTCACCTGCGCCGAGATGACCTCCCCCCGGGGCGTGGTCTGCGTCAGCCTCGGCTCCCAGGCCCGCTACTTCATGATCGACCTGAGGGTGGACGGCGACGTCCAGGCCCGCGGCGACGCCACCGACCTGCTCCAGGTCGCGCAGGTGGCGGCCGCCTGGCGGGCGGGGATCACGCTCGCCGAGCTGACCGCGCGCTACCCGTTCATGGAGGAGATGCGGCGCCACCCGGTCGGGCAGGCCGGCTGAGGCCGGGCACCCTGGCCCGGCCCGATCCAGGTCGACCGCCGCTCCCGGACGCGCCGTGTCGATCTAGGGTGATGCGATGACCGCCAGGCGCGTGACGACAGTACTGTTCGACTTCGCCTGGACTCTGTTCGCCAGAGACTCGGAGCGCTGGGTGGGCAACGCGGCGGCATCGATCGACCGGACATTGGCTGTCGGCGAGGCGCACCGTATTGCCGGCGACTTCGCGGAACTGTTGCGGGAGACGGCCACGGATCCGGCCCACATCGCCCGAGATCTGGACCCGCGAGTCTGGGATCGGGCGATCCTCGCTGTGCTGGAACAGATTCCTGGGGTGGACCAGGCGCTGGCATCGGCCATGCACGAAACACACGCCGAAGCAGTCGAGCCGTACGCCGACACCGTCGCCACCCTGTCCGCATTGCGTGACAGCGGTGTTCGCATCGGCGTCGTCAGCAACGTCGGCTGGGACATCCGCACATGCTTTGCGCGGCATGGACTCGACGGCTATGTCGATGCGTTCGTACTGTCCTACGAGGTCGGCTTCGTCAAACCGGACCCTCTGATCTGGGTCGCCGCCCTCGAAGCCCTCCATGCCGCACCGGGCCAGACCCTGATGGTCGGTGATCATCCCGCCGGCGACGGCGGATCGGTTGCCGCCGGCATACCGGCGCTGATCCTGCCAATGGTGGATTCGCCCGCGCAGAAACGCGGATTCGAATACGTGCTCAGGCTTGCCCAGGTTCCGTCCTGACGGGTCTTTCGCTGGTCACTCACGTGAAGCTCCTGGTAATCAGCGCGTGCGCGGAAAGGTTCAGTGCTGTCGCAAATTCGCGTTGCCGCCGGTGCGTGGCGGCCGTACGGTGAGCGGGCAACGTCGATCTGATCCACCAGGGGAGTCCACCGTGTCGCAGCAGAACCGCACCCGCGCCGAGCGGCAAGCGCCGCGCGCCGGTGCCCTGCTGCCCGAACCGGGCACGGGCCGGGAACGGCAGTGGCAACCAGGGTGGTGGCGCGTCTAGCGCCGGCGCGACGATCCGCGCGAACCGCCCGCCCCGACACCGGAGCAGGGCGGTTCTCCGTTTCCGGGGTACCTATCTCCGACGGACACGAGCAAGGAGACGACGATGGGTTTCACCCCGCTGGCCGGTACCCGGGCGCCGGTCCGGGTCTGGACCGACCCGTACACGATCGAGGCGCAGGCGGCCCGGCAGCTGCGCAACATCGGCGCGCTGCCGTGGGTGCAGGGCGTCGCGGTGATGCCGGACGTGCACTTCGGCAAGGGCGCCACTGTCGGCTCGGTGATCGCGATGCGGCAGGCCGTGTCGCCGGCTGCGGTCGGCGTGGACATCGGCTGCGGCATGTCCGCGGTGCGGACCTCGCTGACCGCCGCCGACCTGCCCGACGACCTCGCGCCGCTGCGTTCGGCAATCGAGGCGGCGATCCCGGTCGGCTTCGCGATGCGCGACGACGCTGTCGATCCGCGGCGGGTCCGGGGCCTGGAGCAGGCCGGCTGGGACGAGTTCTGGCGGCGGTTCGCCACGCTGGACCGGAAGGTCGCCCAGCTCGAGACGCGGGCGCAGCGGCAGCTCGGCACGCTCGGCGGCGGCAACCACTTCATCGAGGTCTGCCTGGAGCAGGGTGGCCCGGACGACGGCCGGGTCTGGCTGATGCTGCACTCCGGTTCCCGCAACATCGGCAAGGAACTGGCCGAGCGGCACATGTCGGTGGCGCGCGGGCTGCCGCACAACACCGACCTGCCGGACCGGGACCTCGCGGTGTTCCTCGCCGGCACGCCGGAGATGGAGGCGTACCGGCGGGACCTGTGGTGGGCGCAGGAGTACGCCCGGCGTAACCGGGCGGTCATGCTCGCGCTGCTGAGCCAGGTGGTCCGGGAGGCGTTCCCGCACGTGCGCTACGACGAGCCGATCTCCTGCCACCACAACTACGTGGCGGAGGAGAGCTATGACGGGGTGGACGTGCTGGTCACCCGCAAGGGCGCGATCCGGGCCGGTAAGGGGGACCTGGGCATCATCCCCGGCTCGATGGGCACCGGGTCGTACATCGTGCGCGGCAAGGGCAACGTCGACGCGTACTGCTCGGCGTCGCACGGGGCCGGGCGGCGGATGTCGCGGGGGCAGGCGAAGCGCACGTACAGCACGGCGGATCTGGCCGCGCAGACCGCCGGTGTGGAGTGCCGTAAGGATGCCGGTGTGGTGGACGAGATTCCCGGCGCGTACAAGGACATCACCGAGGTGATGGCCCAGCAGGAGGACCTGGTCGAGGTGGTCGCCCACCTCAAGCAGGTCGTCTGCGTGAAGGGCTGAGCGGTAGGGCCGGCGTCGAGGGGGCGCCGGCCCTACCGGGTACGCCGGGCGACGCGTACGCCGATGGCTACCGCGCCGATGACGAGCAGCGCGGACAGGAGTTGCAGGCCGGGGGAGTCGTCGGCCTCGCCGTACACGAAGCCGGCGACGCCGAGCACGACGGCGAGCACCGCCACGGCGGCGGCCAGGTGCCTCATCGCTCCTCCTCGTCGGGGACCCATTCGAGCAGGTCGCCGGGCTGGCAGTCGAGCACCCGGCACATGGCCTCCAGGGTGCTGAACCGGACGGCCTTGGCGCGGCCGTTCTTGAGCACGGCGACGTTGGCCGGGGTGAGCCCGACGCGTTCGGCGAACTCGCCGACGCTCATCTTGCGCTTGGCCAGCTCCACGTCGATGCGCACGACGATCGGCATCAGATCACCGCTTCCATGTCGGTGCGCAGCGTGGTGGCCTGGCGCAGCAGCGCGCGCAGGACGACCATCAGCAGCCCCAGCACGCTGACGCCGGTGACCAGCAGGAACAGCAGCAGCGGCAGCCCGGGGTCGTCGGCGTTGAAGCCCACATAGAGGAACACCCCGACGAGCACCACCCAGGCGGCGGCGACCGCCCAGACGATCCCGTCGACCCAGCGCAGGGACGCCTCGGTGAAGATGCGGTCGCGCTTGACCAGGGTGAGCAGGTGCCAGGTGCAGACGATCACCACCTGGACGCAGAGCACCCAGAAGACCGTGACCGCGGTGGCGGGCCATCGCAGGTACGCCATGTCCGGGTCTTCCCGGGCCATGTGGGCGAACTGGCCGGGCAGCGACATGGTCTGGAACAGCACCAGGATCGCGAACAGCAGGACCAGGAAGGCGCGGAGTGGTGTCACCGCGCGTTGCGCCGTAAGCATGCATCGACTATCGCGCGGAACCTATCGAAAGTCAATCGGTATCGCTCGCGCGGCGGCCGACGGCGTAGCGGACGTGCACGGCGTACCGCGAGTGGTGCACGGCGCGGATCTCCAGATCGACGTCCCGGTCGAAGCCCTCGAAGAGCCGCTTCCCGCCGCCGAGCACCACCGGAGCCGTGGACAGGCCCAGCTCGTCGACCACGCCGGCGGCGAGCGCCTGCCGGATGACGTCGGCGCCCCCGCCGATGATCACCGCACTGTCCCCGGCCGTACGCCGGGCCGCCGCCAGCGCCGCGTCGAACCCGTCGACCATGAGGAAACCGGCGTCCGGATCGGGCTGGTCGGCGGTGCGGTGGGTGAGCACGACCAGGGGCGCCTGGAACGGGTTCCGGCCGCCCCAGGCGCCCGCGGCGTCGTACATGCCCCGGCCGCACAGCGCCGCGCCGGCACCCTCCAGCAGCTCGTCGAAGTACGCGCGGTCCTCGGCGGTCATGCCGGCACCGGGTTCGCGTGGCGTGTCGTACGTCCACGGCCCGCCCATCACCCAGTAGTGCAGCCGCTCGCCGCCGGCACCGAGCCCCTGACCCGCGTGGTCGTCCGGACCGGTGACGTAGCCGTCCAGGGACACGGTGACGAACGCCCGCACCCGGCCCCGCGCTTCGCTGGTGCTCATGCTTCCTCCCGGAGACTCGGAGAACACCGACTCACCGAAGACCGCGCACCGGCACCGGACTCATCGCCGTCCTCGGTCCGGCGTCAGCCGTACACCGGATGTTCGGCCTGGAACGCCAGCCGGCGGTCCGCGCCGGCGGCCAGCTCGGCGAGCACGTCGTCGAGGTCCAGGAACGTCTGCCAGCGCTCCTGGCCGGTGATGCCGGCGAGCCGGTCGACCACGAGTTGCTCCAGGTCGGCGACCCGGCGGCCCTTCCACACCTTGTCGGCCAGGCTGACCATCAGGTCCTCCAGCTGTACGCCGGGGGAGTGCCAGGCGGCGTGGGTGACGGCGAAGCGGGCCCGCTCCTCCGGTACGCCGAAGCGCAGCAGCAACTGGTAGCCCGCCTCCTCGTGCGCGGACCCCGGGCCGGTCAGCTCGGCCGGATGCTCGACCTTGCCGAGGTCGTGCACCGCGGCGCCGAACAGCACCGCCTGCCTGTCGAACGGCACCGCGGCGAACCGGTCGGCGAACGCGGCGGTCAGGTGCCAGGCGACGTCGTGCACCAGCCGCAGGTGCGCGCCGAGGCG
Organism: Micromonospora sp. LHW51205; assembly: GCF_003315815.1. Taxonomy (NCBI): domain Bacteria; kingdom Bacillati; phylum Actinomycetota; class Actinomycetes; order Micromonosporales; family Micromonosporaceae; genus Micromonospora; species Micromonospora sp. LHW51205. The sequence continues at coordinate 112,084 of NZ_QMEZ01000003.1, read as the reverse complement.
CGGCGGGGCGGCGAGGGCGGCCAGCAGCTCGACCGCCACGCCGGGCAGCGCGAGCAGCGGCGGGTCACCCGGCTCGGTGAGGGCGCGGCGCAGGGCGTCGGAGGTCATCGGGGCGAGCGTACCGGGTCGCTGCGGCCTCACCAGCGGTGATGGACGAGCAGCCGAGCGTGAAGCGGCCGCTCGCCCGATTCCCGTCGATCGATCCACTCGGGAGGGTGGGGGCCACGTCTCTCACGGGGGTTGTCGAATGACAGCGTTGAATCGTCGTGCCCTGCTGCGTACCGCCGCGTTGACCGGGCTGGCCGCCGCGACCGGGCTGGCCGCCACGTCCCACGGCGCGGCCGCCGCCGAGCCGGTCAACGGGCCGTGGCTGGTCAGCGTCGGCTGGGGTGTGCTCCAGGTCGACCCGGGCCGCACCACGCCGCGGGAGCTGCTGCCGAACGGGGACCACGCCAAGACCTCGCCCGACGGCCGGTACGTGGCCTGGGTCAACACGGCCCGCTCCGGCGACGGCACGCTGGAGCCGTTCGTCGCGGTGTACGACCGGACCACCGGCCAGAAGCGCACGCTGCTCGCCGACCCGTTCGGCGTCCGCTACGGCGCGCCGACCTGGTCGCCGGACGGCACCGAGATCGCGCTGGTCACCGGGCAGGACAACGACCGCCTGATCGCCGTCGACGTGGCGACCGGTGCCACCCGGGTGCTGGTCGAGGGGCACGTTATGGCCGACCCGGACTGGTCCCGGGACGGCTCCTCGATCGCCCTGCGGTGGCGCAGCCGTTCCGAGGGGCCGCAGCTGCGCGTGCTGGACCTGGCGACCGGCAGGGCGCGGCCGATCTACACACCGCTGGCCGGCGAGCGGTTCGGCTCGCCGGTCTTCATGCCCGACTCCGGGCGCGTGGTGTTCTGCACCGACCGCTGGTATCCGGACCTGGAGACGCTCAACCAGTCCCTCGCCTCGGTGCGGATCAACGGGACCGGGCTGAAGAAGCTCACCGACGAACCCCGGTTCTACCTGTCCCCGGTGTTCTCCCCGGACGGCCGCTACTGCGCCGCGCTGTCGATCCCGCCGGAGAACGAGTACCCCGACGGCGGCAACATCATCGTGTCCACCAGCGGTTTCGGCGAGCAGTGGTGGATACCCGGCGACGAGTACGACGACAGCACCCGGCTGGACTGGGCGCGGGCGATCTGACGCACCGGGCGCGCGCATCACGGACCGGATGCGCGCCGCCGGGCGTGACCGGTGCGAGGCTTGGAGCGGACGCCGCCGACGGGGCCGGCGTCCGCTCTGGAGGGGTGATGGCCGAGCCGCCGACCGGGACGTCGTCGCACCGCGCGCAGGCGCACGGCCGGCACGCCAACCACCGCCGCTACCACGACGGCGCGGAGGTCGACGGGTACGTCGACGACCCGTACCACAGGGTGCGCCGCGCGGTCGCGGCCCGGCTGGTGACCGAGGGGGTGACCGGCGGCGGGCCGGTGCTGGAACTGGGCTGCGGACCGCGCGGCATGCTCGACCCGGCGGCGCTGCCCGGCCCGCTCGTGCTCGCCGACATGGCCGAGGCGGCGCTGGGCGCGGCGCGCGCGGTGACCGGCGGCCGGGCGCTGCCGGTCTGCCTGGACGCCACCCGCGGGCTGCCGTTCCGCGCCGGCAGCTTCGCCGGGCTGCTCGCCGGGGAGCTGATCGAGCACGTGTACGACCCGCTGGCGCTGCTGCGAGAGTGCCACCGGGTGCTGGCGCCGGACGGGCTGCTGGTGCTCACCACCCCGAACCTGGCGCCGGTGCAGGACCGGCTGGCGTTCCTCGCCGGCCGCGCGCCACGCCAGGTCGACCCGCTGCACCCCTATCTGTGGCTGCACATCCGCCCGTTCACCGCCTCGCTGCTGCGCCGCACGCTGCGCCGGGCCGGGTTCACGCCGGTGGCCCTGCGCTCCAACGAGGTCGGCTGGCGGCTGCCCGGCGGGCGGTGGGTGGCGTCGCGGCGGCTGGCCCGCGCCGCGCCCGGGCTCGGCGGCTCGCTGATCTGCGCCGCCCGCCGGCAGCCGCCGCCGGCCGGAAACAGGGTGTGATGGTGACATTGACAGCGGGCTATCATGGAGGTTCCGTCGTCGACCGGGGGATGTCATGACGCGCCTGCTCGCCTGGGTCGTGACCAACCTCGACGCGTTCATCGGTCTCGTCCTGGCCCTCACGGTCGCCGTGCTCGGCCTGACCAACGACGCGGTCAGCCAGGAGGTCGTCAACAGCGCGATCCTGCTGGTGCTGGGCCTGCTCGCGCAGGCGGTGCTGCGGGACCGGCTGCGCCGGCGCACCACCGAGCGGGAGATCCGCCAGGTCATCGTGGACACCCGCGACCGGCTCACCGAACTGGTGCCGCAGATGCGGGAGATCACCGGCCCGGAGGGCGCGCTGAACCGGGCCCGCGAGGCCATCGACAGCGTCTCCATGGTGCGGGTGCTGCACGGCAGCGAGGTCGGGCAGGCGCTCGCCGAGGCCCGGCGGCACACCGACCAGTGGAGCTTCAAGGGCGGCACCGGCACCTTCCTGCGCGCGGTCACGCTGCCGGACTGCCTGGAACACGCCCGGCGGCGCAACGCCACGCTCACCGTCGCCATCGAGATCATCGACCCGACCGACGAGGAGGTCTGCGAGCGGTACGCGCGGTTCCGGCGCAGCCTCGACCCGGACGCGCCGGGCGAGCCGTGGACCGTCGACCGCACCCGCAAGGAGTCGTACGCGACGGTGCTGGCCGCCTGCTGGCACCTGCAACGCTCCGGCCTGCTCACTGTCGACGTGCGGCTCTCCGCGCAGATGACCACGTTCCGCTACGACCTCTCCTCCTCCTGTGTCGTCGTCACCCAGGAGAACCCGCAGACGCCCGCGCTGCGCATCGACCGCGGCGAGGTCTACTACAACCGTTTCAACATCGAGCTGGACTACAGCCGCCGGCAGAGCCGGCGCGTGCCGATCGAGGCGGCGGCCCAGGTCAAGCTCGACGACGAGCCGTCGGTCGAGCAGGTACGGCGGTTGTTCACCGCCCTCGGCCTGACGCTGCCCCGGTCCTTCGGCGACCGCGAGGTCGCCGACATCATCGGCAAGGCCGTCCAGGCGAGGAACCCCTACTCATGACCAGTTACGCCGACCTCGAACGGGAGATCGACCGGGGCACCCGGCCGGAGCTCCTACGCGGCTGGGCGCTGGACGTGCTCGACGACGTCGCCGAGGGGCGGCGGTCGCTGCGCGCGGTCCGGCACCCGCTCGGCTTCACCTGCCTGCCGGTGGAACGCGACGGCCCGGACGGCGTCTGCGTGCACGCCTGGCCCGCCGACCCGCCGCCGGTGCGCCCGACCACCTCCACCATGCACTCGCACAGCTGGGACCTGCTCAGCCACGTGCTGCACGGCACCGTCCGCAACGAGCTGATCGAGGTCGACGACGCGCCGGCCGACCCGGCCTGGCGGGTCTACGAGGTGCGCAGCCTCGGCGAGGTGGACGAGATGGCCGCCACCGACCGGCTGGTCACCGCGATGACCGCCACCGTGGAGACGCACTCGGCCGGCGACTCGTACGCGCTGCGCGCCGGCGGCTTCCACACCTCGGAGGTCGACGCCGGTGAGCCGGCGGTGACAGTGGCGCTCGGCCGGACCACTCCCGGCGCGTGCGACCTAAGCCTCGGCGCGGTGGACGGGCGCAGCCACTGGGTACGCCGGGACCGATGCGACGCGGTGGAGACCGCGCGGATGGCGCGGCAGATCGCGCGACTGGTGGCACGGGGCTGACTGGCTGGAGGAGCCATGGACGTGGAGCCGAGCAGAGGCGGGCCCGACCTGCGCGAGGCGCACCGGTTCGCGGTGGAGGCCGCCCAGGCGGCGGGCCGGCTGCTGCGCCGGGGCACCCGGGGGGAGGTGCGCGCCCGGGCCAAGAACGACACCGGCGACCTCGTCACCGACCTCGACCTGGCCGCCGAGCGGCTGATCGTCGACCGGATCCGGGCCCGCTGGCCGGAGCACGGCGTGATCGCCGAGGAGGGCGGCGAGTACGCCCCGGACACCGCCTTCGCCTGGCTGGTCGACCCGCTCGACGGCACCAACAACGTGGCGATCGGACTGCCCGCGTACGTGGTCGGGATCGCCCTGTGCGACAACGGCTCGCCGGTGCTCGGCGTGGTCCACGACCCGGTCGCCGGCCGTACCTGGTCGGCGGTGCGCGGCCGGGGCGCGTTCGTGCACCCCTCCGGCCCGGCCGCCCGTCCGCTGCGCGCCGCGCACCGGCCGGTGCCGGCCGCGCCGGTGCTGGCCTGGACCCAGGGGCACGAGGTACGCCGGGACGACAGCACCGCCCGGGCGCTGAAGGTGGTGCTCGACACCACCGCGCGGCGGGTGCTGCAACTGTGGGCGCCGCTGCTGTCCTGGGTGATGCTGGCCCGCGGCGACATCGACGGCATCGTCGGCTACCGCCCCGAGGCGGTCGACCTGCCCGCCGGGATGCTGCTGGCCGCCGAGGCCGGCATGGCGGTACGCGCGCTCGACGGCGGCACGTTCGACGATCGGTACGGCTGCCCGGCGGACCGGCGCAGTTTCGTGGCCGGGCCGCCGGAGACCATCGACCGGCTGGTCAAGCTGGTCACCGCGGCACAGTGGATCGAGCCGCAGGTGCGCCGCCTCACCCCGGTCAGTCTCGGCTCGGTCGGCTGGTGAGACGCGATCCGCTGCAGACGAACCTGCGCTACCCCGGCCTTCGGTCGGCCAGGAAGTCGGTCCAGGTCCGCACGCCCCTCGCCGCACCGGGCCGGGCGAGGTTCGCGCCGTCCCGGTACGCCCGGCCCGCCCGCCCGGGGATGCGGACCGGCAGGCGTGCCCGGCGCTTCCCGGTGGCCGCCAGGTAGCCGGTCAGCAGCTCGCCGATGCCGTGGGTGTGCGGCCCGGCCAGGTCCGGCACCAGCCCGGCCGGTGCGCCCAGCGTCAGCTCGGCCAGCCGCGCCGCCACCTCGGCGGCGTCGACCGGCTCCAGCCGCAGCCCGCCCGGCACCGGCGTCACCGGCAGCCGGGTCATCGCCGTCAGCATGGTCAGCACCAGGTCGTGCACCTGCGCGGCGCGCAGCACCGTCCACGGGACGCCGGAGTCCGTCACCGCGCGCTCGGCGTCGAGCTTGGACCGGATCCAGGCCAGCGGCACCCGGTCGGCGCCGGTCACGGAGATGTGCACCAGGTGCGCCACACCGGCCCGGTGCGCGGCGCGGGCCAGGTGGGCGGTGGCGCGGTCGTCGCCCCTCGCGCCGCCGGCCAGGTGCAGCACCGTGGACACCCCGCGCAGCGCGGGGCCGAGGTCGGCGCCGGTGAGCAGGTCGGCGGTCACGTGGGTGACGCCGTCGCCGGACCGTCCGCCGCGCCGGCTGAGCACCCGCACCGGATGCCCGGCGGCGCGCAGCAGCGGTACGACGTGCCGGCCGATCGTGCCGGTGCCGCCGGTGACCAGGATCTGCGGGTTCATCGTCTTTCCCTCCGTCGCCTGTGCTGCCACGTCGACCCGCGCCGACCCGTCGACGTGACAGGTGTGACGGTGGTCACCTCCGGTCACCTCGGCTGGTTGTGGCGGGTCGGGACGACGTGTGGGAGAGGGAGGCTCAGGTGATGGACCACGGGCTGGCGGAACGGTTCGAGCGGGAGCGGCCGCGTCTGCGCGCTGTCGCGTACCGGCTGCTCGGCTCGCTCACCGACGCCGAGGACGCGGTGCAGGAGACCTGGCTGCGGCTGGCCCGTACCGACCCGGCCGCCGTGGACAACCTGGATGCCTGGCTCACCACAGTGGTCGCCCGGGTCAGCCTCAACGCGCTGCGGTCCCGCGCCGCCCGCCGGGAGGACCCCCTCGACGTACGCCTGCCCGACCCGGTGGTGGACGCCGACGACCCGGCGCATGCCGCGGTGCTCGCCGACTCGGTGGGGCTGGCGTTGCTCGTGGTGCTGGACACGCTGAGCCCGGCCGAGCGGCTCGCGTTCGTGCTGCACGACATGTTCGGGGTGCCGTTCGACGAGATCGGTCCGCTCGTCGACCGCTCACCGGCGGCGGCCCGGCAGCTCGCCAGCCGGGCCCGCCGCCGGGTACGCGGACAGGCGCCCACCCCCGATCCCGACCTCACCCGGCAGCGGGCGGTGGTCGACGCCTTCCTCGCCGCCGCCCGTGACGGCGACCTCGACGCGCTGATCGCGGTGCTGCACCCGGACGTGGTGCTGCGCTCCGACGCGGGGACCGCCCGCGCCCGCCACACGGTCGTGCTCACCGGCGCGACGACGGTGGCCGCGCAGGCCACCACGTTCGGGCGGCTGTTCCCGCACGCCCGGCCGGTGCTGGTCAACGGCGCCGCCGGGGTGCTGGTGAGCGCCGGGGACCGCCCGCTGTCGGTGATGGCGTTCACCGTCACCGGCGGACGGATCGCCGCCGTGGACGTGATCGCCGATCCGCGCCGGCTGGCCGCGCTCGGCCTCACCGGCTGACCCGGAGCCGGCTCGGTCGGCCGGGACCAGGTCGGCTCAGTCGACCAGGGCCAGGTTGGCCATGTCGACCACCGGCCGGAAACCGAGGCCGGCGTAGAGCCGGTTCGACACCGGGTTGGCCTGGTCGGTGAACAGGCACACCCGCGCGCCCTCGGCCGTGAGCAGCCGGCTGACCTCGGCGACCGCGTTGCCGGCCCAGCCGCGTCCGCGCTGCTCGGGTGGCGTGTAGACCGGACCGACCCGGGCCACGCCGAACGACGGCGGGTTGGCGGCGGTCAGGTGCACCGGAGCGCCCGACCCGTCGGTCCAGAACCAGACCCGGCCGTCCCGGATGCGGCGCAGCAGATCGGCGCGGTCGGGCGTCTCGTGGGCGCTCGTGCCGCGCGGGCGGCCCGCCTGCTCGTCGGCGTCGGCCATGAACGCGGCGAACCACGCGGCGACCAGGTCGACCTCGTCGGCGGTGGCCGTCCGCAACGCGCCCGGCGCCGGCGCGGGCGGCGTGAGCTGGTCGAGCACGTGCAGCCGGGTGTGCTGGGCGACAGCGACCCGGCCGCCGTCGAGCCGGGCGACCTCCTCGGCGCAGGCGCGCGCGGCGGGCAGCGCGCCGTTCACCGCGCGGACCCGCTCGCCGCGCCGGTGCCACGCGCGGGCCAGCGCCTCGGCGGCCTCCGGCGGCATCGGCAGCAGGAACGCCGGTCGCGGCGGGAACGGCGCGGTACGCATCGCGGCGCCCACCACCGCCCCGGAGGCGTCCCGCACCACCAGCCACCAGTCGTCCTCGGGCAGCGCCACGCCCTCGGCCCGGCGGGCCGCCATCCGGCGCGTGACGCTGGCGACGACGGTGCTCACCACCGGGTCGGCGGCCAGGTACGTCCCGGCGGCGGCGAGGAACTCCTCCGGGTCGGCGTAGAAGCGCAGGGTGGAATCGGCGGTCATGCGGGCACGGTAGCCACTGCCCGCGGCCGGGCCGTAGCGGTTTTCCCGCCCCGGCTCAGGGTGCGATGCGCAGTCGGCGGATGCGGGTGTCGTCGTACTCCTCGAACCGGAACCGCAGCCCGGCGAACGGGCTGCCGGGGAAGTCACCGCTGATCGTGGCGGTCACGACCGTCCCGGCGGGTGTCTGCTCGACGTCGGTGATCTCGTACGACACCAGCGGCGTGCCGTCGCGCCAGGCGCGGATCTCCCCGATCCCGCGGTGGGTGCGGCCCTCGTCCTCGACCACCGCGTCGTCGGCGAACAACGCGAGCCAGGGCTCCTTGTCGGCCTGGCCGGCGAGCGCGAAGTAGCGGCGGACGATCTCGGGCGGGTTGCTCATGGACGCGATGCTAGGCGCCGGGACCGACAAGAAGCGCTGTGACGGTGGCGGTGGTGGCGAGCACGGCGAGCGCGGCGCTGGTCGCCACGAACCGGCCCAGCGGCACGGCCACCCCGGCGGCCCGGCAGCGCTCGTACCAGATCAGTGTCGCCAGCGACGCCCACGGCGTGGCCAGCGGACCCACGTTCGTGCCGATCAGCAGCGCCAGCAACTGGGTGTGCCGGTCGGCCGCGATCACCGCCTCGCCGGCCAGGTACGCGGGCAGGTTGTTCACCGCGTTGCTGAACAGCGCGCCGACCGCGCCCGCCCGCAGCGCGCCCTCAGCGCCCGGGTCGGTGCCGATGAGCGTGCCCATCACGGAGTCCAGGCCGTACCGGCCGATGGTCTGCACCACCAGGAACAGCCCGGTCACGAACACCAGCAGCCGCCACGGCACCAGCGCGAGCCGCAACCGGTGCCGGGCCCGTACCGCGAAGCCGGCGACCAGGATCGCGGCGGCCACCCCGGAGGCGACGCCGATCTCCACCCCGGCGAGGATTCCCGCGACGAACAGCAGGCAGGCGGCGAGCGCGGTGCGGTAGAGCACCCGGTCCGGCGGCACGTACGGCGGCGGCGGGTCGAACGGGTCGGCCCCGGCGCGCGCCGGACGCCAGTACCACCACCACAGCAGCAGCGCGGTGACCGCCACGGCGACCAGTTGCGGCCACCACATCCGGGCCGCCCACGGCACCGGGTCCAGGTCGACCCGGTCGCTGGCCAGGATGTTCGTCAGGTTGGACACCGGCAGCAGCAGGCTGGCCGTGTTCGCCAGCCACACGGTGGTCATGGCCAGCGGTGTCGGCGGCACGTTCAGCGCCCGGGCCAGCGCGATCATCACCGGCGTGAGCAGCACCGCCGTGGTGTCCAGGTTGAGCGCGATGGTGGTCACCGAGGCGAAGCCGACGCAGAGCCAGAACAGGGCCCGGAAACTGCCCCGCGCGGTCACCGCCACCCGGGTCGCGAGCGCGTCGAACACCCCGGCCACAGCGGTCAGCTCGGCCAGCACCACCACCGTGCCGAGGAAGATCAGGATCGGGATGATCCGCCGCATCGTGCCCTCGGCGTCGGCGCGCGGCAGCAGCCCGGTGAGCACGCACACCAGCCCGACCGCGGCCAGGCCGATCGCGATCCAGTCCAGCACGTGCAGGCGGCCCCAGCGGGAACGGTCGGGCACGGCGTTCGGCGGATCGCCGGGGGTCTCCACGAGTGATGATCCTCGCACATGCGGGCGTGGCGGCAGGAGCCCGACGCGGGCCCGATCCGGGCTGCCGAGGGTGTCGATCTGTTGACCGTCGGTGGCCATAATGACCACGTGGCTGTAGGCGCGCACCCCACCCGGTCCGACCGCCCCATCGACTTCTTCATCAGTTACTCACCGGCCGACGAGCGCTGGGCGACGTGGCTGGCGTGGGAGTTCGAGGCGGCCGGCTACCGCACACTGTTGCAGGCGTGGGACTTCGTCGCCGGCACCAACTTCATCGACTTCATGGACCGTGGCGTCCGCGAGGCCGAGGTCGTGGTGGCGGTGCTGTCCGAACGCTACCTGCACTCCACGTACGGCAAGCTGGAGTGGCAGGCCGCGCTGCGCGCCGACCCCGACGGCACCGGAAACAAGCTCGTCACGGTACGCGTCGAGGACTGCCCGATCGACGGGCTGCTCGCCACCATCACCTATGTGGACCTGGTCGGTGTGGACGACCCGGCGCAGGCCCGCAACCGGGTGCTCGACCGCATCCGGGAGGCGCTCGACGGCCGGGCCAAACCGATGCGGCAGCCGGCGTTCCCGCACCACCCGGCCGACCCGCACGGGGTGCTCGCCGCGCCCGCCGCCGGAGCGCCCGCGCCGCGCCGCGCCCGGCGTACCCCGATCAACCCGCCGCCGTTCCCGCCGGCCGCGGTGGCGCCGCCGACCGCCCGGGACACCGTCACCGTGCTCCAGGTCGCCGGGCCGCGCTTCGGCCGGGGCGTGATCACCCCCGGCGCGCCGGTCACCCCCGGCGAGGTGCAGGAACACCTGATGGGTGACCTCACGCTGCTGATGAACGACGGCGTGCCCCGGCCGGACCTGCTCGTCGTCGCCGGCAACCTGACCGAGTCGGGCAGCCCGCGCGAGTTCTCCGACGCGCTGAGCTTCCTCACCGGCCTGCGGGTGCTGCTCGGGCTGGAGCCGCACCGCCTGATCGTGGTGCCCGGCCCGCGCGACGTGACGATGGCTGCCTGCCGCGCGTACTTCGCGACCTGCGAGGCCGACGACGTCGACCCGCAGCCGCCGTTCTGGCCGAAGTGGCGGCACTACGCGCGCCTGTTCGACGACCTCTACCAGGGCCTCGAGGACCGGATCTTCGACAGCGAGCAGCCCTGGACGCTGTTCCCCGTCCCGGACCTGCGGGTGGTGGTGGCCGGGCTGAACTCCACCATCGCCATCACCCACCGCGAGGAGGACCGGTACGGCTTCCTCGGCGAGGCGCAGTCCAGCTGGTTCGCCCAGCGGCTGCGCCACTACCAGCAGTCCGGCTGGCTGCGGCTGGGCGCGATGGCGCACGCGCCGGGGGCGCGCAGCCCGTACGCCGACGAGGTGCCCCCGGACCCGGTGTCGCTGCGCGACCGCGGCTCGGTCAACCGGCTGGTCGGCCCGATGCTCAACCTGCTGCTCTCCGACGCCGCGCCGTCGGCCCGGGTCGACCCGGTGGTGCCGCTGGCCGCCGCGCCCCGCGACGGCCGGGCGCAGGTGCTGCGGCTCGGCGGCGACGGGATGACCCGCTGGGTGCTCGGCCGCGACGACCGCCTCGACTCCGGGGCGCTGACGGCGGTGAACTGGCCGCACGCCGAGGCGACGTTCGGCGCGGCCGGCCCGGCCCAGGTGCCCGACCCGCGCCGCCCGGTGGCCGTCGAGGGGGCCACCCAGGGCGTGGCGGTCACCGCCGCCCCGGTGCAGCGCCTGCTGGACCGGCTCGCCGAGGTCTGCGAGGCCCGCTACGACCGGGTGGTGGTACGCCGCGTCGACACCGACCCGCCGCACCTCTACATCAGCTACCGCTCCGACGGCGTGGTCCGCCAGCAGCGCGTCGGCGCGCACGTGGGCACCCCCACCGCCGCCGACGTGGACGTCTTCGCCCGCCGGGTGCACGCCACCGATCCGGACATCGCCTCCGAACTGGTCTACGACGGTGACCGGGTGCCGCGCGGGCTGGCCGAGGAGGCGCAACGCCGGGGCGTGCGCGTACTGCACCTGACCGAGTTCCAGGGCCTGCTCGACCTGCGTGACTACGTCGCGGCGCAGACCGCGCGGCTGCAGGCCGACCGCCTCTACCCGCCCGGGCAGTACGTGCCGCAGCGCTACCGCCATCTCGTCGGCGCCGACCAGCGCGTCCGCGACGACGTGGTGGACGAGCTGCTGGAGACCGTCTCCGCCCCGGACGGCCGGTTCGTGCTGGTGCTCGGCGACTTCGGCCGGGGCAAGACGTTCGCGCTGCGCGAGGTGGCCCGGCGGCTGCCCACCGCCGCGCCCGACCTGATTCCGATCCTGGTCGAGCTGCGCGCGCTGGACAAGGCACACTCCGTCGACGGCCTGGTCGCCGCGCACCTGGCCAACCACGGCGAGCAGGTGATCGACCTCAAGGCGTTCCGCTACATGCTGCGCCAGGGCCGCATCGTGCTGCTCTTCGACGGGTTCGACGAGCTGGTCGCCCGGGTCACGTACGACCGGGCGGCCGACCACCTGGAGACGCTGCTGCAGGCCGCCGAGGGCAACGCGAAGATCGTGGTGAGCAGCCGGACCCAGCACTTCAAGACCAACTCGCAGGTGCTGACCGCGCTCGGCGAACGGGTCGGCCTGCTGCCGCACCGGCGCGTGCTCGCCGTGGAGGACTTCACCCCCGGGCAGATCGAGGCGTTCCTGCGCAACCGGTACGGCGGCGACGAGCGGGCCGCCCGCGAGCGGATGGACCTGCTGGCCGGCGTGAAGGACCTGCTCGGGCTCTCCCGCAATCCGCGCATGCTCGGCTTCATCGCCAACCTGGACGAGGGGCGCCTCGCCGCGGTCGCCGGCGCGGGTGGCACGTTCAGCGCCGCCGCGCTGTACCGGGAGATCCTGGAGTCCTGGCTGGACTTCGAGGAGCGCCGCACCCAGGGCATCCCCGGCGCGCCGGTGAGCCTGCGCCGCCCCGAGCTGTGGCAGGCGGTGAGCCGGCTGGCGTTCCAGCTCTGGGAGAGCGGCGAGGCGTACCTGCGCCTGGCCGAGCTGGCCGAGTCCACCGGCCAGCTCGCCGGGCGGGCCGACTCGCGGCTGTCCGGCCCGCAGGCGGCGCACGCGGTCGGCGCGGGCAGCCTGCTCGTCCGCACCGACGACGGACTGTTCGGGTTCATCCACACCTCGGTCATGGAATGGCTGGTCGCCGAGGGCGTCGCCGAGCAGATCAACCGGGGCGAGGAACCGGCCGCGCTGGCGGTGCGGTCGCTGTCCGCGCTCGCCGTCGAGTTCCTCGGCGACCTCGCCGACCCGGCCCGCTGTACCGCCTGGACCGCTCGGGTGCTCGGCGACGAGTCGGCGGGGGAGACGCTGCGCGCCAACGCGCTGCGGCTGTCCGCCCGGCTGCGCCTGCCCGACCGGGCCGACCTGCGCGGCGCGGTGCTGCGCGGCGAGGACCTGTCGCACCGCGAACTCGCCGGGGCCGACCTCACCGGCGCCGACCTGACCGACGCGCGGCTGGTCGCCACGAACCTGACCGAGGCGCGGCTGGAACACGCCCGGCTGCGCGGCGCCCGCCTGGACCAGGCCCGCCTCGCCGGGGCGGACCTGCGCGACGCGGAGCTGGCCGGGGCGCGGCTGTTCCGTACCGACCTGCGCGGCGCGCGCGTGGGCGGCAGCAGCTGGCACCGCACCGCACTGATCGACGTCAGCGCCGACGCGGCCATGCTGCGCGCCCCGGAGCTGCGCGGCGCCGTCGTCGCGCCGGGCCGGCCGGTCGCGCCGGGCCTGGCCCCGCCCGCGGTGGGCGTCGCCTACGGCTTCGAGGTGGGCCGGCTGCCGGTGCCGGCGGCGTACAGCCCGGACGGCGCGGTGCTCGCCGTCGGCAGCGACGACGGCGGTGTGCTGCTCTGCGACACCGCCACCGGACTGCCGGTACGCACGCTCCAGGGACACCGCTCCCGGGTGTACGCGGTCCGCTACGACGCCGCCTCCCACCAGCTCGTCACCGGCGCGGCCGACCTCACCGTACGGCTGTGGGACGCCGACCACGGCGACGTGCGGCACGTCATCGAGGACGTCTTCACCGGCTGGGTGTGGCCGCTGCTGACCGACGGCCGCCGCGGCCGGCTGGTGGTCGGCGACGCGGCCGGCGTGGTGCGGCTGTACGACACGCGCACCGCCCGGCTGCGCCACGAGTGGCCCGGCCACGCCGCGCCGATCTGGGGCACCTCGTTCAGCCCCGACGGCCGGCGGGTCGTGGTGGCCGACAGCGGCGGCACGGTACGCGGCTGGGACATCCCCACCGGCCGGCTGGCGTTCGAGGTGCGCGAGCCGGAAGTCGTCTACCGGCTGGCGCACACGCCGGACGGGCGGCTGCTGGCCGCGGTCGGGCAGCACGGCCGGGTCTGGGTCCGCCGGGCCGCCGACGGCGAGCTGCTGCGCTCGCCGCGCGGCCACGAGGCCGACGTGTACGCCCTCGACATCCACCCCGACGGCACGCTGATGGCCACCGGCGACACGCACGGCGCGCTGCGGCTGTGGGAGACCGAGACCGGCCGGCCGGTACGGGTGCTCGGGCGGCAGCGGGGCGCGATCTACAGCGTCCGGTTCAACGGCGACGGCAGCCTGCTCGCCACCGCCGCCAGCGACGGCGCGATCCAGCTCTGGGACACCGACGACGGGCAGGTCCGGCACGAGCTGACCCGGCACCGCGGCTCGGTCTGGCCGGTGGTCTGGCGGCCGGATCAGAACCAGGTGGCCACCAGCAGCAACGACGGCACCACCCGGCTGTGGGACGTACGCACCGGGCAGCTCCAGCACACGTTGCGCGGGCACGGCCGGCGGGTCACCGCGCTGTCCTTCCGCGACGACGGGGAAGTGCTCGCCGCCTGCGGCAACGACGGCGTGATCCGGCTCTGGGAACCGCGTACCGGCCGCCTGCTGCGCCAGCTCGCCAGCCCCGCCGACCGGCTGCTGTCCGTGGTGTTCTGCCCCGAGGAGCCGCTGGTCGCCTCGCCCAGCGGCGACGGCGGCGTGCACCTGTGGAACACCGACACCGGCGCCGACGAGCGGGAGCTCAACGTGGACACCGACCACGTCTGGGCGGTCGCGTTCAGCCCCGACGGCGACGCGCTCGCCACCGCCAACGACGACGACACGGTACGCCTGTGGTACCGCCGCACCGGCCGCCACTTCGCCACGCTCACCCCGCACCGGGGCCGGGTGCGCACCGTCGCGTTCAGCCCGGACGGCGAGACCATCGCCACCGGCTGCGACGACCAGACGGTACGGCTGTGGGACGCCGCCACCGCCACCTGCCGGATGACGCTGGAACACCACACCGACCGGGTCTACTCGGTCGGCTTCAACAGCGAGGGCACGCTGCTGGCCAGCGCCGGCAACGACGGCACGGCCGTGGTCTGGGACGTGCAGACCGGCCAGCCGCGTGTCGTGCTCACCGAACACGACGGCCGCCTCTGGTCGTGCGCGTTCAGCCCGGACGGCAACCTGCTCGCCACCGCCGGCGACGACCTGGTGATCCGGCTGTGGGACCCGGTCACCGGCCGGCTGCACGGCACGCTGGCGGCACACACCCGGCGGGTCTGGTCGGTGCACTTCAGCCCGGACAGCAGCCTGCTCGCCAGCGCCGGTGACGACGGCACCGTACGCCTGTGGGACGTGGCCGACCCGGAGCACGCCCAGCTGCGGACCACGCTCATCGGCCTGCCCGACGGGTGGGCGGCGGTCAGCCCGGACGGCCGGTACAAGCTGGACGGTGACCCCGGCGGCCAGTTCTGGCACGTCATCGGCACGTGCCGCTTCGAGGTGGGCGAGCTGGATCCTTACCTGACCCAGGTCCGCCGCCTACCCGTAGACGCCCCCTTCTGACCCCCGCGAATCTCCCCGTGCTCTCCGCGGTGATCAAGGAGTTTGTGTCCCGATCCGCGCCCGATCCGGACACAAACTCCTTGATCACCGCCGTGCGCGCTGCCGGGAGGTGCTCGTCCCGCCGGGCCGCCGTGGGCGCCTCGTCCGAGGCGGTCCGGAGATCTTGGCAGGAAAGGGTCCCTATGGGGGCCCTTTCGTACCAAGATCTACTGCAGTCCCGGGATGTGGTCCGCGAATCCTGGAATCCGGACACGCGTGGCTGGTACGGGTGGCCGGGTAGGCCGCCGCGCAGGGGGCGGGTGGGCCGGCCGCACCCCATGCCCGCGATCTTGCACTTTGTGCCCGGGCGAACGGGACATTCGGGGCGCGACTCGGGCCGAAAGTGCAAGATCGCGGGTGCGGGTGCGGGTGCGGGTGCGGGCGGGGCGGGCGGGTGCGCCGCCCGCCCCGGGCCGGGACGCCGGTCAGCGGCGCCACTTCTGGTTGGCGGCGCCGGTGCAGTCCCAGATCTGCAGCCGGGTGCCGTCGGCCGAGCTGGGACCGGTGGCGTCCAGGCACTTGTTGGCCTGGGGGTTCACGATGTCGCCGGCCGCGCTGAACACCCACTTCTGCGCGCCGGTGCCGTTGCAGTCGTAGAGCTGCACCTTGGCGCCGCTCGCCGTGGACCCGGCGGCCACGTCGAGGCACTTGCCGAGCGCGCGTATCGAGCCGTCGGTGTTCCAGCTCCAGCGCTGGGCGGCTGTGCCGTTGCACGTCCAGAGCTGCACCGGGGTGCCGTTCGCGGTGCCGGCGCTGGCCACGTCGACGCACTTGTTGCCGTACCCGGTGATCTGGCCGCCGGTGCCCCCGCCGCCGTTGTCCCAGGCCTGGACCCGGACGTAGTCGATGGTCATGGTCTGCGGGAACGTGGTGCTGCCGTCCGGCGAGCCGGGCCAGTTGCCGCCGACCGCCACGTTCATGATCATGAAGAACGGGTGGTCGAAGACCCACCGGTTGCCGCCGATGTCGGCGGGCGTCTTGCGGGAGTACGCCACGCCGTCGAGGTACCAGGTGATCGAGTCCGGCGCCCAGTCCACGGCGAACGTGTGGAAGGCGTCGGCGAGCGCCTGCCCGCCGGGCAGCGAGGTGGAGGCGCCGACGCCGCTGCCGCCGGAGTAGCCGGGGCCGTGCAGCGTGCCCCAGACGGTCGACGGCGCGTACCCGACGTTCTCCATGATGTCGATCTCGCCGCTGCCGGGCCACGGGTTCGTGCCGATGTCGTTGCCGAGCATCCAGAACGCCGGCCACAGCCCCTGTCCACGCGGGACCTTGATGCGCGCCTCGAACCGCCCGTACGCCTGGGCGAACGTGCCGTTGGTGAGCAGCCGGGCCGAGGTGTACTGGCAGCTTCCGTACCAGCAGTTGTAGCCGCCGGGGTTCTCCCGGCGGGCGGTGATGACCAGGTTGCCGTTGCCGTCGAGCGCGGCGTTGCGGGTGCTGTTGGTGTAGTACTGCAACTCGTTGTTGCCCCAGCCGCCGCCACCGATGTCGTAGCGCCACTTGCTCGCGTCGGGCGCGGCGCCGGCGGGGCCGTTGAAGTCGTCGGACCAGGTGACCGCGCCGGGGGCGGCGATCGCGGGGGAGTGGGGGACGACGGTGAGGGCGGCGGTGAGGCCGACCGCTGTCACCGCCAGGGCGGCGAGGGTACGGATGGTGCGCACGGGGCGCCTCCTGCGGGGTGGTGGCAGTTTCCGTCACGGCGGCCGGCCCCGCCCAACGGTTAACAAACCATACAAATAGACTTCGATGAAGGTATGAACGAAGTCGGTCGATGTCAAGAGAGCGTTTCCCGCCTGCGCTCCGAGACGGGCTCGGGCTCGCGCTGCCGCACCACTGTGGGCCGGCGCATGTCCCGCCACGGGCCGCCCAGCAACGGCGTCAGCACCACCAGCAGGTAGCAGGCGCCCATCACGACCAGTGTGGACGCCGGGCCGAACCGGTCCGCGGCGAATCCCGCGCCGACCGCGCCGGCCGGCATGGCCGCCCACGCGCCCGCGCCGATCACGCCGTACACCCGGGCCCGCATGGCCGGCGGCACCCGCTCCAACTGGACCGCGCCCATCAGCGGGTTGAGCGCGCCGGCGGCCAGCCCGGCCATCGCCACCACGGCGGCCACCACCGGCAGCGGCGGCGCGGCGGCGAGCGCCCACAGCGGTGGGGCGCCGCACAGCGCGTACGCGGTGACGAACGTGGCCCGGCGGGGCAGGCGGTGCCCGATCGCGCTGAACACCAGCGAGCCGACCAGCGCCCCACCACCCATGACGCCCACCAGCAGGCCGAACGCGGCCGGCCCGCCGAGTTCCCGTTCGGCGACCACCGGCAGCAGCACCTGGCTCTTGGCCGCGTCGAACAGGTTCGTCACCAGCACCAGCAGGACCATGGCGCGCAGCAGCGGCTCGCGGACCAGGAAGCGCAGCCCGGCGGCGAACTGCCGCCAGTAGCCGCCGGTCTCCGGCTCGCTCCCGTCGTCGGACGGCCGCAGGCCACGCGGCACCAGCAGTGTCACCACGAGCGCCGACACGGCGAACGTCACCGCGTCCAGCGCCAGCACCGGCACCGCCCCGAACACGCCGACCAGCAGGCCGGCCAGGGGTGCGCCGATCATCCGGGCGCCGCGCGAGGTCGCGTCCTCCCACCCGGCCGCCCGCTCGATCGGCACCCCGGCCGCCGCCGCGGCCTCCGGCAGCAGCGCGGTGCGCGCGGTCTGCCCGGGCGTGTCCAGCAGACCGCTGACGAAGACCAGGGCCAGCAGCGCCGGGAACGGCAGGCCGACGGTGGAGTGCAACAGGGGTACGGTGGCGATCGTCACGCCGGAGACCACGTCGGCGAGCACGCTGGAGCGCCGGTAGCCGATCCGGTCGACGAGCACGCCGCCGAACGCGCCGCCGAGCACCACCGGCGCGGTGGCGAACGCGCCGGCCAGCCCGGTGGCGGCCGGCGAGCCGGTCTCGGCCAGCACGTAGAGCGGCAGCGCGATGAGCGTGAGCACGTTGCCGGTCAGCGAGACGGCGTGCCCGATCAGCAGTCCGGCCAGCGGCCGGCGGTCGCGGGTCACCGCGGCCCCCGGTACGCCTGCCAGATGAGCGTGACCATCTCCGCGCCGGGCCGGCCGGCGGCGCCGCGTTCCCGCCAGCGCCGGCCCAGCTCGGACAGTTCGTCCCGCAGCTCCACCAGCTCGTCGGGGGTCAGGTGCAGCACCGTGTCGCTGCTCGTGGTGCCGCGGACCCAGGCCGGGTCGAGGTCGGCCTCCGATTCCAGGTACGCCTGGTAGCGGGCCACGTAGCGCTGCATGGCGGCCTGGCGCAGCAGGTTGCCGGCGAGCCGGCGCTCCGGGTCGTCGAGCAGTTCGAGCGGATCCCAGTCGGTGGTGGCGTGCGCGGCCCGCCACCACCGTTCGCGCCGGTCCCGGGCGAGTTCGGGGGCCTCGGTCACGAAGCCGTGCTCGGCCAGCTTGCCGACGTGGTAGCTGACCGACCCGACCGCCTCCCCGGTCCGCTCGCTCAGCATGCCTACGGTCTGCGGGCCGCGCAGGCGAAGCTCGCCGAGCAGCCGCAGCCGGGTGGGGTGGGCCAGCGCCCGCATGGCGCGCGGGTCGCTGAGGCGCCGGTTGCCGGTTCCGTCGGTCATGCCGCCAGGCTAGACCGACAAGAAGTAATGTACAAGGAGTCTTGTCGAATCTCCTCGGGTCTCAGTCGAGGCAGAACTCGTTGCCCTCCGGATCGGTCATCAGCACGTGCCCCGCCTCCAGCGGGGGAGCGGGCTCGAAGCGCCCGACGCGCGTCGCGCCCAGCGGGACGAGCAGGTCGGCCGCCGCCTCCAGCGCCGCCATCCGGGCCTCGCCGGTCAGGCCGGGCGCGGCCCGGACGTCCAGATGCACCCGGTTCTTGACCCGCTTGGACTCCGGCACCCGCTGGAAGAACAGTCGCGGACCGGCCCCCTCCGGGTCGACCACTGCCGAGGCGTCGTTGTGCCGCTCCGGCGGAACGCCCATCGCGGTCAGCGCCTGCTCCCACGAGTCGAAGCCCTCCGGCGGGCCCTGGACCCGGTAGCCGAGGACCTCGGCCCAGAACGCCGCCAGCTTCGCCGGGTCGGCGCAGTCGATGGTGATTTGCACGTCGCGGGCCATCTCGGCTCACCTTCCGTCGGTCCCGCCGGCGAACCGGCGGCACGTGTGATCGGTCGCCGTCCAGCCTGCCGGAGCCAGCGGACAGCGACTGTCCTCAACACGGGACGGATCAGGTTCGGCGGCCGGTGGCGCGGCCCTTGAGCCGGCGACCCAACTCCCGGGCGATCTCCTTCTTCGCGTCCCGCTCGGCCAGCGCCTGACGCTTGTCGTACGACCGGCGGCCCCGGGCCAGGCCCAGCTCCACCTTGGCCCAGCCGTCGGCGAAGTACATCGACAGCGGCACCAGCGTGACGCCGCCGTCGCGCAGCTTCTCCAGGATGCGGGCGATCTCCACCCGGTGCAGCAGCAGCTTGCGGGTGCGCCGGGGCGCGTGGTTGGTCCAGGTGCCGAAGCCGTACTCGGCGATGTGCAGGCCGTACAGCATGATCTCGCCGTCGCGCTCCTGGGCGAACGCGTCGACAAGCGACACCCGCCCCTCGCGCAGCGACTTGACCTCGGTGCCGGCCAGCACGATGCCCGCCTCGTACGTCTTGAGGATGTCGTAGTCGTGCCGCGCCTTCTTGTTCGAGGCGATCAGCTTGCGCCCGTTCTCCCTGGCCACGCGAGCAGGGTACCCGCGGGCGGCGACTCCGGGCCGGTCGCCGGGCGGGTCGCGGCCACCCAGCCGGTGGTGATCAGCAGCAGCGCCGCGCAGTAGGTGGTCATCACCAGCAGGCCCCGCCCGGGCAGCTCGATCCCGGCCGCGCCCACGCCGATGAGCAGGTCGGAGACGAGGAAGAACGCGCCGCCGGCGGCGACAGGCGCGGACACCCCGGCCGCGGCGGCGGCCATCAGGCACAGCGCCAGGCTGTAGCCGAGCACCGGCAGCCGCAGCGGCCCGAGCATGCCCCACAGCAGCGCGTTCGCCCCGGCCCAGGCGAGCAGGTAGCCGGCCCACGCCACGACCGGCGTGCGCCGGTGCCGGACGAAGGCGGTTATGAACGCGATCTGGGTGACCAGGAAGAAGCCCATGCCGGCCAGGAACGCGGTGTCACCCTCCAGGAGCAGGGCGACGTCGCCCGCGGTGGCGGCGACAAGGCCGACCGCCACCGCGTCCACCCGGCGGCGGCGCGCCCAGAGGTACGCCAGCAGCACCGGCGCGAGCAGCGGCTTGGCCAGCCACTGGAGCACCGTCGAGTCGAGCGCGACCCCGACCAGTTCGACGGCGGCGACCAGCCCGAACAGGAGCAGCATCCAGGAGCGCCTCATCGGGCCGGCTGCCAGCCCGGGCGGCCGAACAGGTAGCCGAGTCGGTGCCGCCAGCAGTCGGCCCGGCGTACGTCGGACCAGATCGCGGCGAACTCGTGGGTGGCCACCCGCAGCGGGTTGTAGGTGCCGATGTTCTTGGTGAGGCCGTAGCGCGCGGAGGCCCGCTCGGGCTCGAACGTGCCGAACAGCCGGTCCCAGATGATCAGGATGCCGCCGTAGTTGCGGTCCAGGTACTCGGTGTTGGAGCCGTGGTGCACCCGGTGGTGCGACGGCGTGTTGAAGATCCACTCGATCGGCCGGGGCAGCACCCTGATCCGTTCGGTGTGCAGGAAGAACTGGTAGAGCAGGCTGACCGACTGCTGCAGGAAGATCATCCACGGCGGAATGCCGAGCAGGGCCAGCGCGAGCCAGAACGGCAGCGAGGTCATCGGCGTCCAGCTCTGCCGCAACGCGGTCGAGAAGTTGTAGTAGACGCTGGAGTGGTGGACCACGTGGCTGGCCCAGAGCACGCGCACCTCGTGGTGCGAGCGGTGGAACCAGTAGTAGGCCAGGTCGTCGGCGAAGAACAGGATCACCCAGGTCCACCAGTCGCCGGGGGACAACTGCACCGGCGCCACGGTCCACAGCGCCGCGAACAGGCCGACGGTGAGCAGCTTCCACGGGAAGCCGATGATCTGGCTGCCCAGCCCCATGGACAGGCTGGTGGTGGTGTCGCGCAGCTCGTAGCCGCGCTCGTCGTCGTCGGGCAGGAAGCGGTAGGAGACCGCCTCGATCACGATCAGGAGCAGGAACGCCGGGACGGCGTACAGCACGGCGGGGATCATGCGCGCGCTTCCCTTCCGGGGGTGGTGGTGGGGGTGGGGGTGACCGGCGCGGTCAGCAGCTCCCGGGCGTGCCGGGCGGCCGCCGCGCCCTGACCGGAGGCGATCGAGGTGGCGAGACGGCGGTGCCCGGCGACGTCGAGCAGTTCGGCCGCGCGGGCGTCCGGGGGGACGTCACCGACCGCGAACGTGCCGGCCACCAGGCTGTTGAAGGCGAGCTGGTAGGCGGTGTTGCCGCTGCCGCGTACGACCAGCCGCCAGATGGCGATGTTCGCCTCGTTCATCAGGTCCAGGTCGGGGGCCAGGTCGCCGTACTCCTCGGCGGCCCGGACCACGGCGGCGACGACGGCCGCGTCGCCGCGCTCGGCGCACAGCCGGGCCGCGTCGATCCCGACGCACGCCCGCATCTCCAGCATGTCGCGCACCAGCGTCTCGACCGGGAGTACGTCACCGGAGCGGGCCAGTGACAGCGCCAGGTCCAGCCCGGCGTGGACCCGCCAGTCCAGCACCCGGGTCGCGCCGCCCTGGCTGACCCGGACCAGGCCGAGCTGCTGCAGGCGGCGCAGCGCCTCCCGGACCGCGTGCCGGTTGACCGCGAACGCGCCGGCCAGCTCGCGCTCGCCGGGCAGCGTCTCGTCCGGCGCGTACCGGCCGGAGACGATCGCGTCGCGCAGCCGGCCGAAGACGTGGTCGGAGACCGAGACGCGGGGCGCGGGATCGAAGGTCATGCGCAGCAGTGTGGCCCCGTACACATCAACCCGTCAACTGGTTGTACCAGTCGAATTCCGGGGCGGCCGGTGCGTGCCGCAGCGGTCACCCCTCGTATCCTTTCCGCCGTAGGAGCCGCCAGAGGGAAGGAGCCGGTGTGAGCGACGGGGTCGAGACGTTGGAGTTCCAGGCCGAGGCCCGTCAGCTGTTGCAGCTGATGGTGCACTCGATCTACTCGAACAAGGACGTCTTCCTGCGCGAACTGATCTCGAACGCGTCCGACGCGCTGGACAAGCTGCGGCTGGAGTCGCTCGTCGACAAGGACCTGCCGGCCGACACCTCCGACCTGCACATCGAGATCGAGGCCGACAAGGACGCCCGTACGCTCACCGTGCGGGACAACGGCATCGGCATGACCCGTGACGAGGTGGTCCGCCTGATCGGCACCATCGCCAAGTCCGGCACCGCCGAACTGCTGCGCAAGCTGCGCGAGTCCTCCGACGCCGCCGCGTCCCAGGAGCTGATCGGCCAGTTCGGCGTCGGTTTCTACGCCACGTTCATGGTCGCCGACAAGGTGACGCTGCTGACCCGCCGCGCCGGACAGTCCGGCGGCACCCGCTGGGAGTCCACCGGCGAGGGCACGTACTCGATCGAGGAGGTCGAGGACGCACCCCAGGGCACCTCGGTCACGCTGCACCTCAAGCCCGTCGACACCGAGGACAACCTGCACGACTACACCGCCGAGTGGACGATCCGGGAGATCGTCAAGCGCTACTCCGACTTCATCTCGTGGCCGATCCGGATGACGGTCGACAAGCCCGGCGAGGACGGCGCCACCACCCGCGAGGAGCAGACGCTCAACTCGATGAAGGCGCTCTGGGCGCGCTCGCGGGACGAGGTCGACGAGGCCGAGTACAAGGAGTTCTACCGGCACGTCGCGCACGACTGGGCCGACCCCCTCGAAACCATCCACATGCGCGGCGAGGGCACCTTCGAGTACGAGGCGCTGCTGTTCCTGCCGTCGCACGCCCCGCTGGACCTGTTCTCCCCGCAGGGCCGCCGCGGCGTGCAGCTCTACGTCAAGCGCGTGTTCATCATGGACGACTGCGACGCGCTGATGCCCAACTACCTGCGCTTCGTCAAGGGCGTGGTGGACGCGCACGACCTGTCGCTGAACATCTCCCGGGAGATCCTCCAGCAGGACCGGCAGATCCGCGCGGTACGCCGCCGGCTGGTCAAGAAGGTCCTCGCCACGCTCAAGGACATGTCCGCCGAGTCGTACCGCACCTTCTGGACCGAGTTCGGCGCGGTGGTCAAGGAGGGTCTGCTGGAGGACGCGGACAACACCGAGACACTGCTGGAACTGGTCCGCGCCGCCAGCACCCACGACCCGGCCGAGCCCACCACGCTGCGGGCGTACGTGGAGCGGATGAAGGACGGGCAGAGCGAGATCTACTACGCCACCGGCGAGAACCGGGCCACCATCGAGAACTCGCCGCACCTGGAGGCGTTCCGCGCCAAGGGCTACGAGGTGCTGATCCTCACCGACCCGGTGGACGAGGTGTGGGTCGAGCGCGTCGGCGCGTACGACGGCAAGACGCTGCGCTCGGTCGCCAAGGGCCAGGTGGACCTGGAGACCGAGGAGGAGAAGGAGAAGGCCGAGGCCGAACGGCAGGAGTACGCCGACCTGCTCACGTTCCTCGGCGGCGCGCTCGCCGACAGCGTCAAGGAGGTTCGCCTGTCCACCCGGCTGACCACCTCGCCGGCCTGCGTGGTGGGCGACGCGCACGACATGACGCCGACGCTGGAGAAGATGTACCGGGCGATGGGCCAGGAAGTGCCCCAGGTCAAGCGGATCCTGGAGCTGAACCCGGCCCACCCGCTGGTCACCGGGCTGCGCAAGGCGCACGGTGAGGGCGGCGACACGGCCGCGCTGACCGAGACCGCCGAGCTGCTGTACGGCATGGCGTTGCTGGCCGAGGGCGGCGAGCTGGCCGACCCGGCCCGGTTCACCCGCATCCTGGCCGACCGCCTGGCCCGCGGCCTGTAGCCCGACCCGACCCGGCCCGCTTGATCGACTCCACTACGCCGAGGTGGCGGTACCTGGGTGCCCCCGATGCCTCCACCTCGGCGAGCTGGTGTCGATCAAGCGCCGGGAAGTCGATCCGGGTGGTTGTCGGGTCAGTCCTTCGCCGGGCTCGTGCGGGCGGCTGGCTGCCGCTTGATCGACTCCAGCTCGCCGAAGTGGTGGTATCAGGCGGGCTCTGACCCCGCCACTTCGCCGAGCTGGTGTTGATCACCTGGGGCGTCCCGGAATGAGGAAGATCGATCCCAGTTGGAGGGACGCTCGGGGCTCTAGATGAGTGAGGGCTCTGGCGGAGATGGTCTTGCGGGCCCGCGTCGGCGGGGCGGCCCCAATGCGCAGGTGTCGAGCGGGTGGATCTGACGGAGCGCCGCTTGGCGAGCGTCGGCTGATGTCGGGCTCTTGTCGAAGGCTGTTGATCGGCTGTGTCCGGGCGGTTGTCGTGGCTTGTGCTTGATCGACACCATTGCGCCGAAGTGGTGGCATCGGACGGGTTCTGACCCCGCCACCTCGGCGAGACGGGTCTGTTCAGGGGAGCGCGGGGTAGAGCGCTGCCACCCCACCGGACAGCCCCGCCTGGACCCGGCGGGCGACGTCGTCGGCCAGGATCTCGTAGCTGCCGGACTCGATGCCGTCGGCGGCGAGCCGGGCGACGTCGGCCGGGTGCGCCTTCGGGCCGGGCACGGCGGCGGCCATCTCGGTGTCCATGTAGCCCACGTGCAGCCCGGCGACCCGGACGCCCCGGCCGGCCAGTTCCAGGCGCAGCGCGTTCGTCATCGACCACTCGGCGGCCTTGGCCGCGCCGTACGCGCCGACGCCGGGGATCGTGAACCAGGACAGCGCCGACAGCACGTTCAGGATCGTGCCGCCGCCGTTCGCCGCGATCCGGGGCGCGAACGCGCGTACCACCGACAGCGTGCCGAGGTAGTGCGTCTCCAGCTCCAGCCGGATCTGCGCGAGGTCACCGTCGAGCAGGTCGGCGCCGGTGCTCACGCCGGCGTTGTTCACCAGCAGCGTCACGTCACCGGCCCGCTCCGCGGCGGCGGCCACCGAGGCGGGGTCGGTGATGTCGAGGCGTACCGGGGTGACGCCGGGCAGGTCGACGGTGTCCGGGTTGCGGGCGCCGGCCCAGACGGTCGCGCCGCGCGCGACGAGTTCGGCGGCCAGGTGCCGGCCGAAGCCACGGTTGGCGCCGGTGACCAGGGCGGTGCTTCCAGCGATCTTCATGTCTCGCTCCGAGGGGTGGGAAAGGAAGGTGGGTCAGGCGGACAGCAGGCCCGGACCGGGCAGGACGGCCAGCTCGCCGGGCGGTACGTCGTGTCCGGCGTCGCAGCGCAGCCGGGCGTGCACGGCCGCGCCGCACTCGTCGTGGGTCAGCCGGACGGCCGGGCCGGCCTCGTCGGCGGCGTACGTGTCGCCCCACTGCCGCAGCGCGACCAGCACCGGGATCAGGTCGCTGCCCTTGGCGGTGAGCACGTACTCGTCGCGGGTGCGCTGCCCGGGCTCGCGGTAGGGGCGCCGGTCGAGCAGCCCGTCGGCGACGAGCTGCTTGAGGCGTGCGGCGGCGACGGGCTCGCTGACGCCGACCCGCCGCGCGAAGTCGTCGAAGCGGCGGGTGCCGAACGACGCCTCGCGCAGCAGGAGCAGCGTGGTGCGGTTGCCGACCACCTCCAGCGCCCGGGCGATCGAGCAGTTGGCGGTGGACCAGGAGTCACGCTGCGCAAGGAGGTCCGTCATGGCGTCGACGGTACCCCCTGACTTAGGAAGTCAAAAGTCAGCTACCTCACAGCTGGCCGGGGAAGAAGCCGTGCCGGGCCAGCGGCTCGACGATCTGGTGCTCCTCGTACGACAGGTGCGACAGCAGCGTGTCGGTGAGCAGGTCCACCGCCTCCTGGAGCTGCGTGAAGTCGCCGGGCCGGTGGACCAGTTCCACGAGCGCCCGGTCGACGCCCTCCACCACCCCGTGGATCACCACGTGTTCCTCCTCGAGGCGGTCGAGCACGGCCGCCAGCCCGGCCTCGGAGCGGCGCAGGTGCGGGAAGATCGAGGCGTCCTCCAGCCCGTGGTGCTGGGTGACCATGGTGCAGTAGGCCGCGCAGTACGCCCCGAGCGTCCAGTTGTTCTGCCGCATGGTCATCTCGTTGAGCGCCGCCCGCGCCCGGCCCGGCGAGACGGCGCCCCGCTTGACCTGTTCCAGCAGGTCGCGCACCTGGGCCAGCTCCTGGCGCAGGTGGTCGTGCACGTCCACCAGGTGCTGCCCGGCGGCCTGCCCCCGGGGTGGGTAGACCTGGCCGGCCGGAGGCGGCGGGGCGGTCGGCCGGGTCGACTCGTCCCAGGGGCGGCGCGCGCTCAGACGTACCCCCGGGTCGGGGGTGGGGGTGACCGCCAGCGTGGCCGCGCCGCCGGTGGCGGCTGTGTCGTCGGCGACCGCGCGGGCCCCGCTGCCGGGCGCGGTGCGCTCGGCGGCGACGAGTTCGCGGACCGCCGGCGCGACCTCCTGGGCGAAGATCTGGATCGCGCGCGGCTCGTCGCTGCCGAGGATGAACGTGGTGATGCCGTGCTCCAGCGTGAGCCCGGCCAGCTCCTCCACCCACTGCTCCGGCGGCCCGGCCAGGAAGCCGGCCGACGAGCGCGCGAACGTGCCGGTCACGTTGAGCATGCGGCGGATCTCGGCCGGGTCGCGCCCGGCGGCCTGCGCGCCCTCGTCCACGAGCGCGTTCAGGGCGGGCAGCTCGTCGGGGCCCTTGGGCAGGTAGGACAGGGAGGGCAGCCAGCCGTCCGCGGCGCGGCCGACCAGGCGCAGCATGCGCGGCTTGTACGCGCCGACCCAGATGCCCACCCGATGCGCGGGCGCCGGACCGCGCTTGGCGCCGACCACCCGGTAGTGCTCGCCGTCGACGCGGATCATGCCGCGGCGGTCGGTGTCCCAGACCTCGCGGATCACCCGGATCGCCTCGTCCAGGGCCTCGACCGCCGCGCCGGGGGACAGGCGCCGCCCGCCCGTCGCCTCGATCGCGTCCCAGAACGCACCCGCGCCGAGTCCCATCTCGACCCGGCCGCCGGTGAGCAGGTCCAGGCTGGCCACGCTGCGGGCCAGCACCACCGGCTGGCGCAGCGGCAGGTTGAGCACGTTGCCGGCCAGGCGGATGCGCTCGGTGACGGCGGCCACGTAGGACATCAGCGTCCAGGTGTCCAGGAACCCCGGCTGGTACGGGTGGTCCTGGAACGTGACCAGGTCCAGCCCGACCTGTTCGCAGAGCGTGGCCAGCGCCACCACCTGGTCGGGCTGCCCGGCGGCGGGCGTGATGAAGCCGCCGAAGGTGAGCTCGTGTCCGTGATCGGTCATCCGTCCCGCCCCTCCCGTGATCTTGCTCGGCCCTGCCACGGTAGCTCCACAGGTGGTAGCCCGGCCGGGTGAACACCATCACAAGAAGTGGACGATCGTCGCAAACCGTCCTTAGCGTCGGTTTCGTTCGCATTCGCGGGCACCGCGGGCCGGAAACGCCAAATCCCGCCGCCGGCCCCGGTAACCGAACCTCGTGCGGGAGCGGGGGAACCACACGTTCCACGGTGCATCGTCACCTCGGGGTGAAGCCGCCACCGGCGGCCGGGCTCCTCGGCCCGAACCCGACAGCTCACCTCGTCGGCGTGGAGGAATCCACATGGCAACTGCATACTCGGCCCGAAGCCGCCGTACCGCTCTCGGAGCGGTCCTGGCCGGCGCCGCCGTCGGCGCCGCGAGCCTGTTCGGCCCGGCCGCACCGGCCAGCGCGGGCGTCAACTGGGACGCGGTCGCGCGCTGCGAGTCCGGCGGCAACTGGAAGATCAACACCGGCAACGGCTACTACGGCGGGCTCCAGTTCTCCCGCGCCACCTGGAACGGCTACGGCGGCCAGAAGTACGCCGCCCGCGCCGACCTGGCCAGCCGGTCCGAGCAGATCGCCGTCGCGGAGAAGGTGTTGCGCGGCCAGGGCATCGGCGCGTGGCCGGTCTGCGGCAAGAAGGGCGGCTCGGCGAACGCCGCGGCGACCCGGTCCGAGCGGGCGGCCCCGAAGAAGGCCACCTCGAAGAAGTTCGCCCCGAAGCGGGCCGCCACGCGTAAGGCCGCGCCGGAGCGGGCCGCGACGACTGCGGCGCCGCAGCCGTCGGCCGGGACGTACGTGGTCCGGCGCGGGGACACGCTGTCGGAGATCGCCGTGGCGCAGCGCGTCGACGGTGGCTGGCGTGCCCTGCACGAGCGCAACCGGGCAGTGGTCGGCGACGACCCCGGCCTGATCTTCCCCGGTCAGCGGCTGCGTCTGCGCTGATCTGGTCCGGACGCCCGGCCGGTTCGACCCGGCCGGGCGTCCGGCCGCCCGCGACACGCCGCGCCGCCGGTGTCCGGCCTGCTCGCGGCGCCGGACGCCACCCGTGACGGCCGCTGACCGCGATTCGTCGGAGCCGGTTGCTAGGGTCACGATGATCGGCTCAGACGTGAAGAAAGCGCGGAAATGACCAACGATCCGTTCTCGGCGGCCGCGAGCATCGACGAACTGCTGACCCGCACGCAGCAGGCGCTCACCGCGATGCGCTCCCGGGCCTCGGAGCACGCCGACGGCGAGCCGGGCGACCTGCTGCGCGCCGAGGGCACCGCAGCCGACGGCCGGGTCCGCGCGGTCGCCGTTCAGGGTGGCCGGCTGGATTCCGTGACGATCGACCCGGACTTGGCCGGCGAGCCCCTCGACGTCCTGTGCGGACATGTCACCGCCGCCGCCAACGCCGCGCTGTCCGAGCTGGACGCCCGGGTCAGCGCGTCGGCGCGGGCCGACGCCGACGCGCTCGCCGCCCGGCTCGGCAGCATGGGTGACCAGGCCGAGCTGTTCGGTCGCGCGATGCACGAGGCGGCCGCGCGGATCCACCGCGACCGCGGCACGGCGTCCCAGGCCGGGCGTCCGGCCTGACCCGACCGCACACGGCCCGGCACGACGCGGCGCCGCCCCGGCACGTGGCGGCGGCCACGCGCGACGCGGCACCGCCCGGCACGACGATGCGGCCGGCCGCCGGGAGGACGACGACCGGCCGCGCTACGCCACGGTCAGCTCAGGGTGACCGCGGTGTCGTCGACGACGAAGGACGTCTGCAGTGAGCTGTCCTCCACGCCGCTGAACGAGATGGTCGCCGTGGTGCCTGCGAGCGACGAGATGTCGAAGGACCGCTGCACGTAGCCGGTGGCCTTGTTCAGGTTGGAGTAGGTGGCCAGCGTGGTGCTGCCGGCCTTGACGGTGAGCTTGTCGTACGCGGTGCCGGTGGTCGTCTCCGCGCTGTCGATGTGCAGCCAGAAGCTGAACGTCGCGCGGCATCCGGCCGGGATCGTCACCGACTGACTGAGCGTGTCGGTGTGCGACGAGCCGTACCCGTCCAGCCACGCCTTGTACGAGCCGCCGTGGGCGGCCTGGCCGCTGTCGGTGGTGATGACGCCGGACGAGGCGGTCCAGCTCACGTTGCCCGACTCGAAGCCGGGGTTGGCGAGCTTGTTGCCGGAGCAGCCGCCCGACGGCGGGGTGGTGGTGGCGGTCGGCGTGGGCGTCGGGGTGCCGCCGGCGCAGGTCGGCTCACCCGACTGGGCCGGCACGCTGACCGCCGCCCAGGCCGCCTTGACCGCGTTGAACTCGGTGCAGCTGCTCGGGTAGAGGTTCTTCGCCGCCTGCAACGTCCAGACGCGGTACTTCAGGTAGGACGAGGACGACGTCTTCAGCAGCATGGCGTTGTACATGATCTTGATGGCCTTCTGGATGCCCAGTCCGCTCACGCTGCTGCTGTTGCAGGTCGAGCTGGACGGCTGCCCGTTGGTCGGGCTGCTGCCGTTGGCCAGCAGGTAGAACCAGTGGTTGCCGGGCCCGGCCGCGGCGTGCACCTCGGTCGACGGGATGCTGCTGGAGTAGCAGTTCGGGTCGCCGAGCGCCGACGGGTTGTACATGTTGCGGATCGGGCCGGAGCCGACCAGGTTGATCTTCTCGCCGACCAGGAAGTCCGGCGCGTCGTAGCTGGACGGCTCGTTGGCGAACCACTCGGTGGCCGCGCCGAACGTGTCCGCCACGAACTCCTGCGTGCCGCCGCCGGAGATGCCGCCGGGGGTGTTGTCGTCGATGCCGTGGCCGATCTCGTGCGCCACCACGTCCAGCGAGCCGATCCACTGACCGGCGGTGTTCTTGCCGATCTGCACCTGGCTGCCGTCGTAGTAGGCGTTCTGGTCGTTGAGGCCCACCCGGATCGGCCAGTAGCCGCCGTTGCCGTTGGCGCCGTTGCGGCCCAGCCACTGGGCGAGCATCTTGTGCTCGGTCTGCGCGGAGAACAGCGCGTCCACGCAGCCGGTCTCCTTGTTCGTGGCGGTGCCGTTGCCCCACACGTCGTCGGAGCCGCTGAACGTGGTGTTGTTCGCCGCGTCCTGGCAGCTCAGGTTCGTGACGGTCGGGTCCTTCATGGTGTACGTGGAGCCCGACTGGGTGGTGTTGAGCGTGAGCGGGCTGGGCCCGTTCCAGGCGCCGGTGCCGGTGCCGCGTACCACGTGCTCCTGCTTGCGCAGGACCGCGCCGGTACGGGCGTCGACGTCGACGGTGAGCCGGCTCGGGCCGTCCGCGCTGGTGCCACGTACCGTGGTCTCCCAGGCCAGCGCCGGTGCGGCGCCGAGCGTGTAGACGACGAGCGTGGTGCCCTCGACGGCGCTGACGGTCTTGAGCTGGGCGCGCGCCGTGGCCGCGGCGGCGGCCTGGGTCAGCGCGGGCGTGGTGGCGAGGGCGCCGATCGGCCGCTGCTGGGCGACCGAGGCGTACTTGAGGTTGCCGGCGGAGTCGGTGGCCAGCACGAAGTCGCCGCCGACCACGGGCAGGCCCTTGTAGGTGCGCTCGTACGGCACGTACTGGGTGCCCTCGGAGGAGATGACCGGCTTCTGGACGAACGCGTCGTCGGAACCGGCCTGGAGGTAGGCGGGGCGGTTCGCGACCAGCGCGCGGGTCGAGTCGGCGGCGGCCGCTCGGGCCTGGGCCGGGTTGGGGGCGGCGGGCCCGGGTGGCGCGGCCTGCACGGCCGCGGCGGTGCCGGCGGCGATGACGCCGGCCGCCGCCGCGCCGGTGAGCGCGGCGAGGCGAGGTGAGAGTTTCACGGAGGTTTGCTCCTGTTCTACAGGCGCGCCGCACGAGCCCGGTGGGGACGGGCGGCGCGGTGGTGCGAGGCAGGGTGACGGCCGGTCACCGGAGCTGCCGGCGTGGCTCCGGGTCGACAGATCGACCGTCGCGATTCGCCGGGGGTCGGCGGTTCGCTGGTGCACAATCACACGCCGCGCGACCCGTGAGCAATGGGTGACCTGGGCAACGGCTGGCAGTCGGGCGTGTCGCCGCGCGCGTCGTCCCAGGCAACCATGATCTTCAATAGGCCCTGATCAGGGCGAACATTGCCGACAGTGGATGGGGGCCCGTGCAAATTGCGGACGTTGCCTATGTGCGCGAATGGCGCACATAGACGCGAGGACGCCGCCGCACGCGGGCCGCCACCGCGCGGCCGGGCACGTCAGCGCGGGCCGCGGGTCCGCGTCGGCGTGATCGTGGGCGGCGGTGGCAGCGTGGGCGTCAGCGTGGGCCGCGACGTCGGCCGCCCGGTCGGCTCCGGGCTCGGGCTGGGGCTCGACGGGGTCGGGCTCGGGCTCGGGGAGTCCGACGGTGTGGGCGCGGCGGTCGACGGCGGCGGCGCCGACGCGGTCGGCTCCGGGGTGTCGCCGGGAAACTTCGGCTCACCGAAGCGGTACTTGCCCGGGTCGAGCTTCATCGCCTCGGTGGCCTTTGTCATGAACTGCCGCCAGATCGGCGCGGCACCGGTCGAGCCGTACACGTCGTAGCTGCCGTCGCTGGTCCGCAGCGGCTTGCCGTCGGTGGTGCCCAGCCACACGGCCGAGGCCAGCGCGCCGGTCCAGCCCACCATCCAGGTGTGCACGTTCTGCGTGGTGCTCTTCCCGGCCTGCCAGGTGCCGGTCTTGCCGGCGGAGTCCCAGCCGTTGTCCAGCTTGGCCGCCCGGACCCGGCGCAGCGTCCAGTCCATCTGGTCGACGGCCTCCCGGTCCAGCCCGAGGTCGGTGGTGCGCAGCTGCTCGGTCCACACCTCCTCGTCGTCCTTGCTCACCGACCGGACGAAGTGTGCGTCGGCGCGCTTGCCGCCGGCTGCGAACGTGGCCATCCCGTTCGCGTGGTCCTGCACGGTGATGCCGTACTGCCCGATGCCGACCTCGGTGGAGAACCGCTTCGCCACCTCGTCGGCGGGGTCGCTGCGCAGGTCGACGCGCTGCGGTCGGGGGTTGCCCCGGACCGTCTCCCACATCGACTCCACGCCCGCCTGCCGGGCCATCTCGATCACCTTGTCCGTGCCGAGCCGCTCGGTCAGCTCGAAGTAGGTGACGTTGAGCGAGGCGACGGTGGCCTCCCAGAGCGCGCAGTCCGGCTGGCAGGGCGCCCGCTCGGCGTTGCGGATCGGCCCGGCCGCGCTGCCCTTGGTGCGCCCCGAGGCGGGGAACTCCTTGGTGTCCGGCGAGTCGAACCGCTCCTTCACCGAGATCCCGTCGCGCACGGCGGCGGCCAGGTCGTACACCTTGAACGACGACCCCGGCGGATGCTGGCCGAAGCCGCGGGCCTGGCCGTCCTCGTCGGAGTACCAGCCCGCGTAGTCCGCGCCCGAGCCCTTGTCGCCGCCGTAGTAGCCGAGCACCCGGCCGGTGCCCGGCTCCACCGCCACCAGCGCCGCCTGCCAGTTCCGCGGCTGCCCGCGCACCGCTCGCGGAGCGGTGTCCCGGCGGATGTCCGCCGCCGCCTCGGCCGCGTCCTGCACGCGCTTGTCGATGGTGGTGACGATGCGGTAGCCGCCGTCCCGGATCACCTCGTCCGGCTTGCCGCGGAACGGCTCGGTCCCGCGCAGCTCGGCCAGCACGTGGTTGACCACCAGGCCGGTCGGCCGGTCCAGGTCGGACCGGCCCGCGTCCTTGTCGATCGGCCGGACCGTGTCCGGGTACGCGAGGTCCGCCGCCTGCTGCGACGTCAGGTAGCCGAGCTTGACCATGCCGTCGCGGATGTAGTTCCACCTGTCGATCGAGTTCTGCTTGGCCAGCGCGTTGCGGCGCGGGTCGTAGCCGGGCGTGCCCTCGGGGTCGGCCGGATCCGCCTCCGGCTGCTTCACCATGGCGCAGAGCACCATCGCCTCGGCCTGGGTGAGCTGCCGCTCGGGTGGGGCGTCCCGGCGGACCGTCTTGCCGAAGTACGTCTGCGCGGCCGCCTCGATCCCGTACGCTCCCCGGCCGAACGGCACGGTGTTCAGGTAGAAGCCGAGGATCTCCTCCTTGGTGTACGCGTCGTCGAGCTTCCACGCGATGACCGCCTCGCGCAGCTTGCGGGAGTAGGTGACCCCGCGCAGGTCGGCGGCGATGCGCGCGTACTGCTGGGTGAGCGTGGACGCGCCCTGCCGCTGCCCGCCGCTCACGTTGGCCCAGGCGGCGCGCAGCACACCCTTGAAGTCGATGCCGCGGTTGGTCCAGAAGGTCCGGTCCTCGGCCGCCACGATCGCCTGCTTGGCCGAGTCGTTCATCTGGTCGTACGGCACGATGGTGCGGTTCTGCGCGCCCAGCTTCGCCATCGGCGTGCGCCCGTCGGCGTAGAAGACGGTTGTCGACTCGGGCAGCTTCAGGTCGCTGGGCGTGGGCACGCTGTCGAAGTAGTAGCCGCCCGCGACCAGGCCGCACCCGGCCAGCAGCACGCAGACCGCGAGGACGACCGGCAGGCGCCGCCGCTTGCGCTTCGGGCTCGCGGTCGTGGCGCCGGCCGGCCCCGGGGTCTCTCCCGTTCCTCGCACCGTTACCTCCGGTCGCTCGGCGAAGTCGTGCCCGGCTCGCAGGCTAACCGAGGTAGGGCGCCCGCACCGGCCGACGACGTCGGGGCAACGGATCAACCTCCGGCTCGCCGAGGCCGAGCACAGCGACGTCCCCGTGAAGGCGGCGGGCGGGAGCCGGGGCGGCTGGGTGGCCGCCCCGGCCCGGTCAACCGGTCAGCGCGCCGCCCGGTCGGTGGCCCGGCCGTCGCGGTCCGGGCGGCCGAAGCCGCGGTGACGCACCGGCCAGCGGTCGTTGCCGCCCGCACGGAACGGCGTCGACCGCCACAGCGCCCGCAGCTCGGTGCCGTCCGGGGCCGCGAAGGCCTCCCGTGCGGTGTAGCCGAGCCGCCGCAGCAACTCCTCCTGCTCCCCGGCGCACGGGTGCGCGTAGGTGGGCAGGCTGAGGGTGTCCATCCGGCGCTGCGCCCCGGCGAGCGCCTCCGCCGCACCGCCCCGGGGAGCGGCCAGCAGCGCCAGGTTGTTGTGCGGCTCGACCGGACGCCGGGCGGCGAGCGCGTCACCGAGGCGGCGGAACCGCTCCTCGTCCGGGCCGGCGGCAGCGGCGAGACGATCGGCGTACCGGTGGGGCGTCGGGATCGGCCGGTAGCGGTGGAACCACACGGTGGCGGCGCTGCCGTCGGGCAGCAGGAACGCGTCGCCGAACAGCAGCGCGTGTTCGGTCCAGATCCGCGCCACGGCGGCGAGGACCGGCAAACGGCGCGGCGCGTCGGGGACGAGCCAGGCCGCCAGGGCGGTGGGCATCAGGGCCTCGGCGACGAGATCGGCGATGCGGCCGATGTCGCACCACCGGGCGCGGGCGACGGGCAGGGCTGTGCTCATGAACGAACTCCTGTTTCACAGGCATGATCGGGTCTGGTGCGGGCGCCGGACGACGGCGCCGCCGCGCAGGCGCGGCAGTCGGGCGGGACACGCCCGTGCTCCGGATCGCATGTGGTCCTGTGAAGTCCGCTCAGGCGGGTCTGGTGCCGGGCCGTGACGTGCGGGAGGCCGGCAGGCGTTCGTGCGACGGGCGCCCGTACTGGTGGGCGAGCGTCGGCAGCCCCCAGCGGCACGCGTCCGCGTCGGCCGCCTCGCTGTGCACCGCGCCGCCGGCATGGCTGGCGCCGTCGTACGGCTGCGGCGCGACGGGGGTCGGGGCGAAGTCGGCCGCCGTGCGGACAGCCTGCGTCGCGCTGCGCGCGGCGGCGCCCCGTTGTTCGACGGCGAAGGCACGCGCCACCGGGCCGGCGGCGACCGTAACGCTGTCGCCCGCGCGGGCCGGCGCAGCCGGGCGGGCCTTCACGGCCGGATCAGCGGTGCCGGCCGGATCAGCCGGACCAGCCGGATCAGCCGGGTCGGCGGGGGCTGTCGGGTCACCGGGGTCGGTCGGGTCAGCGGGGTCGGCCGGGTCCGGCTGCGACGCCGCCGGTGGGTCGAGCAGATCGGTCACCGGGCTGAGCGGGTCGAGCACCGGGTCCAGCGGCGCGACCACCGGTTCCAGGCCCCGCCAGACCGGACCGAGAATCGGGCTCAGCGGCTCCACGACCGGGGACAGCACGTCCGCGACCGGTTCGAGCACGCCCTCCGTGACCGGGCCGGTGAGCGGGCGCAGGGCCTCCGCGACGGGCGTGAGCAGGTGATCGCGTACCGGGTCGGTGGCCGGGCGCAGGCCCTCGGTGACCGGGGTCAGCACGTGGTCGCGGACCGGCGTCACCACCGCCTCGACGACGCGGCCGGTGACCGGCGTCGTGGCGGCCGGGGCCGCCTCCGGGGCCGCCTCCGGGGGCGTCGCCACGGCCTTTCCGGGCGTGGCCGTGCCGGATGTGGCCGTGCCGGGCGCGTCAGCGCTCGGCACGGTGGCGTCGGCGGCGGGAGCTGTCGTGCCGGATGCCGGCGCGGCGGCGGGTGTGGACTCGACACCGACGGCCCCGGACGCGGGCAGGCCGAGAACCGCGCCGAGTGTGTGGGTCAGAGTCTCCACGGTGGCCGTGAGCGGCGGACGGTCGGCGGCGTGGGCGGCCGAGCCGGCCGCCACCTCGTGCGCGCCCCAGACGGCTGCCACGCCGCCGAGCAGCAAACCGAGGCGCAGCGTGTAGTACGCCACCCACCCGATCCGTCGCGTCATCGCACACCCTCCGGATCCGCGCCCGGCGGCGCGGATCATCGTCCGCACTGTACCGAACGTGGCCGTCCGGGCACAGTACGCCGCGAATCGGTTTCGGGCGCGTCGCGCCGGGCGCAGGCGTGGGACGCGCGCGCTCCGGGTACAGCGGAACCATGAACACGAGCACGGCCGAGCGCCCGGCCACCGCCCCCGCCGCGCCCCCGGCCGGTGTGGTCGCCGTCGTCGCCCATCGGAAGAAGACGTTCGGGGGAGGGCTCGACGAGCTGCGCTCCCGGCTCGTCGCCGCCGGGGTCGGGCGGCTGCTCTGGTACGAGGTGCCGAAGAGCCGCAAGGCGCCCAAGCGGGTCCGCGCGGCGCTGGACTCCGGCGCCGAGCTGGTGCTGGTGTGGGGCGGCGACGGCATGGTGCAGCGGTGCGCCGACGCGCTCGCGGGCAGCGGCGTGCCGATGGGCATCCTGCCGGCCGGCACGGCCAACCTGTTCGCGGTGAACCTGGGCATCCCGGTCGACCTGCCCGAGGCGGTACGCATCGCGCTGCACGGCCGCCGCCGCGAGCTGGACCTGGGCCGGATCAACGGCGAGCACTTCGCGGTGATGGCCGGCGCCGGGTTCGACGGCGACCTGATCCGGGACGCCGACCGGCAGCTCAAGGGCCGGTTCGGCCGGATCGCGTACGTCTGGACCGGGCTGCGGCACGTGCGCGGCGAGTGCGTACGGACCCGGATCCGGGTCGACGGCGCGGACTGGTTCGACGACGAGGCGAGCTGCGTGCTGTTCGGCAACGTCGGCACCATCACCGGCGGCATCCCGGCCTTCGACGACGCCCGTCCGGACGACGGGGCGCTGGAGGTCGGCGTGTCCACCGCCAGCGGCGCGGTGGACTGGGCGCGCACGCTGGGCCGGATGGCCGCCGGGCGCTCCGAGGAGTCGCCGTTCGTGCGGATCACCCGCGGTCGCAAGATCACGGTGCGGTTCGACGCGCCGAAGACGTACGAGCTGGACGGCGGCGCGCGGGGCAAGGCGAAACGGCTCAAGGTGAAGGTGGTCCCGGGCGCGCTGACGGTGTGCTGCCCCGACCCGCCGGACTGACCGCGTTCTGGCCGGGGCAGGATGCCGGCATGCGCGACGACATCCGCGACTACCTGGCCGAACTGGTCCGCCGCTCCCGGGACGTGCTCGGTGACGACCTCGTCGGCGCGTACGCCGCCGGGTCGGTCGGGCTGGGCGCGTACCAGCCGGGGCGCAGCGACGTGGACGTGGCGCTGCTGGTCGCCGGACCCCAGCCGGAGGCGGCCAAGCGGATACTCGTGGAGCGGCTGCGGCACGAGTCGCTGCCCTGCCCGGCGCGCGGCCTGGAACTCGTGGTCTACCGCCGCTACGTGGCCGCCTCCGGCGCCCCGGAGCCCGGCTTCGAGGTCGAGCTGAACACCGGCGCGACAATGCCGTTCCGCGCCACCTACGACCCGGCCGACCGGCCCGCCGCCGACGGGCGGTTCTGGTACGCGCTGGACCGCAGCATCCTGCGCCAGTCCGGCCTGACGCTGCTCGGCCCGCCCGCCGCCGACGTGTTCGCCGACCCGTCACCGCAGGCGCTGCGGGCGCTGCTGGCCGACGCGCTGCGCTGGTGGCTGGCGCTGCCCACCCCACCCGGCGACGCACCGGCTCCCGGCGCGGAGGACGCGGTGCTCGGCGCCTGCCGCGCGCTGGTGCGCCACCGCGACGGCGTCTGGCTGGGCAAGGTCGACGCCGGGCTGCGGGTTGCCGCCGACGACCCGGACGCCGCGCTGATCCGCGCCTCGATCGAGGCCCGCCGCGGCGGCACGCCGCCGTCCGGCCCGGCCGCCCGCGCGTTCCAGCGGCGGGTGCTGGACCGGATCACCGCGGACTGAACCGCGACTACTGTGAGCCGGGGAGGTGCGGTGATCATGACGGAGCTGAGCGCGTCCAC
Organism: Micromonospora sp. LHW51205; assembly: GCF_003315815.1. NCBI lineage: Bacteria > Bacillati > Actinomycetota > Actinomycetes > Micromonosporales > Micromonosporaceae > Micromonospora > Micromonospora sp. LHW51205. The sequence goes on along the minus strand of NZ_QMEZ01000003.1, from coordinate 74,181 downwards.
GCGGGCCGGACTGGAGTCGGTGGTGCCCGGCGGCGTGGCGACCCGGGCCGCGGACCGGCTGCGGATGGCCCACGACGCCTCGCACTATCTGCTGCACCCCGGCGCGGTGATCACCCCGGCCGACGCCGGTCAAGTCGCCGCGCTGCTGGCGCACAGCCGCCGCACCGGCACCCCGCTGACGTTCCGCTCCGGCGGCACCAGCCTCAGCGGCCAGGCCGTCACCGACCGGCTGCTCGTCGACGTGCGACGGCACTTCCGCGACCTCACGGTGCTCGACGACGGGCGGCGGGTGCGGGTCCAACCGGGGGTGGTGCTGCGGCAGGTGAACGCGCGGCTCGCGCCGTACGGCCGCAAGCTCGGCCCCGACCCGGCCAGCGAGTCCGCGTGCACGGTCGGCGGCGTGGTCGCCAACAACTCCAGCGGCATGACCTGCGGAACCGAGTTCAACACGTACCGGACGCTGGAGTCGCTGGTCCTCGTGCTGCCCAGCGGCACCGTGCTGGACACCGGCGCCCCGGACGCAGACGCCCGGCTGCGCGCCGCCGAACCGGCGCTGCACGCCGGGCTGCTGCGGCTGCGCGACCGGGTACGCGGCAATCCCGACTCGGTGCGCCGCATCCGCGCCCAGTACGCCATGAAGAACACCATGGGGTACGGCGTGAACGCGTTCCTCGACCACGACGACCCGGCCGATCTGCTCACCCGGCTCGTGGTCGGCAGCGAGGGCACGCTCGCGTTCGTCGCGTCGGCGACGTTCCGCACCGTACCCGTGCACCGCCATGCCGCGACGGGCCTGCTGGTCTTCGAAACGCTGGGCGCGGCGATGGCCGCGATGCCGGCGCTGGTGGCCGCCGGGCCGGCGGCGGTCGAGCTGCTCGACGCCGTCGCCCTGCGGGTCGCCCAGCGGGACCCGAAGGCGGACGCCACGCTGCGTGGCCTGGCCGTGCGCGGGCACGCCGCGCTGCTCGCCGAGTGGCAGGAGTCCGACCCGGCGGCGCTCGCCGACCGGGTCGCCGACGCCGGACCGGTGCTGGCCGGTCTGCCGCTGAGCGCACCGGCGCGGCTCAGCGGCGAACCGGCCGCCCGGGCCGCGCTGTGGCACATCCGCAAGGGCCTGTACGCGGCGGTGGCCGGCGCGCGCCCGTCCGGCACCACCGCGCTGCTGGAGGACATCGCCGTGCCGGTGGAGGCGCTCGCCGGCACCTGCGCGTCGCTGGCCGAGCTGTTCGAGCGGCACCGGTACGCCGACAGCGTCATCTTCGGCCACGCCAAGGACGGCAACCTGCACTTCATGCTCAACGAGCGCTTCGACGGCGGTGCGGCCCCGGCGCGCTACGCCGACTTCACCGAGGAGATGGTCGACCTGGTGCTCGGCCACGGCGGCACGCTCAAGGCCGAGCACGGCACCGGCCGGGTGATGGCCCCCTACGTGCGCCGCCAGTTCGGCGACGAGCTGTACGAGGTGATGCGCGAGCTGAAGACGCTCTGCGACCCGGACGGCGTGCTCAACCCGGGGGTGCTGCTCAGCGACGACCCGGAGATCCACATGCGGCACCTCAAGACCGTGCCGACGGTGGAGGAGGAGGTCGACCGCTGCGTTGAGTGCGGCTACTGCGAGCCGGTCTGCCCCAGCCGCGACCTCACCACCACGCCCCGGCAGCGCATCGTGCTGCGCCGGGAGATCGCCGCAGCGCAGGCCGCCGGCGACACCGCGCTGGTCCGGGAACTGACCGACGACTACGACTACGACGCGGTGCAGACCTGCGCCGTCGACGGCATGTGCGCCACCGCCTGCCCGGTGCTGATCAACACCGGTGACCTGGTCAAGCGGCTGCGCGCGCAGGAGCACGGCCGGGCGGCGGGGACCGCCTGGCGCGGCGCGGCCCGCCGCTGGGGCGCCACCACCCGGGGCATGGCCCGGGGACTCGATCTGGCCGGGGCGCTGCCGCCCGCGCTGCCCGAGGCCGCCACCCGGGCCGCCCGCGCGGTGCTCGGCTCCGACCGGGTGCCGCAGTGGCAACGGGACCTGCCGCGCGGCGGCACTCCGCGCCGCCCCCACCCGGCCGACGACCCGGACGCCGTGTTCGTGCCGTCCTGCCTGGGCACGCTGTTCGCCCCGGCCGATGGCGGCACCGGCGTGGCTGCCGCGCTGCTCACGCTCGCCGAGCGGGCCGGCGTACGCCTGCTCGTGCCCGACGGCATCGGCGACCTGTGCTGCGGCACCCCCTGGTCGTCGAAGGGACTCACCGACGGCTACCGGCAGGTCCGCGACCGCGTCCCGCCGGTGCTGCGCGCCGCCAGCCGCGACGGCGCGCTGCCCGTGGTCAGCGACGCCGCGTCCTGCACCGAGGGCTTCGAGCGGCTGCTCGACGGCGCCGGGGACGTGCGGGTCGTCGACGCCGTCGCGTACACCGCCGGCACGCTGCTGCCCCGGCTGACAGTGCGCCGCCGCATCGGCTCGCTCGCGCTGCACCCGACCTGCTCGTCGGTCCGCCTCGGACTCGACGACGCGCTGCTCACCGTGGCCCGCGCGGTCGCCGACGAGGTGGTCGTCCCGGAGGGCTGGCAGTGCTGCGGCTTCGCCGGGGACCGGGGACTGCTGCACCCGGAGCTGACCGCGTCGGCCACCCGGGCCGAGGCCGCCGCCGTCACGGCACGCGCCTTCGACGGGTACGCCTCGGTGAACCGTACGTGCGAGATCGGGCTGGCGCGGGCGACCGGGCAACCGTACCGGCACGTGCTGGAGTTGCTGGCCGAGGCCACCTCGCCGTAGCGACGTCCGCGGAGTGCCGGCTTTTCGCGTGATCGACACCAGTTCGGGGATGAGGGGAGCGGGCGCCGTGAGCTGGGCTGGCGTACCGAGGGCTTGATCGCGGGCGGGGCGGGGACGGCAGGGCTTACGGTGCGGGATGGGGAGTCCACGGGAGGGGTGACGCGGTGGCTGCGGGCGTGTTGTCGAGGCGGGTCGCTGTGGTCACCGGCGCGGCGCGGGGGATCGGCCGGGCCGCGGCGGTGGCGCTGGCCGAGTCGGGCGCGGACGTGGCCGGGATGGATGTCGCCGGGCCGGTCAGCCCGATCCTGGACCTCCCGCCCGCCACCCCGGAGGACCTGGCCGAGACCGGGCGCCGGGTGACGGCGGCCGGCGCCCGCTGGTCCGCGCACGTGGCCGACCAGCGCGACATCGGGGCGGTACGCGCGTTCGCCGAGGCGGTCGAGCGGGAGCACGGCGGCGTGGACGTGCTGTTCGCCAACGCCGGCATCCAAGCGTTCGCGCCGCTGCTGGAGATGACCGACCAGCACTGGCACGACCAGATCGACGTGAACCTCACCGGCGCCGCGAACGTGCTGCGGGTGTTCGCGCCACTGCTGGTACGGCGCGGCGGCGGGCGGATCGTCATCACGTCGTCCACCCAGGGACAGCACGGCACCACGAACGGGTCCGCGTACTCGGCGTCCAAGTGGGGGCTCATTGGGCTGATGAAGTCCGCCGCGCTGGAACTCGGGCCGCACGGCGTGACGGTGAACGCGGTGATCCCGGGGCTGGTCGACACCGCGCTGACCCGGCACCGGGACCGTTACGTGCAGGCGCTGGTGGAGGCGGGGAAGTCACCGTCGGGTGACCTGGCCGAGGTGGAGCGGGAAGCGGTCGGGGCGCTGCGGGCGAAGACGCCGCTGGGCGTGCCGTGGGTGGAGCCGGAGGACGTCGCGCCGCTGGTGGTGTTCCTCGCCTCCGACGCGGCGCGCATGGTCAGCGGCACGTCGTTCGCCGCGACAGCGGGCGACAGCGCGCACGTGACCGCCTGATCCCGTCGGGCCGCCGGCGACGGCGGTCGTGGCCGGGGACGCATCGAGCCGGCGCCCCGGCCACGAGGGCCGGGGCGCCGGAGTCGCGCGTTCAGGAGCTTCGGGTCAGGAACCGTACGGCAGCGTGACAGTCGAGCCGTTGCCGACGCCGAGGATCGTGGGCGCGCCGCCGATGGCGTTCCACACCTCGACGCGTACCGTGCCGCCGGACAGATTGCCCAGCGTGCCGGTGGCCGAGAGCAGGCCCTGGGTCTGCCGGTAGCGCTCCGCGCCCGGGATCGGATCGGTGGCGAAGTACCGGTAGGTCTCCACCCGCTCGACGCTGCCGTTGCCGGTCAGGTCGTAGGAGACCCGGATCTGGACGCCGTTGCCGATCGCCGTGCCGGCGTCGACGGCCAGGTCGAAGGCGGTCGCCCCGCCGGTGTACGTGCCGGTCAGCCCGGTGGCCGTGAACACCTGCGGGTTGGTCGGCGTGCCGTCGTGGTTGCCGTTCGCCGCCGCCACGTTCACCGTGCCGGCGGTGCCGGCGTTGCCGTCCAGCCCGCCGCCCGAGCGCAGGTACCGGACCGGCTTCAGCGCGCTGCCCGTACCCGTCGGGCTGGGGCTGGCGGAGGTCGGCGTGGGACTCGCGGTGGTGGGGGTGGGGCTGGGCGTCGAGGTCGTCGGCGTGCCGGTCGGCACGGTCCCGCCGCCGGTGGCGTTGCCGCCGCTCCACGTGTACGCCCCGGACGTGGCGGTCTTGCCGGCCGGCACGGCGAGCGTGACGCCGTTGGAGAACGTGACGGTGAGCGGCCGGGCGGTGATGTTCGACGCCACGTAGGTGCGGACGCCGTTCTTGACGAACACCTTCGCCAGCGGGTGGTTCGCGGTGACCGTGGTGTCCACGGTGCCGAGCGCGGCCAGGTTGCGGATCCAGTGGAACGTGTGCGCCTTGCTCTCGCCCTCCTCGCTGGTGAACCCGCTGTTCGCGCGGAAGTTGCGCAGCGCCTGCTCGCCGTCGCCGAGGGCCAGGAACTCCCAGATGATGTCCTGCCACACCGTCGGCGGGCCGCCCTTGTTGGTGACCAGCTCGGCGTAGTTGGCCTTGACGTACTCGGGGAAGTCGCCCAGGTAGAGGTGACCGCCGGTGATCGGCAGCATGTTGATGCCCTGGATCATCTCCGGCGCCGCGGAGAACCAGGTGGAGTACGACCCGCCGTCGCCCCACACCATGCCGACGGTCTTGTGCCCGAACGCGGCCGGGAAGTTCTGGTCGTACACGTCGAACCAGTACTCGGAGATGGCCGCGGACTGGGTGGTCCACAGGTAGACCCCGGCGTCGCGCACGGCGGTGTCGCCGGTGGCCTGACCCCACTGGATCAGCGCGTTGGCGAAGTTCATCCCCTCCGACGAGGACTCCTGGTTGTTGCCGGCGAAGAACGGCGCCAGCCCGGAGGCCCAGTCGTGCCCGGCGTAGATGTCGAAGTCCCGCAGGTAGGGGAAGCGGCTGTCGGCGCGGTCGTAGTTGTTGGCGTCGCGGATGAGCAGGTCGATCATGCCGCCGTAGCGGCTGTCGTCGGCCCATCCGGGGTCGAACTTGGCGACCGTGGCGGCGGCGGCGATGAAGTAGCCGTAGTGGAAGTGGTGGTCGTTGAGGTCCTCGTCGGAGCCGTACGAGGCGGGGTAGCCGATGAGCGTGCCCCAGTTGCGGTCGTAGTAGAAGAGCTGGCCGGTCTCGCCCGAGCTCGCGGTGAGCCAGTTGGTCAGCCGGTTCTTCATCGCGGTCACCGCCGCGTCGCGGACCGAGGTCTGCCCGAGCTGGTCGGCGATCTCGGCGATCCGGGCGGCCCGGCCGAGTCCCTTGCCGGCCCAGTACGTGTCGGTGCCGCTGACGCCTTCCGGGTTGCCCTGCTCGGCGTTCAGGTAGCCGGTGACGGTGGCCAGGTCGGCGCCGCTGGAGTCGCCGACGGCGGGCACCTCGGGCAGCACGCCGGTGAAGCGCATCGTGGTGGTGAACGACGGCACGCCGGTGAGCACCCGCATGGCGCCGCGCGCCGAGACGTACGTCGGGGTGATCGGGGTGGCGCCGGTGAGGCTGCGCCACTGGTGCGGGTAGAGCGCCACCACGGTCTTCGTCTCGCTGCCCTCGCGGGGCGTGGTGGTGAACGCGTACGTGGTGCGCACGGTTCCCGCCGACGGGTCGTACGTGTAGCTCATCCGGGTGCCGGTGACGTGGGCGTGGGCGTACCGGCCGTAGGTGTCGGCCAAGGCGGCCCGGTCACCGCCGCCGGGCAGCACCGCCACCGAGAAGTACCCCTTGCCGGCCAGCGTCGAGCTGATGCCGGCGCCGTTGACGGTCCAGGTCGCGCCGGTGGGGGCGTACGCGACGTAGTCGTGGCCGTTGACCGTGAAGCCGATGGTGGCGCCGGAGTTGCGCCACACGGTGGGTGTCGCGGTGGCGGTGAGCTGCGCGGTGCCGCCGCTGACCGTGTAGTAGCTGAACGGCAGCCCGTGGCCGATGGTGGCGCGCATGGTGCGGCTGCCGTCGCTCCAGTCGGCGGTGACCGTCCAGTCGCTCCAGCCGGCGGCCTTGACCACCGGCGCCGACAGTCCGGGCATCCCGACGCGGACGTCCTCGCCGTACGGGTAGTGGAACTCGCCGACGCCGGTCGCGGTGCCGCTGATGGCGGGCGTGGTGGTGTACGACAGGCCGAGCCCGTTGTTCTCGGCCTTGAACGCCAGCGGGTGGGCGTGCAGGTTCTCGCTGCCGGCGCAGTTGTTGCGCTTCCAGATCAGCGACGACCACCAGTCGTTCGTGGGGATGGCGCCGGCGGGCGCGTCGGCGGTGGTGAAGATGCGCGGGTTGGTGCTGATCGCGCCGCAGCCCTTGGGCAGCAGGGCGCCGGGCGGCAGCGTCTCGGTGTAGCTGCCCGCGCCGACGGCGCCGGCGGTGGCGGTGCCGCCGCCGCCGACCACGGCGCCCAGCAGGCCGGCGGCCAGCACGGACGCGGCGACGAGGGCGGTCGCCCGCAGACCGCGACGGCGGGCCGGGGACCGGACGGGCGCGGTCGGGGGTACGGGGTCGGGAGAGAAGTCCCGCAGGAGGGTCATGGAGGTCCCCTTCACGAGGAGAAGGCGGGGTACGGAGTGGTGGTGCGGCAGTCGTGAGAGCGCTCTCTTGAGAAGGGACAGTAAGGTTCGGGTTACGGATCCGTCAATGTCTTGTTACCGAAGAGAGCGCTCTCCCGCACACGCGACCGACCCTTCGATCACCTCACGAAGCGCGCTGACCAGGCTCGACGGTGCGCACGAGCGCCGCCCCGGGCCGAGGCGGCCGGGGGCGGCGTGAGGACGCGTGTGCCTACGCTGCGTCAGGCGGCGGTGGCGGCGAGGCTCCGCGCGTCGGTCCGTGCCGCGGCCGTGCCCGGCTCACCGGCGGCACCGGGCCGGCTGACGCCCGGCTGTCCGGCGACGGGCCGCGAGGCGGACTGCGGCGAGCCGGCGGACTGCCGGGGCGCGGCGGACTGCCGGGGCGCCCGGGCGGCGCTCAGCCCCGCCTGCGCGTTGTTCCACGCGCCGCAGGGCCAGGCGGCCCCGGCGCAGCTCGGGCTCGCGCAGACACGTTCGGCGTCGGGCTGGTGCGCGTCTGCCACCGCGGCGGCCAGGTCCCACAGCAGCGGATCGGTCACCTCCGCGGGGCGGTCGGTGACGCGGTCTGTGCTGGCTTCGGACATGATTCGGTCCCCCTGTCGTGAACGGCCCCCACCTGTTTCCGGAAACCGCCCCGGCCAAACCTGCGCCCGCCAGGTCGCGGGCATAGGCTGGCCGTCGTGGCGAGGTACTACGACCTGCATCCGGACAACCCCCAGCCCCGCGTGATCCGGCAGGTGGTGGACCTGCTGCGCGCCGACGGGGTGATCGCGTACCCGACGGACTCCTGCTACGCGCTCGGCTGCCGGATCGGCAACCGCGACGGCGTGGAACGCATCCGCGAGATCCGGCGGCTCGACGACCGTCACCCGTTCACGCTCGTGTGCGCCGACTTCGCCCAGCTCGGCCAGTTCGTCAAGCTCAGCAATGCGGTCTTCCGCCAGGTCAAGTCCGTCATCCCGGGCAGCTACACGTTCCTGCTGCCGGCCACCGCCGAGGTGCCCCGGCGGTTGCAGGACCCGCGCCGGCGGGTGGTCGGGGCGCGCGTGCCGAGCCACACGGTGACCCAGGCGCTGCTGGCCGAACTGGGTGAGCCGCTGCTGTCCAGCACGCTGCTGCTGCCCGGCGAGGACGAGCCGATGACCCAGGGCTGGGAGATCAAGGAACGGCTCGACCACCTGATCGACGCCGTGGTCGACGCCGGTGACTGCGGGCTCGAGCCGACCACCGTGGTCGACCTGTCCGGCGAGGAGCCGGAGATCCTGCGTCGCGGCGCCGGAGACCCGGCCCGCTTCGAGTAACGATCACCGATTCCGCCCCGTCCGGGCGCCGTCGTGGGGCACGGTAGGGACCCGGGGGAACGGTGACGGGGGTACGGCGTGGAAGCACTCCTGCTGATCACGGTGCTCGGCGCGACAGTGCTCGTCGGGACCACGATCGGCGGTCGCTACAGCGTCGCGCCGCCCGTGCTGCTGATCGCCATGGGCGCGCTGATCGGCCTGCTGCCGCCGTTCGACAACCTGATCCTCGAGCCCGAGGTCGTGCTGGTGCTGTTCCTCCCGGCCATCCTCTACCGGGAGAGTCTGGTCATCAGCCTGCGCGAGATCCGCGCCAACCTGGTGGTGATCATCGGCCTCGCCGTCGTGCTGGTGATCATCACGATGGCCGCTGTCGCGTTCACCGCGCAGGCTCTCGGCGTGGCGGCGTCCGCCGCCTGGGTGCTCGGCGCGGTCCTGGCCCCCACCGACGCCGCCGCCGTGGCCGGCCTGGCCAAACGGATGCCGCGCGGCATCCTCACCACGCTGCGCGCGGAGAGCCTGGTCAACGACGGTACGGCGCTCGTGCTCTTCGCCGTGGCGGCCGGCGTGATCGCGGGCGGGACGGTGCCCGGGCCGCTGCTGCTCACCGGCGAGTTCATCGGCAAGTCGGCCGGCGGCGTGGCCGCGGGACTGCTCGTCGGCGCGGTCGTGGTGCTGATCCGCAAGCACGTCGACGACCCGATGCGCGAGGGCGGGCTGAGCATCCTCACCCCGTTCGTCGCGTTCCTGCTCGCCGACGCGGTGCACGCCAGCGGCGTGCTCGCGGTGGTGGTATCCGGACTGTTGCTGTCCTACGCCGCGCCCCGGGTGATCCGGGCCCGCTCCCGGGTCACCGCGTTCGCGTTCTGGGACCTCTCCACCTTCATGATCAACGGCGGCCTGTTCGTGCTGCTCGGCACGCAGGTGCCGCGTTCACTGCGCAGCATCACCAGCCACTCGCCGGCCGCGTCGCTCGGCATCGCGGTGCTCGTCGCCCTGGTCGTGGTGATGATCCGGCTGCTCTGGGTGCACCTGTCGGTGTCGGCGCTGCAACGGGCGGACCGGCGGGAGTCGAGCCGGGCGCGGCACTTCGACTTCCGCATGCGTACCGCGGTGGGCTGGGCCGGGTTCCGCGGCGCCGTCTCGCTCGCGGCCGCGCTGGCCGTGCCGGTCACCATGCACGACGGCAGCAACGTGCGCGAACGCGACCTGATCATCTTCGTGACCGTGGTGGTGATCGTGCTGATCATGCTGGTGCAGGGCACCACGCTGCCCGCCGTCGTGAGCTGGGCCGGTCTGACCGGCGACCGGGAACGCGACGACGAGGTGCGCTGGGCCCGGATCCGGGCCACCGAGGCAGCCCTGGAGGCGCTGCCCCGGGCCGCCAGCGACGTGGGCGCCACCCAGGACACGGTGGACCGGCTGCGCGCCGACTACGAGGACCACCTGGCCGCCGCGCGCGACCCCGGCGGCGAGGAGGCGGAGGGGGAGCGGGAGATGGCCCGCCGGCTGCGGTTGCGGGTGCTCGACCACAAGCGGCAGGAGATCACCCGGCTGCGCAACACCAGGCAGATCGACGACGTGGTGCTGCGGCAGCTCCAGGCGGCCATCGACATCGAGGAGATCCGCCTGCTCGGGCCGGAGATGGAGGAGTGAACCGGCCGCCACCCGGAGAGGGTGGCGGCCGGCGTGGCTCAGCGCGCGTCGACAGCGACGACCGTGTACGGGGTGGTCGGAGTCGGCGGGGTGGTGAACCGGCCGTTCGGCAGGTAGAGCCGGCCGAGCGCGGCGGCCACCGTGGTCGGCACGTCGAAGCCCGGGTCGGTGATGACGCCTCGGGCGACGCCGGCCGTGCCGGCGCGGTTCAGGTCGACCACGGCGACCTGGTTGAGGAAATTCTGCACCACGTACAGCCTGCGGCCGAGCAGCAGCAGGCCGTCACCGTTGAGGAAGGTGGCGCCCGGCACGTCGACGGCGGTGGTGACGCCGGTGGCCGGGTCCACCCGGAACAGCGTGCCGGTGTTCGACTGCACGACGATCAGCGCGCGCCCGTCCGGGGTGGGCGCGATGCCGTTGAGGTTGACGCCGGTGCCGGTCTGCTGGAAGTCACCGGTCAGCGGCAGCGTGGTGAAGCCGTCGGCGGGCGGCAGCTTGCCGCCGCGTCCGAGCGGCAGGCGGTAGAGCACCGGCCGGTTCGAGTCGGTGAACCAGGCGGCGTCGCGGGTGAGCGTCACGTCGTTGACGAACGTCGGCGCCTCGGCGAACCGGTAGCTCGCGAGCACGGCGCCGGTGCGGGTGTCGACGACCCGGGCGTCCCCGGCGGTGCCGCCGGCGACGAAGAGCCGGCCCCGCGCGTCGACCTTCAGGCCGAGCGACGGGGTGCCGGTGGCGGGGCTGACCTGCTTGCCCGCCCCGGTGATCAGGTCGGCGCGGTAGATCTCACCGGTGGCCCGCGACCCGAACCAGGCGTAGCGGCCGGCGGCGGCGACGCCCTCCGGCTGGAAGCCGTCCGGCAGCGTGATGACCGTGGGACGGCGGTCGTGGGCGGAGGCGGCGGGGGCCGGGGCGGCGGTGGTGACGAGGGTGGCGGCCAGGGCGACGCCGAGGACGGTCCTGATGCGTCGGTTCACTGTGGTCCTTCCGGACGAAACGGTGGAACAGGACCTGCCCCACTGTACGGTCGCGGCCGGCGACCGCCGGGGACGCGACCCGGCACGGTGCTCCCGTGCCGGGTCGCGCCGACTGTCAGCCGGCCGCGCAGGCCGGCGTGCCGGAGGGCGCCGTGCCGGTGCCCTGGAATCCGAACTCGGTGGTGCCACCGGCACCGACCTGGCGGTTGTAGTCCACGTTGCGGAACGTCACCGCGCCGGTGGTGCCGCTGGCCTGGGCGCTCCAGGTGTTCGTGACCGCCGAGCCCGAGGGCACGGTGAGCGACACGGTCCACCCGTTGAGCCCGCTGGAACCCGCGGTGATCCGTACGTTGGTGACGAAGCCGCCCGGCCACTGGTTGGTGGTGATCGTGGCGGTGCAGGCGCCGGTCGGCGGCGGAGTCGTCGTCGGCGGCTCACTGGTCGGCGGCGTGCTGGTCGGCGGCGTCGAGGTGGGCGGGGTGCTGGTCGGCGGCGCGGTGGTGGGCGGCGGGGTGCCGCCCTCGTTGAGCGCGTTCAGCACGGCGGTGTACGCCTGCTTCTTGTTGCCGCTGCCGTCGAACAGCAGCGGGGTGCCGCTGGCCCGCCACGAGTCGGTGTCGCGGATGCCCCACACGGTGATGCCGTTGCAGCGCGCCACCGCCAGGCAGTCCCGGGTCACGTTGCCGTACGAGGTGGCCTGGCTGCTGCCGGAGCCCTCGATGTCCAGCTCGGTGATCTGCACGTCGACGCCGAGCGCGGCGAAGTTCTGCAGCGTGGTGCGGTAGTTGCTCGGGTACGGCGACCCGCTGTTGAAGTGCGACTGGAGGCCGACGCAGTCGATCGGCACGCCCCGGGACTTGAAGTCCCGCACCATGTTGTAGACGCCCTGGGTCTTGGCCCAGCTCCAGTTGTCGATGTTGTAGTCGTTGTAGCAGAGCTTGGCGCCCGGGTCGGCGGCGCGCGCGGCACGGAACGCGGCCTCGATCCAGTCGTTGCCGGTCTGCTGGAGGTTCGAGTTGCGGCGGGCGCCGCTGTTGCCGTCGTCGAACGCCTCGTTCACCACGTCCCAGGAGTGGATCTTGCCCCGGTAGTGGGTGGCGACCTGGGTGACGTGGTTGATCATCGCGTCGCGCAACGCGCTGCCGGACAGGCTTCCCGTCCACCCGGGCTGCTGCTGGTGCCAGAGCAGCGCGTGGCCGCGCACCCGCATGCCGTTGGCCTGGGCGTGCGCGACGAGCCGGTCGCCGTTGGTGAAGTTGAACTGGTTCCGGGACGGCTCGGTGGCGTCCCATTTCATCTCGTTCTCGGCGGTGACCATGTTGAACTCGCGGTTCAGGATGCCGACGTACGTGCTGTCGGACAACTTGTTCACCGCCACCGCCGTGCCGAAGTACCGGCCCTGCTCCGCCGCCGACGCGCCGAGCGTCGTGCCGGCGCTGGCGCTGGTCGCCACCGCTATCGTGGCGGCGACCATCGCGGCCCCCGCCACCATCGCGACCACAGCGGTCCGCGGGCGTGACCGGGCTGCCGCGCTCCCGCTGCCGCGGGCGAGCACCTTGTCCATCTGAACGCCTCTCTAGCCTGTCAATGGGATCGGCTCGCCTCGGCCACCGCCCGCCACGATGTCGGCTCCGCGCGGTCGCCCGGTGGCCGCGCCAACTCGGGGAGCGACTCCCCGGCACATCGTGAGTGGATCGAAGCGAATCTCTGCCCGGAGCCTACCGGAAGCGTTCCGAAAACTTAATCACCTCGATGCGTCGACATCGGGGCACGCGGTGGCGGGTGGAGGGCGGGAATCCGAGGGCGGGCGCGGGGGGACGGGCGCGCGCACCGCCGGCCGCGACTCCGGAAGTTTCGGGAATCGCCGGTTCTGCCGGTTGAGTGGATCGCGCCCGCGGGCTGATGCTGTGCCAATCGACCGTAGACGATGGAGGAGGTCCCGGAGGATGCGCCGACCCGCGCTCGTCGTACTCGTCCTCGCCGTCCTGCTGACCGGCGCTCCGGCGGTCGCCCGGGCCGGCGTCGCCACTCCACCGGCCGGGCCCGCCGCGCTCGCCGGGATCCGCACGCCCGGCACCGCCTGGGAGCACGACCCGGCCACCGGCCGGCTCACGGTCACCGCCGACGACACGGTACGCGGCAGCGAGCTGGCCGCGCTGCGCCGGACCGCGGCCCGGGCCGGCGCGGTGCTGCGCCACGAACCCGGGCGGCTGCGTACGCTCATCGCCGCCGGTCAGGCGATCTACGGCGGCGGCGGGCGCTGTTCACTGGGCGCGAACGTGCGCAGCGGCGCCACCTGGTACTTCGTCACCGCCGGACACTGCACGCGCCTCGCCGCCACCTGGTACGCCGACAGCGCCCGCACGACGGTGCTGGGCAGCCGGACCGGCAGCAGCTTCCCCGGCAACGACTACGGCGTGGTCCGCTACACCGGAACCGCCGCCCACCCGAGCGCGATCCACACCTACCCGGGGCAGGTCACCGTAACCGCCGCCGGCAGCGCGTACGTCGGGCAGGCGGTCTGCCGCAGCGGCGCCACCACGGGCGTACGGTGCGGCACCGTCACCGGGCTGAACGCCACAGTCAACTACGCCGAGGGCAGCGTCACCGGGCTGATCCGCACGAACATCTGCGCCGAGCCGGGGGACAGCGGCGGACCGCTCTACGTGGCCGCGACCGGCGTCGTCCTCGGCGTGCTGTCCGGCGGCAGTGGCAACTGCACGAGCGGTGGCACCAGCTACTACCAGCCGATCCTGGAGATCCTCGCCGCCTACGGCCTGACCATCCCCTGACCGGCCGCGCGGGCGGCCCGCCGCGCCGCCCGCGCGCAGTTGCGCCGTCCGGTCAGGCGTCGCCGGGTACGGCCATCTCGCCCAGGCGCGACCAGTCCTGCTGCGGCACCGTCACGTTGACGATCCGGGGCGTCTCGGCCAGGTGCGGCGGCAGCGTGCGCTGGGCTTCGCGGAAGTGCTCCGACTGCACGTGCGCCGCGCCCGCCTCGTCGTCGCGGAACGCCTCGACCAGCACGTACTCGGTCGGGTCGTCCAGGCTGCGGGACCAGTCGAACCACAGGCAGCCGGGCTCGGCCCGGGTCGCGGCGGTGAAGTCGGCGGCGATCCGCGGCCAGTTGTCGGCGTCTTCGGGGCGGACCCGGAACTTGGCGGTAATGAAGATCATGGGATCAGGCTACCCAGGGCCGCCGGTGACCCGCGCCTGATCAGCTCTTGGCCGCCGGGCCGAGCAGTTCGGCCGCCCGCCGGTCGGCGAAGGCGGTGACCGCCTGCTGCCCGGCGCCGAACACGATGGCCAGGCCCAGCAGCGCGGCGGTGCTGCTCACACTGGTCTCCACCAGGCCGCCGATGACCAGCATGATGCCGACCACCGCCACCAGCGGGCCGACCGCGAGCTTGAGCAGCCCCTGCTGGAACGGCAGCTTGTAGGGCAGCCCGCCGGACCGGGACGTGATCATCGACGGCAGCGCGCTGAGGAACGCGCCGAGCGCCCCGGCGATCAGCACGAAGAACAGCAGCCGCCAGGCCGGTACGCCACCGGCGTCGGTCGGTGCCTCCAGCAGCCGGACGTCGTGGCTGAGCCACTGCACCAGCACCACGAGGATCTCCGCCACCAGCGCGAACACCGACAGCCCCAGCATCCGGTTGCGCAGCCGCCGCGCCGACTCGTGGAACTCGTCGGACGCGGAGTGGAAGCGCAGCAGCAGCGCCTGCACCCGGGCGCGCAGCAACTCCACGGGCACCCCGCCGGTCGCGGTGTCGAGGTCGCTGAGCACCTTGTCGTCGGCCGGCAGCACCTGTGCCGCCGCGCTGCGGTACGCCGGCAGCAGCCCGGCCAGCTCGTCCGGGCTGCGCAACCCCACCATGGCCCGCTCCACCGAGTGGATGGTCTGCCACGCGTACTCCAGGTTGCCGCCGCGCAACCACTCGACCACGCCGCTGCGTCCGAGCACCACCTCCACCCGGGACAGCTGCGCGCGCAGCGCCTCGGCCCGATCGGGGTCGCGCGCGGACAGCACCGCGAGCTGCTGGTACAGGTCGTCGAGTTTGGTCCGTACGCGGACCTGCCACACCGCGCCGGGAACCGGCGTGACGGGCCGGGACGGCCCGCCCTCCGGCGTGTTCCGGGGCTCGGGTATGGCCTCCGGCTGGGTCTCCTGCTCGATCATCGTGCCCCACCTCTTTCCCCCACGCCGCCCGGACCTGCTACCAGTATTCGCAGGTCAGAGCCATAATGGCTAGAGCACACCGGACAGTCGACCCGGCTCGCGGAGGCGGCGGATCCGGCCCGACGGACGAGGCCGGAGCGCTCGGGCGGTCGGTAGCCTGAGCCGGTGACCGTCTACGCCCTCGCGCAGCTCACCATCCACGACCGGGCGCGCTACGACAGGTATGCCGCCGCCTTCCCGCCGGTGCTGGCCCGCTACGGCGGTCGGCTGCTCGCCGCCGACACCAGCCCGCGCGTGGTCGAGGGGGAGTGGCCGCACCACAAGGCGGTGCTGCTGTCGTTCGACAGCCGGGAGGACTTCGAGCGCTGGTCCACCTCGCCGGAGTACCGGGAGATCTCCCGGGACCGGGAGGCGGCCACCGAGGGCGTGGTCCTGCTGCTCGACGGGATCGGTCACGCCTGGCCGGCCTGACGACCGGTCAGAGCCGGTGACGCACCCACACGTTGGGCTCCACGTACGCGGCGTGGTCGTGGTCGACGTCGACGAGCACCGGCGTCAACGCACCAGGCACCCGCACCGGCCCGGAGGTGTCGAACGGCAGCCCGGTCCAGCGCCGCCAGTCCGCGAGCGTCCCGGTCACCGTCATCGACCGGGGCGCGACCCGCTCGATCACCCCGCCCGCCCGCACGTGCACCCGCAGCCACGGATCGGCCGGCAGACCGTCGGGGCGGCGGCGGGCCGCGTACTCGGTCATCGGCACGTCCGGGGCGGCGGCCTTGCCGTTCGGGCGCACCGGCGCCACCAGCGTGTCGAACCCGGCGCGGGCCACCGCCGCGCGCATGGCGTCGAGCATCAGCCCGGACACCCCGCCGCCGCGCCGGTCCGGGCGCACGCAGATCTCCAGCGCGGACACCAGGTTGGGGGTGGACCCGGTGAGCCGGCCGAGCGTGGCCCGCTGGATCACCCGATCCCAGCCGCCGTCGGGCAGCTCGTCCTCGGTCCAGCGCAACGGCGCCGCGTAGCCCCGGGCGACGGCCCGGCCCGGCTCGGCCGGGTCGACGGCGGCGAAGACGAACTCGGGGTACGTCTCGTGTGCGACGCCGTAGTAGAGCGCGCCCATCGGATCCCAGAGCATGAACGGCGGCCAAGCGCCGTCGAAGTCGGTGTCGAGCAGCGGCGCCAGGTCGGGCCGCTGCGCCAGGGTCACGATCTCCAGAGTCACGCCGGGGAGGCTAGAGCCGCGCGGCCCGGACCGCACGCCGATTACCGCCGCGCCGCTGGTTAGGCTGCCGGCATGGCAGATCCGTTCCGGGTGCGCGTCACCGTGCGCGGCTACGAACTCGACACGCAGGGGCACCTCAACCAGGCGGTCTACCTCCAGTACGCCGAGCACGCCCGCTGGGAGTGCCTGCGCGCCTCCGGCATCGGCCAGGACCGGCTGATCGCCGGCGGCGTCGGACCGGTCGCGCTGGAGGTGACTGTGCGTTACCTGCGGGAGCTGCGCGGCGGCGACGAGGTCGACGTGACCTGCGAGTTCCACTGGGGCGAGGGCAAGACGTTCCGGATCGGCCAGGAGTTCACCCGCGCGGACGGCACCCCCGTCGCCTCGGTGTCCGGCGTCGGCGGCCTGCTCGACCTCGCCGAACGGCGGCTGGTGCCCGACCCGCGCGAGCGGTTCCGGGCACTGGCCACCGACCCCGCGCCGATGAGCCTGTAGCGCCCGGTCAGCCCGCCGCGCGCAGGTGGGCGAGCACTGCCAGCACCCGCCGGTTGGTGTCCTCGTCCGGCGGCAGGCCGAGCTTGGCCAGGATGTTGCCCACGTGCTTGCCGATCGCCGCCTCGGTCACGTGCAGCCGCGCCGCGATCGCGCTGTTGGAGTGGCCCTCGGCGACCAGGCCCAGCACCTCCCGTTCACGGGGGGACAGCGCGCCGAGCGGGTCGCGCGGGCGGCGCAGCAGGTGCCGCACCACGTCCGGGTCGACGGCGGTGCCGCCGGTTGCCACCCGGCGCAGCGTCGCGGCGAACTCCTCGACGTCCGCCACCCGGTCCTTGAGCAGGTAGCCGACCCGGTTGCCGTCGCCGCTGTCGAGCAGCGCGGCGGCGTACCCGCTCTGCACGTGCTGGCTGAGCACCACCACGGCGAGGTCCGGGCGTTCGGCGCGCAGCGCGACCGCCGCCCGCAGGCCGTCGTCGCGGTGCTGCGGCGGCATCCGGATGTCGGTCACCAGCAGGTCGGGCCGGTGGGTGCGGACCGCGTCGAGCAGGTCCGGGGCGGAGCCGACGGCGGCGTCCACCGCGAAACCGAACCGGGTCAGCAGGCCCACCAGGCCCTCCCGGAGCAGCACCTCGTCCTCGGCCAGGACGACCCGGATCACGGACGGCACGGCAGCTCCACCCGCACGAGGGTAGGCCCACCGGGCGGGCTGGACAGCAGCAGCCGCCCGTCCACCGCCGCCACCCGGTCCGCGAGCCCGGTCAGACCGGTGCCGCGCGCCGGGTCGGCGCCGCCCCGGCCGTCGTCGCGCACCTCCACCACCAGCAGTCGTTCGTCGCGGATCAGGCGCACCTGCGCCCGGGTCGCCCCGGAGTGCCGGGCCACGTTGCCGAGCGTCTCCGAGACCACGTACCAGGCGGTGGTCTGCACCAGGTCCGGCACCGGGCGGGTCAGGTCGGCGTGCACGGTGACCGGGACGACCGACCGGGCGGCCAGATCACCGACGGCGGCGGCCAGGCCGAGTTCGGTGAGCTGCTGCGGGCGGATGCCCTGGACGATCCCGCGCAACGTCACCATCAGCTCCTTGGCCTGCTCGTGCGCCGCCGCGAGCGGCTTCGCCGCCGGGGAGCCGTCCGGCACGTCGAGGCGGGCCAGCCCGAGCTGGAGGGTGAGGCTGGTCAGGCGCGGCTGCACGCCGTCGTGCACGTCCCGCTCGACGCGGCGGCGCTCGGCCTCGTAGGCGCTCACCAGGCGGGCCCGGGACCGGGTCACCTCGCGCAGCGCCGTCCCGCCGGGCGCGTCGTCGAGCAGCAGGCGGGTCACCGCCGCCTGGGCCGCGACGAGCAGACCGGCCAGGTAGACCAGCGCGGGGACCGCCAGCAGACCGGCGACCGCGTACGGCACCGCCTCGGCGGGGGAGTCGACAGTGGCCCAGATCAGCACGATGCGGTCCTCGCCGCCGGCCAGCCACGGACCGGCCACCAGCGCCACGTCCAGCAGCACGAGCAGACCGAACATCCCGTACGCCAGCGGCACCGCCACACCCAGCACCGCCAGGTACGCGCCCTCCCGCCACCCGTCGGCGGTGGTGAAGCGGGCGACGAGTCCCCGCCATTTCGGCGCGGTCACCGGGCGGTCGTCGACCAGGCCGAGACGCCACCGCTCGACGGCCGCCACCGGCGCGCCGGCCAGCGGCGCGAGCGCCACCACCGCCAGCGCCAGCACGGCCAGCACCGCCAGCGCCGTGGCGTCGACCGGGCGGCCCCGCCGCAGCGCGCCGGCCACCAGCAGCAGCGGCGCGGCGACCACCGCCGCGCCGAGCGCCGCCGCGCCGGCCAGGGGCAGGGTCGTGACGGCGTACGCCAGGGCCCGCCACGGCCACGCGGACAGCAGGTAGCGGCGGCGGCGCAACGCTGCCGCCAGCCCGTGATCAACGGTCATGCCGTGACGCTAGCCAGACCCCGCCGCCCTTCCCAGCCATCCAGGCCCCATCCGCGGGTAGGTCTGGCCCTACCTCGAACCGGCCCGCCACGCCCCGTGCGCCGGGGCGCCCCGAGACGGTGCACTCGTCGGGTGAGAAACCGTCTCGCGGGCGCCTGCTGGCTGCTCGCCGCCGTGTCGTTCCTGACCGCCAACGTCCTCGTCGGCCTGGCCTGGGACCAGCCCCGGTTCAGCTGGGCCGAGCACAACATCAGCGACCTCGGCAACGTGACCTGCGGCGTGTGGGACACCAGCCGGCCGCGTCCGGTCTGCTCACCGTGGCACGCGGGCATGAACGCCGTGTTCGTCGGCGCCGGGCTGCTGCTCGCGGTCGGCGCGCTGCTCGCGCGCCGGGCGCTGCGCCCGGGCCGCGCCGCGACCGTCACCGTGGCGTCGGCAGTGGCCGCCGGGTCCGGGTACGTGCTGGCCGGTCTCTACCCGGCCGACGTGGACGAGAACCTGCACGTGCTCGGCGCGCTGCTGGTCTTCGCGCTCGGCAACGCGGCGCTGCTGGCCGCCGCGCTCGGCAGGTCGCCGCTGCTGGGTGAGCTGCGGACCGTCAGCGCGGTCCTGGGTCTGCTCGGCCTGGCCGGCACCGTGCTGTTCCTGGCCCGGGTGGACGCCGGCATCGGCGTGGGCGGCATGGAGCGTGTCGCCGTGTTCCCGTTGTTCGCCTGGGTGACGGCGGCCGGGCTGCGGCTGCTCGGGTTCCGTCGGTCCCGGCCCCTATCCTGACCGGATGGAGCTGGCGTTCAGCGGCGAGGTGTGGTTCTGGCGCGGCCCGGCGCC
Organism: Micromonospora sp. LHW51205; assembly: GCF_003315815.1. NCBI lineage: Bacteria > Bacillati > Actinomycetota > Actinomycetes > Micromonosporales > Micromonosporaceae > Micromonospora > Micromonospora sp. LHW51205. Next base: position 54,657 of record NZ_QMEZ01000003.1, on the reverse strand, counting down.
GTACCACTTCGTCACGGTGCCCGACGAGCAGAGTGCGGCGATCGAGGCCGCCTCGGCGTCGGTCACCTACGGCTGGGGCATGATCCCGGTGACGGTCCGCATCGGCGGCACCGACTGGCGGACGTCGCTGTGGCCCAAGGACGGCCGGTACGTGGTGCCGCTGCGGGTCGCGGCGCGCCGGGCCGAGGGCATCGAGCTGGGTGACCGGGTCGACGTGCGGCTGACGGTGGACGTGTGACCGGGCCGGAGCTGGCCGAGGCGGGCCGGCTGCTGGCCGCCGCGCGCCGGCCGGTGGTGTTCACCGGCGCGGGCATGTCGGCGGAGAGCGGCGTGCCGACGTTCCGGGACGCCCAGACCGGGCTGTGGCAACGCTACGACCCGCAGGAGCTGGCGACACCGGCCGCGTTCCGCGCCGACCCGGCGCTGGTCTGGGGCTGGTACGAGACACGTCGGCGCGGGGTTCGCCGGGCGCTACCGAATCCGGGGCACCGGGCGGTCGCGGCGATCGCGGCCCGGCTGCCGGACACCGTGGTGATCACCCAGAACGTCGACGACCTGCACGAGCGCGGCGGCGTGCCCGCCCCGGTACGCCTGCACGGCAGCCTGTTCGCGCCCCGCTGCTCGGCCTGCGCCCGGCCCGCGCCGCTGCCGTCGGACCTGCCGCCGTCCGCCGGTCCGCCGGAGCCGCACGACGGGGCGGAATCGCACGGCGGGGCGGAATCGCACGGCGGGGCGGAATCGCATGCGCCGGAGGCGCACGACGGGCCGCTGGACCCGCCCGCGTGCGCCGACTGCGGCGCGCCGGTGCGGCCCGGGGTGGTGTGGTTCGGCGAGGCGCTGCCGTCGGCCGCGCTCGACGCGGCGGTCGAGGCGGCCTCCGGTTGCGACCTGCTGCTGACGGTGGGCACCTCCGCGCTCGTGCACCCGGCCGCCGAGATCCCGCTCGTCGCGGCCCGTCTCGGCGCGCCGGTGGTGCAGGTGAACCCGGTACCGACGCCGCTGGACGCGATCTGCGCGGTGAACCTGCGCGGCCCGGCCGGCGAGGTGCTGCCCGCGCTGGTCCGCGCCGCCTGGCCGGACGACGCGGTCGGCTGAACTGACCGCAGGCCGAGCCCGGCGTGATCCCGGGAATCGCCCGATCGCCCGCCCTGCGCCACCTACCGTCGGCGCAGGAGGTGGACCGGCGGAGGGCGGCGGGCGTGGGACGCGAACGGGTGCGACGACGGCCGCGCGCGCCCCGGCCGGGGCCGGACGAGCGCCGGGTCACGCCCTTCGAGATCTTCTTCGATCTGGTCTTCGTCTTCGCGCTCACCCGGATCATGGCGCTGATCGAGCCGCACCCGACCCCGGCCGGGATGGCCAAGGGCCTGCTCCTGCTCGTGCTGCTCTGGGTGGCGTGGTTGTCGTACACCTGGTTGGGCAACCACACGCCCGCCGACGTCGGGGTGGTGCGCGGCGGGTTCCTGGTCGCGATGGCCGCGTTGTTCCTGGCCGCGCTCGCCATGCCGCAGGCGTGGACGCCGGGCCCGGGGCTGGACGGTCCGTTGATCGTCGTGCTGGCCTACGTGGTGCTGCGCGCGGTGCACCTGACGCTGTTCCACTGGGCCGCGGCGGGTGACCCGGAACTGCGCGCCCGGATCCGGTTCTTCGCGTGCGTCAGCGCCGTCGGGTGGGTGCCGCTGCTGCTCGGCGCGCTGCTGGACGGTGCCGCGCACGCGGCGCTGTGGGTGCTGGGCTTCGCCGTCGAGGTGGCCGGGCAGCGGCTGTCGTACGCCCGCCGGGGCGCCTGGCCGCTGCGCAGCCCGACGCACTTCGCCGAGCGGTACGGCCTGGTGCTGATCATCTCGCTGGGGGAGTCGGTGGTGGCCGCGGGAGTGGGCGCGGCCTCGGCGGTCACCGAGCCGTCGGTCCTCGCCGTGGCGCTCGTCGGTTTCGTGGTGACCGTCTGCCTCTGGTGGCTCTACTTCCGCAGCACGTCCCCGGAGGCGGCCCGGGCGCTCGCCGCCGCACCGGCGGCGCGGCGGGACCGGATGGCCGCGGACGCCTACAGCCAGACCCATCTGCTGCTCGTCGCCGGCGTCATCTACCTGGCGCTCGGCATCGAGCAGGTGCTGGAGCACGTCGCCGACCCGGAGGCCGGGCCCCGGCTGAACCGCTCGGCCGCGGTGGCGCTGTTCGGTGGCGCGGCCGTCTACCTGGCCGGACGGCTGCTGTTCCGGCGGCTGACCGGTCAGCCGGTGGGAGCGGCCCGGCTGGCCGTCGCCGGTGCGGCGTTGCCGCTGGCCGCGCTCGGGACGGCGCTGCCGCCGCCGCTGGCGCTGGCGGCGCTGGCCGGGCTGTTGCTGGTCGCGATCGCCGTCGATCGGCGCGGTGAGCCGTCCGCCGCCGGGCGGTCGGCGAATCAGCCGGTAGGCCGGGTCGCCGGGGGCGGAGGGTGAGCCTCACGCGTCGCGCGGCGCCCGCTTCGGGAAGACGGTGTACGCGACCGGCCAGAACACCAGCCAGCCCGCCATCACCACGGTGAGCCGGCCGGCCCACGCCCACAGCTCGGCGGTGCGCTCGCCGTCGCCGACCAGGGCGATGCCGCCGAGCAGCACGGCGCAGGCGACCGCCCAGCCGATCATGCCCTTGCCCCACTCGCGCCACTCGTGCCGGGCCCGCGCCATCCCGTACTTCGGGGCCCGGCGCGGGGGAGGCCCGCCGGCGAACCGGTGCGCGAACCGCTCATCGGCCCAGCGCACCATGCTGTGCCCGAACGCCACCGAGAACCCGAGGTACGCGGCGGCGAGGCCGTGGGCGAACGTGGCTGTCGCGCCCCGGCGCAGGTCGATCATCGTGGCGGCCAGCAGCACGAGATCGACGACGGGCACGGCGATCAGCAGCGCCGCGCCGAGGCGGGGCCGGCGCAGCGGGTACCGGGCGATCAGCCCGGCGAGCAGCACCACCCAGAACGCCACCTCGCATCCGACGATCACTGCCACGAGCATGCGGCCTCCTTTTTTAGTACGCTGTGCGATAACCGTAGCAGCGTTCGTCGACCAGGTTCCGGAGGGCCCGTGCCCAAGATCGTCGACCACGACGCGCGCCGGGCCGAGCTGGCGCGGGCGATGTGGCGGGTCGTCTACCGCGACGGCGTCGGCGCCGCCACCGTGCGCAGCATCGCGGCCGAGGCGGGCTGGTCACCGAGCGCGCTGCGGCACTACTTCGCGACCCAGACCGAACTGCTGGTGTTCGCCATGGAGCACGTACAGGCCGAGGCGGCCGAGCGGATCGCCGCCGACGACCGGACCGGCAGCCCCCGCGAGGTCGCCCAGCGGGTGCTGGAACACCTGCTGCCGCTGGACCGGCAGCGCGTCCGCGAGGCCGAGGTGTGGCTGCTGCTCGCCGCGCGCGCCCAGACCGACCCGGCCGCGCGATCCCGGATGGCCGAGGCGGACGACGGCATCCGCCGCGCCGCCGAGTTCGCCGTCTGCCTCCTCACCGGGGAACCGGCCCCCGACCCCGAGGCGATCGCCGGGCTGCACGCCCTGCTCGACGGGCTCGCGCTGCACGCGCTGCTGCACCCCGAGCGGATGCCACCCGGGCGCGCCCGGGCGCTGCTCGGCGCGCACCTGGACACGCTCGCCGCGTCCTGACCGCCCTGGCCGCGTCCTGAGCGACTCAGTCGCCCGGACGCCGGCCCATCGCTGCGCCCAGCTCGGCGCGGCTGGCGATGCCCAGCTTGCGGTAGACCCGGGCCAGGTTCGCCTCGACCGTCTTCGGGCTGATGTAGAGCGCGTCGGCGATGAGCCGGTTCGTCTGCCCCCGGGCGGCGAGCCGGGCCACCCGCTCCTCCGTCGCGGTGAGCGCCGTCGGGGCCGGGGTGCGGGCGCCGATGCGGCCCAGCTCCGCCCGCGCCCGGTCGGCGAACGCGGACGCGCCGAGCGCGTCGAACTCGGCCACCGCCGCGTCGAGCGCCGCCCGCGCCTCCCGCCGCCGCCGCACCCGCCGGTACGCCCGCCCGGCCGCGAGCAGGCAGCGGGCCCGGTCCAACGGCAGCACCGCCTCCGGCACCGTGGCCCGGGCCTGCGTCAGCGCGTCCAGCGCCTCGCCCGGGTCCGCGCCCGTCGCGCCGGCCAGAAGCACCCGGCTGCGGGCCAGCCCGAGCGTCGTCCACGGCCGCGGCAGCCGCGCGTGCCGCCGGGCCAGCCGGTCCAGCGCCGCGTGCGCGGTGTCCAGGTCACCGGCGCCCACGCACGCCTCGATCCAGTCCGGCTCGAACCGCTGCCCCAGCGGCTCGACGATGCCCGAACCGTCCAGGTCGGCCGCGAGCGAGCCGTACGCCGCCGCGGCCGTGACCCACTCGCCCGAGGCGAGCGCCACCAGCCCGGTGAGCTGGTGGTGCAGCCGGCGGCTCCACGCGTCGCCGAGGTCGTCGTCGCGACGTAGCCCGGCGGCGGTGGCACCCGCCCGCGCCAGCCGGCCCCGGTGCGCGTCGAGCATGCCGGCCAGCCAGCTCTCGCCCACCAGGCCGGTGCCGAGCTGCTCACCCAGGTCACGGGCGTCGGCGATGTGCGTACCGGCCTCGGCGAACCGCCCGGCGAGCAGTTCCGTCTCGCCGAGGTGGGTGAGCGCCTCGTGCCGCAGCGGGTCGTCCCCGCGCGCCACCGCCCGGTCCAGCATCAGGTGCAGCCGGGCCCGCGCCCGGTCGTGGTCGTCCACGGCCTTCCACCAGATCGCCGGCACCGAGCCGGCCAGGTAGGACGGTTCGCCGGCCTCCAACGCCAGCGCCCGGTCGAGCAGGCCGGTCGGCGCCTCGCCACCGGCGCGTACCTCGTGGAAGAAGAACAGCAGCAGCGCGGCGGTGAACAGCGGGCGGTGGTCGTCGCGGTCGGAGAGCCGGGCGATCGCCGCCCGCGCGTGCGCCCGCGCGGCCTCCGGCTGGTCGTGGAACATCGTCAGGTGCGTGTGGATCCGCCCGGCCAGGTCGCCGTCCGGCCCGGCCGCGGCGAGCGCCTGCTCGGCCACGCGCACGGCGGTGACCAGGTCGTCGGCGCACCAGGCGACGAGGGCGCGCAACAGCAGCGCCTCACCCCGCTCGGCGCCGGTCAGCTCCTCGGCCGCGGCCTCGGCGGCCCGGCCGGCCGCCGCGTAGTCCCCGCTGTCGATGCGGCACTGCACCGCGTCGAGGCGACGCCGGTTGCGGTCGGCGGTGGCGGCCTGCGGGGTCAGCTCGGCCGCCCGGGCGTACCAGTCGGCGGCGAGCGCGGGCGCGCCGCGTATGCGCTGCCGGGCCGCCGCGGCGGCCAGGTCGGCGGCGACGTCCGCGTCCGGCGCGACAGCGCACCGGGCCAGTTGCCGGGCCCGCTCGTCGGGGTCGGCGACCGCGCGGGCGAGCACCGCGTGCAGGCGCCGCCGGGCTCCCGGCGGGATGCTCTCCCGGACCGCCGCAGCGTACCGGGGGTGGGCGAAGCTGATCCGGCTCGGCGTGACCACGACCAGCCCGGCGTCCTCCGCCGCGTCCAGCGCGCCGGGCGGCATGCCCGCCGCCGTCAGGTCCCGCATGTCCGGCACGGTCAGCAGCGCGGCCAGCCGGACCGCCTCCCGGCTCGGGCCGGGCAGCGCCCGCAGCGTCTCGGCGAGCAGCCGGCGCAGCGACGACGGTACGGGCAGGTCCTCGTCGTGCGCGGGTGGGCGGGGCAGCCGCAGCACCGCCCGGGCCAGTTCGACGGCGAGCAGCGGGTTGCCGTCGGCGTCGCGTGCCAGCCGCTCGACCAGCGGGCGGCTGAGCGTGCCGCCGAGGCGGGCCTGAAGGATGCGGTGCAGGTCGGGCGCGGGCAGCGGCGGTACGTCGGCGCGCAGCAGCGGGTGCCGGCCGGTCGGGTCGTCGTCCAGCCCGAGCGGCACCGGCGTCGCCGGGGTCTCGCCGGTGCGGTGGGTGGCCAGGACGGCGGGCCACCGGGACAGCCGGCGCAGCGCGAACCGCAGCGCCCGGGCGCTCGGCAGGTCCAGCCACTGCGGGTCGTCGACGGCGAGCAGGAGCCGGGGCGCGTCCGTGACCGCCGCGTCGAGCAGGGTGCGGGTGGCGGCGCCCACGGCCCGTTCGTCGACCGCCGCGCCGTCGTGCTCGCCGGTCAGGAGCACCATGTCGGCCGCCGCGCGTTGCGGCGCCGGCAGCCCCGGTAGCGCGTCGGCCAGCGGGCGCAGCACGTCCGCCAGCGCCGCGTACGGCAACGCGCTCTCGGCCTCGGTGGGCGCGGCGGACAGCACCCGCCAGCCGGTGCGCCGGGCGTGGTCGAGCACTGCTCGCCACAGCGTCGTCTTGCCGATGCCGCTGGGACCGTCGAGGAGCACCGGAGTGCCCGCCGCCAGGGCGCGCCACACCCGCTCGACGACCGCGTCGCGGCCGACCAGTGCGGCGTCCATGGCGGGATGGTGGCACAGCCGCGCCCCCGAACCCAGCGTCGGCGCGGCCTAGCCCGGAACCTGTCCGCATATCGAGACGGGCGGGATCACCTCCTGGTTGCGGTAGACGTCGGCGCTCCAACTCGGCCCGCTGGTCGCCGCGATCGGCGGGATCCGGGGCGCCCGGGACGGGCTGAGCAGGCTGAGGAACTTGTTGATCACTTGGACGACGGGTTCCAGGATGCGGTAGCCGATGCCGAACCTCGCCCGTACGCCGAGGCCGACGCCCCGGCACACCGCGTACGGGGCGCCGAGCGCGGACCCGATCGTGGCCCCGTACGAGGTGACCAGCTCGAACCAGATGCCGGCGGTGAACAGGAACGCGCTGATCCCCATGGTGAACCGCACGCCGTGCCGGACGACCAGCCCCATCACGCCGACCGGCACGCCGGTGAGCGAGTCGAGCAGGCTCACCCGGCGCGCGAAGCCCTCCGTCACGCGCGACCCCACCTGGCCGTTCGCGTAGCCGAACCCGAGCTTGCCGGCGAGGGCGTACTCGCCGGAGCCGCGGAACGTGCCCAGTTTCGCGCCGAACGCGGTGGCCACCTCCAGCGTCTGGCTCACCGTGAACGACAGCGGCAGGCCGGCGACCAGTCCGATCGGGAACGCGATGTCGACCGGGACCGGGAACGTCTTGCGGTGGTTCTGCCCGCCGTCGACGCCGGCGGTGAAGTCCACCTTGATGCCGAAGCCGCCGCCGATCTCCAGTTCGGCCCGGGTCACCTTGCCCGCGCCGATGGCCAGGTGGAACGACGCGGCCGGGCGGCCGACTGTGAGCGTGACGGTGCCGGCGAGCCGGACGCCGCCGTCGTCGTACGTGAAGTGCGTGCCGACGCCACCGGCGCAGCAGAACGTCCGTACCCGGTAGCCGTGGGCGCTCGCGGCGGCCTGCCCGCCCGGCGCGGGCGGCGGCTGCGCGGGCGCGACGGCGAGCGGCCGGGATCGGCCGAGCGTGCCGCCGGCCGCCGCGGCGTCCCGGGTCCACGACGGCTCGCCGGCCACGTAGACGGTCGGCTGGTCGAGGGTGACGTCGTCCCCGCCGAACGTGCCGTCGCGGATCACCTCGGTGAGTGTGACCGGGCCGATCGTGACGACCAGGTCGTCGCCTTCCTCGGCCAGGTCGAGCACCCGGCCCACGCCGCGTCCGGTGAGGAACATGACCCGGCCGGGCGCGAGCCGGTCGGCGTCGCGCGCGCCGGGGTCGAGCCGCCAGGTCAGCCCGTCCGGGCTCACCGACCGCACGGTGCGGCTGCCGCCGCCGACCAGCACCACGTCCGGTTGCAGCGTGACGTCCTTCCCGGGCGCCGGCGCCTGCCCGTACCGGGGCTGCCCGTCGTCGGCCGCGTCGGCCGGGCCGGGCGTGGGGCCGCCGCAGCCGGTCACCGCCAGCAGCGCCGCCACGCCGGCCGCGAGCAGCCGACGGCCGCGCACCGGCCGCCTCACATCCGGCCGGCGACGGTACGGGCGAGCCGTTCCAGCGGCGCCCGGTTCTCCTGCGGGTCGTTGAGCCGCACCAGCCGCACCGCGACCCACAGGTCGCCCTTGCGCAGGAAGAACGCCTCCGCGGTGAGCAGGGCCTCGTCGGCAGTGCCGGCCAGCTCACGGATCTCGTGCTCGAGTTGCCGCTCGATGTCGAGGTACTTCTTGGCGCCGTCGCCCACGAACACCTCGACCTGGGCGGTCGGCCCGCTCGTCGGCCCCGTGTAGGTGCAGGACTGCCCGGCGGCGACCGGCTCGTCGAGGGGCGTGCCGGCGAGACGTTCGGCGTCGGCCTTGGACACCAGCGCGCAGGCGTCCGGCCCGGCGGCGTCGTCCACCGGTTCGGCGCTCGGCTCGGCCGGCGCCTCCCCGGTCGGGTCCGCGACCGGCGAGCCCGCGCCGGGCGCGGCGGCACCGGCGGGCGATGGTTCGTCGCCGCCGCAACCGGCGGACGCGGTGAGCAGGATCGCGGTCAACGCGAGCGCGATCAGTCGACGGGTTCGCATGCCGGCCCCCGCTCAGGCCGGGATCGCGTCGAGCGTGCGGCGCAGGATCTGCTCGTTGCCGGCGGTGCCGCCGCCGAAGCTGCTGATCGTCACCGTGTACGTGCCCTTGCCGTCGATCAGCACCGCCTCGCCGCGCACGTCCTTGACCGCGAGGTAGCCCCGCTCGCCCCGGTCCAGGTCGACGACCTTCTCGTACTGCTGGCCGGCCTGCTCGTGCTGGTAGTCGTAGGTGGCCTTGCCGGCGGTGGCCGAGGCCGTGGTGACCGCCAGCTGGGCGATGCCGTCGCCGAACGAGCAGTTGCCCTCGTCGCGCAGCTTCCGGTTGACCAGTTCGGAGACCTGGGCGGCGGTGAACGGGCACGGCGGCCGCACGTCGTCCACCGCGCCCGCGTCGGTGTCGCCGCCGTCCTCGCCCGCCACGGTGTCGGCCGCGCCTCCGTCGAGCACGTCGCCGCCGGAGTCGCACCCGGCCGGCGCGAGCAGGGCGAGCAGCAACAGGGGCAGCGCCAGGCGGGCGCGGTGGAGACGGGCGGTCCGGGCCGGTGTGAGCGCGTCAGTTGCCATGCCTGCGACGCTAGGCGCGACGTCACCGCCGGTAATCGGGGGTTTCCCTATGCGGTGACCTTGGCGGCAGGCTCGCGCGCCCCGGTAGGCGGCGCGTCCGGGCCGCCGCGCCGCCCCACCCGGACGGCGAGCCGATCCAGGTAGCCGACCATGAGCGCGACGAACAACACCACGAACAGGATCAGCATGGGCAGCGGCAGGACCAGGCCCAGCGGAAGCTCGCCCCCGGCACCGAAGGCGCGGCCGGCGATCATCTGCACCAGCGCGGGAGCGGTGAGGCTGTCCGGGCCCCGGCCCACGAGCATCGACCACAACGGCGACTGGGCGTGTGCCAGCCAGGTCGGCAACGCGGTCACGGCCAGCATCGGCAGCGCCGGCAGCAGCAGCGTACGGCCGGCGCCGCCGCCGGAACGCCACCGCTCGTGCTGGCCCCGGAACAGCAGCGTGAACGCGAACAGCGCGGGCACCGACAGCCAGGTCGGCGGCACCAGGCCGAGGAACAGGCCCAGCTGTTCGCGCTCCGTCGTGCGTTCGAAATTGGCGATGGCCAGCGGGCCGGCGCCGACGAACAACCACGGCGCGAACGGCACCAGCAGCAGCTCGCTCCAGCGCCCCAGCGGGCGCAGCGCGCCGATCCCGAAACCGGCCAGCGCCGCGACCGTCACCGCGACGAGTGTGGACAGCAGCGGCGGCACCCAGGTGTTGGCGAACAGGTTCGCCGTCTCTACCCCCTTGGGCAGGGGCCCGGTGTCGGCGGAGAAGTTCCGCAGCCACGGCAGCGACGCCCAGACGGTCACGCCGAGGACGACGACGAGCGCGACAGCGGTCAGCCCGACGAGCAGCGGCCGGCGGCCGGTGAAGGACTCCGCCTCCCGGACGGCCGGGCCGTCCCGCCAGCCGTCGAACTCGATGCGCAGCCGGGTGGCCAGGATGAGCGCCGCCGCGGCCAGCCCGAGCAGCCCGAGCAGCACCAGCAGCAGCGTCGACGTGGCGGACCCGACACCGAAGCGCATCGTCCGGAAGGTGGTCTGCACGGCGGTGAACACCGGCGTCGCAGTGGATTCGCCGCGCGGCCCGCCGCCGGTCAGGATCACCGGGGCGGTGTAGGTCTGCAGGGCGGCGGCGAGGACGCCCAGGCCGAGCAGCCCGCCGACGGTCAGCATGGCGGGCGCGGGCCGCTGGTCGGGGTCCCGCCGGCGCAGGGCGCTCAGGTACAGCGTCGCGGCCACCGCGACGACCAGCCCGAACGTCACCTGTGCCAGCGCCGAGACGAGGAACGTCCGGGGGGACTGCAGATCCTGGGTGAGGGTGCCGTCCTCGATGCCCTCGGCGCGCCGGCCGAGGTACACCGCGACCGGCGCGTACGCGGCGAGCGGCAGCGCCAGCACGCCCCGGGTGACCAGGCGGGCGACCCGGCCGGCCCGGTCGGCGAGGACGGCGAGCAGCGGCGCGGCGAGCAGCGCCACCGCCAGCGGGATCAGGGCGAGCAGCACCGCGAACCCGACCTGCCCGGCGAAGCCGGAGGTGAGGGCGGCCTCGTAGTTCGCCGTACCGGCCGACTCGCCCGAGCCGCGCGGCCCGTCACCCTGGAAGCTGCGGGCCACTGTGGACAGGGTGGGCAGGACGTACGACCAGACCCAGGCGATCACGGCCGGGACGATCAGCGCCAGCCCGATCAGGGTCTGCGCCGGGCGGTTCGGCTGGGTGTGCTGGGGCGCTGGCGCCTGCGGTGTTGCCGGCTGATTCATCGGGACATCCACCCTCGAAGATCGACGATCACGGCCGTCGCGACGGTAACCGATGCCGTCCACGTCGGCAGCGCGACCGGACCGCTGCCGGGCGGGGCGGCTACTGTCGCAACCGTGCGGAGCAAGCAGGAGCTGACCACGGCGATCCGGGGACGACGGCGGGCGGCGCTGGTGGTCAACGCCCACTCCCGCCGTGGCCGGCGGCTCTACGACACCGTCCACGCACGCCTGCGCGCGGCCGGGTTCACGCTGCTCGGCGCGTACCCGGTGGACCGGCCCGGCGAACTGGACCGGGTACTCGCCGAGGCCGCCGACCTGGGCCCGGACCTGCTGGTCACCGGCGGCGGCGACGGCACCGTCGGCGCGGCCGCCCGGCTGCTCGCCCACCGGGACGTCGCGCTGGGTCTGCTGCCGCTGGGCACCACCAACAACTTCGCCCGCACCGTCGGCGTGCCGCTTGACCTGGACGCCGCGATCGCGGTGCTCACCGACGGCAAGGTGATCGACGTCGACCTGGGCCTGATCGGCGACACCCGGTTCACCAACCACGTCGGGATCGGGCTGTCCGCCGACATCATGCAGGCCGCGTCGCCGGGGCTGAAGCGGGCCGCCGGGCGGCTCGCGTACCCGATGACCGGGCTGGGTCTGCTGGCCCGGCACCGGCCGCTGCGCGTGACGGTCCGCGCCGAGGGACGCGAGCACACGTTCACCACCCATCAGGTGTACGTGGCAAACGGCGGTTTCCACGCCGGCCGCCCGATCACCGCCGACGCCACCGCCGACGACCGGCTGCTGGTCGCGTACCCGGTGGGTGGGCCGACCCGGCGCGGGCTGCTGCGCGAGACGGCGCGCAACGCGGCGGCCGGCCACCGCCGCACGCTCGGCGACGAGCCGTTCCTGGCGGTACGCCAGCTGTGGCTGGACACCGACCGGCCGGCCCGCATCGAGGTCGACGGCGAGCCGTACGGGCAGACCCCGGTCCGGATCGGTCTGGACCCGAACGCGCTGCGGCTGATGGCCCGGGCGGACAGCCCGGACCACTGAGCCGGTCAGGCCCAGTGCTCCTCGTCGGGCAGCGGGATCTCCGTGTTCTGCTCCACTGCGTCGGCGGCGGTCAGATCGTCGCGCACCGACTCGCCCAGGCCCGCCCGGTCGCTCGGCGGGCGCAGCACGCCCTGCTCGGCCAGGTCCGCCTCGCTCGCCTCGGGCACCGCCCTGTCGACCGTGTCGGGTGGCCCGACGAGCGTCTCGTCCTGCCGCTGTTCCTGCGCGTCGGCCTCGGGCGGGCGGCGCAGCGCGTCCTCGCTCACGCCGTGCGCCGCACGTACGGGGCGCTCCGGTCGGCCACGTCGCCGTACTCGGCGGGAAGCTGCGTGACGACCTGGGCGTACGCGGCCGGGTCGACGGCGTCGCGCAGCACGTCGAACACCGCCGTGATGCCGTCGCGGGCGGCGTCCACGTCCACGTCGGCGCGTCCGCTGACCCGCTCCACGAACACGTCGAGCCCGAACGGCTCGGCCGCCTCGGCCGGGCCGAACGCGTAGGCCCGCAGCGCCTCGGGCAGCTGGTCGGCAAGGTCGCGGGCCTCCCCACCGTCGATCCGCTCGGCCAGCGTCGTCAACGTCGCCCGGGTGATCGCCGTGGCCTGCTCCGCGGACGCGCCGCACCGCCGGGCCACCGCGCCGATGAACTGATCCTGGTCCATCTCGCCGCCTTCCTCCGCTGGGATTGCCGGATTCCCACGCTGGACGTCGGCAAACGGGTCGCGAGCCCGAGGCGCCGGCGCCGCCGGGCCGGGGGTAGCGTGCAGCCCGGAACCCGCAGCAAGGAGGCCCCGACAGTGCAGCCGACGACCGTGGACGTGCCCACCCCCGACGGAACGGCGGACGCCTACCTGGCGCGGCCGGACTCCGGTGGCCCCTTCCCGCCCGTCCTGCTGTTCATGGACGCCTTCGGGCTGCGGCCCCGGGTGGCGGAGATGGCCGCGACGATCGCCGAGCGCGGATACGTCGTGCTGGCGCCCAACCTGTTCCACCGCGCCGGACGCGCCCCGCTGATCGACCTCGGCGCGCTCGCCGACGACAGCCGCCGCGGCGCCCTGTTCGAGAGCATCGGGCCGATGATGGCCGCGCTGACGCCGGAGACGGTGGCCCGGGACACCGCCGCCTACCTGGACTTCCTCGCCGCCCAGCCGGACGTCGCGCCGGGTCCGGCGGCGATCACCGGGTACTGCATGGGCGGCATGAACGCGCTGCGCGCGATCGAGGCGCTGCCGGACCGGATCGCCGCGGCGGCCGCGTTCCACGCCGGGCGGGTCGTCACCGACGCGCCGGACAGCCCGCACCTGGGCCTCGGCGCGGTGAGCGGCGAGCTCTACTTCGGGCACGCCGACGCCGACCCGTCGATGACCGCCGAGCAGATCGCCGTGCTGGAGAAGGCGCTGGACGCGGCCGGTGTCACCTACCGCTCCGAGGTCTATCCCGGCGCCCGCCACGGCTACACCCAGTCGGACACGCCGATGTACGACGAGCAGGCCACGAAGCGGCACTGGGCCGCGTTGTTCGACCTGCTCGACCGCACCTTCGGGCGCTGATCCGGGCGCCGGCCGGGCCGGGCGGACGATTCACCGGCACGGGGGCGGGTAACCGGCGACATGGCCGACCGCCCTCGCGACACCGTCCGCTCGCCCCTGGACCGGGTGGTCGAGCGGGGCGGCAGCGCCCTCGCCCGGGCCCGTGCCGAGGGCGGCATGGCCAGCCGGAACCGGATGCGCCAACTGGAGATCACCTTGGTGATCTCCGCGCAGGCCGGGCTGGCCGCGGCGCTCGCCGCGCTGCTCGCCCAGTGGCTGCTCGGCTCCGGCGGGCACGTCTTCGCCCCGGCCGCCGCGGTCGGCACCATCGCCACCGCGATCGGCCAGCGGGCCCGGCGCACGTTCGAACTGCTCATCGGCGTGGGCCTCGGCATCGTGGTCGGTGACCTGCTGCGCGCCCTGCTCGGCAGCGGCTCCTGGCAGACGGGCCTGGTGGTCACGCTCGCCATCGCCACCGCGCTGCTGGTGGCCGGGCGCGGCGGCGCGCTGGTCGGCCAGGCCGGTGGTACGGCGGTGCTGATCGCCACGCTCGCGCCGGTGCAGCCCGGCCTGGAACTGCCCCGGCTCTTCGACGCGCTGGTGGGCGGGCTGGTCGGCCTGTTCGTGGTGGCGCTGCTGCTGCCGGTCAATCCGATCCGGGTGCTGGGCAAGGCGGTGGAGCCGGTGACCGCCGGGCTCACCGCGCAACTCGACGCCGTCGCGCACGCGCTGACCCGGCGCGACGCCGACGAGGCTCAGCGCGCGTTGGAGGACCTGCGCGGACTCGAGCCGGACATCGGGCGGCTCAACGACGCGCTCAGCGGGGCCGAGGAGGTGGTGACCATCGCGCCCGTCCGCTGGCGCCGCCGGGCCCAGTTCCACAGGTACGCCGAGGCGACGCAGCACCTGGAACGGCTGGTGCTCTACGCCCGGTCGATCGCCCGGCGCTCCGCCACCGCGTTGCAGTACGACGAGCCGATCCCGCCCGCGCTGCCGGACGCGGTGGTCCGCCTCGGCGCGGCCACGCGGGAGCTGAACCGGGCCTGCCGCGGCGGCGACGACGAGGACCTGGAACGCACCCGGGAGTTGGTGCGGGAGGGCGCGGAGCTGGCCGGACGCGCGTGGTCGCAGGGGGTGCGCACCTACGGCGAAGCGATGATCAGCGACCTGCGGACCGCGCAGAGCGAGCTGCTGCGGGCCACCGGCTGCCGGGCCGAGGACGCCAACGGCAGCGTGCGCCGGGCCGCCGGCGCGGGCGAGGCCGAAGCGCGCCCGCCGATCCGGGCCCGGATGAGCCGGCCGGTCCGGCGCCGGGTGGCCGGGCGGGGCGTGCCCGGTCGGCGCCCGGACATGTTCCGCCCGCCGACCCGCGTCGGCTGAACGCCGCCGAAGGCCACCGGGCGTCAACTGGCACCTGCCCCGGCCGGTCCGGCTCGTTAGCGTCGGCCCATGGACACCCGTCACGCCGCGCTGGTCGCGCGGTTCGCCGCGCTGACCACCGCTCACGTCGCCGACGCCTGCCTGCGCGCCGGCGTCGAGGTCCGGTGCGCTCCGGCCGCCGTACGCCCGGTGCTGCCCGGGCGGCGGCTTGCCGGGCCGGTCCGCCCGGCCCGGCACGTCGGCAGCGTGGACGTCTTCCTCGAGGCGATCGAGCGGGCCGCCGAGGGGGACGTGCTCGTCGTCGACGACGGCGGGCGCACCGACCGGGCCTGCGTCGGCGACCTGGTGGTGCTGGAGGCGCGGGCCGCCGGGCTGGCCGGCCTGGTGGTGTGGGGCGCGCACCGCGACACCGCCGACCTGGTGGCGGTCGGGCTGCCGGTGTTCAGCCTCGGCGCCACCCCGAGCGGGCCGCTGGAGCTGGACCCGCGCCCGGACGGGGCGCTGGAGCACGCCCGGGTCGGGTCGTTCACCGTCGGCCCGCGGGACCTGGCCCTGGCCGACGACGACGGCGTGCTGTTCGTGCCCGCCCACCGGGCCGGGGAGCTGTTCGACCTGGCCGAGTCCATCCGGGACACCGAGCGGCGGCAGGCCGACCGGATCCGGGCCGGCGAGTCGCTGCGGTCGCAGGTCGGCTTCGCCGCCTACCTGACGGCCCGCGCGGCCGACCCGGCGCTGACGTTCCGGGCGCACCTGCGCGCCGTGGGCGGCGCGATCGAGGAGTGAGCCGCTCAGCCGCCGCGCGCCCACAGCGCCAGGCGTACCCGGTTGGGGCTGCCGGTCTTCGTCATCAGGCTGGTGATGTGCGTCTTCACCGTGGTCACGCCGATGTGCAGCCGGTCGGCGATCTCGGTGTTCGACAGTCCGTCGGCCACCAGGTCCAGCACGTCCCGCTCGCGGGCGGTCAGCTCGGCCGCGCGCCGGGGCGCGCCGGCTCGGGCGTGCACCGCGCGTTCGACCAGCCGGCGCAGGATCTCCGGGCTGAACGGGCTGTCCCCGGCGGCGGCGCGGCGGATGCCGTCCAGCAGGTCGGCCGGGGGCGCGTCCTTGAGCAGGAAGCCGCAGGCGCCGGCGGTCAGCGCCGGGTAGAGGTGGTCGTCGTCGCCGAACGTGGTGAGCACCATGATCCGGGTGGCGGGCCGGTCGGCGAGGATCCGGCTGGTCGCGGTGATGCCGTCGACGCCGGGCATCCGCAGGTCCATCACCACCACGTCGGGCCGTAGCCGGGCGGCGAGGGCGATCGCGTCCCGGCCGTTGTCGGCCTCGCCGACCACGTCGAGGTCGGGCTGGGCGTCGCAGAGCATCCGCAGACCGGCCCGGATGAGGTGCTGGTCGTCGACCAGCAGCACCCGGATCACGCCGGCTCCGGCGCGCCCGCGCGGGGGCGGGGCGTGTCGGGGGCGGGCCCGGCCGCCGGCAGCACGGTCCGTACCCGCCAGCCGGACCCGGTGGGCCCGGCCTCCAGCCGACCGCCGAGCACCTCCACCCGTTCCCGCATGCCGACGATGCCGTGGCCGCCGCCGGAGGGCACCCCGGCCGGCGCCGCGCCCCGCCCGTCGTCGGACACCGCCCAGTGCACCGCGCCGTCCTCGACCGACACGGTCAGCTGCGCCCGCGCCGCCGCGCCCGCGTGTTTCGCCACGTTCGTCAACGCCTCCTGGGTCAGTCGCAGCACCGCCTGGCCGCGTACCGCGTCGAGCGCGCCGACAGCCGGGTCGACGTCGGCCTCCACCACCACGCCCGCCTGCCGGGCCCGGTCCACCGCCGCGCCGAGCGCCGCCGGAAGCGCCGACGGCTCGATCGCGGTCAGGGCGGCGTCGCCGCGTACGCCGTCCGGGTCACGCAGCACCGCCACCAGCCGCCGCAGGTCGGTCAGCGCCGCCGTGCCGGTGGCGTGCACGTCGTCGAACACAGCGCCGACTCGCGGGTCCAGGTCGGGCAGCACGTGCCGGGCCACCCCGACCCGCAGCACCATCGACGCGACGTGGTGCGCGAGCACGTCGTGCAGTTCCCGGGCGATGGCGCCGCGCTCGTCGGCGCGGGCCGCCCGGCTCTCCGACTCGCGCCGGCGCCGGTCCGCCTCGGCCCGCTCCTCGGCCTGTCGGCTCAGCTCCCTCGTGGTCCGCACGACCAGCCCGAGCAGCAGGGGCAGGCAGACGGTGACGGCGAGCCCGAACAGCCCGGTCAGCGCTGTGCGGACCGGTTCGCCGATCAAATTGGTCAGGTCGACGGCGGCGAGCAGCCCGGCGCCGAGCCAGATCGTGCGCGGCCGGGTGGCCCGCATGGTCAGCTCCAGCAGCGCCCAGCTCGCGCCGACCTGGTTGATCATCACGTCGTCGACCAGCGGGAACGCCGCCGCGAGCAGCGCCGACTGGAGGAGCAGGTTCAGCAGCGGCCGGCGGTGGCACAACAGCGCCAGGAGAAACGCCGGGACCGCCAGCGCCCACTGCGTTCCGGTGGGCCCGGGGCGGCCGTGCACGCCGACGACCAGGTAGCCGATGCCGCTGAGATCCAGCAGCAGGATCCGCGCGAGCGTGTCGCGTGCGTCGAACAGCCGACCGACCCAGCCCACCGCGTCAGCCTAGGCAACCGGGGCGGCCGGGGCCACCGCGTTGGCTCGCCGCCGCCGGACGGCGCGCAGTCCGAGATGGACGGCCAGCCCGAGCGGGCCGAGCAGGACGGTGAGCAGCAGCACCGGAGCGGTGAGCAGGGCCGGCAGCCCGCGCTCCCGCGCGTCCTGCCAGATCCACCGGCCGACGAACAGGTCGAAGGCGATCATGTGGGCCCAGGCCGCCGCCGCGCCGTCTGCGGTGCCGAGCAGGTCCCGCAGCCCGTCGAGGGTGGGCGCTGTCACCACCGGCAGCACCGTTCCGAGCGACGGGAGCACGAGGACGGCGTAGACCAGCAGCACCGGCGCGACGATCAGCGGTGAGCCGACGATCCGGGCGGTCCAGGACCAGCGCGGCGCGAGGATCATCAGCGCCCAGAACGGGGCGGCGAGCAGGAACGTCAGGTCGAACAGGATCCCGGTCATCCGACGAGCACCACCCCGGCGCGGCGGGCCCGGCGCGCCAGCACCAGCGCGGAGGCGGTTGCCGTGGCCGCCACCAGCACTCCCGCCGCGGCGAGCGTGAGCGCGTCCGGGGCGAGCAGCGGCTGCCCGCGCAGGGCCTGGGCGGTCACCAGCAGCGTGAGTCCCGCGTACGCGGCCCCGCCGACGAGCACCAGCCGGGCCCGGGTCAGCCCGTCCAGCCGCCGGCCGAGGAACCGGTCGAGCAGGATCGCCAGCAGCGGCAGCGCCTGCAGCGCGTGCATCCCGACGAAGTGCCCGACGCGCAGGTCGCCGCCGGTGGTGCTCCAGCCGAGCAGCGGCAGCCCGGGACCGCCGTCGGGCACCCCGACGCTGTGCGCGCCGCTGATCCCGGCCGGCGCTCCGGCGGGCTGCCGCATGACCATCGGGAACGCGACGACCATGCCGAGCAGGGACACGGCGAGGCCGAGCCGTACCGCGTATCCGCCGGCGCGGTCCGCGAGCGACCGGCGGGACAGCACGACCGCCAGCACGAGCTGGGCGGCGAACAGCACGGTGATCGCCGCGCCCATGACGCTGTACAGCATCGCGTCCAGTGTCGTGGCGCCGTTGAAGTGGCTCGCGGTGCCGCGCAGCACCTGGCCCACGATGATCGTCATCTCCAGCACCGCCATGGCCACGATGAGTGTGGCCGCCCGCTCGGCGGCCCGGCTGCGGCGCGGCAGCAGGGACAGCATCCAGGCCAGCGTGACGCCGTAGAGCACGAACGAGATCGCGAACTTCAGCGGCTTGGCCCAGATGGGCGCGCCGGTCAGCACGCGCGGGTCGGCGACGACGCCGACCGCGGCGACGACGGTGAGCACCGCCATCGCGGACACGAGGAGCATCAGGGGGCGGTGCCATCCGGCCGCCCGGTTCCGCACGGTAGTCATGCCTGTAGATGCTGGTGGCGGACCGGGACCCGCGCGCCCGTCCGCAGGCCGCGTCCGTGACCCCGGGTCGGAGCGCGCCTCCTACCGGGGGAGGAGGCGGAGCGGTCAGTCCGGCAGCCGGGGCATCTCGACGCCCGGATCGCGGCCGAGCAGCACCCCACGGGTCAGCGCCCGTGATCCGAAGCGGTCGCGTACCGCGTCGACGGCGGCGTCCAGCGCCGGACCCGGGTCGGCGGTGAACGGCAGGGCCAGCTGGGTGTGCCCGCCGCCGAGGTTTGCCACCGAGACGCCGAGCAGCGTGACGCCGCGCAGCGCGATCTGCGGCAGCGCGGCGCCCAGCAGGTCACGGGCGGCGTCGCGCAGCGGCGCGGTCTGCGCGGTCGGCTCGTCGAGCGTGTGCGACCGGGTGACCCGCGTGTAGTCGGCGAAACGCAGCCGCAGCGTCACCGTGCGGCCGGTGCGCCGGGCCGCGCGCATCCGCCCGGCCACCCGGTCGACCAGACCGGCCAGCACCGCGTCCAGCTCGGCGGGGGAGTGCGGGCCGCGCCCCAGCGCGTGCTGCGCGCCCATCGAGGAGCGGCGGCGGCCCACCTGCACCGCCCGGGGGTCGCGGTTGTGCGCCAGGGCGTGCAGGTGCCGGCCGGCGCCCGCGCCGAGCAGCGACACCAGCGCCGGCTCGTCCAGCCGTGCCACCTGCCCGACGGTACGGATGCCGCGTTCGCGCAGCCGGGCGGCGGTGACCGGGCCGACGCCCCACAGCCGCTCCACCGGCAGCGGGTGCAGGAACGCCAGTTCCCGCTCCGGCTCGACCACCAGCAGCCCGTCCGGCTTGGCCACGCCGCTGGCGACCTTCGCCAGGAACTTCGTCCGGGCCACGCCGACGGTGATCGGCAGGCCGACCTCGCGGCGTACCCGCTCCCGCAGCGTGGCCGCGACGGCGGCCGGCGTTCCGGCGAGCCGCCGCAGCCCGCCCACGTCGAGGAACGCCTCGTCGATGCTGAGCCCTTCGACCAGCGGGGTGGTGTCCCGGAAGATCTCGAACACCGCCCGGCTGGCGGCCGTGTACGCGGCCATCCGGGGCGGCACCACGATCGCGTCCGGGCAGAGCCGCCGCGCCTGCCGGCCGCCCATGGCGCTGCGCACGCCCCGGGCCTTGGCCTCGTAGCTGCACGCGAGCACCACGCCGCCGCCGACGATCACCGGCCGGCCGCGCAGCCGGGGGTCGTCGCGCTGCTCGACCGAGGCGTAGAACGCGTCCAGGTCGGCGTGCAGGATGGTGGCCTCGCTCGACACCCCGCCATCCTCGCACACATGTTCGAACAGGCGCGGCTGACCTGCCCGGACGCACGCGACCGGCCGGCGGATGGCTCCCGCCGACCGGCCGCGTGCGCCTCACCGTCCGTAGACCTCGAACTCGTAGAGCGAGAAGCCGTACGAGGTCGCCCGCGTCACGCCGTACATCCGCACGTAACGGGCGCTGACCGGGGCGAACGTCACGTTGTCGACGCCGCCGTTGCCGGTGGTGGTGCTGAACACCGGCTGCCAGGAGTTGCCGTCAGCGGAGACCTCGATCCGGTAGCCGGTGGCGTACGCGGCCTCCCACCGCAGCACCGCCCGGCTGATCGTCCGGGCCGAGCCGAGGTCGACCCGCAGCCACTGGTTGTCGTTGTAGCTGCTGGCCCAGCGGGTGCCGAGGCTGCCGTCGACCGCCTTGGCCGGGGTGTTGCTGGTCAGGAACTGCGTGCTGGACGCGGTGGCGGTACGGCCCTGCGCCAGGTTGGTCACCGTGTCGCCCCGGCGCGCCGGGAACGACACGACCTGCTGGTACGTGGGCCGGTTCTGCCAGCCGATCAACGGGTGGGTGATGCCGCCGAGCCCGGACTGGGCGATCGCGTCGGCGCACCACTGGTCCCCGGCACCGCAGGACGAGTCACCCGGGTAGACGGTGGCCGCCGGGGCGGCGGTGGCCTGGCCGAGCGTGTCCAGCAGCGCCTGCCGGCACGCGCCCAGGTTGCCGTTGCCGCAGTACGTGCGCCCGAGCCCGCCGGCCACCGGGTCGCCGAGCACCGCGCGCAGGTCCTTGTCGACGTAGCCCCACCAGCCGTACTGGAACGCCGAGCCCTTGTGCGCCTGGCCCTGCGACGCCCAGCTCACGCTGCCGTCGCGCGCCGCGTTCTGCCCGCCCGAGGGCGACTCGTTGACCTGCAGCGCGTCGACCAGCGCGCCGTACAGGTCGGGGCCGAGGCCGGGCCGGAACTGCGCCGCCGCCAGCAGCGGCCACCAGGCGTCGAAGATCCGGATGGCGTCGGCGTGCTGGTAGACTTTCGAGCCCGGTGACGTCTCCACCCGGCGGGACCCGGCCTGCTGCCAGGCCCGCAGCTTGGTCACCGCGGCGGCGAGCGCCGGGTCGGTGACCGGCGTGCTGTCCAGCACCCGCAGCAGTTCGCCGAGGACCTGCTGGCCACGCAGGTCGGTGACTCCCGCCTCGGCGGTGATCCGGACGACGTCGGCGCGGCTGAGCTTGCGCTGGGCGATGGCGGCCTTCACCGGGCCGTCGAGCAGTTGACCGCGGTGCACCGCGCCGTAGCTGAAGTTGCCGTCGGCCGCGCCGAAGTCCCGCGCCTGCTTGTTGTTCCAGCTGACGTAGTAGTCCTGGTTGACCGACTGCGGGTGGGCCGACGCCGGTGCGTAGGTGGCGTCGTTGGTGTCCGGGTTCCAGCCGACCCACTCGTACGCCGGCTCGGCCTTGGCCGGCAGGTTCGGGTCGAGCGTGGCCGGGCGGACCGGGTTCGCGCCGGAGTTGTAGTACGCCGCCTCGGTCGAGTTGACGTAGAACCAGTTGAACGCGTACCCGACGTTCGCGGCGGACGCCTGGAACGCCGCCGCGCTGCGCATCGCCGCCGGGTCGTTGAACGCCTGGAAGCCGATCGCCGAGTCGGCCTCGTGGCGGTAGGTGGAGCGCAGCTTCGTGAACGCGGTCGGCTGCCCGTTCACCATGCCCCGGTAGGCGACCAGCCCGTACTTTGTGCGCAGCGCGCGCAGCGTGTACGCGCCGGCCGGGGTGGAGTCGGCGAGCGTCGGCGACCACGAGTTGCGCTTCTCCAGCACCTCCATGGCCACGCACTGACCGCGGTAGAGGTAGCGGTTGGAACGCAGCGTCGGCGCGGTGCCGTCGGTGGTGCACAGCGGCACCGCGTACGTGTCGGTCAGGTCCTGGGAGGCGGAGGTGGCGCTCCACGCGTAGTCCTGGCCGCGGCCGAGCAGCACGTAGAGGTTCAGCCCGGCGAACGCGGCGCCGCGCGCGCTGATCCCCGGCCCCTGCAGTTCCTGGAGCATGAGCAGCTGCGGGGCGAAGTAGCCGGTCTGCGGGCCGAACACGGCCACCGGGTTGCCGGTGGTGGTGTGCCGGCCGGAGACCACCACCGCGTTGGACATGCCGTGCGTGCGCAGGGTGGACAGGCCGCCGAGCAGGTCCTTGGTGGCGGCGCTGCTGCCGGTGCGGGCGGCGGCCCCGCCGGTGGCGTCGTACGCGAGCGGCTCGGCGACCACGGTGCCCGCGTCCGGCAGCACCGCGCTGGTGGCGCCGGGCGGTGTCGCGCCGTACGGGAAGCTCTGCCCGTCGTGCAGCGTCAGCACGGTCTCCGGGTCGTTCTGCGAGCGGAACGCCGCCCAGACCCGGTCGCCCTCGGTCGGGCCGTACTTGGCGCGGGCGGCCACCCGGACCAGCGCGGACCGGACCTCGCTGCCGCCGCCTCCGCCGAACAGCCCGCCGATGACGCCGGCGGTGGCGATCAGGTCGGTCATGGTGAAGTGCTTGGGCTTCCCGGCGCCGGTGAGCACGTACTCGCCGGGGTAGTTGTCGTCGGCTATCGACTTGTCGATGTAGGCGTTGATGCCGGCGATGTAGTCGGCCACGTCGGTGTAGAGCTGCTGGCCCCGGGTGCCCTTGAGGCGCAGCGCGTCCACCTGGGCCTGGAGGTCCGCCTCGGTGTAGGGCGAGTTGGCCCAGACGCTCTGCTCCAGCTCGCGGTTGCCGGGGGCGCCACCGGCGAACGAGCTGACGTTGCCGCGGCCGACGTGCCGCAGCAGGTCCATCACCCAGAGCCGGTCCTGGGCCCCGGCGTACCCGGCGCCGAACATGGTGCCGCCGCGGGTGGTGCCGGTGACGTGCGGGACGCCGGTGGCCTTGTCCCGCACGATGGTGACGTCCGAGCGTGGCGAGATCCTGCTCTCGACCTGGGCGTCGGGGACGCCGAACGAGGCGTCGTTGTAGAAGTGGGCGATCTGCTCGTCGGTCAGCCCGGCGTAGTTGTAGACCAGGTTGGCGTACTCGTCGAGCTGGTCGCTGGAGTGCGCGGGCCGGGTGCCGAGCGTCTGGTGGGCGAGGATCGCCACGAGCGTGGCGTTGCCGTTCTGCCCGGGCGGCAGGATGTCGGCGCACTGGCCGAGGCAGTAGTCGTCGGGGGTGAACGTGGTGGCGGCGAGCGCCGGTGACGGCGCGATGACCGTCAGGACGCTCGCGGTGAGGGCGGCGGTGGTGAGCGCCGCGAGGCGGGCACGGATGGCGGGTAATGGCATGGCGATCCTCCGGGGGACGCGGAGTAGGGCCGTTCGGTACGCCCGGCTGACGGCGTCTCGGCCTCCGCGCCCGGGCGTCCTGCCCGGAGGTGAGAATGACTCATATCTATCTGCGGGCAATGATCGGGGCACCACCGCCGTCCGGGATAGCCGTCGTTCACCAGTCGTCAATGCCGACGTTTCGCCGTCATCCCGGCCGTAACGACGCGGTGGGGGTGGCGCCGTTGCCACCCCCACCGCTCTCCCCGCCGGTGCGCCGTCAGTGCTTGTGGAACGACTGGCGCACCACACCCCCCACCAGCGCGCACCAGGTGGTGGTGCTGATCTTGCCGTTGGGCGGTAGTCCGTGCAGGCGCTGGAGGTCCTTCACCGCCGTGCGGGTGGCGTGGTCGTACTCGCCGGTCTCGATCACCTCGGCGTAGCCCTTGGCGGCGAGCATGAACTGCGCCGCGGCCACCGGGACGCCGGTGGACTTCTGGTCCAGCTCCGGGGCGAGGGTCTCCCAGGTCGGCGCGGTCAGCGTGGCGTCGACGTCGACCGGGATGCCGTTGCGCGCCTGCCAGTCCTGCACGGCGGCGACGGTGGCCGCGTCGAACACCCCGGTGACCGGCACGGTGTAGCCGCGGAACGTCAGCAGGCGCTGGGCGACCTGGACCACCGGGCCGCCGACGAAGCGCCAGATGTCCGGCCAGCGGCGGGCCGGCACGTCGCCGAGCCTGGTGCCGAGCTGCTTGAACACCGCGCGGCGCAGCGCCGGGAACTCCCGGTAGAACATCGCGCCCGGGCAGAGCGTGGCCCGGAAGTCCCAGTGGCCGAAGATGTCGTGGGCGTGCAGCCCGTACTGCCGGCAGATCGCGGCGCACAGCCGGGCGAGGGAGTCGAGCAGTTCCTCCGGCGGCGTCTCGGTGACGTACGTGCCCTCGTTCTCGATGCCGATGGCCCGCCCGTTCTCGCCCGGGCAGTGCGCGGAGATCATCTGCCGGTCGCCGGCGCGCAGCCGGTCCAGGCTGCCGTGCCGTCCCTCCAGGACGTGGCCGCCGCGGCTGACGGTGAAGTGCTGCCCGGTGTCGGACCAGCCGTTGCCGTCCATGTGCAGGTCCTGGCAGTCGCGGGCGAGCTGCTTGGCGTGCTCCTCGGAGTAGTCCGTGACGTTCGGGAACGCCATGTGGTGCACGATGATCTTGTTGGTGGGGGTCGCGCTCACCGACAGCGGATCGGCCGGCGGGCGGGCGGCCCACTCGTCGCAACTGATGATCCAGTCGAGGTCCGCGCCCGGCGCGGCGTGCGCGGCGGCCGGCCGGACGAGCTCGCTCCCGACGACCGCGACCGCGGCGGCGCCGAGACCGGCCCGCAGCAGCGTACGGCGGTCCAGCTCGGGGTGGTCGAAGTGCATTCCGCCTCCTCGATGGCCCGGCCGGGGCCGGGTGATGTAAAGGAACTCCAACGGCTGCGCGCGAGGTGGAGAATATTGCCAAGGCGGCGCGGCGCGCCAGAGGACAAAAGCGACGTTCGCCGGGCCGCTCCTACCGCCGGAGTAGGCGATCTCACGTCCGCTGACCGGGACGGACCATGTCGCGTCGTGATCGGCCGTGGCAGCCTGGACCCGTGCAGTCGCCCAGCCCGGCCGGGATTCTCGTGCTCGTCGCGGTGCTCGCGGCCGCCACCGCGTTCGGCTGGTGGCGCCGCCGCCATGACGGGCGGCTGCGCGCCGTCCGGAAGTGCCCATCGGACGCCGCCGCGCCGCACCGGGCCACCCTCACTGCCCTCGGGGTACGCCCCGGCGAGCGCACGCTGGTGCAGTTCTCCGCCCCGGTCTGCGCGCCCTGCCGGGCCGCCCGCCGGGTCCTCGCCGACGTCGCCGCCCGCCTCGACGGGGTCACGGTGCTGGAGGTCGGCGTGGACGAGCACCTCGACGCGGCCCGGGAACTGGACGTGTGGCGTACCCCGACCGTGCTGGTGGTGGACGGCGCCGGCCGCGTCGTGCGCCGGGCCGCGGGCGTGCCCGACCGCGACGAGCTGATCGCCGCGCTCACCGCCGGGGCGGCCCGATGACCGGCGTACGGCTGACCCGTCGCCGGGTGGTGGACCACGGGCGGCTCGCCGCGAGCCTCTGTGCGCCGGTCCGTCCCGCCTGACCGACCGCCCCCGCACGAACGGACCCACCCCATGCTGCTCGACCCCCGGGGACCGCGCTTCGCCGCCGTCCTCACCACAGTCGTCCTCGCCGTTGTCCTCGTCACCGGCTCCGGGCTGCTCCTGCTCGCCCAGGCCGTCGTGTTCGCGCTCACCGCGCTCAACCCGCGCCTCGGCCCGTACGGGCTGCTGTTCCGCG
This sequence comes from Micromonospora sp. LHW51205, assembly GCF_003315815.1. NCBI lineage: Bacteria > Bacillati > Actinomycetota > Actinomycetes > Micromonosporales > Micromonosporaceae > Micromonospora > Micromonospora sp. LHW51205. Next base: position 29,034 of record NZ_QMEZ01000003.1, on the reverse strand, counting down.
CCCTGGTGGCGCCCCGGCTGGACCCGCCGGCGGAGCTGGAGCCGGTCGCCCCGGTGCGCTTCGCCCAGCTCGTCGGCCTGGTCTTCAGCGTCGTCGGCGCGGCCGGCTGGCTCGCCGGGATGCCCGCCCTCGGCCTGGCCGCCACCGGCGCGGCGCTGGCCGCGGCGTTCCTCAACGCCGCGTTCGGGCTCTGCCTCGGCTGCGAGGCGTACCTGACGATCCGCCGTCTGACCGGGCGGCCGCTGGCCGGCCGGGTGGCGGCGCCCCCGCGCTGACCGCCCGCCCGTACGCTGGCCCCGGCGGATGGGGGAGGGGCATGGCAGGTCGCGCACGGCTGGACCGGCGCAGCGTGCTCGTCGCGGCGGGCGGACTCGCGGTGGCCGGGATCGGCGTGCCGGTCGGCCTGGCCGCCACGAACGACCGGCCACCGCCGCCCGCGCCGCGCGGACGGCGGCCGATCAGCATGGCGATGCACCTGCACGCCTCGTTCAGCGAGGGCGTGGCCAGCTACGCCGCCCACCTCGACCAGGCCCGCCGCAATGCCGTCGACGTGCTCTGGTGGACCGACCACGACTTCCGGGTCGCCGCCCACGACCACCGCCGGGTCGTCCACTTCGACGGCCCGGAGGAACGCGAGGGCGGGCTGGCCTGGACGTGGCAGCCGGCCACCGAGGGGCGGCTCGCCGCGTCGGCCGCCGACTTCGTGGACGTCCCCGATGCCCCCGACGGCCCCGGCCGCGCGCTGCGCCTGGTCGCCGCCGGGACCGGCGCCCACTGGTACGCGGGCAAGGCGTGGAACTGGACGCACACCTCCAACATCTCCGACACCACGCTGCACCTCGACGTACGCCCCGAAGCCGCCGGCCGGGACGCCACGCTCACCGTGGAGATCGCGCTGTCGCACCACCCCGCCGGACCCGGCCGCCCCGCCGGGCAGCTCGTGCTGCGCTACCGCCTCGGCGGCGTCGACACGGTCCGGCACTCGGTCGACGGCCGTTTCGGCACCGTGGAGCGGCCCGCCCCGGCCGGCGCCTGGCAGCGGCACACGTTCGAGCTGCTCGCCGACGTGCGGCGGCTCTGGCCCGGCCTGGTGGCGGGCGACAACTCGCTGCGCGGGCTGCGCCTCGGCGTCACGGTGGCAGGAGGCGCGCGCGGCGCGTACCTGGTGGACCGGCTCGTCTTCGACCGCGCCCGCCGCGCCGGGCAGGCCGGCGAGGAGATGCGCGCCGAGGTGCTGCGCGGCTACGACGGGGCGTACCCGGGCGTGACCCACCACCGCGCGTACGAGGTGTCGATGGTGCGGCACCTCAACTGGTTCGGCGGCGACGGCACGCTGCCGAGCTTCCCGTCCCCGCCGTACCGGGACAACGACGTCGAGGCCACCGAGAAGATGGTGCGGTTCCTGCACTCGCACGGCGGGGTGGTGTGCTGGAACCATCCGCTGGACACCGAACGCCGCGAGTCACTGGCCCGGCTGCTGGTCAGCCGCAACGCGCTCGGCGTCGACCTGATCGAGATCGGGCGCCGGCCGGTCGAGGACTACCTCTGGGCGTACGACGTGGCGGCCCGCAACGCGATCCCGCTGACCGCCGTGGGCGTCACCGACGACCACGACGGCACCGACTGGCGGGCCGGCCGGGACCGGAACGTCACCTCCGTCTGGGCGGCCTCGACCGGCCGTGACGACCTGGTAGCGGCGCTGCGCGCCGGGCAGGCGTGGTTCGCCGACCTGGCCGGCTACCGGGGCGCGCTGGACCTGGAACTCGGTGGCCGCAGCGGCATGGGCGCGCTCGCCGTGCTCGCCGAGGACACCGTCCCGGTGCGGCTGCGCGCCACCGACCTGCCCGCCGGGGCCACACTGGAGGTGGTCACCGGCGAGGTCGACCGGGCCGGTGTCGCGGACCCGACTCCGGCGGTCCGGGTCGGGCGGGTCCCGTGGCGGCAGTTGCGGGCGGGCTGGCACGACCAGCCGGTGCGCGTCGGCGCCGGCACGTACGTGCGCACCCAGGTACGCGACCGCGAGGGCGAGATCGTCGGCGCCAGCAACCCGATCTGGCTGCTCCGCACCCCTCCGCCCGCAGGCATCCCCCCACCCCGCCGCCTCTGACCGCCACCCTCCGCCTGTTCCGTCGATCATGAAGTTGACGGCGATGTCGGTCCCTTTTGTCCACGCCAACCTCATGATCAACGAGGTGAGGGTGGTTGCCGGGATCTGGTACTCGTGGCGGTGTGTCCGAAACCGACCACCTACCGCGCCGCGCCGTGCCGCGCGGGCGCCCGGCCGCCGACCGGCGGCCGGAAGCAGCCGTTGCGCCGATGGCCGGCCGCCCCGGCCCGGTGAGAATGACCAGCGAGGCGGCATCCGACACCCGCCCGTGGGACGCGGTGGAGTCTGTCGCATGAGCGGCTGGGAACTGTCCGGCTACACGCCGGTCCGCCGGCTCGGCGCCGGCGCGTCCGGCAGCGTCGTGCTCGCCACCCACGACCGGACCGGCACCCCGGTCGCCATCAAGTACCTGGTCCGCGACCTGGGCGAGGACTCGTCGTTCCGGACCGCATTCCGCGCCGAGGCCCGGCTGCTCGGCGAGATCGACGACCCGCACGTCAGCCGCCTCTACGAGTACGTGGAGAGCCCGCACGGCGCGGCCATCGTGATGGAACTGGTCGACGGCGTGTCGCTGCGCCAGATGCTGCGCGCGCACGGCCCGACCACGCCCGAGGCCGCGCTCTGCGTCCTCAAGGGCTCACTCGCCGGCCTGGCCGCCGCCCACGCCCGCGGTGTCGTGCACCGCGACTACAAACCGGAGAACGTGCTCGTCACCGGCGCCGGGCTGAGCAAACTCGCCGACTTCGGCATCGCCATGCCGGTCGGCCAGGGCTCCGACACGACTGTCTCCGGCACGCCCCGCTACATGGCCCCCGAGCAGTGGACCGGCGCCCCCGCCGCCCCGACGTGCGACGTCTACGCCGCCACCGCCACGTTCTTCGAATGCCTCACCGGCCGGCCCCCGTACCAGGGACCGGACCTGCTCTCGCTGCGCGACCAGCACGCCTTGGCGCCGATCCCCGCCGAGGCGGCGCCCCCGCCGGTGCACGAGCTGCTGCGCCACGGCATGGCCAAGCGCCCCGACGAGCGGCCCGAGTCCGCCGAGGCGTTCCTCGGCCTGCTGGAACAGGTGGCCGGCGCCGGCTACGGCCCGCAGTGGGAGGAACGCGGGCTGCGCGAGCTGGGCCGCCGGGCGGCGCTGCTGGCCGCGCTGTGGCCGTTCCCCGAGCGGGCCGAGGGGGCCACCGCCGTCGCCCACACCGAGGTGGCGGACACGGCGCTCGGCGCGCGCTCCGGCCGGCGCGGACTGTTCCGCAAGGGCCGCACCCGTACCGCGCTGGCCGCCGGAGCCCTGGCCGCCGCCGTCGTGGCCGGCGGCGCCGGCTACAGCTACGCCGCCAACGACGGCACCGACGCCGCCGCCCCCACCGGCCCGGCGAGCGCCGCCCCGGCCACCACGACCGCGCCCACACCGGACCCGACCGCCGCCGGGACGCCGAGCCCGTCGCCGACACCCACCCCGCCCACCACGTCACCACCGCCCGCGCCGTCCGCCACCCCGGACCGGACCGGGTCGCCGACCCGCGCCGGCACGCCCACCCCCAGCGCGTCGCGCAGCACCACCCCGCCACCGCCGGACGTGACCGCGCCGGTCGTGGACGGGGTACGCGCCGACCCCGGCGAGCTGGACCCGAAGGGCTGCCCCTACGGCGCGAAGAGCAGCACCGTCACCGCCACCGTCACCGACGACCGCAGCTCCCCGGCCGCGCTGACCGTCACCTTCGGCTACACCCTCGACGGCGCCACCGGAACGGTCCGGATGGCCACCGCCGGCCGCGGCGTGTTCACCGGCACGCTCGGCCCGCTGTCCACGCCCAAGCGCAGCGCCCGCATCCCGATCCGGGTCACCGCCGCCGACGCCGCCGGCAACACGACCACCTCGGCGTCACCGGTGTACGTGACGCTCTACCACGACTGCACCCCCGGCTAGGAGTACGACAGTGCCCGCTGCCCAGCACCGCAGCCCGTTCCGGGGACGTCCGGCGTGACCCGGCCCGACGAGCCCACCGAGGCGCTGCCGACCCGCGCCCTGCCGGTGACCCCGCCCGGGGACGCCGATGCCGCCGAGCCGACAGTCCACCTCGTCGCGCCCCGCGCCGCCGCCGAGGCGGAGCCGACCGTTTCTCTGTCTGCGGTGAACGGCGAGCCGACGGTGTCGCTGTCCGTGGACGGCGCGGAGCCCACTGTGCCACTCGCCCGGCCGGAGGTGGACCGCTCGCCAGATGCCGAGCCGACCGTCCACCTGAGTCCGGCTCCGGCTCCGGCAACGGCTCCGATTCCGGCCCCGGGCACCGTGACCGGGCAGGCGACAGTGCGTCCGCGGCCGGCGCCGCCGGCCAGGGGCCCGGGCGTGGAGCCGACCGTCTCGTGGCAGCCCACCGGGGTACCGCATGGGCACCAGGCCGGCGGGCCGCCGGCGGCGACGGGCGCCGGGGCGTACCCGGATCGGACCGTGGGCGCGCGGGCGCCCAGCGGCGTCCCGGCGCCCGCGCCCGGCGGCGAGTTGCGCTTCGGGCCGGGCGTGCCGGTGACGCCGCCGCCCGCGCCGCCCTGGCCGACCGCGCCCCCGATCCGGCCGCGACCGGTCTGGCGGCGTGTCGTCTCGGTGCTGTCCACGCTGCTCACCGCCGCGCTGCTGCTCACTGTCGGCCTCTACCTGTGGCAGCGGCTGCGCCCGATGGAGGTCGAGCAGGTGTCGGTGGCGGCGAACCGGCCGGCCGGTGTCGCGTGCGACGTGACGGTGGACGTGGTGGCCACGGTACGGACCAACGGGCGCGCCGGAACGATCCGCTACCAGTGGTTCCGCTCGGACGGCCCGCCCGGCGCGGTGCTCACCGAGCGGGTCGGCAGCGGGCAGCACACCGCGACCCTCACCCTGGAGTGGACGTTCTCCGGAGTGGGCACGACAGTCGGCACGGCCACCGTCAACATCATCGAACCGGCGCCGATGCAGGCCGGCACCCGCGTCAGATACCGCTGTCCCGGCGGCTGACCGCGTTTCCCCGCGCGCGGGTCCGGGTAGCCCCACCCGAACAAACCTGGACCACGTACGTGGAGGCCCTTCGATGAGAGACAACTTCGGGGACGCGGTGGGCGACGCGTTCCGTTCGGTGATGCTGTTCCTGCCCAAGGCGGTCGCGTTCGTCGCGATCCTGATCGCCGGCTGGCTGATCGCCAAGGCCGTGCTGAAGCTCGTGGACAAGGTGCTGGAGCGGGTCCACTTCGACCGGGCCGTCGAGCGCGGCGGCATCAAGACCGCGCTGGCCCGCTCCAAGTACGACGCCAGCGACATCGTCGCCAAGCTCGCCTACTACGGCGTGCTGCTGGTCACGCTCCAGCTCGCGTTCGGCATCTGGGGCCCCAACCCGATCTCCGACCTGATCGCCGGTGTGATCGCCTGGCTGCCCCGGGCGTTCGTCGCCATCGTCATCGTGGTGGTCGCCGCGGCCATCGCCCGTGCGGTGAAGGACATCATCTCCAGCGCGCTCGGCGGCCTCTCCTACGGCCGGGTGCTGGCGAACCTCGCCTCGGTGTTCATCCTGGGCCTCGGCGTCATCGCCGCGCTCAACCAGATCGGCGTCGCCACCACTGTCACCACTCCGGTGCTGATCGCGGTGCTCGCCACCGTGGGCGGCATCCTGGTCGTCGGCGTCGGCGGCGGCCTGGTCCGGCCGATGCAGAGCCGCTGGGAGAACTGGCTGACCCGGGCCGAGGAGGAGTCGCGCACCATCGCCACGCACGCCCGCGCGTACCAGGCCGGGCGCCGCGACGTCGAGGCCCGCCTGGCCGCCACCGGCCCGTACGCGGACTCCGAGCTGACCCAGCCGGTGAGCCGGGACGCCGAGGCGGACCGCACGCAGCCCGTCCCCGCGTACCCGGCCACCCCGGCCGCCGCCGGTGCGGACGCCACCGAGCCGGTGCCGGCGGAGGCCACGCAGCACATTCCGGCGTACGCGGACTCCGACCGCACCCAGCCGGCCACGCCGCGTCAGCCGACCGCCGAGCAGGCCGCGGACAGCGAGGCCACCATGGTCATCCCGCAGGCCGACGTGGAGAAGTTCCGCCGCTGACCTGGCGGCAGTGACACTCGGGGCGGGACCGCACGGTCCCGCCCCGATCTCGTGCCCGCCGGGGGACCACCGGGGCGCCTCGCGGCGGATAGGATCCCGGCATGACCTGGCGATGTTGATGCCCTACTGAGCGACGAGGCCGCGGGCCGCCGCGGACGCCGTGCATTCCGGCCGGTGTCCGTCACGTCCCGTGGGAAGGTCCCATGCTCGTCGCTCCTGCCCGCGTACCCGCGACCCGCCGCCTGGCGGCGACGCTCTACGGGTACGCGTTCCTCACCGACCTCGTCCTGCTCTACCCGCTCTACGTGCTGCTGTTCGCCGACACCGGGTTGTCGGTCGGGCAGATCTCCTCGCTGTTCGTGCTCTGGGCGGCCGCCGGCATCGTGCTGGAGGTGCCCTCCGGGGTGTGGGCCGACACGGTGTCGCGCCGGCTGCTGCTGTGCCTGGCGCCGCTGCTCGCCGCCGCCGGTTTCGCGCTCTGGGTGCTGCTGCCGTCCTACCCGGCGTTCGCCGTGGGTTTCCTGCTGTGGGGCGCCGGTGGCGCGCTGCGCTCGGGCGCGCTGGAGGCACTGGTCTTCACCGAGCTGGAGCGTCTCGGTGCGGCCGACAGGTACGCCCGGCTGATCGGCCGGGCCCGCACCGCCGAGGTGCTCGGCGCCGTCGGGTCCGGGGTGCTCGCCGGGCCGGCGTACGCGCTCGGCGGCTACCTCGCGGTCGGCGCGGCCAGCGTGGCGACCTGCCTGCTGGCGGTAGCCGTCGCGGCCCGCTTCCCGGAACACCGCCCACGATCGTCCGCGCCGGTTCCAGGTGGCGAGCCGCCCGGGCCGCGCGCGAGTGCCGCGCCGGGTTACGACGAGCCCGGCTGGCTGGACAGCCTGCGCCTGGGCCTGCGCGAGGTGCGCGCCGACCGCCGCGTCCGGGCCGCCGTGCTGCTGGTCGCGGCGGTGACAGCGATCTGGGGTGGGCTGGACGAGTACACCGGGCTGCTGGCCGCCGACATCGGTATGGCCGAGGTGGGCGTACCGCTGCTGCTCCTGCTGGTCTGGGCCGGGATGACTGTGGGTGGGCTGCTCGCGCCGCTGGGCGAGCGGCTGTCCCACCGGGGGTACGCGGGCCTGCTGGTGTTCGCGGCGGGCGCGACGGCGGCCGGGGCGCTGCTGCGGCACCCGGCGGGGTTCGTGCTGCTGGCCGCCGCGTTCGCCGCGTTCCAGCTCGCCACGGTGCTCGCCGACGTGCGGCTGCAGGCCCGGATCGCCGGGTCGGCGCGGGCCACCGTCACGTCGCTGGCCGGGATGGCCACCGACCTGACCATCGTCGCCTTCTACGCCGGGTACGGGCTGCTCGCCGGCGCGGTCGGCAACCCGGCTGCCTTCGCGGTCGCGGTGCTGCCGTACCTGCTGGTGGCGCTGTGGCTGTTCACCGGTCGAGCATGAATCACCAGAAAAGGGACCAATGGTCGCGTTCGCGGCCTAGCGTGGGTCCGGAAATCGGCGACCCCGGGGAGACGATCGCGGTGACGTTGGAAGCAGAGCGCACACTGCGCGACGAGGACCTGACCGGGCTGGCGGAGCTGGCCGCCCAACTCCGTGTGGACGCCATCCGGTGCAGCACGATGGCCGGCTCCGGGCACCCGACATCGAGTCTCTCCGCCGCCGACCTGCTCGCCGTGCTGGTCGCCCGGCACCTGCGCTACGACTGGTCCTACCCGGGCAACCCCGGCAACGACCACCTGATCCTCTCCAAGGGGCACGCCTCGCCGCTGCTGTACGCGGTGTTCCGGGCCACCGGCGCGATCAGCGAGCAGGAGCTGCTGGAGACGTACCGGCAGGCCGGGTCGCGCCTGCAGGGCCACCCCACGCCGGTGCTGCCCTGGGTGGACGTCGCCACCGGCTCACTCGGGCAGGGGCTGCCGGTCGGCGTCGGGGTGGCGCTCGCCGCCCAGTACCTCGACCGGTCACCCGCGCACGTCTGGGTGCTCTGCGGCGACAGCGAGACCGCCGAGGGATCGGTGTGGGAGGCGCTGGACAAGGCCGGGCACTACGGGCTGCGCAACCTCACCACGATCGTGGACGTCAACCGGTTCGGCCAGCGCGGCCCCACCGAGCTGGAGTGGGACCTGGACACCTACCGGCGTCGTGTCGAGGCGTTCGGCTGCCGGGCGATCGTCGTCGACGGCCACGACCTGGGCGCGATCGACGAGGCGTACGGGCAGGCACGCGAGGCCACCGGGCCGACAGTGGTGCTGGCCCGCACGGTCAAGGGCAAGGGCGTGCCGGAGGTGGAGAACGACCCGGCCTGGCACGGCAAGGCGTTCGACCCAGAACTGGCCGACCGGGCCGTACGGGCGCTCGGCGGCCCCCGCCGGATCCGGGTCGCCGGACCGAAACCTCCCGCCGCGCCGCGCACCGCCGCCGCCGAGCACCGGCAGCCGGAGCTGCCCCGGTACGAGCGCGGGACGAAGGTGGCCACCCGGAACGCGTACGGCGACGCGCTGCGCGCCCTCGGCGCCGCCCGGCCCGACGTGGTCGCGCTCGACGGAGAGGTCAGCGACTCCACCCGGGCGGAGAGCTTCGCCGCCGCGTACCCCGATCGGTTCTTCCAGATGTTCATCGCCGAGCAGCAGCTCGCCGCCGCGGCGGTGGGCCTGGCGGTACGCGGCTACCGGCCGTTCGCGGCGACCTTCGCCGCGTTCTGGTCCCGGGCGTACGACTTCATCCGGATGGCCGGGGTGTCCCGGGCCGACATCGCGCTCGTCGGCTCGCACGCCGGGGTCGAGATCGGCCCGGACGGCCCGTCCCAGATGGGGCTGGAGGACATCGCGGCGCTTCGCGCGGTGCCCGGCTCCACGGTGCTCAGCCCGGCCGACGCGGTCTCCTGCGCGGCGCTGGTCGCCCAGATGGCCGACCACCCGGGCATCACCTACCTGCGCACCACGCGCGGCAAGTACCCGGTGCTCTACGACGACGGCGAGCCGTTCCCGATCGGCGGCAGCCGAATGGTGCGCGACGGCGGCGACGTGGCGCTGCTCGGCACCGGCGTGACGGTGCACCTCTGCCTCACCGCCGCCGACGAACTGACCCGCGAGGGCATCGACGCGCGCGTGATCGACATGTACTCGATCAAGCCGGTGGACCGGCAGCGCCTCGCCGAGACCGTGGTGGAGACCGGCGGGCGGCTGGTGGTGGTCGAGGACCACTACCCGGAGGGCGGGCTGGGCTCAGCGGTGCTGGAGGCGCTCGCCGACCTGGGCGAACCGTCCCGGGTCAACCACCTGGCGGTACGCGGGCTGCCCGGCTCCGGCACCCCCGCCCAGCAGTTCGACCGGGCCGGCATCGGCGTCGGCGCGATCGTCTCGGCGGCGCGGGCCCTGGCCTGAACGCCTGGTCGCCGGGGCCAGGTCAGCGGCGGTGTTTGCCGAAGCCGGCGGCGGGTAGCCACGCTGCCGTTGCGACGGGAGGACAGACGATGGCTGAACCGGAGTTCTACGCGCGGGTGTCCGCCCGCGCCGGCGTACCGGTCGAGACGGCCCGCGCGCTGACCGAGGCGACGCTGCGCACGCTCGCCGAACGGATCAGCGGCGGCGAGGCCGACGACCTGTCCGCGCACGTCGCGCACGAGCTGCGTCCGCTGCTGGCACGCGCCCGGGTCGAGGACCCGGAGGTCTTCGGGTACGACGAGTTCCTGCGCCGGGTCGCCGAGCGCTCCGGCGCGACCCCGTCCGACGCCGAGCGCGGCGCGCGGGCGGTGCTGCAGGCGCTGCACCGGGTGGTCGGGCCGGCCCAGTTCAACCGGGCGCTGTCCCAGCTGCCGCGCGAGATCGCCGAGCTGGCCCAGCCCGCCCCGCGCCCGGCCTAGGCGAAAGGAAGGGCCCCTCGTTAACGCCTCCGGTAGAGGAAGGGCCCCTTGTTAACACCCGCCGCCGCAGGCTGCGCGCGTCGGCGCCAGGGAGGCGTCACTCGGGCAGCGCGTCCAGGTAGACCCAGCGGCCGTCCTCGCGGGCGAAGCGGCTGTGCTCGGCCAGCACACCCGCCCGGCCACCCTCGCGGTAGTGCGCCCGGAACCGGACCGTCCCGGCGTTGTCGAACAGGCCGCCCTGCCCGGTCTCCACGATCTCCAGCCGGGTCCAGCGCGTGCCCGGGTCCAGCTCCAGCCGCTCGGGCCGGGTGGTCGAGTGCCAGCTGTGCCGCAGGTAGGCGGCGTCGCCGAGCGCGAACGCGCTGAACCGGGACCGCATCAGCGCCTCCGCGGTCGCCGCCGTCGCCTCGCCCCGGTGGACCGGGGCGCAGCAGTCCGCGTACGGCCGGCCGGTGCCGCACGGGCATGCCGCCGTCCGTTCACCCCGTCTCGCCATGCCGCGATTCTCCCAAGCCTCGGAGAGGTGTTAACAAGGGGCCCTTCCTCTACCGGAGGCGTTAACAGGGGGCCCCTCCTTACACCTCAACCCAGTAGGCTCCCCGGACCATGAGCGTGAGTCCGACTCAGCGTGTCCTCGACCCCGATCAGGTCCGCCGATACCTCACCGCCTCGCTCGGGCCCGGCGTCGAGGTGGCCGACTGCGGCCCGCTGACCGGTGGCGGCTTCGCCGCCGTGTGGCAGGTACGCCTCACCGACGGCCGGGACGTGGTGCTCAAGGTCGGTCCGCCGCCGCACGTGCCGCTGCTGCGCTACGAGCGGGACATGGTCGGCGCGGAGGCGCACTACCTGCGCCTGGTCGCCGACCGCGCACCGGGGGTGCCGACGCCGGCGCTGCTGCACCACGGAACCGACCCCGAGCTGGGCGACTGGCTGCTCATGGCGCGGCTACCAGGTCGTACCCTCTGGGACCTGAGCCAGGCCGGCGCGGACGTCGGGCCGCTGCGCGAGGAGTTCGGCCGCGCGCTCGCCGCGCTGCACGCCGTCACCGGCGAGCGGTACGGCTACGACGGCGACCGGGCGCACGGGGCTACCTGGCGGGACGCGTACACGGCGATGGTGGACGACATGCTCGCCGACGCCGCCGACTGGGCGGTGCCGCTGCCGGTGCCGGCGTCCCGGATCCGGGAGCTGGTGGCGCGGCACGCGGCGGTGCTCGACGCGGTACGCCGCCCGGCGCTGCTGCACTTCGACGGCTGGGCCGGCAACGTGCTCGCCGTGGACGGGCCGGACGGCACGCCCCGGCTCACCGGCCTGGTCGACGGCGAACGCTACCTGTGGGGCGATCCGCTGATGGACCTGGTGTCGCCGCTGCTGTTCCGCCGCGCCGAGGACGAGCCGGACGACCCGCTGGTGCGCGCCTACCGGGCGGCGGCGCCGTTCCCGCTCGACGCCGGGGCGCGGCGGCGGCTCGGGTTGTACCGGCTGTACCTCTACCTGCTGATGACCGTCGAGATGCCCAGCCGGAACATCACCGCCGACAACGATCCGGGCCGGGTGGCGCTGCTGGCGAAGCTGCTCGACGCGGAACTGGCCGACCTGGAAGGCTGAGCGTCAGCGGGTAGCGGTGGCGAAGACCACGATGTTGTCCGGGTAGCTGCCGGTCCGCGGGTCGAACCGCCCGCCGCACGTGATCAAACGCAGCCGCGCAGCAGCGTCGCCGCCGTAGACCCGCGCGGTGGGGAAGCGTTCCTTCGGGTACGCCCCGACGCCGTCCACGGTGAACGCCGCCGTCCGGCCGTCGGCGCGCAGCACCCGGATCGTGTCGCCGGGGCGCAGCCGGCCGAGGTCGAAGAAGACCGCCGGGCCGTGCTGCGAGTCGACGTGCCCGACCAGCACCGCGTTGCCGGCCTGGCCGGGGGCGGGACCGGGGTGGTACCAGCCGGTGACCTCCGGGCGTTCCAGCGGCGGCACCTCCAGCGCGCCGTCGGCGTCGGTGGCCACCGGCACGATCTCGGCGTCCACGCCGATGCGCGGGATGGTCACCCGCACCGGTGTGGCGCGGGGGAGCGCCGGGCCTGCCGTACCCGGTCGTTCGGTGGCGGGCGCGGCGGAGACGCCGGGCTGTGGCGGTGGCGTCGACGTGGTGCCGAGCCCGGCCGAGACCAGTCCGGTGCCGGTGGCGGCGGCGACGGTGACGGCGGTGACCACGACGGCGGTGCGCAGCCGCGACCGGCGCTGCGACTCCGACAGCATCCCACCTCCGTCCGACAGGGACGTGCCGCCCGCGCCGGGTGCTCCGGCGCGGGCGGACCGCTCGACGATCCGGTCAGGCGACGGCGCCCGCGCGGCGTCGGCGGATGACCGCGTACGCGCCACCGGCGAGCGCCCCGGCGGCCAGCACGCCCCCGGCGACCAGCACCCCGGTGTCGCCGTCGCGCCCGCCGCCACCGGCCTGCGCGCCGCCGATCGGGGTGACGGTGAACGTGGCGCTGCCGCCGTCGCTGCCGTCGCCGCACGTGGTGGCGACGGTGTACGTGCCGAGCGTGAATCCGGCGGTGAACAGCTCGGCGCTCAGGCCACCGCCCGCGGCCGCAGTGGTGGACCGGACGTTCTGGTCCCGGTCCGGGCCGGTGACCCGGAAGATCGCGTCACCGGCGTTCGGGTTGCACGTGGTGGTCAGCACGACGGTGCCGCCGACCGGGGTGGCGGCGGGTGAGACTCTGGTGTCCGCCAGCGCGGCGGCCGGGAGCAGCAGTGCGCCGAGGCCCACGCCGAACGCCGCCGATCCGAGAAATGACTGTGCCTTCATCCGCGTCTTCCCTCACTTTTCGTCCGCTGTAGGCGTGGGACGTCGTTCGGGTGGCCAACTCCGTGACGAGCACCGGTGTGGCCAACACTAGGAGGGTTGCGGCGGTCACTGGGGGTAATTGAGAAATCTTCGTTGCCGTCCGGTGTGCTCCCTGCCGCCGTCGGAGGGTGGACATGCCGGGCCAGGCCGGACGGCGAGCCGTCCCGCTTCGCCGTGTCTGGGTCCGCTGTCCGTTTCGCGCCTACCGGACGGGCGGTTCCGGCCGGACCAGCCCGGTGTCGTACGCGAGCACCACCGCCTGGATCCGGTCGCGCAGGCCCAGCTTGGTGAGGATCGCCGAGACGTGTGTCTTCACGGTGGCGGTGCTCAGGTGCAGCCGGGCGGCGATCTCCGCATTGGACAGTGCCCGCGCGGTGAGCGTCAGCACCTCCCGCTCGCGGGCGGTCAGCACTGCGAGGGCGTCACCGGTGGGCGTGGGCGCGGGCAGCCGGTCGGCGTACCGGTCCAGCAGCCGCCGGGTCACAGTCGGCGCGAGCAGCGCCTCGCCCCGGGCCACCACGCGTACCGCCTCGGCGAGGTCGGCCGGGCGGGTGTCCTTGAGCAGGAACGCGCTGGCCCCGGCGCGCAGCGCGGCGTAGACGTGTTCGTCCAGGTCGAACGTGGTCAGCATGACCACCTTGGCCGGGTTGCCGGCGGCCACCAGGTCGCGGGTGGCGGCGATGCCGTCGCGGCGGGGCATCCGCACGTCCATCAGCACCACGTCCGGCCGCGTACGCGTCGCGACTGCGACCGCCTCGACCCCGTCGGCGGCCTCGCCGACCACGCTCAGGTCGGGCCGCGCGTCGAGGACTGTGCGCAGCCCGGCGCGGATCAGCTCCTGATCGTCGGCGATGACCACCCGTACCGTCATCGGGCCGCCTCCACCGGCAGCCGGGCGTGGACCCGGAATCCGCCGGCCGGCAGCGGGCCGGCGTCCAGTGTGCCGCCGAGCAGCCGGGCCCGTTCCCGCATGCCGACGATGCCGCGCCCGGTGGTCGTGCCGGGGCGGCGGGCGGGCGCCGGGCCGTCGTTGACGACCTCCAGCCGCAGTACGCCGTCGCGGTAGTGGACGTCCACGTCGGCGTGGGTGGCGTGCCCGTGGCGCAGCGCGTTCGTCAGCGACTCCTGCACGATCCGGTACGCCGACAGCTGCACCCCGCCGGGCAGCGCCTCGCCGTCGTCGTCGCGCCGCAGCGTCACCCGCAGGCCCACCGCCCGTACCGCGTCGGCGAGCGCGTCGAGCTGCGCCAGTCCCGGCTGCGGTCCGTCCGGTTCGGACCCGTCGTCGAGGGCGAGCGCGTGCAGCATGGCCCGCAGTTCGGTCAGCGCCGACCGGGCCGCCGTGTCGATCGCGGCGAGCGCGGCGCGGGCCTGCTCCGGCTGCTCGTCGAACACGTCCTCGGCGGCGGCGGCCTGCACCGCGATGACCGCGACGTGGTGCGCCACCACGTCGTGCAGCTCCCGGGAGATCCGCTCCCGTTCGGCGGCGCGTACCTGCCGTTCGCGCTCGCCGCGCCGTTGCGCCTGGCCCCGTTGCAGTTCGCCGAGCGTCCAGCTCAGGCCCAGCGCGGTCACCGCCAGCAGCAGGTCCCGCCAGCCGCCGGTGACCAGCTTCCACGGCGTGGGCGCGAGCAGCAGCCCGAGCGCGACGAGCGAGTACCGGGGCGGGCGCAGCCGGGCCACGTACGCCATCGGCACCGCGACCAGGCCGAGCCAGCCGAGCTGCGGGCAGAGCGCCTCGAGGCCGACGCCGGCGAGCGCGGCGACGCCGAGGGCGTACCCCGGGTGGCGCCGGATCCACAGCAGACAGCCGGCCTGCGCGACGGCGAGGCCGACCGCGACGGCGGTCGCGCCGCTCGTGTCCGGGCCGGCGTCGGAGGCCAGCAGCGCGAGCAGGCACACGGCGAGGCTCACGGTGGCGATGCCGCCGTCGAGCAGCAGCAGGAACCGGGACCGGGACGCGCACCTCATGTCCGGATGCTAGGCCGCGTGCGCACCGCTTCTCATCGGTCGCCAGACCGAGATCCGGGCGGGTGATCGGTCCGGCGACGGAGCCGGAAACCGCTCCGCGGCGCGATCCGCGGGGCGGCCCGCCGGACCTAGCGTCGGCGGCAGTCGTCCCGATGCCGAGGAGCCACCGATGGAAACCACGATTCCGACCGCCGCCACCCGCCCGACCCGCCGCCTGGTGCGGCTGCTGACGGTGCTCGCCGCCACCGTGGCCACGCTGCTGGGCTGGGTGGTCGCGGTGCCGCTGGCCGGGGTGGATCTGACCGCGCGCACCGGTTCGGACGTGCAGCGGGTGACGCCGGTGGCGGTGGCGGTGAGCACGCTGCTCGCCGGGCTGTCCGGCTGGGCGCTGCTGGCCCTGCTGGAGCGGCTCACCGCCCGCGCCCGGACCGTCTGGACGGTGGTCGCGGGCCTGGTGCTGCTGGTGTCGCTGCTCGGGCCGCTAAGCGGGGGAGTGGGGGGTGCGGCGACGCTGACGCTGGTGGCGTATCACCTGGTCGCGGGCACGGTGCTGATCACCGGTCTGCGCCGCGGCGCCGCCGCCTGACGGGCCGGGCCGCCGCGACGGGGGCAGGCGGCCCGGCCTCCAGAACTAGCCTCCTAGGATGCCCTACGCGATGTGACGCTCGAAATTCCTCCGCCACCGATGTCGAGAACGGGCAGGCGGCTTCGTCCCCGGAGTGAACGCGGCCAGAATGGGTCGCACCCTCCACGAGGAGACACAGATGAAGTACCTGCTCCTGAAGCACTACCGCGGCGGTCCGACCCCGGTCACCGACATGCCGATGATCGACAAGTGGACGCCGGAGGAGATCTCCGCGCACGTGAACTACATGCAGGAGTTCGCGGCCCGGCTGCAGGAGAGCGGCGAGTACGTCGACGGCCAGGCGCTCGCCCCGGAGGGCACGTTCGTCCGCTACGACGGTGAGGGCCGACCGCCGGTGACCGACGGTCCGTTCGCCGAGACGAAGGACCTGATCGCCGGCTGGATGGTGATCGACGTGGACAGCTACGAGCGTGCCCTCGAACTGGCCGCCGAGCTGTCGGCCGCGCCGGGGCAGGGCGGCAAGCCGATCCACGAGTGGCTGGAGCTGCGCCCGTTCCTGACCGCGCCGCCGACCATCACCGAGTGATCCGTCCGATGGACGAGGTCGCGCTCCGCAGCCTCATCCCGGGCGTGCTCGGTGTCCTCGTCCGCCGCGGAGCAGACTTCGCGGCGGCCGAGGACGCCGTGCAGGACGCGCTGATCGAGGCGTTGCGTGTCTGGCCGGCCGACCCGCCCCGCGACCCGTTGGGCTGGTTGGTGACCGTGGCGTGGCGCCGGTTCCTGGACGCGGTCCGCGCCGACGCCGCCCGGCGCCGACGGGAGGACCTGATCGAGGAGGAGCCGCCGCCCGGCCCGGTGCCCGCCGTGGACGACACGCTGCGGCTCTACTTCCTCTGCGCGCATCCGTCGCTGAGCCCGTCGTCGGCCGTCGCGTTGACGCTGCGCGCCGTCGGCGGGCTCACCACCCGGCAGATCGCGCAGGCGTACCTGGTGCCGGAGGCCACCATGGCGCAGCGGATCAGCCGGGCCAAGCGCACCGTCTCCGGGGTTCGCTTCGACCAGCCCGGTGACGTCGCCACCGTGCTGCGCGTGCTGTACCTGGTGTTCAACGAGGGCTACTCCGGCGACGTGGACCTGGCCGCCGAGGCGATCCGGCTCACCCGGCAGCTCGCCGCCGCGATCGACCACCCGGAGGTGGCCGGGCTGCTCGCGCTCATGCTGCTGCACCACGCCCGCCGGGCCGGCCGGACCGCGCCCGACGGCAGCCTGGTGCCGCTGGCCGAGCAGGACCGTGGCCGGTGGGACAGCGCGCTGATCGCCGAGGGCGTGGGCATCCTGCAGACCGCGCTGTCCCGCGACCGGCTCGGCGAGTTCCAGGCCCAGGCCGCGATCGCGGCACTGCACGCGGACGCGCCCGCCGCCGCGGAGACCGACTGGGTGCAGATCGTCGAGTGGTACGACGAGCTGGTGCGCCTGACCGGCAACCCGATCGCCCGGCTCAACCGGGCGGTCGCGGTCGGCGAGGCGGACGGCCCGCGCGCCGGGCTGGCGGCGCTCGCGGCGCTTGACGAAACGCTGCCCCGGTACACGGCGGTGGCCGCGTACCTGCACGAACGCGACGGCGACCCGGACCGGGCAGCCGGCCTGTACGCCGACGCGGCCCGTCGCGCGACCAGCCTGGCGGAACGCGACCACCTGAACCGGCAGGCGGCCCGCCTCAACTCCCGCCGCCCCGGATAAACCGGTCGGCAGGGTTCGTCGCCGCTGGTAGGTTGCCTCGCCGTGACGGGGGAACGGCTCGGCGGGCGCTTCGCCCGACTGTGGACGGCGAGCACGCTGTCCGCGCTGGGCAGCGGGACGGCGACTGTGGCCGCGCCGCTGTACGTGGCGTCGCTCACCGACGATCCGCTGGTGGTGTCGGCCGGGGCGGCGGTGTCGTGGCTGCCGTGGCTGCTGTTCGCGCTGCCCGGCGGCGTGCTGGCCGACCGGGTGGACCGGCGGCGGCTGATGGTGCTCATCGACTGGGTACGCGTCGGCGCGCTCGCTGTGCTCGCGGCGGCGATGCTGGCCGACCGGGCCGGGATCGCGCTGCTGTACGCGGTGCTGTTCGTGGTGAACACCGGCGAGGTGGTGTTCCGTACCGCCGCGCAGGCGGTGCTGCCGGCGGTGGTGCCGCGCTCGCTGCTGGAACGCGCCAACGGGTGGCTGGGCGGCGGCACCCAGGTGATGCAGAACATGATCGCCGGCCCGCTCGGCGGGTTCCTGTTCGTGCTGGCGGCGTCGCTGCCGTTCGCCCTGAACGCCGGCACGTACGCGCTCAGCGCCGTGCTGGTCGGGCTGCTCGCCGGGACGTACCGGGCCGGGCCGGCGCCGGACGGGCGGCGTTCGGCGCGGGCGGAGGTCGCGGAGGGGTTCCGCTGGCTGTGGGGGCAGCGGCTGCTGCGCACCATGACCGTGCTGATCGGCCTGCTCAACGTCACGCTCACCGCCGCCGTGGCGGTGCTGGTGCTGCTCGCCACCGAACGGCTGGGTCTCGGCTCGGTCGGCTACGGCGCGTTGTTCACCTGCATGGCAGTGGGCGGCGTGCTCGGCTCGGTGGTGGGGGACCGGCTGATCGCCGCGATCACGCCCACCTGGACGGTGCGGACCGGGCTGCTGGTCGAGGCGGGACTGCACCTGGCGCTGGCCGCGTCCCGCAGCGCCGCCGTGGTCGGGTTCGCGCTGTTCGCGTTCGGGGCGCACAGCGCGCTGTGGAACATCGTGGCGAACTCGCTGCGGCAGCGGCTCACCCCGCCCGCGTTGATGGGCCGGGTCGGCAGCACCACGTTGTTCGTCGCGGCGGGCGGAAACTGCGTCGGCGCGCTGCTGGGCGGTGTGGTGGCGGCCCGGTTCGGCATCACCGCGCCGTACTGGGTGGGTTTCGTGGTGGCGGTCGCGGTGATCGCCGCGACGTGGCGGGTCTTCGACCGGGCGACGGTGGCCGCCGCCTACGCCCAGCCGGCCCCGCAGGAGCCCGCCCCGGTGGCCTGAGCGCGGGTCGGCCGAGGGCCGCGCCCGCCGATGTGACAGCGTGGTCGGGTGCAGGCATCCTCAGCGGTCGACGTCGACCTCGCGCTGGTCGGCGGCGGCGGCGCCGCGTCCCTGGTCCTGGCCGCGCTGGACCGCCACGGCGTGACCGGGCTGCGGGTCGCGGTGGTCGACCCGGTGCACAAACGCGGCCAGGACCGCACGTGGGCGTTCTGGGGCCTGCCCGGCGACGACCTCGACCCGCTGCTGAGCGCGAGCTGGTCGCAGGTCGACGTGGTCACGCGCGCCGGCCGCCGCGTCCTCACGCTCGACCCGCTGCGGTACGCCATGCTGCGCTCCGCCCCGGTCTACGACCGGGCTGCCGCGGCCGAGCGGCGGCTGGACGCGGTCCGGATCAGCGCTCCGGCGGGGGAGCTGCACGACGACGGTGAGCGGGTCACTGTCCGCGACCCCGAGAGGCGTGAGCTGGTGCGGGCCGGCTGGGTGCTCGACTCGCGGCCCCGGCGGCCGAAACGACCGGGGCGGACCAGCTGGTTGCAGCACTTCCGGGGCTGGTGGCTGGCCGCCGACCGGCCGACGTTCGATCCGCAGCGGGCCGTTCTGATGGACTTCCGCACCCCACAGCCGCAGCGCGGCGTCTCCTTCGGGTACATGCTGCCTGTCGACGACCGGTTCGCGCTGGTCGAGTACACCGAGTTCGGCCCGGCCCTGCTCGACGACGCGGGCTACGACACGGCGCTGCGCGGCTACGCCGACCTGCTCGGGCTGGACCTGACCGCGCTGCGGGTGCGGGAGGTCGAGGACGGCGTGATCCCGATGACCGACGGCCCGTTCGAACCCCGTCCCAGCCCGCGGGTGGTGCGGCTGGGCACCGCCGGTGGGGCGACCCGCCCGTCCACCGGCTTCACGTTCTCCGCGATGCTGCGCCAGGCCGACCAGGTGGCCCGGGCGCTCGCCGCCGGCCGTCCGCCGGTGCCCGCGCCCGCGTACCCGGGGCGGCACCTGTGGATGGACGCGGTGGCGCTGCGCGCGCTGGACCGGGGGCACGTCGGCGGGGTGGAGTTCTTCGAGCGGCTGTTCGACCGCAACCCGGCGGAGCGGGTGCTGCGGTTCCTCGACGGCGTGACCAGCCCGGCCGAGGACCTGGCGGTGATGCGGTCCAGCCCGCTGCTGCCGATGACCGGCGCGGTGCTCGGCGACGCGGCCGGCCGGCTGCGGGCCCGCCTGCGCCGCTAGCCCCGGTGGCCGGTCGCCTCGGCGACGCGGTCGCGCACCAGCACCCGCAGCTGCTCCATCGGGTCGCCGTCGCCCGCGCCGAGCCGGTTGCGCACCGCCGCCACCGTCAACCCCAGATCCGGGTACGCGAACGCGAGGCTGCCGCCGCTACCGGCGGTGCCGAACGATCCGTCGTCCTCGACCGCGTACCCGAGCCCGAACGTGCTCTCCTGCCCGAACACCCACTCCTGGGCGCGTACCGCAGGGGCGGACACCTCCCGCATCCGTGCGGCGGAGATCAGCCGTACCCCGTCGACCGGGCCGAGTAGCGCCGCGTACATCCGGGCCACCGCGCGGGCGCTCATCGTGCCGACCGACGGCACGTCGGCGCGCAGCACGTCGGGGCGGGAACCGATGACGGTGTCGGGGCGTACCGCTGGCGGGGCGACCGCGTCGAAGTGCGGCAGGTTCGCCCCGGCCCAGGTCATCAGCGCGGACAGGCCGGCGTCCTCCAGCCGGGCCAGCCGGGCCAGGTCCGCCTCCGGTACGGCGAGGAACAGTTCCCGGTCCACGCCGAGCGGCCCGGCCACCTCGTCGGCGAGCACGCGCGACACGGGCGCGCCGGTGACCCGCCGGACCACTTCGCCGAGCAGCCACCCCCACGTCCAGGCGTGGTACGCGAGCCGCTCGCCGGGTTCCCACAGCGGCCGCGCGTCTGCGAGCAGCTCGCACATGCGCGTCCAGTCGGTGAAGTCCTCCGGCGTGACGTCGGCGGGCAGCGCGGGCAGGCCGGCGGTGTGGGTGAGCACGTGCCGCAGCGTGATGGCGTCCTTGCCGTGCCGGGCGAACTCCGGCCACACCGCGGCGAGCGGCAGGTCGTAGTCGAGCCGTCCCCGCTCGGCGAGCACGTGCACGACGGTGGCGGTGAGTCCCTTGCCGGTGGAGACCGCGTGCACGGGCGTGTCGGCGGTCATCGGCCGTCCGGTGGTGGTGTCGGCGAGCCCTGCGTGTTCGGAGACGATCGCCACCCCGTCCAGGTACGCGGCCACCTGCACACCGGCCTCCCGGCCGGAGGAGACCAGCTCGTCGATCGTGTCCCGTACCTCGGCCCGCAGGCCGTCCCACCGCGTGTCCACGATCTCGCAGCGTGCCAGACCGCCGCGCCGCCGTCGCTCGCTTTTCGGCCGCCGGTTCTCCGTCGCTGCGTGCTCGGCCGGGCGGCGGCGCTCAGCGGGCGAGTGTCGTCGGCGTGGCGCCGGTGGTGCCCTGGGTCGGCAGCGGGTCCGTGTCGCCGGTGAGCAGCCGGGCGCGCAGCGCGTCGATCGTCTGCGCGTCGACACCGAGCCGGCCGGTCACGTACCCGTGCACGGAACCGTGTGCGGCCCGCAGGTCGGCCAGCACCAGCCGGATGACCTCGGCCGGCGCCCGCCCGTACGCGGGCCAGCCCGGCGTCGCGCCGCCGTTGCGGTCCCGCCACTCGGCGACCAGCCGGTCGGTGGCGTGCTCGGTGAGCGCGAAGTCCGCGGCGATCTGGTCGTCGTCCACCCCCAGCAGGGACAGCACCAGCGCGGCGAGCAGGCCGGTGCGGTCCTTGCCGGACGCGCAGTGGAACACCAGCGGATGCTCGCCGTCCGCGATCACCTCGACCGCCCGGCGCAGCTCGGCCACGCCGTCCTCGGCCACCTCGGCGTACCGGTCGGCCAGGTAGCGCCACGGGTCCACGTCGGGATCGATGTCGGCCTGCACGTACGGCCGGTGCTCGATGCTCAGGTTGTGCCAGGTCACGCCGAGGCTCTCCGGGGCCCGGCCGCGGTCGGCGATCTCCCACGGGTAGCGCAGGTCGATCACGGTGCGGACGCCGAGCGCCGCGAACTGCTGCAGGTCGTCACCGGCGAGCTTGGCCAGCGAGTCGGAGCGGTAGAGGCGGCCCCGGGCGACGGTGCGGCCGTCGCCGGTCCGCCAGCCGCCGAGGTCCCGGAAGTTGCAGAGGGTGGCGAAGTCCGGGGGAGCGGTCATACCGGCACGCTAGCCGCGCGCGGCGGGTCGGGTGGTCCCGCGTGCTCGCGTACCCGGTAGGTTGCCGGGCATGGCGGAGGCGGAGACCGGCCGGGTCGTGGAGATCTGGACCGACGGCGCGTGCAGCGGCAATCCCGGGCCCGGTGGGTGGGGCGCGGTGCTGCGCTGGGGCGGGCACGAGCGGGAGCTGTGCGGCGGCGAGGCCACCCCGACCACCAACAACCGGATGGAGTTGACCGCCGCGATCCGGGCGCTGGAGAGCCTGACCCGCCCGGTCACGGTACGGCTGCACACCGACAGCACCTATGTACGCAACGGCATCACCGGCTGGCTGAACGCCTGGAAGCGCAACGGCTGGCTGACCGCCGCGAAGCAGCCGGTGAAGAACGCCGACCTGTGGCAGGCGCTGGAGGCGGCCTGTGCCCGGCACGACGTGACGTGGCTGTGGGTGAAGGGCCACAACGGGCACCCGGAGAACGAACGCGCGGACGCGCTGGCGAACCGGGGCATGACCGAGGCGCGGAGCGGCACGGCCGCCGCCCCGCGCACGCGTCAGCGCAGCGGCCGGCCCTCCTCGATCTCCTCCGGCTCCTCGGACGGGTCGCCGGTTCCGGAGACCGCGTCGACGTCGTAGCCGGCGCGGCTGACCTCCCGCGCGGACCGGCGGTCCTCGGCGGGCAGGTCGGCGAAGTCGTCACCGGTGTCGTCGGTGGTGTGCAGGGACTCGCCGGGCGGGCGCAGGGACGCCTCGTACGCGGTCACGCCGTCGGGTTCGTCGCCGGCCGCGCGGCCGAAGGACTCTTCACTGGTCATGTCGCACTCCTGCCCGCAGCGGGTGACGGCAAACGTTCGGGTGGCCTGGTGTCCGGCCGGTGCTCGCGCCTGCTCAGCCGGCGGCGTCCCGTCCGCGGGCCGCGTCCGGGTGGGTCGGCATCGAGGAGCCGCCCGAGCTGCTGCCGGAGGCGCCGCCCGCCATGCCGGAGCCGTCGTCCTCGGTCACCTCGTCCGGTTTCGGCACGCCGGGCGCGGGCGCCGGCACGTCGGTGTCCGCGGCCGTCTGCACCAGCGGAACCTGCCCGGCCTCGTCCTCGGCGTGCGCCGGATCGACCGGCTCCTCACCGTCGCGTGCCCGATATCCCACCGGTGCCCCTCCCGTCGACCAACAGTCGTCCGCGCCGCCTACCCCACCCCATCCCCACCAAACCCCGCCCCCTCCGCCCGCCGGCCCCCTTCTCCCGGTTGATCAAGGAGTTTGTGTCCCGATCCGGCCCCGAAGCAGCCACAAACTCCTTGATCGTCGCCCAGTGTCCGGACCGGTGGGCCGGGCGGGTCAGCGGCGGCGGCTGGGGCGTGGCCGGGGGCGGGCCGGGGTCAGCGTCAGGGACCAGTGGGCCGGGCGGCGCAGCCCCGGCGGCAGGACCGTGCGGTGGTCGCCGCGCGCGGCGTCGAGCTGCGACTGGTGCGTGAACAGGCACTCGCTCAGGTCTGCGCCGCGCAGGTCGGCCCCGCGCAGGTCCGCGCCGGTCAGGTCGGCCGCGCCGAGCCGTACGCCCCGCAGGTCCGCGCCGATCAGGCAGGCGCCGCGCAGGTTGGCCCCGGCCAGCGGGGTACGGCGCAGGTCCACAGCGATCAGCGTCGCGCCCCGGCGGTCCGGGCCGGCCTTCCCGGCGCGGGCCTGTTCGGAGGCGCGGGACAGGAGCCGGTTGGCCCGGT
The DNA here is from genome assembly GCF_003315815.1 of Micromonospora sp. LHW51205. Lineage (NCBI taxonomy): Bacteria > Bacillati > Actinomycetota > Actinomycetes > Micromonosporales > Micromonosporaceae > Micromonospora > Micromonospora sp. LHW51205. The sequence goes on along the minus strand of NZ_QMEZ01000003.1, from coordinate 5,626 downwards.
CCCGGTGCGCGTCGACGTCGAGCGCGAGCAGCTCGTCAGGGGTGCCGTCGGCGAGCCGGCCGGTCTCGTCCAGCGCGGCGGTCAGCTCGTCGCGCAGCGGGCCGGGCGGGGTCAGGCGTACCGCCTCGGTCAGATACCAGAGCAACTCGTGCAGGGGCCGCAACACCGCGAAGGTGTCGAACATCCGCGCTGCGGTGGCCGGGTCGGCGCGCCAGTCGCGGCCGGCGAACGTGTGCCGGGTGAGGTGCTGGCCGGCGCCGAAGCAGTCGAACACGGTGCATCCGGGGAAGCCGCGTTGCCGCAGCTCGGTGTGGATGCCGCAGCGGAAGTCGGCGCCCAGGTTCGGGCAGGGCCGTCCGGCGGGCTTGTCGATGGCGAAGTCGGCGGACGCGGTGAACGCCGGCGCGACGCAGCAGACCCCGGCGCAGCGCGAACAGTCCGCCCGCAGCTCCCGCCCGCCACCGACCGTGCGCGCCTCCACAGCACCCCCGTCCACCCGCACCATTCTCCGCACCCACCCCACCCCCACCCCACCCACCCCGTCGATCATGAGGTTGACGGCGACAAAACGGACGGCAACCGCCGCCAACCTCATGATCAACCAGAACGAGAGGGGAGGGTCAGAAGGTGAAGAGGGAGGCGGTGGTGCGCTGCATCAGGCAGGGGTTGGCGAACGTGCGCGTGTAGGAGACCGGGCGGTTCTGCCAGAAGCCTGCGGCGCGGGCGACGACCGGGGCGTACTGGGAGGTGCACGGCGCGCCGTCCACGTCGAGCGCGTCCAGGTCGCCGTCGACGTGGGCGACGAGCCGGCAGGCGGTGATCGGGTCGGGGTGCAGACCGCCGGTCGGCCCGCAGGTCAGCACCGTGGCGCGTACGCCGGCGCCGTCGTCGACGGTGAGCAGCAGCACCGATGGGGTCTGCGGGCCGGGGCGCGGCGCGGCCTGCGCGGGGGAGGCCGGCGCGGCGAGGGCGCCGAGCGCGGCGACCAGGGCCAGTGCGGCGGTACGTCGGGCGAAGGGCATGGGTGGTCCTTCCGTCGGGGCCCCGGGGTGCGGGGCCGATGGGTGGCCCGGTCCGTCGTGCGTAACCGGGCCGCCGAGAACCCTAGGTGGACGGTGTGAACGCGAAGAGTCACGAAGTGTTACACCAGCCGACCGCGTCGCACGTTCGGTGTGACATCGGCGTACGGGAATGCCCGAACGGCTGACAACCGCTTCCGCGCCTCGCGTAAACGCATTCCGAATAAGCGTGATGCATGCCTGAAAGGCTGACAACCAAATCGGCCCGTTATTGCGCCGATGCATTCCGTACGCCGAATCGTTGTCAATGGATGACAACCGGAACGGCCGTTACCGTAACGATTCTTTCCGATGCTCCGTATCGCTTTATCGTCGGGTGGCAGGGCGTTTCCGCCCCCGTCGGAGGGACTGTTCATGAGCGATCTCTCACACCCGCCGCCCCGGACCACGGCCGCCGACGCGACCATTTCCGTCCCGGAGATCCAGGCCGGCCCGGAGCCCGCCGGCCGGACCGCGGAGTTCGTCGGCCGGTCACCGAACCAGCTCGCCTGGCTGCGGCTCAAGCGGGACCGTACGGCCCGGGTCAGCGCCCTGACGCTCCTCGTGGCCGCGGTGGTGGCGCTCGGCGCGCCGCTGCTGGGGCGGCTCACCGGAATCGACCCGACCGACAAGTTCGTCGACCGGTTGAACGATTTCGGAATGCCGATCGGGTATGCCGGCGGGATCAGTTCAGATCATTGGCTGGGCCTTGAGCCGGGCAGTGGCCGGGACATCCTGATGCAACTGGTCTACGGCCTTCGGACGTCGCTGTTCATCGCGTTCACCTCGGCGCTGCTGGCCTCCGGGATCGGCGTCGCGGTCGGTGTGCTGGCCGGATGGGCCAGAGGCTGGCTGGACAGTCTCGTCAACTGGCTGATCGACCTCACGCTGGCGTTCCCGTTCCTCATCTTTGCCCTCGCGGTCATCCCGATCCTGCAGGACCGCTTCTACTCCGACCGGGAGGCGCCGTCGCCGGCCTTCCGGGTGGCCCTGATCGTCGCCACCTTCGGCCTGTTCAGCTGGACGTACACCGCGCGGCTGGTCCGCGGGCAGGTGATCTCGCTGCGGGAGCGGGAGTTCGTCGACGCGGCCCGGGCCGCCGGTGCAGGCACCGCGCACATCCTGCTGCGGCAGCTGCTGCCGAACATCTGGGCGCCGATCCTGGTCACCGTCTCGCTGATGGTGCCCCAGTTCATCGCCATCGAGGCGGCGCTGGCGTTCGTCAACATCGGCGTCACCGAACCCACGCCCGACCTGGGCCGCATGATCTTCAACAGCATCGGCTACGTCGCGAGCGACCCCTGGTACACCCTGTTCCCCGGGTTGACGATCTTCCTGCTGGTCCTGGCGTTCAACCTGCTCGGCGACGCGCTGCGCGACTCGCTGGATCCCCGCTCCACCCGGTAGTCCCCACGGCCATCACACGCCCGGCCGGCGGGGGCCGCCGGGCACGAAGGGAGCACACCGTGCGCGCACGAACCCGGACACTGACAGGTGTCCTCGCCGCGGCGGCGCTGGCCGCCGCCGGCTGCAACCCCACGCCCGACGACAGCGGCGGCGACGACCAGAAGACCAAGACCCAGAGCGGCTCGATCTCGTACGAGGCCGCCGACAACCAGGGCCCGGCGAAGCCCGTCGACGGCGCGTCCCGGGGCGGCACCCTCACCGTCATGCAGCCGGCCGACTTCGAACACCTCGACCCGGCCCGCAACTACGTCAACGTGCAGCAGGTCGCCGGCGGGATGCTCTACCGCCCGCTCAACGGCTACAAGGAGGACGGCACCGGCAAGCTGCTGCTCGTCGGCGACCTGGCCACCAACCCCGGCAAGGACGTCGACGGCGACTGCAAGGTCTGGGAGTTCACGCTGCGCGACGGCGTGCGCTACGAGGACGGCACGCCGGTGAGCAGCAAGGACGTCGCCCACGGCATCGCCCGCTCGTTCGCGGCGAACCTCAACGAGGGCCCGCACTACATCCAGCAGTGGCTCTACCCGGGCGGGGCGTACAACGCCACCTACAAGGGACCGTACGACGGCGGCAAGCCGGTGCCCGACGGCGTCACCACCCCCGACGACCGGACCATCCGGTTCACGTTCCCGCAGCCGCACTGCGACATGCCGTACGCGGCGGCGCTGCCCACCAGCGCGCCGGTGCCCGCCGCCAAGGACACCCGCGCCAACTACGATCTGCGGCCGTTCTCGTCCGGCCCGTACCGGGTGAAGTCCTACCAGCGCGACGTGTCGCTGGAGCTGGAACGCAACCCGAACTGGGATCCGGCGACCGACCCGCTCCGCAACGCGTACCCGGACACGGTCCGGATGACGTTCGGCCTGGAGCAGGCCCAGATCGCCGAGCGGCTGGTCGCCGACGGACCGGCCGACCAGGCGGCGCTGAGCTGGTCGGACGTGCCACCGTCGGTGCTGCCCCGCACCACCGGCGCCAGCGTCGCCGACCGGGTGGTGCGCGGCCCGACGCAGTACAACTGGGTGCTGAGCATCAACACCCAGCGGGTCACCGACCTGAACGTACGGCGCGCGCTGAACTACGCGGTCGACAAGGACGCCCTGCTCAAGGTCCTCGGCGGCCAGGCCGCCGGGACACCCGCGACCACGCTGATGTCACCCACCACCGCCGGGTTCGTGCCGTACGACGTGTTCAACGCCCCGGTGACCGGCGACAAGGCGAAGACCGCCGAGCTGCTCGCCGGAAAGCGGCCGAAGCTGGTGCTCGCCCACTCCAGCCTGGAACTGCGTACCCAGCAGGCCGAGGCGCTGCGCAAGAACCTCACCGACATGGGCTTCGACATCGTCATGAAGCCGATCGACAACAGCAGCTACTACGACGAGGTGGGCCGCAAGGACAACCCCTACGACCTGTACCTCACCGGCTGGGGCTCGGACTGGCCCACCGGCTCCACAGTCATCCCGCCGGTCTACGACGGACGGGAGATCGTGGCCGAGGGCAACCAGAACCTGTCGTACCTCAACGAGGCGCCGGTCGGCGCGGAGATCGACCGGGTCCGCGCCCTGCCCGCCGCGGAGCAGGACGCCGGCTGGATGGCGCTCGACCGCATGATCATGGAGAAGTACGCGCCGGTGGTGCCCTGCTACTACGACGCCACCTACGAGCTGCATGGCTCGAAGGTCGGCAACGCCTTCCTCAGCGACGCGTTCGGGATCATCTCGCTCAACGGCATCTACGTGAAGAAGTGACAGCCGCGCTGGGACGGCTGCCATCGCGGCCGTCCCCGCGCCCCACCCGGGGGAGGTGCTCCCGTTGCTCCGTTTCGTCGTCCGGCGGCTGCTCGTCGCCGCCCTGACCCTGGTCGTCATCAGCCTCGTCACATTCGGTCTCTTCTTCGCGGTGCCGAGCAGCCCGGCGAAGGTGATGTGCGGCAAGAACTGCACGGCCGAGGACATCGCCCAGGTCGAGCGCCGGCTCGGCATCGACCAGCCGCTACCCCGGCAGTACGCGGACTTCGTCGGGGGCGTCTTCGCCGGCCGTACCTACGGCGAGGGGGACTTCCGGCAGGACTGCCCGGCGCCCTGCCTGGGTTACTCGTTCCGCAACAACCAGCCGGTCACCGAGATCGTCGCGCAGCGCGCCCCGGTGACGTTCAGCATCGTCCTCGGCGGCGCCGTGCTCTGGCTCGGCCTCGGCATCTCCCTGGGCATGGTGTCGGCGCTGCGCCGGGGTACGGCGTTCGACCGCGCCGCCATCGGCGTCACACTGGCCGGCGCGTCCATGCAGGTCTACTTCTTCGGTCTGATCCTGCTCTACCTGCTGGTCTACTCCACCGGGCTGCTGCCGTTCCCCAGCTACACGCCGCTGACCGAGAGCCCGGCCCGGTGGGCGGCCGGGCTGCTGCTGCCCTGGATGACGCTGGGTTTCCTCAACTCGGCGCTGTACGCCCGGCTGTCCCGGGCGCAGATGCTGGAGACCCTGTCGGAGGACTTCATCCGTACCGCCCGGGCGAAAGGGCTGCCCGCGCGGCAGGTGCACACCCGGCACGCGCTGCGCGCGGCGATCACGCCGATCGTCACCATCGCCGGGCTGGACATCGGCACCAGCCTCGGCGGCACGTTCATCACCGAGACCATTTTCGGCCTCCAGGGCCTCGGCAAGGCGACAGTGGAGGCGGTGCAGTTCCTCAACCTGCCGGTGGTGATGGCGACGGTGCTGCTGGCGGCCGTGTTCATCGTGGTCGCCAACATCGTCGTCGACGTGCTGTACGCGGTGATCGACCCACGGGTCCGGCTGGGCTGAGGAGGAGGAGACGGACATGGTGGAGCTTCCGACGCCGCGACGCGGCGAGGACCCGTACCTGCGGGTCACGGATCTGCGGGTGCGGTTCGACACCGAGGACGGTGTGGTGCGGGCCGTGGACGGGGTGTCGTTCGCTGTCGAGCGGGGTCGCACGCTGGGGATCGTGGGGGAATCGGGTTCCGGTAAGAGCGTGACGTCGCTGGCGATCCTGGGTCTGCACAACGTGAAGCGGACGGCCATTTCGGGGGAGATCTCGGTGGGTGGTCGTCAGTTGGTGGGTCTGGGTGAGGAGGAGATTCGTC
>NZ_QMEZ01000024.1:0-1411 GCF_003315815.1 Micromonospora sp. LHW51205 | reverse complement strand
TACTCCAACGTCACTTCGCTCGTCTGCGCTGGTAGTGGGATCGACGGGCTCGGGCTTGGGATGTTCGTCGCCAGATCGACCAGTGCAGGGTGTGCGCTGATGGTGGTGCTGTGGCGAGGACGAACGCGTTGAGGAGGCGGCGGATCTCAGCGAGGGTCAACGCGATGATCTCCGCATCAGTGTTGGGCTGCTGCGCGGTGGCGGCGAGGATGGTCAGGACGGCCAGGGCGAGCATGGCCAGGGTGACGTGGCGGTGCCAGCCGGTCCAGCCGCGGACTTGGTAGTGGTCCAGGCCGACCTGGCCTTTGCCGGTCTGGAACAGCTCTTCGATGCTCCAGCGGGAGCCGGCTACTCGCACAAGTGCGTGCAGCGGGACGGGGCGGGGTGACCAGCACAGGTAGAAGGCCAGCTCATCGGTGGTGCGGTTGCGGCGGATCAGCAGCCATCGGTGCTCACCCGGCCTGGTGGCGGTGGTGATCCAGGCCCACAGGTACTCGCGTGGCCCTTTCGCCCCGGGGCCGCAGCTGTGCGGCTGCCACTCGCGGGTGGGGATCCGGTCGGCGAGGTCGTCGACGCGGATCAGGGTGCGGCCGTCGTTGACGGCCACGCGTCGGTCGCAGCCGACCGCCAGGACGTAGCCAATCTCGCGTTGTTCCAGCTCAGTGCGCAGGCCTGGGTCGGCGCCGTAGACCTCGTCGCCGGTCACCCACCCGAATGGGACACCAGCCTCGATCGCGGCGGCGATCATCTGCCGGGCCAGGGCAGGCTTCGTCGCGAACCCGACCTGGTCGGGAACGCCGGCTTCGGTGAGCCGGTCGGGACGGTCGCACCAGGTCGCCTCCGGCAGGTAGAGCCGACGGTCGATCATCGCTCGTCCCGTCGGTGACACGTAGGCCAGGAACACCCCGACCTGGCTGTTCTCGACACGGCCGGCGGTGCCGGTGTACTGCCGCTGCACCCCGACCGAGCACACCCCTTTCTTGAGGAACCCGGTCTCATCGGTGACCAGCACCGCGTCGGGGTGGCCGAGCTGTTCGATCAGCCAGGAACGCACATCGTCGCGGACGGCGTCGGCGTCCCACACCGCCGTGCGCAGCAGCCGCTGCATCGCCTGCGGATCAGCGTTACCCGCCCGTTCCGCAAGCGACCAGCAGGTCTTCTGTTCGGTGTCCGACAGCAGCCCTTCCACGAACCGCCCGGCCGTCGCCCGCGGCTCGGCCCGCACGAACCGGTCAGCGACACGCGACACCGCCTCGTCCAGGATGACCCGCCACCGGCTGGGGTCTACGCTGTGGCCCACGGCCATCGCGCGATCTTCGGTTGTCCTCACAAACCATCGATGATCAACGCGGTGGCCGCCCTCATACCCACGCCACGCCCAACGCCGAATCCAAGTGACGTTGGAGTACTA
>NZ_QMEZ01000023.1:0-1417 GCF_003315815.1 Micromonospora sp. LHW51205 | reverse complement strand
AGTTCGGAGTCGGTCAGTAGCGGCGGCCGTCCCCGCCACCGGGGGGTGCGGATGCTGTCGTCGATCTTCACGTACAGTGCGGTCAAGAGGGTATCCAGGTCTTGCGTCACACCATGATCTTGGATGCCCTCTCTTCATGCCCAGACATCGACCCCTGACTTCGGAACTACTCGTCTAGGTCGTGTGTCATAAGTGCCGTTCGAGGCGCCGGAGCCAGTTGTCGATCATGCTGATGGTGGCGGTGGCTTCGTAGCGCACTGCGAGTTTGTCGTAGCGGGTGGCCACGGCACGGTGCTGTTTGAGCAGGCTGATGCCGCACTCCACGGCGTGACGCTGCCGGTATGCGCTGGGGTCGAAGGCGGGTGGCCGGCCACCCGCCGAGCCCTTCTTACGGCGGTTCGCGGCCTGGTCGGCCTTGACCGGGATGACACAGCCGATACCACGGCGCCGCAGGTAGCCGCGGTTGGCCTTGCTGCTGTACGCCTTGTCCGCCAGGACCCGCTGCGGCCGACACCGGGGCCGCCCGACACCGAGACGAGGCACCCGGATGCGGTCCAGCACAGTGGTGAACTGCGGGCTGTCGCCGCGCTGCCCACCGGTGATGACGAACGCCAGCACCATGCGGCCCTGCTCGCAGGCCAGGTGCAGCTTGGTCGTCAGACCGCCCCGGGACCGGCCCAGCGCGTGATCCGCCGGCTCGGCGGCGCTGCTGCCGCCCGGCGGCTCGACCTGCGTGTGACTGCCCCGGCGGGCGCCGGCGGCGTGCTGATGCGCCCGCACGATCGTGGAGTCCACACTCACGTCCCAGGAGATCAACCCGAGCGCGTCGGCCCTACCCTGCAACCCGGCCAGGATCCCCGCCCACACCCCCGCCCGCTGCCAGCGCCGGTACAGCCCGTACACCGTCCGCCAGTGCCCATAGCAGTCCGGCACGTCCCGCCACGGCGCACCCGTACGGACCCGCCACCTGATCCCGTCAATGAGCTGCCGCTTGCTCCACTTCGGCGGCCGACCCGGCTTCTTCCGCCCGGGCAGCAACGGCTCCAGCACCGCCCACTGCGCGTCGGTCAGGTCGTGCCGCCTCGTCACCGCTACGCTGGCCACGAGGTCTCCGTGCAGATGGTTGTCTTGGTCGATAACCCATCTACCGGAGACCTCACCGCATATCGATCACCGACACACCCAGCCGATCACCTCACAGCAGGGCCACGGGCACTTATGACACACGGCCTAGGGGATTACAAATCCGGGCCTCGGATTGGAAACCGCGCTCCGCGCCGACCACGGGTACATTGCCCGCCGCCGCCCGGTTGAACAAGATCCTCAACGGGTTGAACACGCAGGTCAGAGCATCCGAGGCGTGAGCTTGTCGGCAGCACGCGAGCGGCAAGAATCGCCGACGCGACCGGTGACAGGA
>NZ_QMEZ01000022.1:0-1952 GCF_003315815.1 Micromonospora sp. LHW51205 | reverse complement strand
GCGGGGCATCAACAACAAGTCGACCCACGACCCCTACAACGAGATGCGGATCTCCTGTAGCGCTGAGCAGCCCACGCAGGAGACCGGCGCGCACATGCCAGTTCGGGTCACCGACCAGCAGTTCGGTCTCCTGCTTCCATACCGGCAGCGGCACTCCCCTCCCTGTCACGCTGATGTGAGACAGCCCGTCTACCAGGGGATACTCTTCCTGGACGGCCCTGAGGAGAGCACATCAGCATGACGTCGAGGCCCCATGAGAGTCTGGATCCGGACGCCCGGCCCCAGCGGCGGACATTCACCGCGGAGTTCAAGGCGAGGATTCTGGACGAGTACGAGTCGGCGCCGGATGCGGCGGCTCGCGGGGCGATTCTGCGCCGGGAACGGCTGTACGGTTCACACCTTCTCGACTGGCGCAAGGCGCGGGATGCCGGAGCCGCGGCCGGCCTGACGGACCGGCGGCAATCGGCTGCGCGGGCGGCGAAGAAGGCCGAGAACGCTGAACTTTCCCGTCTTCAGCGGGAGAACGCCCGCCTGCAGGCCGAGTTGAACAAGACCCAGACCGCGTTGTCGATCATGGGAAAAGCTCACGCGCTCTTGGAACTGCTCTCCGAGAGCGCGGATGCCGTGGCGATGCCGAACTCGTCCTCGCCGAGGCGCAGGCGGCGCTGACGCCGTTGTGGGGCATCGCGCCCGCGTGCCGGCTGACCGGCCTGTCGAGGGCGACGCTGTATCGCCGTAGTGCCCCGCCGCTGGTCTCCCGGCCACGGGCGCCGCGTAAGCCGCCGCCGTCCGCGCTGACCGAGCCTGAACGCCGGCAGGTCCTGGACCTGCTCAACAGCCCGCCATACGTGGATCTGGCCCCGGCGCAGGTGTGGGCCCGCGAACTCGACGAGGGCCGCTGGTGGTGCTCGGAGTCCACGATGTACCGGATCCTGCGGGCCGCCGGGCAGACCGGCGAACGCCGCAGCCAGGCCACCCATCCGGCCCGGACCAAACCCGAACTGGTCGCCGACGCCGCGAATCAGGTGTGGTCGTGGGACATCACGAAGCTGCGCGGCCCGGTCAAGGGCGTCTGGTTCCACCTTTACACGGTGATCGACATCTGGTCCCGCTACGTCGTCGGGCACATGGTCGCCGCCCACGAGGACGGCCAACTCGCCGAAGCGCTGATCGCCGACGCCGCCGCCCGCGAACGCGTGAACCCCGATCAGCTGACCGTGCACGCCGACCGCGGCGCCGCGATGACCAGCAAGACCGTCACCCAGCTGCTGACCGATCTCAAAATCGGCCGCAGCCACAGCCGGCCCAAGACCTCCAACGACAACCCGTACATCGAGGCCAGCTTCAAGACACTCAAGTACGACCCCACGTTCCCAGAGCGGTTCGGATCGATCCAGCACGCCCGACAGCACTGCGAAGCGTTCTACAGCTACTACAACCACGAACACCGGCACTCCGGGATCGGCCTGCACACCCCGGCATCGGTCCACCACGGCACCGCCGGACAGATCCGTGAACAGCGGCAACGCACCCTCGACGCCGCCTGGGCCGCACATCCCGAACGGTTCGGACGCCGCCGTCCCCAACCACCCCGGCTACCGGACCGGGCATGGATCAACAAACCCGACAACAGCCACCCGGAACAGGCCGTGACCTCGGCCGGAGCCCCTCTTCCACCAGCACAAAGCTAAACAAAATCAAGAAATTGTCTCAGTTGACTTGACAGGTTCCGCATCAAGAGTCTGCTCCAGATGAGACAGCATGTCGCGCCACACCGCCGCCCCGAACGTACGGAGCGTGGACAGCACCCACTCGCTGTAGGTCTCGCCGAGCGCCGCAGCAGGAGCCGGGCTCGAAAGCAGCGATCGAGTCAACTCCAGTGCGTTGGGCTGATGGCACCGTCTGGCGCACGACTGGACGACCTCCGGCGAGCGCATCGTCGGCGTGGCCAC
>NZ_QMEZ01000021.1:0-2901 GCF_003315815.1 Micromonospora sp. LHW51205 | reverse complement strand
ATCCGCTCTGCCCGGTGCAACCGACGGATCTCCGCCCAGTCCTCCACGCTCAGCACCTCCCGATGCTTCCGGAAGGGGTCAAAATTCAGCCGGAACCACGGGGTCAGTTTTCAGGCGGAGCCGACAGTGCTGGCCGAGTCGACTCGGAGTGCAGCCGGTGATCTGTTGCCGAATTAGCCTGTACTGGATCAAGCGCGCTCCGCGCGGCGCGGGCTGGGGCGCGGCAAACGGCTCCTGCGGAGCCGCCGCCCCGGCGCAAAGGCGCCGGGGCGGAAAAGTCAGCCGGCCCGAACCCCACGCCCGCCCCGCGCGTCACCCCTGGGTCAGTGAGGTGACCCGGTGACGAGTCCCGAAGGACGACCAGGGCCAGGCGCACACGCTTCCACCCGATGCCGACGATCCGAAGCAGCACGAGATCCGGCAGGCCAACCGCGGCGGACGAAGTTGCCGAACGGTCCTGCACAGTCGCTCAGGCCCAGGGTGGGGAAGGGGTGGAGGTGGGTGTGGGGGTGGTGGGGTGAGGGAGAGGGCGGGTTAGAGCTGTGCCTCCGGCGGGGGCCAGACGACTCCGAGATGGAGTTGCCGAACGGTTCCGGTAGGTGGGTGGTTGAGGTGGGATGCCATCCCGCCAGCCACCGACCCAGGCAAGCCGAGCAGACCAGGGCCAGGGCGACAAGGTCGTACGTCCGGTAGGGCGCTCCACCTTGTCGCCCTGGCCCTGGCCCGCTCCACGGTGTGTGGGTCGGCGGCAGACGGGATGGCAGCAGGAAACCTGCGGGTATGGCGCGGGTAGGGATTGCCCATGCCGCTACCGTCGGGAAGGCTAAGAGGCGCTAGCCTTGTCGAACATGCTGCGTAGGAGGGAGGAGGTTGTGGCGGTGGAGGCTCCTGACGAGCACCGGTCACAGTCCCTCATCCCTGACGAGTCCACGAAGCCCCTCCTGCGATCTCTGCGTGGTTCTCGTCTTCCTGCGGCGGAGCGGCAGCGATTTGAACACTATCTGAACAGGCTGATAAGGCGCCAAGCAGGTTGGGGCTACGACCACATTCTTGAGCTAAGGAGGATGCGCAACCGCATTGTGCACGGCGGCGGCTTGCTGGATGATCAACTCGCGCTCTTCGATGACGTGGGAGAGATTCGCGATGACGCCTTCATTGCTCTACTCAAGCTTGCCGCTGATGAGAACCCTGAATTTGTGGTGATGGTGGCGAATCAACTCATCGAACAGGGTGACGTAGCCCACATTAGTGACCGAGTGCGCATTGTCATCGTGGAACTTTTGCAGAAAATAGCTCGCCGGCCACGGCAGCTGCCTCTGTTTGATGAAGATCTTTTCAGGGGCTCGGCGGCCGATCGTGGAGATAAGGAATGACAAGCCCTGACGATGTCGCGGTTACTCCCGGCAGTGGAAGCGCCGGTTCGCTGGAGCGTCTCGCACGGGAGGTAGCCAAACTTGACGGGGGCGGTGACCCGAGTTCGAGCGACGTTCAGGCTCTAGCTAAGCGCTTGGTCCTGTCGGAAACGTACAGCGGTTCGTTTCCTCACCCGTCAATGCTGAAGCAGTTCGATTCCGTTGTGGAGAACGGCGCAGAGCGTGCTTTCCAGCTGACTGAGCGAGAGCAATCGCATCGCCACGACTGTGACCGCCGGCTGATTGATGCTGAAGTGGCGGCTGTGCGAAGTCAGGGCTTCGACAGGCGGCTTGTCATTATTCTGGTGTTCCTCTTCCTCTTCGCCTCCACTGCGGCATCCGTTTTTCTGATCACCAAGGGTCATGCGGTTGGTGCTGGACTATTTGGTGGGGCATCCCTCGTGACGGTTATCGGTTCCCTCTTTGCCCTCAGTAAGGGTTCTCGTGCTGGGGATAAATCCAAGGACGCTTGATGCGATAAGCGATAGCTCAGGCTGCATGTGCGCCGACTTGGTGGCGATCAACCCTGCCGGTACTTAACCGGGTCGGAGCAGTTGGGAGGCGGCGGCCAGGAGCCTTCTGGCACGTGAACGGTTTTCTTGCTAGAACGGTGGTATCCAGCCGAGCGTCGTAACCACCTTCTGTCATACCTGCCTGCCACTCTGTGAGGATGTCGACTGCTCCCAAGCCTCGCGCCGACGGCGCTGGCATCCGTAAAAGTCTTCCTCCAGCGACAGTGGCTGCCCTTTGGGCGGTCAGCAACGGTAAGTGCTACGCCCCCGGTTGTCCTATGCCGGTCGTGCTAGAAGTTCGGCCCGGTGTCTACCAGAAGAACGCGCAGGCCGCTCACATCTACGGAGTGAGGCCAGGCGCCGCTCGGTACCGGGAGGACTTGCCAGCCGAGGAACGCGACTCCTTCTCCAACCTCATCCTGCTCTGCCTTGGTCACCATGAAGAGGTTGATGGGGATGCGCGGCTGTACCCACCGGAGTTGCTAAAGCGGTGGAAGGTCGAGCACGAGGGTGCAGATACCTCCGTGCTTAACCGGCTGAAGGTCGCCGATGTGGAGACCTTGATGAAGGCGCTGACCGAGCTTGCGGCACCCCCGCTGGAGCGGCTGGAGATGATCACCAAGCAGTTGGAGGAGACGGGGACGGTCACAGCTGAGACAGTGGCAGAGCTGAAGCAGATCATCCGCAGGATGGCGTCCTCTGAGAGCGGCATCGACTCCCGGACGGCGAGAGCTCTGGCCTACTCGGCCGAGGTGTTCGCTACGGACAGCTTCGATAGAAGCGCCAGAGCCCTTGCCCACGCTGCTGAGGTTCTTCCCGGGATCGTGCGTCAGATGGAACAGTCGACTAGTACTCCAACGTCACTTCGCTCGTCTGCGCTGGTAGTGGGATCGACGGGCTCGGGCTTGGGATGTTCGTCGCCAGATCGACCAGTGCAGGGTGTGCGCTGATGGTGGTGCTGTGGCGAGGACGAACGC
>NZ_QMEZ01000020.1:0-3860 GCF_003315815.1 Micromonospora sp. LHW51205 | reverse complement strand
GGCGTTGCAGCGGGCGTTGGATGGTGGTGAGGGGCAGGTGGTGGTGGCGGATGTGCGGTGGGATCGGTTTGTGCCGTCGTTCACGGCGTTGCGTCCGTCCCGGTTGTTCACCGACATCCCCGAAGCACAGGCGGCGATCGAGGCGGCGTCCCGAGCCGAGACCGGCCCCACCGACCGGGCCTCCGCACTGCGCGAGCGGCTCGCGGCCCTGACGCCGCCGGAGGTCGAGGCGTCCCTCCTGGACCTCGTACGCTCCCAGGTCGCCACGGTGCTCGGCCACGCCACCGTGGAGGCGGTGCGACCGGACCGGGCGTTCCAGCGCCTCGGCTTCGACTCGCTCACCGCAGTCGAGCTGCGCAACCGGCTGACCGCCGAAACCGGCCTCGCGTTGCCCTCCACCCTCGTCTTCGACCACCCGACGCCGGCCGCCCTGGTCGCCTTCATCCGGGAGACCGTGCTCGGAGCATCGGGCGACGCGCCGGCCGACCGCAGGGTCGCCACCGTCGACGACGACCCGATCGTGATCGTCGGCATGGGCTGCCGCCTCCCGGGTGGTGTCGCGTCCCCGGAAGAACTGTGGCAACTGCTCGCCACCGGACGCGACGGCATCTCCGAGTTCCCCCTCGACCGGGGCTGGGACAGCTTCCTCAGCAGCGGCCTGTCCGACACGTCCTTCGCCCGCAGGGGCGGCTTCGTCTACGACGCCGGCGAGTTCGACGCCGAGTTCTTCGGCATCTCGCCGCGGGAGGCGCTCGCCATGGACCCGCAGCAGCGGCTGCTGCTGGAGACCTCGTGGGAGGCAGTCGAGTCGGCGGGCATCGACCCGACCACCCTGCGGGGCGGCGCGGTCGGCGTCTTCGCCGGGGCCAGCTTCCAGGGGTACGCCAGCGGGTCGGTCGGTCGGGCCCAGGAGGTCGGCGGCCACCTGCTCACCGGCAACGCGACAAGCGTGTTGTCGGGCCGGGTGGCGTACTCGTTCGGTTTCGAGGGCCCGGCGGTGACTGTGGACACGGCGTGTTCGTCGTCGCTTGTGGCGTTGCATCTGGCGGCGCAGGCGCTGCGGTCCGGCGAGTGCGACCTCGCCCTGGCCGGCGGCGTCACCGTGATGGCCTCACCGGGCACGTTCGCCGAGTTCTCGATCCAGGGCGGCCTGTCCGCCGACGGCCGCTGCAAGTCGTTCTCGGACGCCGCGGACGGCACGGGCTGGTCCGAGGGCGTCGGCGTGCTGGTGGTGCAGCGGTTGTCGGATGCGCGGCGTGACGGGCGTCGGGTTCTGGCGGTGGTGCGGGGTTCGGCGGTGAATCAGGATGGTGCGTCGAATGGTTTGACGGCGCCGAATGGTCCGTCGCAGCAGCGGGTGATCCGGCAGGCGCTGGCGAGTGCGGGTTTGTCGGCGGCTGATGTGGATGTGGTGGAGGCGCACGGTACGGGTACGTCGTTGGGTGATCCGATCGAGGCGCAGGCGTTGCTGGCGACGTACGGGCAGGGCCGGGATGTGCCGCTGTTGTTGGGGTCGGTGAAGTCGAACATCGGTCACACGCAGGCCGCTGCGGGGGTGGCTGGGATCATCAAGATGATCTTGGCGATGCGGCACGGGACCGTACCGGCGACGCTGCACGCGGATGTGCCCTCGTCACATGTGGACTGGTCGTCGGGTGCGGTCGAGTTGGTAACGGCCTCGCGTGAGTGGCCGGGTGCGGGCCGCGCACGCAGGGCTGCCGTGTCGTCGTTCGGGATCTCCGGCACGAACGCGCACGTGATCATCGAACAGGCGGAGCCGGAGCACGCCGCGGCGTCTGCCGTGCCCGTCGGGGTGCCGGTGCCGTGGGTGCTGTCGGGGCGTTCGGAGCGGGGTCTGTCGGGTCAGGCGGGGCGGTTGGCGTCGTTCGTGCGGGGTCGGTCTGACCTGTCGGTGGCTGATGTGTCGTGGTCGTTGGCGACGACTCGGGCGGCGTTGGAGTATCGGGCGGTGGTGTGGGGCTCGGACGTGGACGAGCTGGTGGCCGGGCTGTCGGCTGTTGCCGAGGGCCGGTCTGCGGGTGTGGTGTCGGTGGGTCGTCGGGCGGTGTTGTTCACGGGTCAGGGTTCGCAGCGTGCGGGCATGGGCCGGGAGCTGTACGAGACGTTCCCGGTGTTCGCGGCGTCGTTCGACGAAGTGTGCGCGGAGATTGATCCGCGTCTGCCGCGTGCGTTGCGCGAGGTGGTGTTCGCGGAGCCGGGTTCGGAGACTGCGGCTCTGGTGGATCAGACCGTGTTCGCGCAGGCGGGGTTGTTCGCTGTCGAGGTGGCGTTGTGGGAGTTGCTCGCGTCGTGGGGTGTGCGGGCTGATTTCCTGGCGGGTCATTCGATCGGTGAGGTGACGGCCGCGTACGTGTCGGGGATGTTGTCGCTGTCGGACGCCTGTTCCCTGGTGGCGGCGCGGGGCCGGTTGATGCAGGCGTTGCCGGCTGGCGGTGTGATGGCGGCGGTGGGTGCGTCGGAGGAGGCTGTCGCCGAGCTGATCGCGTCGTCGGGTGCGGGTGCGGGTGTGGATGTGGCGGCGGTGAACGGTCCGGCGTCGGTGGTGGTGTCGGGTGCCGCCGGTGAGGTCGCTTCGGTGGTGGCAGCCTGCCGTGAGCGGGGTTGGCGGGTCAAGGAACTGGCGGTCAGTCACGCGTTCCACTCGCGGTTGATGGATCCGATGCTGGACGAGTTCGCGTCGGTGGTGGCGGGGCTCGACTGGCAACCGCCGCGGATCCCGATCGTGTCGAACGTGACCGGCGCGGTCGCGGACTCCGCAGAGATCACCGAGCCCGGCTACTGGGTGCGGCACGTGCGGCAGCCGGTGCGCTTCGCCGACGGGGTGGCGACGTTGCGGGCACAGGGGGTGGACACCTTCCTGGAGATCGGCCCGGACGCGGTCCTCACCGCCATGGCCGCCGAGGCGGACACCGCCGACGACGTGCGGTACGTCGCCACGCTGCGCCGCAGCCAGCCCGACGTCACCACCCTCACCACTGCCGCCGGGCAGCTCTGGGCCGCCGGCGTGGCCGTCGACTGGGCGGCGTACCTCGGCCAGACCGGCACCCGGCCGCGCGCGGTGGAACTGCCCACCTACGCCTTCGACAGGCAGCGCTACTGGCTGGAGGACCCCCAGCCCGGCTCGGCTCCGGAGCGGGCCGACGCCCCGTCCGACGAGCAGTTCTGGGCGGCGGTCGAGTCCGGGGACCTCGGCGTGCTGGGCGAGGATCTCGCCGTGGGCGCGGACGAGCCGTCCACGGCGCTGCTGCCCAAGCTCGCCCGGTGGCGGCGGGCGACGCAGCAGCGGGCGGTCGTCGACTCCTGGCGGTACCGGGCGACGTGGCGTACGGCCGCCGTGCCGGACTCCGCGACGTTGGCGGGAACCTGGCTGCTGCTGATGGCGCCCGGGCAGGAGGACCACCCGGTGGCCGCGGCGCTGGCTGCCCGGGCCGACCGGGCGGTCCCGGTGCTGATCCCGGCCGGCGCCGACCGCGACCGGGTGGCGCGGCTGCTGCTGGAGGCGATGAGCTCCGACGCCCGGGACGCGCACGTGGTGTCCCTGCTGTCGCTGGCCGAGCCGCGGGAGGCGTCCCCGGTTCCGGCCGCCGCCGAGGTGTCGACGGCGCTGGCCGTGGTGCAGGCGCTGACCGACGTCGGTGGGTCGGGCCGGTTGTGGTGGCTGACGCGCGGGGCGGTGTCGGTCGGCGACTCGGACGAGCTGGCGGATGTCGCGGGTTCTGCGGTGTGGGGTTTGGGTCGGGTGGTGGGTTTGGAGGTGCCGTTGCGGTGGGGTGGTTTGGTGGATTTGCCGGGTGTGTTGGGTGGTGGTGTGTGGGGTTGGTTGTGTGGGGTGTTGTTGT